>CAZAIB010000233.1:0-2550 GCA_964485095.1 uncultured Planctomycetaceae bacterium | reverse complement strand
CGATACGGCCTTCTTTTGTGGGTTTCTCAACGGCAATGTGACGGTCGAACCGACCCGGCCGCAACAGTGCGGGGTCAAGTACATCCGGACGGTTGGTCGCGGCCAGCACGATGACCGTTTCACCCTGCTGGAACCCGTCCATCTCACCAAGGATTTGGTTCAACGTTTGTTCGCGTTCGTCATGACCACCACCAACGCCGGCACCACGAACGCGGCCGACGGCATCAATTTCATCGATGAACACAATACACGGCGACGCTTCTTTCGCGGTTCGGAAAAGGTCACGAACACGGCTGGCACCGACGCCAACAAACATCTGAATGAACTCAGAACCGTTGATGGAAAAGAACGGAACGCCAGCTTCACCGGCGGTCGCTCGAGCCAGCAACGTCTTACCGGTTCCCGGCTGCCCCATCAGCAGAACGCCCTTGGGAATGCGAGCTCCCAGCTTGGTGAACTTCGTGGGGTCTTTTAGGAACTCGACGATTTCCTGAAGTTCTAACTTCGCGTTGTCCATCGCGGCAACGTCGTCGAATGTTGTCGGCTGTTCGCTGGCCTGAAACCGTTTCGCGGGGCTCTTGATGAACGAACCCATCATGCCGCCGCCCATGGGATCAGAGTTCCGTCTGATCATGAACCACAGGAACGCCATCATCATTCCGAACAACACAAGGTTCAGAATCATCGCCCGACCGATACCGGCCGGTTCGCTTTTCGTATCGACGCCCAGCTCTTTCAAACGCGGCAGCAGGCTGCGATCTTCCAACTGCATCGGCGGCAATGTCGTGTTGAAGTTCGCCTGCAACTTCTGGCCATCGCGTTCCCAGACTTCTTTCCATTCGCCCTTGATAGCTTCGCCATCAAACACGACCGACTTCACATTGTTTTTTTCCAGCTGTTCCAGGAACTCACTGTACTTAACCTGAGAGCCGTAATAAGTCGGCGAGTTGAACATGAATATCAGCGAGATAAACAGCCCAATCACCAACAGCAAGGTGAACGGTCCGAACGGGTTCCTCGAACGAGGTTGCTCGCCGTCCTTCTTGGGGCCTCGCTGGTTTCCTTGCCGAGGCTTCTGCGTTTCCTGATCCGCCATGCTATTCCTGATTGCGGACTAATCCGCAGTTGTGTGTGGCATCCGTACGTCCAACGGCGCGAGATCACGCCGCGTTGAATGACGGACTTTAGTTCAGCCGCACGAATGTGGCAAAGCAACGTTCCGCTGCTCAGATATCGGCGCGATGGCGGAACTCAGATTAGGCGTCGCGGAGCCGGTAAGACGTGTTTTCGCAGGTCTTGAGCCAATGGTAACTCAAATGTCGCCAAGTCAGGCCCTTGAGTCGGTCAACCTGCAACTCATCGCATAGCGGGCACCGACTGAGAGCCTCAGTCGGTTACGTTTCCTGGGCCAACATGGCTCGGCAAGCTTTGTCTATCTACCCAACCTTCTCTTTGACCTTAATCTCACTCGGCTTGGGGCAAACGAAACCATCACGGTACTCGCGTGTCAGCATCGCGTTGGCTGCTGAGTTATTCGCGAATGTTTCCTTGACCGGATCGAACTCAAGCTTCGGCCCCATGGACATTGGGTACTTCCCAAGATCAACACCGTTCTTCTCAAGGTGCTTAACGGTTCGGTTCAAAGTCTCATCGTTGTCGTCCAGACTCTTGATGTCGGACACGATCGAACGAATCTGCTTGACCGACTGCTTGTTGTCTTCGCCCAGGTAGTACGAGATGTTGCCAAGGTGGCTGACACCGGCTGAAAGATGCCCCTCACGGACGTCGGCGTTAAGTTCTTTGTAATTCCGACCGCGGCAAGCCTGCAGGAAGTTGCCAAAGTGGTCGCCGCCCCCTTTGAACTCCTTAATGACGTTGAAGTTCTTGTCGTAAGCCGTGCAGTGCGAGTAGCTGCGTTGCGCCAGGTACCCCTCGCTTCCAAAGAAGATGACACCAATCACGTTGCCGTCTTTCGGCTTCCGCTGGAACAATTTGTTGACAATCGGATCGTCAGAAGCTTTCACACCCAGTCCACGCGTTTCGAAGACCAGGCACTTGTCGCCATAGTCATAAATCGAAACTTCTGTGTTGGCCGTGTCACCGGCATCGACATACTTCGCATCTTTCTTCTCCGCCTGGTAACCCAAACGGCCGCCGTAGCTGACAATCGAATTCGGATGCGTGTCAACGCCCAGTCCCCAGCGAGCGATATCGGTCTGGTGCGGTCCCTGGTTCCCCAGGTCACCATTGCCGTAGTGCCGCTGCCAGTGCCAGTCGTAGTGGAACCGACCGCGCGTGACTTTCGGATCAGTAAAGGTCGCCGGGCCGCTCCACAAATCGAAGTCGCAGTTTTCAGGAACCTTGTAGTCGCCCAACGGACCAATGGCCGCGCGGCGTTTGTAGCAGAGTCCGCGAGCGAGTTTTACTTCGCCGATGCCACCCGACTTGATGAACGCCATTGCCTCTTGCAAAGCCTGAGACGAACGGCACTGTGTTCCCACCTGACAAATGCGACCCAGCCCACGAGCCGCAGCAATCAGTGCGGCTCCT
>CAZAIB010000232.1:0-2558 GCA_964485095.1 uncultured Planctomycetaceae bacterium | reverse complement strand
CAAGGTGCGCTGCGCGACCTTGGGCTTTGATGTTGAACCGCGTTGCGGTTCGCGTGAATCGGAAGATCATTGAGATGGGTAAACCGCTCGTGCTTGGGGCTTGGAGGCCCGCAAGTACGGGACACTCCAACTGACCTGAACCGGTTCGACGTCCCGGTGTGATCAAGACATTCGTGGTCGCCCACGATCATCAGCCCGAGACATATCGGCGTGTTGTGCGAATCCGTAAGCCGGTGCGGCAGGCTTACTCTTCTTCTTCCGCAAGAACAACCACTTTCCCCGCGTGGCTACCGAAGTAGATGCGGCCCTGGCTAACGGTGGGCGATGTCCAGATGCGGATACCTTCGCCAACAAAATGCTTCCACCGGATCGAACCGTCTTCACGATTGACGGCGTAAAAATGTCCGTCGGACGAACCTACATAGGCGGACTTCGCCGTGATCGCTGGCGAAGAAAATACAGCTCCACCAAGATCGACTTCCCATTGCAGTTTGCCGGTTGCCGCGTTGAAGGCGTACAGATTCTTATCGTTGGAGCCTACGTACAGAATGTCCTGATCGATCGCCGGTGAAGAAAAGATCTGGCCGTCGGTTTCGTACTTCCAGCGAATCTTTCCGTCCGACTCGTTCACCCCGTAGACGTGTTTGTCGTACGACGTGAAATACACCAGGCCATCGCGAACCAGCGGCGATGAAAAGATCGGTTGGTCGTTTTCATGAAACTCCCACTGAATCTTGCCGGACTTGCGATCCAACGAAAACAGCTTGCCTCCGTAGGTACCGATGTAGACCGAATCGCCAGTCACAGCCGGCGACGACAACATGCTGGCTCCGACGTCCTGCTTCCAGATCAGCTCGCCATCCTTCGCGTTCAGAGCGTAGGCCGTATTGTCGAAGCCTCCGAAATACACGATCCCGTCAACGATGGCCGGCGAAGACTGTTCGCCGCCTTCGCCCAGTTCAAAGTCCCAGCGTTTCTTTCCGGTCTTCGCATCGAGGGCGTAGAAGCGATTGTCGTCCGAACCGAAGTAGACGACTCCATCGACAACCGACGGTGAGGCTCGAACCAATCCGCCCACATCGAACTTCCAAATCAGCTCACCAGTCAGCCGATTGATCGCGTGCAACGCGTTGGCGTGCCCGCCGATGTAAACAATGTCGCCCACAACAGCCGGCGATGATTCGATGACTTCGCCCGTGTCGTATTCCCAGACAACTGACGGCTTGGCGATTTCCGTGTTTCCGTAGTTGCCGTTGCGAGACGCGTTGCCTCGAAACTCAGACCATGCCGCGGGTGTTGGGTGAGTGGTTTTCAGGTAGTCAGACATGGGAACCAGCTTAATGTCGTCTCGTTTTTTGAGCTGCGTGCGGATGTAGTTCTTGTGCCACGAACCAAACGTAATCAGAAAACGTTTGCCTTCGCCAGCGTGAGTGTCCAGAGCTTTCGCGATGTGACCGTAGTGAGCTGCGTTGATGTTGGTCCATCCGCCGTCACCAATCAAATCGTTGAAGTGCCGATCGTACGGTTCCATGCCGTCCTGCACGAACGCGTCGTACCAGTCGGTGTGAATCGTGACGGGATCGGTGGGATTCCCCATCTCGGCAATCCGCTGACTGCATCGTTGCTGAGCGGCCTGCATCTCAGCGTATTGTTTGGCGTGCGTCTTTGGGAACTCGGCCATCGTTTTGCGACGGCTGTTATTCATCTCAGTGGTCCACCCGGCGCACGGGATGATTTTGAAGTCCATTTCCTTCGTCAAAGGGAATAGTGCGTCGACGTATTCTGGGAACACGCGGACTCGCGATTCAGTAATCTTGCCGGTCTCGCGAAACTGCTTTGCGGCAGTCTCCAGGCGATCCGGCGGAATTTCCGTCAACACATAGTCCGGCTTGATGGTCTTGATCAGATCCTTCAAGTGCTGCAGGTCGTACGGTCCGGCCTGACGATGCTTGCTATGAATCATGCCCATCACGACCACTTCGTTCTTCGCACCATCGGCCGCCTGGGCTGACCGCGCTTCGCCATTGGTCTGCGCGTGAAGAACTGATGCAGTCAAACAAACAATGGCTGGGACCAACGTCCTGAGTTTCTTTAGAGACATCGTCTTTTCGAGTTAAGAGTGTGTTGATGAGTGAAGTGCTACCCGCAGGCCCGACGTTTAGCGGTCACCGCGCATATCTGAGAACAACAAACGTTACCAACATCCGAGAAGATGTGCAGTTCCTCGCATCAACCTGGTGATCCCAAATCGTCAACGCATCCCATCGGCGAATTTAATCCCCTGCCCTTTGTGTTAATCAAAACACAAACCAAATGCCTGCGAGAACCAGGTATCTGATCCGTAGCCCTGTCTCTCCGAGACAGGAGAGCATGGTGCGGATGGATTGGAAAATCGGAAGCTTTTACAGTTTTGCGAGAGCGATCTTATCCGGTTTTGGAAAAACCGGGCTACGGCTTTCCATTGGAGGCTGTCGTGCCTCAAGCCGATATACGGTTTTTCGCTGTTTCTGATTCATATTCGGCCTTATCGACTAAAATGCCGCACTGGAGTCCGGCAG
>CAZAIB010000231.1:0-2646 GCA_964485095.1 uncultured Planctomycetaceae bacterium | reverse complement strand
CAAAGAAGCCAAAACAAACAAAAACACAGTTGAACTACACACGACTTCATAGTCGACCACAATCGCCGGGTTGCCGCCAGCGACGTTGACTTCAAATTCGGCCCGGACGGCAACTCCGGTGCATTGTTTTGTTATCCCGCCTTTGCCAGAAACGCGACGTATTCATTGAGCAATTCAATGATGTGCGCGAAGTCTGAGTCCAGCATCAGAAGACCGTTGACATGAGGTATTTGAGTGTAGTCGAGGATATTCTTGTGCGCGTAGGAGCCTGAAACCAGAAGCTGCGTTTTGCTGAGGCCGCGCCCGGTGAGCTTCGTTGAGATTTTTGCAGCGAGTGTCGCGGCATCATCGATCGACGTGGCGCTTGTAATTTGAAACGCAATAATCGCGTTGTTCTCCGAGATTCGATCGCATGCCAACACATCATTGAGTTGGTCGGAGTCTTCGACGCAGACCAGTACGTTTAGTCCGTTATCCAGAATCGCGTCGATACGATCAAACGGATGGGCGAACACCCATGAGGCGCCTGCTTCACGAAGTTGCGTGAAGTCTCCGTTTGTCGGTGGATAACTCGCTGCCGCGGAGGCTCCCATTGACGTGATCTCAGCCTGCTGCGTGATGCATGGAGTCAAGTGTGGAGGGACAGCGACCATGATGTTTATCGGCCACTCGTCGTCCATTGACATTTCGAGGCTATATGCGTCGTAGTACGCGCAGTACGACGGACCGTCGCATGCGTTCTGCATGCAGATTGAATAGGCAACGGTTGGACGCTGTGGATTCATTGTCAAGGGATAACTATTACATACCCGGCCGAATGGTCGGATAAATTGAATATCAGTAGGGTTATCGCCAACTCAACTGAGTTTTATCGCTGACTGCGGAATTGGCGAACGAATATTATCCCTTACTGGCGTGAATTTTATGGCTGAGTCGAAAAGAGTGCAACGGCACCAGTGACAATCCGTGAGGGCAAGATGGCGAGCTCGCAGTTTGCGACTCGACTGTTCCTTGCGGTACACGCTTGATTCACAAGTCCTTCCGAAAACGGCTCAAGACCTTGACTGGGAAACTCTGGCGACTTGACGGCAACGCGATAGTCGATTGGTTCGGCCCACCTGACGAATATGTCGCGATGCTCCAATCGCCCACCCGCATTCGACATCGCGCGGCAACTTGGACGCCAACTCGTCGGGTGCTGGCAGACGGCGCTAAGAGAAGCGTTTTTGTAAGTCGCGGTTGAGAGAACGAGAGTCTCGATACACAATAAGGTTGTAACGACTCGCCAGACGTTGATTCGCGATTTCTGAAGTTCCGCGAACAATAGCCGGCGACAAACTTACGCACCGAACGCTGTCGGTGACCGGGTTTTGCAAATTACATCCACCAATCCGCGTCTGGTGGGCATTACAGGAAAATGCAATGCGCAAATACGCAGTTCCGATCTGTCTGCTGGTTGCAGTGTTCGTTGGGATTCCCTGTATGGTTGCGTTCCGGGACACCAAAGCCGTCCATTACCACTATGGTGACCTGGCTGATGCGAACCATCTACAGTGTATTGCCACAGACCGAACCCACATCGACAACTACCGATGTGTGATATTCAACCGGGACAACGAATCACGTGCCACCCACGACAACGGCGTGATTCTTGTAGACGGCTTAGAGTTGAAGTTTCCTGCCGCAACAAATGTCGCAGTCCTGTCGCCCTCGAATGCACTCCGGTTTCTGGAAATATCCCCGGATCAGGTTCAGCCCACGTCCGGAGGAGATTCAGGCGTCATCTACATTGGCGGACACGTCCCGAAGTTCAAGGATTTCGATTTCGGGATTCCAAACGAAAAGTTCGTTATGGCGAGCATTGCTGATTGGTAATACCTGGCGTCACCAAGAACCAGGCGTGGAACGTATGGAAGGCAAAGGTCTGGTTACGACCGCGACAGCAACCAACCGCCGGCCAATAAAAAATGCACTCCCCCGAAACCGAGGGAGTGCATGATTGCAAGGTTGCATTAGGCGTTGGGTTTCCCCTTCGACGTTAGTCGTCTGCCTTCTCTTCTCCACCATCGCCGTCGCCTTCACCTGCTTCGGCAGCAGCTGCAACAAGCAGGACCTTGCGTGAAAGCTTCACGCGGTTCTGATCGTCAACGGCGATGACTTTGACTTCCAATGTGTCACCGACCTTGCAGATGTCGGCGACGTTCTTGACGAAGCCATCTGAAAGTTCGGAGATGTGGCAGAGTCCGTCTTTGCCAGGAGCGATCTCAATGAAGGCTCCGAAGTCTTTGACTGAACTCACTTTGCCGGTGTACACGCGACCGACCTGAATGTCTTCGGTCAGGGCTTCGATACGAGCAAGACAGTTTTCGGCCTTCTCTTTGTTCTCACCACTGACTGTGACGGTTCCGTCTTCCTGCACGTCAATCTGAGCACCAGACTCTTCCTGAATCGCGCGGATGGTTTTGCCGCCTGGGCCGATAAGCAGACCGATCTTTTCCGGGTCAATCTTGTGCTGCAGAAGTCGCGGTGCGGCTTCGGCAACGTCGGCTCGTGGACGTTTGAGGGTTGTCAGCATGGTTCGTAGAAGAACCTTGCGAGATTCCTTCGCCTGTTCCAGAGTGGCTCGGATGATCTCTTCGTTGATAC
>CAZAIB010000230.1:0-2744 GCA_964485095.1 uncultured Planctomycetaceae bacterium | reverse complement strand
CTACACCAATGTAAGAAATCGTCGCTGAGTCCTCGTTCTCACCGAGATCGACAACGGTCAGCGGAGTCCCAATCAACGTGCCGAAGTCTGTGACCCAAATCCGATTCTTGAACCTGGCCAACACCATGGACGCTGCCACGCCTGGTATTGCCTGACGCTTGCGCTGCGCCAGCGCGACCGGTGGACTGGCAGGCTTACCAAGGTCAAACTCCCACAATCGTTTAGCGCCAGCTACCAGCACTTTGTCACCTGCAAAACCAAAACCCGGTTTCGAGTTGGCAAGTTTCCGAGCATTCTCCGCCACATTGGACGTTGACACGGCAGCAATCATCGCCTTCATCACGCCAGACAGTTCGACGTCTTCGAGCTCAAGTTTCGCTGGTTCCGTTTCCGGGTGTTCCATATCCCAGCGCAATAGCGTGGAGCTGTCCGTATGGTTGGCAACCAGAAATCGACCGCTCGGAGAAAACCCAAGACGCCACATCGCCCCAACTGATGACTTGAGCTCATGACGCAGCCTAAAAGTGTCGCCATCCAGGACGAACACAGTATCCCCAGCCAACTTCGCCACCCATTTTCCATCTGCGGAGGATGCTAACCCTGTACTCAAACCCGGTAACCGTTGCTCGACCGGGTGCTCAATGTACGTCCGCCACAAACGCCACCACGCGCGGCGGTCGCCATCGTCTCTCTGCAACGCAGTTCGGTGTTCTTCCTGGTATCGCACCTCCGCCACGCCGGCATCACCATTGGCGTACATCAAGTCCGCAAAGCTAAGCGAACTGGTGACCAGGTTCTGTTCTGCAATTCGGGTTTGCTCCACCGCGTCCTTCTTCGCAGCCAACGCTTCGTTGCGCGCATTAATGGCATCGTTCTTTGCATCAATTGCCGCGTTCCGAGACCGAACCGCGTCCTTTGCACTGTCCTGTGCTTCCTGCGATGCAATTGACTCCGCCACGCGCGCGTCGCGTTCCTGTATCCACAGGTTCCCAATGATGGCAGAACCGACAAGCAGGCTCACCAGCAATGCAGACGACAAACCGGCAATCAAGGGTCGCCGCTTCGCCCACTTCCAAACATGTTCGAACGTCGAAACAGGTCGCGCCTGGATTGGTCTATCTTCAAGATACCGCCGCAGGTCGGCTTCCAAATCGCCCGCCGATTCGTATCGACGCGATGGTTCTTTCCGCAGCGCGTGCATGCAAATGGTTTCCAAATCGGCCGGCACCGATGGATTAAGCTGACGTGGAGCCGGCGGGTCGGCTTCCAGTAGCTGGCAGAGCGTTTCAACCACATTCGCCGCCTGAAAAGGTGGTCGCCCTGTGAGCGTCGCGTACAGAATCGCTCCCAAACCGTACACATCACTGGGCTTGCCGGCGTCTTCTGCGTTGCTGGCCTGTTCCGGCGACATGTAGCCTGGTGTCCCCAGAACCTCGCCAGTGGCAGTCATACTCTGCTGATCCAACCGCTTTGCCAACCCAAAGTCAGTAACCTTCGGGCGATCACCATCCATCAGAATATTGGCTGGCTTCAAATCACGATGGATCACTTCCAGATCATGCGCGTACTGCAGCGCGGCGGCCGCGTCGGCCACAATCCGAGCCGCCTCCCGCGGAGGCAATGGCCCGTCAGCCACTCGATCCGCCAGGCTGTTTCCCGCAACAAACGCCATCGAAAAGTAGTGCTGGCCGTTGTGTTCTCCAATCTCGTAAATCGGAACAATGCCCGGATGATCCAACCGCGCCGCAGCTTCCGCTTCCGTCTTGAACCGTGCCACGTGTTCGTCTGAGGCCAGTGTTCCCGCCAAAATCATCTTGATCGCGACGGTTCGCCCCAGCGACTTCTGCTTTGCCCGATAAACAACCCCCATCCCGCCGCGCGCGAGTTCTGCTTCGATCTCGTAGTCACCGAAATACTGCAACGCATCGCCGGGCCCCGGGAAGCTGTCACTGGCTGCCGAGTCCCCGCCGGGAGCCAGAGTTGGCATATCTGTGACATCCGCAAACACATTGGTCAAACCCAACTGTCTGCGGTTCGCAAAGAACTCACTCAGCGAATCACGGCAACCCGGATACTTCGCGCACCAGTACTCAGCGTCCTGCTTCTCGCCCGCAGCCTCCGCGCGTAAGACTTCCGCTAAGACATCGTCGAACTCCACTTGTTCCGATTCCGAACCCACTACGCCTCCTCCAAATCAGAACGTTCCAGGATGACTCGCAGCTGCTTGAGAGCACGATGCAGCAGCCCCGCAACCGACGACACTGATCGAGACATCGCCACCGCAGTCGCGTCGACCGACTCGCCCGCAAGGTAGTGCCTAACAATCACCTGTCGCTGGTCTTCGCTAAGCTGAAGAATCGCTTCCGCAACCAGAACAGCCTGCTCGCCCAAAATCGCGTTCTGGCTGGGTGAAGGATCGTCACCAACCAGCAGACCGCCAAGTCGCACCGACGATGTTTCGATAGAACGTTCCAGCCGAACATCCCGCCGCTGAGCAGTCGCCCGCCGGATCTCATCGCCCAAATTGTTCGCCAAAATCCGCCGCAGTAAACGCGGGAGCTCTTCAGGGTCCTCAAGGCCCGCCGACTCAACGGTTCGTCCCCCTTCCCACAAAGACTGCTGGACCACCCCCGAAAGATCAATCCGCGCCCGGAATCGGTCGGCAGTTTGAGCCTCAGCCAGCAGCCGTAAATAGCCACGAAAGCGTTCAATTTGCTGTGAAAGTTCAACCATCTCGCTCACTC
>CAZAIB010000229.1:0-2811 GCA_964485095.1 uncultured Planctomycetaceae bacterium | reverse complement strand
GATGACTACGAACAGTGGCGAGACGCTCCTGCCAACGCGGATTCGAATAGCGACATGCCTCGGTTTGTGTTGCCCGACGGATTCAGGATCGACCGGATCCATCGAGCAGCACCGGCAGAAGGTTCGTGGGTGAGTTTGGCATTTGATCCTCAGGGGCGAATGATCATCGCACGCGAAGACAAGAGGCTGTTGCGGTTAACGCCGAATGAGGATGGCAGCGGCATTGAACGTGTCGAGACGATCGAAGATTCACTGAAGGAATGTCGTGGGTTGGCATTTCATGAGGGCAGCTTGTTTGCGAACGCGAATAACTCGAAAGCGTTGTATCGTCTGCGGGACACGAACGGCGACGATCGCTTCGACGAACGAACGCAAATTCGCGCGTTCCCCGGCAACGTCGGCCACGGACGCAACGACCTGGCAACTGGCCCCAACAACAGTCTCTACAGTATCCATGGTGACGCGGTTGATCTCCCATTGACCGACATTAGCGACCGCACCTCACCGTTCCGGCTGGCTCGCAAAGGCAAGAAGTCAAACGAGGGTGCGCTATTGCGATTATCACCCGCGAAGAAGTGGGAACTGGTTTGCGCCGGGTTGCGCAATCCGTTTGGCGTGGCGTTTCATCCTGATCACGGCGAACCGTTCACCTACGATGCCGACGCCGAGTTCGACATGGGCGCGCCTTGGTATCGGCCCACCCGTGTTCTGCATCTCGTGAGCGGAGCCGACTATGGCTGGCGCGGTGTGACCGGCCAGTGGCCGCCATATTTTCCCGACCGAGCCGACAATGCCGTTGCAGTTTGTGACATCGGTAAGGGCTCTCCAACGGCGGTCAAGTTTGGAACCAACAGCAATTTCCCGCCGCGGTATCAGCGAGCGTTGTACGTTCTGGACTGGGCCTACGGACGAATCGTTGCGGTTCACCTCATGCCAAACGGAGCCGGCTACCGCGCGCAATCAGAACTGTTTGCTCGCGGAACGCCGCTTAACGTAACTGACCTCGACTTCGGGCCAGACGGCGCGATGTACGTCGTCACGGGTGGCCGCAAAACCCAATCAGCTCTGTACCGCCTTCGCTACACCGGCCCGGAGGTGAAGCCAGCGTCACTTACCGCGCAGCAAACAGCGCGACGCAAAGCTGCTGCTGCGGCTCGATTGGTCCGTCGCAGACTCGAATCGTTTCACGAACCGAATGAAACCGCCGTCGCCGCTGTGTGGAAGTACCTTGGTCACGCCGATCCGGTTCTCCGGCACGCCGCTCGGATCGCGCTCGAGCACCAGCCGGTTGAACAGTGGGCCGAACAAGCCACGTTAGAACCAGACGACGCAATTCGCCGAACCGCGCTCATGGCGCTGGCTCGATCGGACGAAGCCAGACGGCCGGCCGTCCTGAAGCGGCTCACACAATTTGACGCAAGTGGAAGCGACGAGACCTCGCTGCTGACATACCTGCAAACCTATTCGCTGTGCCTGAGTCAGCCTGAGGAACTGCAAGAGCCCGCCAGGCTGCAATCCGCAGAACGGCTGAGTTCACTGTTCCCTCGGCCGACGATTGAAAGTGTCACACCCGTTGGGATTGGTCGCTCGTCGAATCACGAATTGGCCCGCCTGCTTGTGGAATTGGGCCATCAGCCGGCGATCGCGAAGGCTATGAAATTGCTGCGGCAGTCAACCACGCAGGATGAGAATCTACACTACCTCTATATCCTGCGAGCCGCACTGGGAGCCTGCACGCTGGACCAGCAACGCCAGTGGTTTACCGCGCTGAATGACGCGGCCAAATATCCCGGCGGCCGCGGGTTGCCGGGCTTTATCGAATCGATGAGAACGGATGCAATCGCGACGTTATCCGCTGATCAAAAGAAAACACTGGCTGGGTTATTGAAGCCGCCGGGCCCGGCCACTGATGAACCGCTTCCAGTACGTGAATTGGTTCGGGAATGGAAACTCCAGGACTTCGAAGATGCTGCCCTGGGCAAAGATGTCGGAAGCAATCGAAGCTTCGCTAACGGCCAGAAGATGTTTCGCCAGGCTCTCTGTAGCCGTTGTCATCGACTCGGGCTGGATGGTTCTTCATTCGGTCCTGACCTGACTGCCGTCGGTAGTCGGTTTGCCCCACGCGATATCCTGCAGTCGATCATAAAGCCGTCCGCTGTCATCGCTGAACCTTATCGAGCAGTCAACATTGTCACGACGGCGGGTAAGTCCTACACCGGTCAGATTCTTACCAACGGCGACTATCGAGCTCGTAAGGTTCGGCTCGTAACCGATCCGTTGAAGCCAGCGGAAGTTGTCGAGATTGCCAAGGGTGACATCGAAGACCACCAGATGTCTGACGTTTCTCCGATGCCGATGGGCTTGCTGAACACGCTCACGCGCAACGACATCCTGGACCTGCTGGCTTATCTGGTTGCAGGCGGAACCGAAAAACACAGTGCGTTCACTTCGTCAAAGTGATACGGCGCTCGCTGACGGAGTCCTGGAAGTAGGTGCGAAGCTTCGCGAGACTTCGCCCGCTCCAGCCAGCTACGGCTGACGGTGTTCTTCGACCCAGGCTTCGATTTCTTCCAGCGTGGGGTCTGTTTCTTTGATGTACGTTTCGCAGAGGTGGGTCATGTTCTTGATCTCAGCGTCGCCAAGCGGCGTGTTCGTTCCCTGACGGGGTTCTGCTGAATCGATTTCCCACCGCGGGCCGCCTATCAGCACGGCGGCGTACATCGTTTTGGCAAGGGCCTTGGGTGTGCCTCCCACCAGGCATGCTTCGTAGAACATTCGGTGAGTGGACTGCCAGCTTCTGCGGCGATATTG
>CAZAIB010000228.1:0-2910 GCA_964485095.1 uncultured Planctomycetaceae bacterium | reverse complement strand
TATGTCACCTCTCCCACTTGTGGGAGAGGTCGCGGTTTCAGCCGCGGGAGAGGGCAGAGTCTGGCGGTGTTTTTCGAACCGCAGAATGTCGAACAAGGAATGTCGAATGACGAAGTGGCAGCTCGTGCAACCGTGTTCCTTCAACAGTCTCCGCAGCCGGTGCTGAATGGGCGAGTCCGCATCGCAGCGGGTCAAGTCTGGAATATCCAATATCCAACAAGGAATCTCCAAGTGACAAGGGTGGTGCCGCCTGTGAATCCCGGCTCTTTCATCAGTCGCACCCGAGTATGTCACCTCTCCCACTTGTGAGAGAGGTCGCGGTCTCAGCCGCGGGAGAGGGCGAGTCTGGCTGCGTTTTCGAACCGCAGAACGTCGAACAAGGAATGTCGAACAACGAAGTACCAGCTCGTTCAACCTGCAACCTTCCCCCCACACAGTTTGAATTCATCACCCTCTCACGTCACGATACACATAGCCATTCGCCCAAGGAACTTGCTCCAATGAAACCGCTCACATTCGCGTTCACACTTTGCCTGCTGTCGGCCGCCGCATTTGGCCAGGAAGAATATCCGGTTCATCCCGATTCCATTCCGCAGGACGGTGTTCCTAAAGGCAAAGTCGAAGGCCCGTTCGAATGGAACGACAGCAAGGTCTTCCCGGGAACTCAACGCAAGTACTGGGTGTACGTGCCGGCTCAGTACGACAAGGCAAAGCCAGCGTGCGTCATGGTCGTCCAGGACGGACTGGGCAAAGCGCGTGGCTGGAAGTTGCCGACCGTGATGGACAACTTGATCCACAAGAAAGAAATGCCGACCACGATCGGAATCTTCATCGATCACGGCAAAGTTGTCTCGCACTTGAAAGACGCTCAGCCGCGTTTCAATCGCAGCTTCGAATACGACTCCGTGGGCGATCGCTATGCCAACTTTCTGATTAAGGAGATCCTTCCTGAAGTTGGAAAGAAATGGAACCTGAGCGACGACCCCAACGACCGCAGCATCGCTGGTTCCAGTTCGGGCGGAATTTGTGCGTGGACGGTTGCGTGGGAACGTCCCGATCAGTTTCGCCGCGTTGTGTGTTCTGTCGGAACTTTTGTCGGGCTTCGTGGCGGTAACCAGTATCCCGTGTTGGTTCGCAAGACGGAGAACAAACCGATCAGAGTGTTCCTGCAGGACGGCAGTAACGATCTGGACATCTACGCCGGCAGTTGGTGGGTCGCGAATCAGGACATGCTGTCTTCGCTTCAGTTTGCAGGCTACGACGTGAAGCACATTTGGGGGCAGGGTGGCCACAACGGAAAACACAGCACAGCCATCATGCCGGACGCACTGAAGTGGACGTGGCGCGATTATCCCGAACCAATCAAAGCGGGCACGCCTCCGAACCGCCGCCAGGAGTTTCTGATCCCCGGCGAAGACTGGCAACTGGTTAGCAAGGGGCACAAGTACACGGAGGGACCGTCAGTCAACGCGGCCGGCGAAGTGTTCTTCAGCGACTCACCCAACAACCGCATCCACAAGGTGGCGCTTGATGGAACCGTAACGGTGTTCGCCGAAAACGCCGGGCGTCCCAGCGGCATGATGTTCGGTTCAGATGGATACCTTTACGTGTGCCAGCGTGGAGCCAAACAGATTGCTCGCTACGACAAAGACGGCAAAGAACAGATCATTGGCCCCGACGCCCCGTGCAACGATCTGGTTGTCTTCAATCAGGGCGGCTACTACACAGATCCGGACAACCGGAAAGTCTGGTACGTCGGCGGTGGCGGCGCGCCGAAGGTCGTGGATGAAGGAATCACGTTCCCGAACGGCGTTGCGGTCTCGGCCGACCACAGCCTGTTGCTTGTCGCGGACACGCGCAGTCGCTGGATTACATCGTTCCAGATTCAGTCAGACGGAACCCTCAAACACAAACAGAAGTACGGATACCTGCACACACCCGACGACGATTCACTCGACAGCGGCGCCGACGGCATGACCGTTGACACTCAAGGCTTCACGTACGTCGCCACGCGCATGGGTCTGCAGGTTCTGGATCAACTTGGCCGAGTGCACTTCATTATGCGGAAGCCGCAGAACGCGAAGCTCTCCAACGTCGTCTTCGGCGGCGAGAACCTGGACACGCTGTATGCCACTTGCGGCAACAGCGTGTTCAAACGCAAGATGAACCGGAAAGGCGTGGTCCCGTGGAAGGGCCCGGTGAAGTTGCCCCGGCCGGGGCTGTAGAAGGATGAAGGTTGAAGGATGAAGGTTGAAGGTTGAAGGTTGGCATTTCCTCCTTCTGCCTTCCGCTTTCCTCCTTCTCAATCAACTGCGTGCGCTTGGAGGTTCTCCAGGTCGGCGAACTCCAGCGTCGACATATGTGTTGCTTCCAGGCAAACCTGTGGAGCCTTGCCGGCGTCGAAGGCTTCCTGCCACCGCTGTGCACAAAGACACCACCGGTCGCCCGGTTTGAGCCCCGGGAATTTGTACTGCGGCATTGGAGTACTTAGGTCGTTTCCGGCCGCTTTGGAGAACTCCAGAAACTCGGCGGTGACCACGCAGCAGACGGTGTGGATTCCGTAGTCGGTTCCACCCGTATTGCAGCAGCCGTCGCGGTAGAATCCGGTCAGGGGATCCATGCTGCAAACTTCGAGTTCTGTACCAAGCACATTCCGAGCAGTCGACATATTCTTCCCGTTTCAGCGAACCAATAACGCCCATGCTGAGTCTGACAGGAATCGCAGCAGCTTGACAGTGTCTGAAAGCACTGATAGCTTTCGAAAAGTGTGATTTCTGTGTCTCGACAGACGATTCGTTGCCGATACACTACTCGCACAGGTCGAAAGCGACCGACGGGGGATTAGCTCAGTTGGGAGAGCGTCTGGCTGGCAGCCAGAAGGTCATCGGTTCAAGTCCGTTATCCTCCACT
>CAZAIB010000227.1:0-2962 GCA_964485095.1 uncultured Planctomycetaceae bacterium | reverse complement strand
GGGTGGGCCTTGCTGAGCCACTGCCGTGATGGGCATTAGCACGCAAAGAGCGACGAACAGACGCATTGAAACACTCCTGGAAAGAGACGGACGCAGTGGCTTAAAAGCATGCTACCGCCGCGGTCTCAGTGTCTCAATCTGGTGAACTTATTCGTGTCATCGCTGCGTCATGTGACGCACAGTACGGGTGCTTCGATGTTGGTCAGGGGCTGAGTTTTCGAAACTGCGCCGCTTGAGTCTACGCAACGTTCAGGCTGCGTCTGACTGCACCGCGCGGCGCGGTAGTCGGACTCTGAACAGGCTGCCGTGGCCGATGCCTTCGCTGGTCACTTCGATGGTGCCTTCGTGGTCCTTGACGATGCGGTCGGTAATGGACAGGCCAAGCCCGGTTCCGCCACCATCGCGTCGCTGGGTGAAGAACGGTTCGAACAGGTTGTCCTGAACTTCCTGAGTCATGCCGCAACCATTGTCTTCAAATTCCATGACGACGAAGTCAATTTGGTCTGTGATGCGGATTTCAAGTCGACCGCCGGCTTCCATCGATTCCAGTGCGTTGGCGACGAGGTTTAGAACAACCTGTTGCATCTGGGACGGGTTGATTTCGACAACGGCTGCCGTGTTTCTGGCGAACACGATTTCTCGATCGCGGTACTTGCTAAGGTGGCCGACCAGTTCCAGAACCTCGTCCACGATTCTGACCAGGTTGGTTGCCGAACGCGTGTCGTCGCCTTTGCGTGCGAAGTCCTTCAACATGGAAGTGATTCTGCTGCAGCGATCAGATTGCCGCTGAATCATTTTCAGGTATTCGCGCACGGCTGATACTTCGGATTCGGGAGCCCCCTCAGTCATGCCCGGCAGTCGTTCCTGCAAAGACTCGGCCGCGCCCATGATTGCGTGCAGTGGGTTGTTGATTTCGTGGGAAACGCCAGCGGCGATGAAACCAACGTCAGCAAGTCGTTCAGATCGAACCAACTGCCGACTGCGTTCTTCCACCTGTTTTTCGAGTTCTACTTCCGCTTCCTGGAACCGCCCCGTCATCATGTTAAACGCGCCGGCCAGTTCGGCCATCTCCTCAGGCCAATGGACATTGATTCGATAGGTGAACTCACGCTGGGCGACTCGCCGGGCTCCTCGAACAACTTCCTGAATCGGGTTCGAGATTCCGCGGTACCCGAAGTACACCAGCAGCAAGTACAGCCCGACTGCCAGGCCTGTGATGCAGCCGACGATGATGACCAGTCGGTGATAACGCAGACGACTGCGCTGGAGCGGAACCTTCACGGTATCGCTGAGCTGCGGAAGGTGTTCGATTTGTGCGAACATTCCCTGAACGCGGCCAAGTAAGTCGCGCCGGGTTTCATCGTGATTGACACCAACAAGACCGGTGCCCTGCGCGGCGGCGTCTGCTTTCAATAGTCGGATACCGCGTTCCAGGCGTGCCAATAGTTGGTTGTTGGTGTGACCACTGAGTGTTTGGCGGGCACCGGGCAGATCCTCGCTGAGTCGCCGGAAGTTGGAGAGGCTTTTTTCGACCTCACCAGCGATCTCAAGGAACTTCAGTCTTTGAGCTACCTGTGCTTTCTGGTTCAGCGACTGATCCTGCAGCGGCGCGAATAGCCGACTGAAGTCGTAGGCGAGTTCTGACTTTCGCGGCATCTTGTTGACGGCGTAGTCGAGGTCGCTGATGGCGTGGTTGTAGCGGAACAGGCTGATCAGGCTTGTGGCTGCCAGGCCGAGCAGCATTATTAGCCCAGCGGTGGCCCCCAAGGTAATTGCGTTCTTGATACTCTTGGGTCGCAGTCGCATCCGGCTGGCTTTCTGCATCTGCCCGCCAAGTTGGGCATCAGAAAAAGGTGATTCCATTCACCGGCTCAGGATCACATCGTGTGGTCAGCCGGGCCCACAATTTAGCAGCGGCAGGAATTGCCGAAAAGCCCGTTCGCGGACTTGTTGGGACTTGGGCAATCGGAGACCACACTATTGGTTCGTTTCCCCAGCAGACATCTGGCAAAGCCCCAAACTGCGGCTAATGTGGTGCTGAGGTGTCGCGGAGAGACGAGAATCCACTGCCTACCTGTCGCGACTGGGACTCACTCTGTCAGGCGGCTGGCCAGCTGGCTGACGGCGTCATGAAACTGGATGTCATGGGTCTGCATGTAGAACGCGATTGAGTCCCCGGATAATTCGCAGGGCCGGCAAGCCCACGTGTTTTGGTTTTGGTTCAAACGCAGAGCCGGTTTGGAATCACAGTGAAACGGGCAAATGCCCTGCCCGTCCGTGTTCAGGTCAACCGTTTCGCTAACCACGTCGCCGATTGGTATTTCGTTCCGAATTCGTTCGGCAAGCCTATGGGTGTTCTCGTCCATGTTCCTCTCAAAACAGCTTGGCTGCGGAACCACTAAGTCGCTGTGTTTTGCTTCCTGCGGTGTTCCAGGATCGCCTTCATAAAGTGGTCGATGGCGTCCGTGTACAGCCGCATGGCATGGCCCGGCTTCTTGCGATCGACCGCGTTGGCAGCTTCGTCGGCCAGAGACTGCATGCGTGGGCCGTCCACTTCCCAGTTCTCTTCCTCGCCGGTTCGCTGGAGTTCTCCAACCACCGCTGCGAGATGAGTCATGAATGCTCGCGTCACCTTTGCCGGCGCGCGGCGGTAGGGGCCCTGAGTTTTCTCGCCCTTGCCAGCGTCTGCCACCTTAATGGGGCCGGTCTTCTTGCGATGTTTCCAGGCGAACGCCAGCCAGCCGACAAGGCCCATCAGGCCAATGACCATCAATGCCTGGCCCGCAGTCTTTTGTCCGACAATCCACAAGGACGCTCCGCCCGCGAGTCCCGCCAGAACCGCCCACAGGCCGCCCAAAAGTGCCGGCGACGATTCGCTGGGCACGGCTTTCATCACAGGTAATCGCAGAGCGGATTGGTCAGCAGGGGCATCGCCGATGTGCACAACGACGACCGTTGTATT
>CAZAIB010000226.1:0-2982 GCA_964485095.1 uncultured Planctomycetaceae bacterium | reverse complement strand
ATCATACATCGTCCCGCACGGTCAATCTGCAATGCAAACTACCGTACAGCCCGTTGCACAGCGAAATCAAGACGGCTGACTATACGGCATTGTGTGGCGGTGTGTTTCGGTGCGGTTCCGTGCGTCAATGATCGAATGTGACCGGCCAGTTCTATCTCAGCTGCGGCGCGTGTCCCGAACTCAGTATGATCGCATACTGCGAGTGTTTGCCCGCACAACAGATTTTTCAAATTGCGGAAGAGTCTGTATTGCGCCACGACACGAACGCCTGAGAGTCCGGCAACCACTGAAGGTGAACCTCCAGTCCGAGGTAATCATCCGGCGATTGCGGCCCCACCGACGCACCGAGAAAATTGGTCATAACGGCCACATGAAAGGCCGAATGGTCTGCGTGCCAGATATAGGCCGTGGCGGAAATGTAGTACTCGCCAGTCAGTGCACGCGTCGACGGGAAGTTGTCATCGTCGAAGCAGAGCTGCGGATCAGTGAGGTATTCGACGACGGCAGCACGGATCGCGGCAAGCAGCTTGTCGTTGGATGCACGGATCGCTGTCAAAACGTTAGGGGCCCACATGGCGTCAGCGCAATCTGGCGCGACTGCAGCCCAAACGGGTGGATCGATGCGGCGGATGTCTTGAGCGGCTAACGCCATAATTACTCTACGGCAGGTCGCACAACGGGAGCGTTTTACGACACCGCTTCTTCATAAAGCCAATAAGCGTCGGAACACCAAAAAAAAAGATTCCACGCTGACAAAGAGGCAGTGTTCGCAGCATGACAAACCAAGTGACTCAAGGGACGAATCCGCGGTCTTGCGTAAAAACCACGTTGGTGGACATGAACTAGGTTACGCGTTGACCGTAGTAGAGCTCTATTGCCGAAGCGACAACCACAAATTCAAGAATCTCGGTATGCGTGGAATCATCATCGACCAATTCGATCCGTAGGCCGTCGTTGTATCCCTGTTGATTTGTCAGTCGCCAAAACCATGTAGAGCGGCGCCCAATTTGATGTACCCAAATGTCAGCGTTAGATCGATCGGTAAACGGCTCAGGGTGGTCTGCTCTACCATCAAGGTCAAGGAGTAGTTCGTCGAAATCAGGTTCGGCACGAAGTGTGAGAGGAGTGTTGCCAAACCATAGCCGATAACCAGTGGTCATCGGCGGCCCGTCGAGATCGGCAGGAAAGATTGCCGACTCAACACGCCGCAATGGCTCGTTGGCGTCCCACAACTGGACGAGTGAATCTAGTGGAAAGTCATTCATGCGAAAGGAACTTTACAACACCGCCTTAAACAAGCGAGCGATGAATGAACTACATGTATTGTACCAAGGCCAGCTCGCGATGGGTGGACTTGGCCAGGAACTAGAATTCAATTCGTTTGGAAACCGATTCTGCCCATTCGTACTTGCCCTGAAATGCACCCCAGACGTGCGAACATATGCGCAAATTGGGATTGCAAGCATCGTGTAGGTACTGGCCAGTACAGGTTTGCAGTTCGCCAGGGCCAAGACCGTAAATGACCGCATTCATGGATTCGTACATGACACGCCATTGAGGTTCAGTCAGTTCAATGAACTCTGTCTCAGATTCGAACTGCAGGCGAACAATGGACTGAAGTTCTCGGGCGTCTGACACATGATCGCCGAGAACAGTTTGAATTGTCCGAGTCGAGCCACCACCAAATACCTCAGTGAAAACAAACGAGAGGAAATGTTGCTCCCGCTGAGTAAACGGTATCTTGATGGTCTCAACAGCCATGAATCACCAGTGAGCTGGGCCGCACGACGGAAGTTTTTTACGACACCGCCCTTAACGAAGCAAGCGACGCCTGAACTACCGGAAACTGTATCAAGGCCAACTGGGGTCGCCAAACCATGTTGCGCGACCGGTCAAGCTAGTGAACGCATTCGATCCAACAGTTGCTCGGCGGCAGCAGAGGCCTGGTCGAACGTGCCACCATCAGGACCGCGACCGTCTGTGGAATAGTAAGTTCCGCAATCGAAACAAGCCGCACCAGCCCATTGAACGCTATCGTGGCTCCGGAGTTCGACCACGAAAACCGGGTCGAAGCAGAGATCGCCGCCACCAGACGGAAGATCGACAAACGCCGCGATCAGCGATGATGCCACGTCAACATCAATGGGAGTGCGCCGTGTTTCAGCGAATCGGTGGCTATAGCCAAGGTCAACAGAACCGTCTTGAGAGTTGGGGTCAACAGTAACGAGAAAGGCTGACTTCATTCTACGCCAGCGCCAGTGAAGTTTGCATTGTTGAAACCATGTTGAGCGACCGGCAAGTCAATGTGGGTCGAGATGGTAAAAGACCGAACTGCATTGGGAGCATGAGAACTTGAGCATCGCCGGGTCCCCTACTTGGTAGTCAGACATCATCTCGAACCACATTGAGCGCTCGAAATCGGGCACGTCAAATCCGGTCATAAATCTCTCAACGGCGTTCCAATCGGGATCATTCGCTTCGTGAATAGAAAGGTCGCCGTGGAAACGGCAGGCATCGTCGCAACACGAAAACCAAATCGGTTGTTGATACGTGTTGAAACCGGGTGTTCGATTAAGAAACGTTTCCAGTCGTGCAGGCGCGAGCGCAATCGGCGGGGTCAGAATTGACGAAGAGTTAAAACTAATGCCAAAGTGTGACGCTGCAGTCCCATCTGCGATGCACCACGGACATATTGGACCAGCGCTGTTCGTGTCGTCGCCTAGAACTGGGCCTGCGTAGGTCAATCCACGATCGAGGTTGCAGCAAGCACACGTCTTGGCGGTGTGCACGAGCGAGCCTCCCTCTGCTGCATCGTAATAGGAGAATGCTGGAATTTCAGACATGGTAGGCCCCACAACGGAAGGCTTTTACGACCGTTCTCAACGAATGGTAGTGTCCCTTTAAAGAAAGAGAACCCGTGGGTCCAACAGGGCAATCGCACGTCGATTTTGTGTCTTCGGCTTGATGATTGCTTGAGCTTAG
>CAZAIB010000225.1:0-3001 GCA_964485095.1 uncultured Planctomycetaceae bacterium | reverse complement strand
ATGCAGCACGGCTTCGACGACTACTTCGGCCTGCCGTACTCAAACGACATGTGGCCGTACCACCCGGGCGTGGCTCACCTGCCGATGGAAGAACGCATCAAACGCTGGCCGCACCTGCCGCTCATCGACAAAAACGAAATCGTCAACGACAAAGTCACTCCTGACAACCAAACACAACTCACGACGCAGTACACCAACCGCGCGGTGAAGTTTATTGAAGCCAACAAAGACAATCCGTTCTTCCTTTACGTGCCACACAGCATGCCGCACGTGCCGCTGTACGTGAGCGATAAGTTCAAAGGCAAAAGCGAACACGGCGTCTTCGGCGACGTGATCATGGAGATCGATTGGTCCGTCGGTCAGATTCTTGATGCACTCAAGCGAACCGACAACGACGAGAACACACTCGTCGTGTTCACATCCGACAACGGCCCATGGCTGAGCTACGGCGATCACGCTGGTTCTGCGGCGCCCCTTCGCGAAGGCAAAGGCACCACGTGGGAAGGCGGACAACGCGAACCGACCATCATGCGCTGGCCTGCAAAGATTCCGGCCGGAACCGTATGTGACGAACTCTCCGGAACCATCGATCTGCTGCCAACCATCGCCGCCATGACCGGGGCGGAGCTTCCAAAACACACGATCGACGGCAAGAACATCATGCCGCTCATGACTGACGAGAACGCAACCAGCCCGCACGACTACTTTTGCTTCTACTGGGGCGGACACCTGCAGGCCATCCGCAGCGGTGACTGGAAACTGCACTTCCCGCACGGTTACCGCAGCCTGAAAGTTGTGGACGGCAAGAAGATCGCCGGCAGCGGCGGCAACCCTGACGGCTACACACAAAAGAAAACCGGGCTCGCTCTGTTCAACCTCAAGGATGATATTGGCGAGCTACACGATGTCGCGGACGCCAACCCCAAAGTCGTCGCGAAACTCAAGAAGTTCGCCCACGCGGCTCGCCAGGAACTCGGCGACACCGCCACGAAGAAGCAAGGCGCAGGCGTTCGTCAACCAGGCCGAATGAAGATGAAAGCTCTGATCGTTGAAGGCCAGAACAACCATAAGAACTGGCCTGAAACCACGCCCATGATGAAGGCTCACCTGGAATCAACGGGGCTTTTCGAAGTCGACGTCATTCGCACCGCCGCCAGGGGAACTGACCCCAACTTCAAACCTAATTTCAGCAAGTACAAGGTTGTGGTCTCCAATTACAACGGAGCTCCCTGGCCTGCCGCAACCAAAACGGCGTTCGAGAAATACATGAAGAACGGCGGCGGTTTGGTTTCCATTCATGCAGCCGACAACTCATTCCCCAAGTGGCGGGCCTACAACGAAATGATCGGGCTCGGCGGCTGGGGCGGCCGCAACGAGAAGTCAGGCCCATACGTCTACTTCGACAAGAACGGCAAGAAAGTCGTCAACAAAGAAAAAGGCGGCGGCGGTCATCACGGCAAGCAGCACCCCTTCACTGTTGTCGTCCGTGACCGCAAGCACCCTATCACTCGCGGCATGCCGACCGAATGGCTCCACGCGAAGGACGAACTCTACGACAAGCTACGCGGCCCCGCGAACAACATGAACATCCTCGCCACGGCCTTCGCTGATCCGTCAACCGGCGGCAGCGGTCGCCACGAACCGATGCTGTTCACAATCAAATACGGCAAAGGCCGCGTGTTCCACAACCCAATGGGTCACGGCAACTACAGCCACGAATGCGTCGGCTTCATCACGACTCTCCAACGCGGAGCCGAATGGGCGGCAACCGGTAAGGTGACGCAGAAGCTTCCGAAGGACTTCCCCACGGCGAAACAGCAACGGAATCGAAAGTGGCGGGCGAAGTAAGAATGTCGCGGGTCGCGTTCGCAGTCGGAAGGAACATCCAGCGCGGGTGTTCCTGCGTTCGCGCTACCCGGTGAGTTCAGCGACTCGGTGGGCTTCGATCCAGTCTGACAGGCCGGGTTTCCAGACCAACGCCTGGTTGGAGAAGTCATTCTTTGCGAGGGATTGACGAAGCTGGCTAGCGGCGAATGGTCCAATTTGTCTCTGACCTTCGAACACCATCCACTCGGCGACATCACTACCAGCTATGTTCTGCGCGTGATACTTTCGAGTTCGTTCGTTTAAAAATTCGCCACACTCGCGACATCGAACGCAGCCGACCGGAACATCTTCGCCGCAGCGGCAGGTCTTGGTTTGAACTGAATTAAGCTTCATCGGACTCTGCCACACGTTCGCTGTTGGTTTCTCAACCGAAGGTACGCTTTAGGATTCTGTGCTGCTGGAAAATTCCAGCAACAACACATCGCAATCCGCTCACCATGGTTTTCCGTGTTCAAATCGGGGCGGACACCCCGCGTGGTTTTGTTGGCGGGTTTCTGAGAGACGACCTGTGCGCGGGATCGCGTACCCACATTCTTTGCGTTCTGAGCGGGTTGTGGCGAATCGACCAGCTTATTTGTGGGGCAGCCAACAGAACCCGGACGATGTTGCAGTCTCGCGAAATTGGACACGGACTTAACGCGAGCCCGGACGTAACATAACCTTGGAAACGTCATGAGCTCACTCACACAGAAACAACGTGGCATCGGCAAACTGCTGTTCCTGATTGCGTGGCCAGCAACCGTCTATGGGTCGCTGTCGTTGTTGTACGTCGACATGCCTCACTTGGGCGGACTGTGCGGCGACTGGGGATGACTGCCGGCCACAAGTGCATTGGTTTCAATGCACATGTTTTGGCTGACGTTACTCGTACCGGCGGCCTGGCTGTGTGCCGGACGGTACCTGAAAAACCGATCGCTTTGGTTGGCAGGGACGGTGATCGCACTGGTGGGAACCATCATATGGGGCGCCACCGGGGCGAACGGCACGGGCTCAGGTTTAGTGGCGGACCGAGTGCTAAGTGGGCTGCACCAGATTGTGAGTTCAACGGACTTACCTTTGGTGCAACTGGCCATCGCGTGCTTCGTCGGATGGCGACGGTGCCGCGCGACGTCTC
>CAZAIB010000224.1:0-3173 GCA_964485095.1 uncultured Planctomycetaceae bacterium | reverse complement strand
GCCCACCGTCAGGAAAAGAAAAGAGGCGGTGCGCGTGTTCGTTCGCACCGCCTCTGTCGTGACAACGTTGTTGGCAAATCGTTTGCCAGTCGGACTATTCTTCGTCTGCTCCGACGCAGTACAGGTGTGAGTTCGATCGCAGGAACAGGCAACCATCGCTCACAGCGGGTGTTGCTCCGAAGCCGCTCTTGTCGAACGACATGTCGTTTGTGGCGATCAACTTGAACTCAGACTCCGCTTCGATGACGTGAATCTTCCCCGCGCTGGTCGTGAAGTAAATCTTATCACCTGCGACGACTGGTGAAGCATAGTCGCCACCACCGCCTCGTCCGCCACCAAATCCGCCGCGGCCGCCGCCTCTACGACCACCACGTCCACCGCCCGCGTTACCGCCGCCGGTTGACGGCAATCGCCCCTGGAACGCGCGTTCGCCGGTTTTGGCGTTCACACATTCGATGACACTTCCGCTGGTTGTGAACAGGTGATCGTTCATGAGCACGGGTGTTGCGTAGCGGGAACTGAGTCGTCCATCCCAAACAGTATTCGACTTGGAGACGTCGTCCTTGCCACCGACTTTAACCGCAAAGGCTTCCGCGCCACTGGCGTACACGATGCCGTCGTTTGCGATGAGACTCACCTGAGCGTTTCTTGAGTTCACGCCGTTGGCGTACCAGCTAAGTTTGCCAGTGTCGTTGCTCAGGCCCCAGATCTCGCCGATCACAGAGAGAGCGATTTCGCTTTTGTCGCCATTCTTGACTTCGACGGGAGTCGTCCAGCATTCACTGAGGCCCTGTGCTTCAGCTCGGTGCAGTTCTTTGCCAGTCTTCTTGTCGAGCCAAACGATGGAAAACGACTCGTCGGCTGCGTTCACAACAAGCTTGTCGCCAACGATGATCGGGCTTGCGGCAGAACCGAAGCGTTTGTTGCTGCGTTCCTGGCCAACGCTTTGATCCCAGATTTTCTTGCCGTCCAGGTCGTACGCATGGACGCCGGACTTACCAAAGAAAGCATAGACGTGTTCGCCGTCACTGACGGGCGTGTTGCTGGCATAGCCGTGCGTGGTCACACCTGGTGGACGCCATTCGTCTTCAGGCATCCTGGCATCGACTGTCTTCTTCCACAGGATCTTGCCGGACAGACGATTGATACAAATCAGGTGACGCTTGAGATCCTCAATGTTGTTGCCAAGGTCTCCGCCGTAGCCCGTGTACGAGGTGACGAATACTTTGTCGCCGACCACAATGGGACTGGAAACTCCTGGTCCGGGTAGTTCCACCTTCCACTTCAGGTTCTTGTTCTCACCGAACTCAGTTGGTGCAGTTGAATCGCTGATGCCAGAACCATTGGGGCCTCGGAAGCGGGGCCAGTCGGCTGAAGCGGGTGACATCGCAAGTACAGTTGCGATCATCGCAGCAGGTAAGAGGACGGATTTCACGAAGTTCATTTCAAAGCTCCATCGATTCAGTGTGTGTCGTTAGGGGGATTCTTATTCAACGGCAAGCCGAGTATGACGGCCGCCTAAAGCCAGTGGGCAGATACGATGTGAATACGATCGCCTGCCATCATGGTCTCTGTCAATGAAAACAGGGCCGATCGCTGTTGTAGCAACCGACCCTGCAATCGAATTCATTCACTGCGTGTTAGTTAGCGACCACCAGGTCGGCCGCCCCCTCCGCCGCCGGGACGCTGGCCACGACCACCGCCGCCCTGACCACGTTGGCCACCAGCACCACGTCCGCCGCCACGTCCGCCGCGACCGCCACCTGGACGTCCGGCGTCACGATCGACTGTGGGTTGCACGACGAATTCCTGAGTCAACTTGCGACACCATTTTTCAGCGTCGTCGCAAGCGACATACTTCAGCGTGATGTTGATTGGGCCAGCCTTGTCGACCTCAACGAAGAACTCGCGTGGATCTGCATCGGCTTCTTCATCAACCTTTGGACCAGTAACCGTCTTACCGTTTACTTCGACCTGAACGGGGCCTGCCTGGTTGTTCCAGTGAACCCGGTGGATCGGATCCACAAAGAAACCAAGGTAGACCTTACCTGGATCGCCACCGATCAAATCTGACGTGCCCTCGGCTCGCAGTTTGACGTAAGCCGGGTGCTTACCGGGTTTGGTTTCTACTTTGATCGCCTGAGTTCGTTCTTCTTTGTTCAAGCGCTCAACAACGCCACGAGCAACGTCAGTCGGAGCGAAGTTGGTTCGCATGTTGAGGCTTCGTGGATCGGTCGGGTTGTCGATCTTTCCAACGAGTTCTGTGAGATCTGCACGCAGCGTTTCAGGGCTGCTCCAGTCTCGCATGCGAATAATTTTGCCGTCAGGATCGATGATGAACTCAGAGTTGGGTCGGTCGCCCATCGCGTGTTTGAGTTCGTTCTTCATGGAATCAACGAGCCATGGAACAGTGGTCCCGAGTGACTCTTTTGCCTTCTCGACGTGCATCAGGCGTTCTTCGAGATTCGCTGGGCGAACAAACCCGCTGGACTGCGGGTGGGCAAGAGATTTGTAGACGAAAAAGATGTTGACGTCTTTTTCTTTGTAATCACGGTATACAGCCTCCAGACCGGAGACATTTCGTAGGAAAGGAGGTCAGGTCAGGCACCCGAACACGATGACGGTGTGCTTGCCTTTGAAATCGGCAAGGCGAACATTGCCACCTTTGTCGTCGTGAATCGTCACGTCAGGTGCAGCCTGGTTCAGAGCCAGTCCGGCTCGTTCCAACGTTGACGAACCAGGACTTCCTGGTCCACCGCCACGGCCTCCGCCGCCACGCCCACCTGCTCCACCGCGTCCGCCACCGAAGCTGGCTCGCATCGCGTTGCGCATTTCGTCGGCGCTGATTGTGCCGTCGCCGTCTGCGTCCAATGACTTCAGGCTGGCAGTGGCTTTTTCCAGTTCGTCGGCGCTTATGACGCCGTCCTTGTTAGTGTCAATTACACCAGCAAGTGGATCCGTCAGGCCGCCGCCACCGCGCTGGCCACCGCCGAAGCCGCCGCGCTGACCACCGCCACCGCCGCCTCGTTGCCGTCCACCCTGGCCCCTTTGGCCTCCCCGCTGGGCGAATGCCTGCGGGATTAACAACGCAGCAATTGCCGCGAACAAAAGCGTCTTCTTCATGAGGTATGTCCTTCCTATGAGTACTTGCATAGACCGCTAAAGAGCAGCTT
>CAZAIB010000223.1:0-3200 GCA_964485095.1 uncultured Planctomycetaceae bacterium | reverse complement strand
GCGTAAGCTGTTTGAGAGTCAAGCCCCTTGTTCAAAACGGCCTGGGCGATAAGCATCGGATTAGCCAAAACCTCTTTGTGTGTTTCACAGGAACCAATGGCTGAGACGATTCCCTCACCAACCCGAGCGATGACGGTTTCTTCTGTGGCTCCACCAACCAACTGTCCGAGGTTCGTTCGGACAGTCACTCGAGCTCTCGCCTTCAGCTGAATTCCATCCTTAGCGACGCCGTCCAAAGTTGTGCGACCGTGTCGAGACGGGTCTGGGCAATCGATGACTTTCGGGTCAACGCTTGTTTGAACCGCTTCAAGTACGTTACGGCCGGCCAGATCAATCGCCGCCGCTGTATCCCAGTCCAAGCCCAACTGAGCACGGTGAGCCGCGATCAGCGACCGAACGATCAGAGGTACGTTACCGCCAGCAAGGTAATGAGCTTCCATACCTTCGGTGGTGATCTCGCTAAGTCCGGCTTGAACCGCCATGACTTTGGAATCGACGATGACAGTTGGGTTTACCTTCCGAAGCGCCATGACGACCAAGGCGATCGGACCGATTCTCGCGCGGGAAACGAAACCGCGAAACCACAGGTTGAAGTAGCGGAAGAAAACCGCCACGAATATCAAAGCCAGCAGGAGTAGAAAACCTCCTACTGCCAGTCCAACGACTTTCCAAACGGTGGTCTGCGCAAGCACTGCGGCGTCCATCTAAGCGGCTCCACTCATAGAGGTGCGGACGACAAAAATCGTATTGAAATATCGTCTTCTCACATTCTAAAGACATGGGGGGCCAATGCAATTCGCCCGCAACAATACCCCCGACATCCCACGAACGTGGAATCCGGACACCGGTTCACAACATCTCGCAACTCGCGTGGCTGGTTTCGACAATTTTGGGAGATTACCATGACCAACATTAAACAAAGGAACCACGATGAGCTTTGAAGCACGCATTATTGAACTCGGTTTGGAACTCCCGGAAGCCCCACCGGCAGCGGGAACCTACGCTCCAGTCGTCATCGTCGATGGCATGGCCTACGTTTCCGGACAGGGTCCGATTGACGGGAACGGCCGATGGCTTCAGGGCCGGGTTGGTGACGAGATTACCGAAGAAGAAGGCAACGCGGCCGCTCGCGTGGTTGGTCTCACGATGCTGGCCACGATTAAGGCTCACCTGGGAAGCCTCGACAAAGTTGATCGAGTGGTCAAAGTCCTCGGAATGGTGAACTGTGTTCCGGGGTTCAAGAACCAACCCAAAGTGATCAACGGCTTCAGTGACCTCATGGTTGAGGTCTTCGGCGACAGCGGTCTGGCTGCTCGCAGCGCCGTTGGCATGGGCTCTCTGCCAGGAAACATTCCGGTCGAGGTCGAAGCAATTCTGAAGCTGAAGTAGTTACCGCAGCTTCATGTAGCCATCGACCCAACCGCGTGAACCCTGCGGCGGAATCTTGTCGGCGATGTCCTGCATGTCGGCCAGAGTAAACGCGATTGCTAACGGGAACGTTCCTTTGGGAGCACGCTTCGTGTACCGGCCTTCGCCACGGAAGCCGCCTTTGGCAACAACATCGAAACGTGTGACCTGACCGTCTTTGGTTGCTATTCGACCGAGTAGTTCACACTGAAACTCACGATCACCTTTTCGCGAACGCAGGTGGGCCTTGCCGCGGAGAGTGGTTCCCTCAATCGACATTTCGCAACTGACGATTTCGGCGTCCTTCCACATAGTCGGTTCACCACGCGTATTATCAACAAGGTGGAACCTGGCGATCCTTCGCTGCAACAACTCAGGTACGGTCCCGCTTACCAGGGCGGTGTGTTCGTCCTTCGTGATCCAGAGGTTGTCTCGCGAGACGGACTGTTGGAAAATCTTTTCCGAGTCGTTCTTCGGTTGATCGTAGCCATCCAGCACCTTCGCGTTCATGCGAACCACAAGTCCGCCAACTGGTGGTTCAGGACTGTACCGACGATCGCGTTTCGGATCTGTGATTCCTTCAGCTGTTTCTATCTCGCCTTCAGTCGCTTCCAGCAACATCTTCTGCACCCGCGCGGGTGAGCGGTTGTTTGTGAAGCCCAGTAGCGTTCCGTTGGGAGCAGCGGCGTAGAGTCCCTGTTGAGTTCCCCCTGGAGTGCGCGGGCTTTGTTTGGAGATCTTCCTGAAGAAGTCACCCTCAGCGTCTTTTTGTCGTCGCTGATACGCCTGGTCTATCGCGACAACCACGAAGTCGCTCTTAAGCATGCTAATGATCTTTGGATCTGCAAATGTCGACGCACGGTCGAGTACACCGTTGTTTCAAGTGCAGCCCATCGGGTGCCCGTCCATGGCCCAGATGAACAGTGGCTTCTGCAGTCTGGCCGCTTCGCGCTGAGCTTCCAGGAGCGAGATCTTCCAGGGAATCGTCTTCCACGGTTCGTTGGGGGACGGCTGAAGACGCTTATGGAGAGTTTCAAACTCGGCAAATGACAAGTCGTTCCCACCTAAGCACAACGCTGAAATCAGAATAGTGAAGGTCACAACCATGCTACGTCTCCCTTAACTGAAAACTCTCAATCTGCATCGAGCTGGCAGAATCATTTGGAGCTTCATTCTGACAGGACATTCCCCCGCTGCCTATCAGCGCATGAAGAAAGCCGCCGCGAATCCCGCAATTCGCGACGGCTCGGACCCTAAGGAAGTACTCAGGTATTTGGTTGAGAAGTGAATCGAATTGGCGGCCGACGGCTGCCCACACAGCCGTCGGGCCAATCCCACAATGAAACACCTTCTCATTGATGTGGGATCAGGCCTTGAGAACCGATCCCACACGGGGGTTGGTGCCGGGGCACCAGGTTTCAGCAACACTTCGAATCAGTTGACCAGAGTTCCGAGGACAAGTTCTTCCTCTTCTTCCTGGATAATGATCCTTGGTGTCACCATCAGCATCACGCTCTCAGTATCACGTCCGACACCACTGTTCTTGAACAAACGAGAGATGTACGGAATCTTATTGAGGATCGGTACGCCAGCCATGTTGCGACCTTCGCGGAGGCGTTTGATACCACCCAGTAGCACAGTACCACCGTCCGGAACACTAACAGTGGTTCCGACGTTAATGGTTTCAAGCACTGGCTGTTGAACAGTCAGCGTTCCACCAGCGGCACCAGCCTGACCGGCAGCGCCACCAGCAGCTCCACCGCCGCCGATACCGCCGCCACCACCGCCAACAC
>CAZAIB010000222.1:0-3474 GCA_964485095.1 uncultured Planctomycetaceae bacterium | reverse complement strand
CATTGGTCACTCTTGTTTGCGCCGGTCCGCCAACACGGGATGAAGATGAATCAGCACCCGTAGCGCCGACTGTTCATAGCCAGGAACTCGCGCGCGGTGGAGTTGTCTGAGAACATTGAAGCCGTCGTCGTCCCAACCGTTTCGATGTTCGGTAATGACCAAACTCGGCCAGGAGACGGCTGTTGGCCGGTAGGTAACAGTCGAGTCCATTCCGAGCTTTTCCTCCAGCCCGCTGAGTACAGCGTCGAGTTCATCGGTCCAGCCGATGTGTCTGGCCAGGTCCAGCAACTCGATTGCCGCGTTGGCTTTCATGCCGGGATTGTCATGGTAGTCTCGGTAATCGCCGTTACGCCGTGTCCACTGCGTCGACACCACGTCGGTTCGCATTCTAACTTCAGAGTTATAATTGTCGGGGACGAGTGACAGAGTCAGCAGATCATCCGAGTCCGTAAGTCGCTGAAGCTGTTTCTCAATCGCCTTGCCCACGACTACTCGCTCGCCGTGGGCCAGGTCTCGGCTTGAACGCAGATACATCGCAGCCTGTGAAATCAGTGAAGCATCGTCAGAGTCCCGAAGGAAGCGGATTGACTGCCGGTGGATTCTCGCGTCAATCTGCGGCCATTGAGACAAACCGTTACTGTCACGAGTCGGGCCAATTCCCTGCCACCATACGGCATTGTCTTTGGTCGCGAGCGCTTCCTTTGTGAGGTAATCGACGATTTTCTGCTTCTCATCTTCGTCTGCTTCCTTTGTTCCGAGAAAGGTCAACAGATACAGCATGATGGGGTCGTTCGATTGACTCTTGAGTTCGTCTGGACCGATCTTATTGAGCTGCAGCTTCAACCATTTAAGAAGTGGTGCCCAGTCATCATTCTCGGGTTCACGCACGTAGCCACGTTGGAGTAATCGTGCTTGTTGCGACTCGTCAGAGACTTCCAGTTCACCGGCCAGGACTTCGTAGAACGGTTTGCCCTCGTTCACATTCCACAACAGAGCGAATGCGTCACGGTCGATGTGGTGGGGGCGGTCACCCATGCGGAAGGATTCAGATCCGTTGGAGGCTCTGAACCAAGTCAGCAACGCTTCTGTGACAACCTTGGCGTGCTTCTTCTGGGTCGCCAACTTCTCAATGGCTTCGAACGCGTGATATAGTCGCTCGGGACTGCGTTCGCGCCGGACGACATCCACCCAGTCCGCCAGCGTTTTGTCTTCGTAGGTCGGTCCGGAGGTGGATACGTCTTCTCGGCGCGGTGTTGGTTGGGGAGAAGGTTTTGGCTTCTCCGTGATCGTCACCACATGCGTCCCACGGCGGGTGAGGGTCACGGATCCGTTCTCCACCATTAAGTTGTCCGTGGCACCATCGATGATGACCTCGTACTTGCCAGCGCGGAGCCGAGTCGACGTTGGCTCCTGTTTGATTGTGACACCCTGGACCGTCTCGCCCTCCTTAACGATGTTGACCTGGACACCAGCCACGTCTGATTGAATGACGATATTTCCCTTTTGGGTTTCGATCGTCAGAACAAATCCGCCAAAGATGAGCAATGGCACCAGTAGCCACCGCAACCAAAAGCCCCTGCGCGGACTGTCGGAACCTGGGCTCGTGAGTTTGGTTCGCAGCTGACTCGGAATAGCTGACGACGCCGGATTGATTGCTTCTCGTTCCTGAGCGCAGCGCAACAGTGCGGGCAAATCAGAACCCTGGGCGAACGGCTCCAGTTGCTCGGCCACGTGTGCCGGGCTCGGCGGTCGGTGTTCGGGACGAGAATCCAGCAACTCAGCGATGAGTTTCACAAGGACGTCAGGTACGTCATCCCGCAGACTGCTGATTTTCGGTGCCGAGTGATTCGCCAGCAGACGCAGCTTCTCAAGCGGCGATTGATCCGGGGACGCGGCCAGCGGTGCTCTGCCGGCCAACAAGCGGAACAACGTCGCGCCCAGTGAATACAGATCCGCGCGATAGTCGACAACGCCGCTTCGCTCGGCTTGCTCAGGAGCCATGTAATCGAGGGTCCCCAGCAGCTGTCCGACCGTTGTCAGTTCCAGCGATGCATCGTCCGCTCGCCCAAGCTGCGCGAGACCAAAGTCCAGAATCTTCACCTGGCCGGACTCGTTCAGCATCAAATTGGAAGGTTTGATGTCGCGATGAACAACACCCGCCGCGTGCGCTGTCGAGAGTCCCTGCGCCACTTGCCGGGCGATGTCGCACGCATCAGAAATTCGCAACCGACCAACGTGCCGACACAGCCTGGAGAGATCGAGCCCGGCCACGTGTTCCATCACCAGGAACCGAGTGCCGTCAACTTGACCCGCGTCGGTCGCGGCGACAATACGCGGATCATCCAAACTGCCAACCGCCTGGATCTCCCTCGCAAACCGAGCGCGAACCTCCTCGCGTTGACTCGGCAGCGTGGGCAGTAGTTTGATCGCAACGCGTTTGCCCAGTTCGCGGTGCCTGGCGAGATAGACGGTTCCCATTCCGCCACGTCCAAGTGCGCTGATGAGGTCATACGCACCGACCGATTGGGTCGGTTCCCACACCTCCGAGGGAACCTCGGGATCACCAGACATGAGATCGCCAGCCGCCTGGATCGCTCCCTGCACAATCGGGCTCTCCGCGGACTGGATCTGGTCGGTCGTACAATCACGGAGCGATTCCGTGAGCGCGTCAGTGGAGAACGGAATTGCAGCAAGCTGTGATTGGCAGTAGCGGCATCCGCTCACGTGCAAATCGGTTCGCTCGTACTCAGCCTCGTTCATCCAACCGCCGGCGTAGCGTTCTAGTTGGTCGCTATCCAGACAGCCTGTTCGATTCTCGCTGCGTGTTGCCATAGTCAATGTCATTGAAATACCTCACCAACGGACACTTTCTAAAACGAAAGTTGCGTGACAGCAATTTCTACCTGATGCCGTAACCTACGGCACATCACCGAGTTGCTGTCGCAACCGTCTGAGGATTCGACTTCGGTACTGCCGAACCGTTGCGGCGGTTATCCCGAGCTCCTGAGCGACCTGCGCAGAGCAAATTCCATCCACGACTGACCGCCAGAATGCCTGCCACGTTCGTTCCTCGAACTCCAATCTAACCTGAGCCAGCGCCCGCTCCGTGAGTTCCTGAAGCTGGAGTGATTCAGTGGGTTCTTCATTCGGAACCGGGTCGACAACGTTGTTTAGCGCGAGCATCATGGACGATCGCCCCGTCCCGAGCGGGTGCTTTCCGTTCCGCCGAATGTGATCTCGGATTTTGTTTCGCGTGATCGTCCACAGCCACGCGCGAAACGAGCCAACTTTGTGCGTCGGCTCGAAGGAATCCAAAGAAACTGCGACGCTCGCGAACACATCCTGAACGCAATCGGCGACGGCATGCGGATCGGTCAGCGATTTGCGGCACCAACTCGCGACCAGCGGCCCATAGAGATTCGCAAGTTGCCGCCACGCCAACGCGTCTCGCAACCGAGCGCGTTCCAGCAGACT
>CAZAIB010000221.1:0-3569 GCA_964485095.1 uncultured Planctomycetaceae bacterium | reverse complement strand
CGCCAAAGGTGCTTCAGGACCTGGTGAATGGAAAGAGGCTGGCTCCTTTCCTCCCGAAGTACTCGGCTGCAATTCTTGGAACCATGCCAGCCCCCTATCAGCTGATGCCACGCCCCCGTCATGCCGCGGTCGTGTGTGACGGCCATCCCCAGGGCGTAGACCTCTACGACGTCAACGTCTGGCAACATTTCGGATGGGGGCTACTGGATCCGAATCAGGACCACGAATTGCAGAAGTTACTTCCGCACGTAGAAACACGTCAGCAGCGACACGCGATTGCCTACGACCACGTGGCCAAGTCGCTGATGAGAGCCAAACAGCTCCACCAGGCACTCGATCAGCCGGCGAGTCCTCCCGCCGGAACGTCTATGTATCTGATCGCCGGAGATTCAATCGACACGACGGCGCGGTTGGCAGTCAACCCTCAAACCGGACGACTATCCGAACTTTCCCGCGCGCCCGGCGACGGAACGGTACTCCGGACCAGTGCGTTGATGGATGAACGACTGAGCGACAGTGTTCCCTGGCAGCCAAAACTGGTGAGCCCCGTTAATTGGCGCCATACGACATTCATCTTCGCCAGCCACGAAGGACTCACGTCCGACCCGGGGTTCACCGACAACGTGCTGAACCTGTTGTTAGAGAGCCCGCGATAGCTGCCGCCGCATGGCTGTCAAAGGACGTAGTGGTTCGTCTACCGATACGTGCCAGACACGGCGGTCACCTTGAAATGTACTTGCGGGCCTCCGAGCCCCAAGGTTCAGCGACTCACCCACCTCAACAAGGGGCCGGTCCACGCTGAATTTCGATCAACGCTTGCAAGCGATCAACGCTCTACGACCTTGGGGCTCGGAGGCCTCAAGTACAGCGAAATCGCCGGACAGTTATCGGCGCTCGCACGGCACGTGGCTGTACCGCCATTCGTACGCCTCAGGTTCCATCTGTGAAGCCTGTTCGCCAGGTTACAACAGCTGCGAGCGCCACTAGCCAGTTGCCACGGACTCGGATTGTTCCTGTTCCGCAAGACGTTGTCTGAGGTCAGGCAAAATCGCCTCAACAGCACGTTCGCCGACTTCTGACAGTTCTTTTGACAGAGTGAAATCAGCGAAGTCGTACCCAGAGGTATCGACATTAATCATGAAGTCAACGTCCGATGTTCGCAGCGTCGTGATGAGGTGATCCTGAACTTCGTTCGAACGCATGATGGTCTCAAACTGCCCGGCTTTCTTCATCGCCGACCTGGACAACCCCGGCACATTGCCGGCGAACTCGTGCGAAAGTCGCGACGCGATATCAACTCCGATCACCATGTCGGCTCCCCGTTCAGCCAGTAGGTCGCTGGGCACATTGTTGATGATGCCACCATCGACCAACGCCATGCCGTCCCTCAGGATCGGTCGGGAAATTTGAGGCAGATTAATGCTCTCCAGTACGCCATTCACCGCGTCACCGCGATCTCGCACAACTTCACGACCTGTAATCAGATCAACAGTGACGGTACTTAGCGGCAGCAGCAGTTGTTCAAGTTGCACATCACCAAAATGGTTGCGCAGCATCGCGTCCCAACCGTTGGATCGATACTTGTAGATCATGAACCACTGCTTGCCCTTGGGCAGCATGCGAAAAGGCCATGACGGAGTCAGATCGGAACCGAATGTCGTCGACGCGAAATCAGGATCCCATCCAAACGCGTAAGGCAAAGCCATCAAAGCACCGGCGCTGGTTCCGGTAATGATGTCAAAATAAATCCCCTCGCGCTCAAGAACCTTAAGCACGCCCAGATGCGCCAACCCCCGCGCAGCGCCGCCTCCCAGAGCCAGCCCCAGTCGCGTGCGGCGGACGTGTCGAACCAGTCGCGAAATACTGTGTTCCTGCAGTCGGCTGGATGCGGAACTGGAAGGGCTGCAAACAAACTTAAAGCTAAGGTGCGTGATGGCCTCGGGCGCCGCTGGAATGTCGTTGGGGTTGATGCCTTCATCAACGACCCACACCCAGTACATGCGCTGCAGCAGCGACGGATTCGCCAGCGTCACTTCCGAAAGCCGTTGACGCGCGATCTGTTCGTCCTGCGGCCTGACCAGCCACCAAACCTGTTGACACTGCGGCAGGATGCCGCCCAGTTTCTCAGTCGATGCGGCTTCGTTGAGTTCAACAAGTGTGTGTCCCTCGTGGCTGGTTTGTTGAGCCAGCGATTCACGAACCCAATCCGCTTCGGTCATCGTATGTAGATTCGGTGGCGGCTCACTCACGCGGTAGTTCTGCGCACTCCGCGTGACTCGTGAATCGCAGAGCACCCGAATCGCCTCGTCACTTTCTGCCAGTTTCTCTGCAACCAGCGACAGGACATCGTGGGTCTCCGGCGACGTGTGCACGACCCCAATAACGCGGTCGACATTGCGCGGAGTCTTCCCGGATGTTTCACGTCTCAGACGGAACCCGAGGGTGCGGGACAGGTTTGCGGCCAGACCGGGTACCTCGTCCATCAGCCGGTTGAACTCCGCCTGTTCAAGCTCCAACAATGTGGAATCCATCACAGATGTCATCGTGACCACCCGTTTGCCCCCGGTCAGGATGGCCATCTCACCGAAGTGTTCCCCAACCGTTAGGTGATCGACGAATGTTTCCTGGCCGGCAAATCGCGAGACGCTAATCTTGACTCGGCCCTTAATTACGATGAACAGGCTGTTGCCCGGATCGTCCTGCCGGAAGACGACCTCTCCGCTCGCAAATTTCCGCTCGGTGATAGCCTCCGAAAGCTGGGCAAGTTGCTGATCGTTAAGCCCTCGTCCAAGCTGGCTGGTTCGTAACCGTTCAGCAACGTCACTGCTCATCTATCGCTCTCCCAACTATACTGACTGCCCGTCAATTGTGCCGACGGATACAACGGCCACCCCTTACACACATCTGTCTTCGTGCCGCAACTCCTGGGGACCCGGGAACTACTGACTTGATGGCTGCAAAGCTGTAAGGTGATACGGTTACCAGCGTCGGTTCGACTGGAACACTGCGTTCGATGCCGAAGGTGCATCGGGATCAACCAACTTGGTGAACCTGACCGATGAATGCCGCTTTGACTGCCTGACAGTACCTGGTCTGGTGATCGATTGCGACTTCACGAGATGGACATTCGGAAACTGACAAGACCACTATGAAATTACCGCTGCTGCAGAATGCCCGAGAGGCAATCCCGGATTTTGGTTCTGGCGAACTGATCAAGGAAACAATCAGTATCTGTCCCGACTGCCTGACGAAGGTTCCTGCCTTTGTTCGCAAGCGTGGCGACCAGGTGATTCTGGAGAAGACATGCGCCGAACATGGCGACTTCGGAGCATTACTGGCTTCTGATGCGCGGCACTACTACGTCGCCAGTGAGGAAATTGAACAGGTCGCTTGTTGCTGCGGACCGTCGCAGCATTGCGGCGACCAGGTTGCCAACCACAGCTGCAACATGTTGATTGAGATCACGCAAAGCTGCAACCTGACGTGCCCGACCTGCTACGCCGGTTCGTCGCCACAGAACAAGTCGTTCATGTCGGTCGAACAATTCACGACGATGCTGGATGGCTTGC
>CAZAIB010000220.1:0-3588 GCA_964485095.1 uncultured Planctomycetaceae bacterium | reverse complement strand
CTAGACCGTAATGGATAGGCTCGCTTGCTCAGGCAAGGACATGATGAGTATCAAATGCATGCACCGGACCTGCCGCCGGTCGCGTAATCACAAATCAAAGTCACCGGCGGCAGTCCGGTGATGTTTGACGATTGGCTGGCAAAGTGAGTAACTGCTGTGATGCGCGACACTCAGCCCGACAACTTGCCAACAATCGACTTGTCTGGCTGTATGACGGAAGCCGACTTGCTGCATGCCTATCGACTCGCGGGCCAGCCATGGAGATATCGATTGTGGCTTTCGATCGGTGTGATAGCCGTGTTCATACTGGTATTCATCGCGGTCGCCGTCTCGACTCGGCCCTATTCCCAAGAGGCATCAAATCGAATTCTGTTTGCCGTCTGCATCTTCTTGCCCGCAATTCTCTTGGTCCCATACATTCGCAGTAGAGTCGCGCTCCGAAGACTCCTTGGTGCACACCCTGATGCCCTTCACCCATATGAAACCACCATTGACGCTGACGGGGTCAGGATGAAGGCCGACGCATCAGAGTCACGGATCGCTTGGGATGCATTTACGAAGTTCCGAGCATCAGACACGATGTGTCTCCTCTACTGGAAAGAGGGGCCAAACTACGCCATGATCTCGAAGTCACGCTTTCCTGACCTGGAGTCTTGGGATGCGTTCCTCAACTTTGTTAAATCGCGATTCGTAGCTGCATAGGCCAGCTAACAACTGCATGCACCGGAACGGCGAATCCGGGCCGAATCTCAAATCAAGCATCACTCCCGCCGTCCGGTGATGCCAAGCGCTATGCGGGGCTTGTTCCCAGACAGTATCAATCAGGCAACAGTGACCGGCGCGGCCGAATTACCAAAATTTTCCGAGGTCGAGTGCGAGTATTTTCATGCCGTGTGTTTCCTTTACGAATAATCTATGTGTGATTGAGCGACTGCTTCGGCAGTCAGCTCGTGGGGCGATGACCCCATGCGGGCTGAGTTTACTCAGCCCGCAACACACGGCTTTCATGGATTCTTTATACGCCAATGAACCTCTACAGCGGTTCCCGTGTCATTGTTTCAGCGATGACGCAATGACGGAGTAACTTATCCCATGAGCAACGGAGGCACACTTTTCAACCGATTGACTGAGCTCGCAGTCGGCGCCCGCACGTCTGTCCTCGACGTCCAAGGACAAAGGCCTACGACTTACGATCGTGGCTCGCGACGAATCACTACATCCACGCGACACACCAGATCGGTTCGATTCATGACCTGATCACCGTATGCGATAGTCGACTCCTCGGCAGCGTTCACGGAGTCGCGAGCCTGGCCCGAGATATTATCGAGACACACGACGCTTTCGTTTATCTCTTTGTTGAGTCTGTCCCCAAAGTTGTGCGTGAATTTCGCATTTCACTTTACCACTACCACTCTGTGGTGGAGCTTCAGACAATTGCCGATAAGGTTGCGTGCAACACTGATCCAGCCCAACAGGAATGGATCATCAAGTTGTGCGAGTCGGACCTCATTTCAAACCAGTACTTTCAGAGCCTGCCAGAGAAAGTTCGCAATCGCCTTCAGAAAGGCAAGTCTGCCTTCTATTGGCATGATTCCGTGCGAAAACACCCTGCGACATGGTCAAAGGACCGACGTGACGGAGTCTACGCACTGTTGTCCAACTCAGTCCACGCTACAGCGAATGGCGTGTCGGCATCAATTGGGCTACTGCCTGACCGACTCCTTGCCACGGTTCCTACATTTAGGTTCGCCATCATTGCCTCACTCCAGTACTTCTCGAACCTTGCCACCTTCTTTTTCAACAGGCGACACCAACTCCGTCACGCAATTCCCAGTGATTTTCGTCAACTGATCACAGAGCTGTCGACAAGTGACCTCTTCGCGCAAGCCGTTCCTGCAAAACACGGCGTATAACAACAACATGCACCGGAACGCGGGTCGGTGCCGAATTCGAAAACCACATCACTCCCGGCAACCTGGATCCAGACTTGAAAAGGCAAAGTCCGATGGCAACCCAAGTCGAGAATCTGCTGACGGCAACCCTGTCTCCAAATGCCGACTACAAAACAAAGAAACTGATCAAAGCGGGTGAGCTTGGGGAAGCTGCTACAACTGTCTTGAAGACGCGCCGCAAATCGCTTACTCGCCAAACGCTCTTCTTCTTTGCGATGATTATTGTTCCCGTACTTCTTAACCTCATTGAATCCATACTACGCATTGGGCAAGGATCACCCGGCCGACCGGACCTCGGGCTGGAGATGTTCTGCTTTCTCGCTCTCATGCAGGTGCCCGCTATTATTGAATCGAAGGCATCCCTCGCGCGGCTGGAGACGGTCCTGGCGATGTGGCTTCTGGAAGATACTGAGTCGCGCAATGAAGCAGACGAATCACTCGTTCAACTTCTTGTTCAGCAAGTGTGACTCGATCCTAACGGAAAGGGGGGCGTAGTCCTTCGGCTCTGGGACATCGTCGTCACGCCGCCTCGGTTTACAGTAGATCGAGCTCTTCAAAGCCTCTGAGATCCTTGAGACGATCTGACTCCGTGGCGAAGAACCAATCGGTTCCGCTGCGGCCGAACAGGTTCTCCCGTTTGGTTTCGTCACTGACGGTGTCCGTGTTCAGGAATGCGTTTCCGTTGTCGCGGTCCGCCGATGGATTGTCGCCTCGAATGTTGGCGATTCGTTGCTCCAGATCGCGGTCGGTGTTGGTCCATTCGTCAAGAATGTCAGACAGATCGTCTGTACTGTGGCTCATTGAACCCGCAACTACGATGTCCGCACCAGAGCCGCCATCCACCGTGTCTCGGTCCTCACCACCGATGACCAGATCCATTCCACCATTCCCAAATATACGGTCTCTCCCTGTCGCTCCAAGCAGGATGTCGTTTCCGGTGCCACCATAAATCACATCGTTGCCATCGCCGCCATCAATGACGTCACGTCCACGCTGTCCGCGAAGTCGGTCGTTGCCCACGCCACCGTCAAGGTAATCGTGACCGCGCCCGCCGCGGAGGTTGTCATTGCCGCCACCGCCACGAATCGTGTCCGGCCCGATGCCACCGAAGAACCTGTCGTTGCCATTGCCACCCTCCAGCAGGGCCGGCTTTGTGGTCTGTCCGCCAGTTCGCCTGAGAACGTCTCTGCCGTCAAATCCACACATAACCAGATCAGTCACATCCTCCGATCGCCACGTCGTTCTCGAACCGTTCACCCAGACGCGCGTGTTGGTTCGTCCTTCGGAAGTGCGCAGTACATCGTTGCCGTCGGTTCCAATGACAAACAGCGTCCCGTTAACGAGGAACGCGCCGCTCTCAGAGTGCGAGTCGCACGCGCCATCCATTGGGGGAGTGTCATCGTCGTCATCATTATCGTCGTCGTTTTCAATGGTTCCGATCCCCCGATCGTCTGCGAAGGTAACGTCGCGACCATTCGCGTTGAGCCCCAACAGATCCACGAAGAACGTCTCATCGTTCTCGACATCTGTGTCACCAACGACGAACACAGACAGGGTTGCGTTGGTTCCCGGAGTGGAGAGTGTGAGCTCCTGATCTTCGGCTTCATAGTCGGCTGAGGCGGCGACGGCGGTTCCA
>CAZAIB010000219.1:0-3707 GCA_964485095.1 uncultured Planctomycetaceae bacterium | reverse complement strand
TTCCAGGTCCGCCCGGTGGCAATTCGCCAGCAGACATGCCAGATGCGTACTGTGGTGTTACAAGGATGATGAGCTCACTCTCAGACCAGTCTGATGTCTTTCGGCTGAACAACGTGCCCAGCCATGGAAGTTCACCAAACAGCGGGACTTTTGATGTCGTTGCGGTTTCACGTCGGGACACAAGGCCACCGATTGCCAGCGTCTGCCCGAACTGCATTTCAACCTGTGTTTCAGCACGTCTGACGGTGAAACCAGGCACGGCGATACCATCGACGGTCACCGCACTCGAGAAGTCTCGTTCGCTGACTTCAGGTCGTAGCTTGAGTCGTACGCGACCGTTGCCCAGGATGATCGGAACCGCGTCCATCTGAATACCGAAGCTTCGGAATTCAATGGCGACGGTGCCAAGTCCCGCCGGGACAACAATGGGAACTTCACCACCGCTAAGAATAGTGGCGGGCGCTCCGTTGGTTGTCACAATCGATGGAACAGACTGCAGCTTTAGCATTCCTTCTTCACGCAAAGCCTGAACAAAGCCCTGGAAGACTCGATTGGAATTAAACAGTCCAAAGGACAGGTTTGAGTCTCCGAGTCCCGTGGCACCTTGTGCGAATCCACCCAGCCCACCACCGGTGATTCCGGCCAGGCTACCGACAGTCGAAGCAAAGTTGGCATCTTCTCCGTTCAGAAGAAAGTTCACGCCGAACCGTCGCATCTTCGAACGCTGTACTTCAAGAATCTGACATTCCAGCATGACCTGTTGAACGCCGCCAACTTTCATGTGGTTCAGAACCTTGTCGTAGAAGTTCTCTGCGATCGCCACGACTTCGTTGATTTGCTCTGGCTGAGTCATCCAGCCATTGAGAATCACGCTGCCTTTGACTTCGATCACGTCAATCGACGACTGTGGGTAAAGTCTCTTGATGAGAGTCTTGAGGTGCCGAACATCGCCGGCCACGAAGACCTCCACAGTGAACCGTTTGTCAAACTCATCAGTGACGATGAGGTCGGTCACACCAGTGGCAAGTCCGTGCATTCGGATTTGCGTTGTGGAGAGTGCCTGGACGTCCAGGACCTTAGGGTCGTGGCCATCGACGCTTTTGATTCTGGCAGAGTGCTCAAGAATCCTTGAGGCTTGCTCAGTCAACTTGATGGAGTTGATCCCATCACGAAGAAAAGTCACGGCCTCACTGGGTGACTGAGCCTGCGGCTCGTCCTGCTGTGCACGCAGCGTCCCAACGGCTGGTAGTACGAAACCACAAGCGGCCAACAACAGCAATATCGCTTTACGCCGATGCATCCCTGCACCCCCTGCTTCAGAAGAAGGATCGAAGTCGACATACCTTGCGGTCGCCGACCTCGATTTCCCCCCAACTTGGTCCATGCTCCGCATGAACCTAAAACCCTGTCAGACCACCACACAACGTGGCGGCGACAATTTAAAACTCTACGCCCTTAAGCACCGTGGAAGTAAGCACCCATCAGGCCTCGCCAGAATGACTTCTTACCGTCTTTGGTGTCGCTATTCGCAGAAGAGACAGGCTCTTCTTTGACTTCTTCAATCACTTCGTGTTTTGTCGCTTCGCCACCGGAATAGATGGTCATCTCCCAAACGTTGTTGGGAGCTGGTGTCGGTGCAACCGTGGCGGCTGCGTTGACTGTTGATCCGACTGCAGCATCCTGCAGGAAGCTATCCAGTGGTGGAGTTTCCGCTTCTGCTAGTTCTGCTGCATCTTCAGCATGCATTTCTGCCAGCTTATCACGACGACTCTGTGTGTCTCCGGCACCAGATAGGTTGCCTTCCAGCTCTTCCGCAGAAATTCCCGTGGTAGTCGCCGTTTCAGTGTCGAGGTTTGAACGCAAAGCCAGGTGAATGTCACCCTTCTTTTCAGCCAACAGCAGCAAGTGACCGTGTTCTGGCGTAACCAGGACGGAGACGTTACGTGTGTTGCTTTCGTTCAGGTTTGCGTTGCCGCCACCATCAACCAACTTGTCGACAGCGAAGATTTCGATGAACTGTAGAACTGTACGAGTACGTTGAGTCGAACCCTCTTCGGTTCGAGCCAGGTAGGTCAGCATGACGTCCACCCGGTTACCTGGTGTCAACATACCACTGTGACTGGTTGTTTGATCCACACCAACTGTAACCACTCGCATCCCTTTAGGAATGAGCCCACTGGCACCTTTAACACCGACTGGATTCAGTTTGGATTCCGTAATCCAGTCGCCCGGCAAGGATCGAATCTTGACGCTTCGGTCCTCGTATTGAGCACGATCAGTGATCGCACCTTCAGGGACATCCGTGACTGGAACTGCTTTGAATTCACTGTTTGTTTCGTCGAGTAGAGCCATGGCTGTCAGCTCAGTCGTAGCAACCAAAACCGGCACGGTTTCCACCGCGGGTTCCTTGGAGCTTAGAGCTTTTCTGACACCGAGCATTGCCACTAGACCACAGATTCCCGCAAATGCGAGTAGTACGATTGATTTCGACTTCATCTTTCCCCTCCACAGCCCTTGGGTCTTCCCGCGGGTCTTGATTGTGTGTGAAATTGGCCTGGTGGCCGCCTTCAACCCAACCTCAGAACGCATCTCGCGCAGTGGTCTGAAAGATGAAACCTTCCAGAGCTTTCATCGGTCGTCTGGTGAAACAGCTTCACTTTATAACGACCGTAACGAGAGAATTGACTTTCTGAGGTATATGGGTTGATGGGTTAGTAACTTCGTTTGCGAAGCTCGCGTGCAGCGACCTTCACCTACATCAGGCCTGCGAACATGAAGTAGCCAATTGATCCGATGCATATGGGAATGCCGTAAGGCAACAGGAACATCGTTGGCTTGCGTTCTGCGGCAATTCGCGACAGTTCGCTTGGGTTCTTGATGTTCACCCACTCCATCAAAATCAGCAGAAACTGCTTGTAGTGCTTCTCGAAAGCGCCTCGGTAAAGAACCATGCAGACCGCCATGATGGCTCCGACAATGGTTGAGACACAGAATGCGTAGAAGGTAATCTTCCACCCAAGCCAGGCACCGATGCCGGCCATGAGCTTCACGTCGCCAGCACCCATGCCACCAACTGCGTACAGTGGAAGCAGAGTTAGCAGGCCAGTGACCATTCCAAGCAGGCCACCGCCGAGTCCAGCCCAGCCACCGACCCACGTGCTGTAGATCAAGCCGGTAAGAACCATCGGAAATGTAATCCAGTTAGGAACTCGAAGTTCCTTGCCGTCAATCCAGGCGGCGACGATAAGAACGATGGACACGAGCTTTACGTGCCAGTTGTCCATGATAAGTGATTGCCAGTCCATTGGGGGACCTTTCTGACTTCAGCGTTGGGGAGGAAAGTTTCCGAGAGCGAACTTCAAAGGTCACTAAGCGCCAGTAGGTCGACAAAGTCCCATGAGGAACCAGGTAACCGCGGCGACAATGACGCCCGTCCATTGAAGGAGATCAACAGCGGACAGTTCCATCCAGAACGGAAACATATGTTTTGCTTTTCTCTCGTAGAGAGGTGGTTGTTGTTACGCAGATCGTCCCGCCCAGGAAAAACCCAGGCGGGACGTTAGCGTTCGGTTACGAACTCAGCGTTACCTATGACAGGTAGGTACCGACTTCGTTGAACTTCTGATTAGCCTTTGTACCGACAGCTGAGATAGCTGCGAGGCAAACGACGATGATCAGAGCAAGCATGACTGCGTACTCAACAGCTG
>CAZAIB010000218.1:0-3715 GCA_964485095.1 uncultured Planctomycetaceae bacterium | reverse complement strand
GTTTGTGACGGTGCGGACCGAAGTGAAGTTTCTGAAACCGGAATCCAGTTGCTACGACGAACCGGTGGGGGCCAAACGCTACGCCTACTGCCTGTGGCATGACGCCATCGTACTGGCCTCGTTCGGAAAGATCCCGCGCAAGTGCGGGATCCTTGTCAGCCGACACACCGACGGCGGCCTCCTGGCGACGGCTCTGCAATCACTGGGCCTGAAACCGTTTCGCGGTTCCAGTAGCCGGGGCGGAGCACAGGCCGCCAAGCGGATGATTGAAGAAACCAAAGACCTGCATTTCACAATCACTCCCGACGGTCCACGCGGACCACGGCGTGAAGTCAAAGACGGCATTGTGTTCCTGGCATCGAAGACTCAGCACGCAGTGGTTCCGACTTACGCAATCGTGACGCGTGAATGGAGCATCAAAGGCAGCTGGACCGACATGGTTCTTCCGAAACCGTTCGCGAAGTGCTACTTGTTCGGTGGCGAGCCCATCGAGCTACCGGTTGACCTAACCAAACAGCAGACCACCGAATACCGCGAGTTGCTGCAACGTGAAATGGAACAACTGGAACGCGTTGCCAGACACTTCGTCGCCACCGGCGAACTGGACTACGATCTGAGGTCCACCGAACCGCAGTCAAAAGCGGCGTAGCTCGACTCCACCTGGCTTAGCAATGGGCCAGCGGCATCTTCTAAGCGGTTGACTCGGTTAGTGAGTTCAAGTGAAAGTCAGGCGAGGACTGTACTTCTCGAACGACCTGGAACATTCGGACGTTCGGTGCCACTGTCGGCGTTGCACTGGCGGACCCAGTGCACATAGTATCAATCCAGCTGACGTCGGTGTGATTCGCAGCACAGATATAGTCGCCACGAGGCAGCTATTCGTGTTCATGAGAGTCATACAATCGCTGCCAGTTGAAGCCGGGCGACACCATAATTCGCGGAGGCGGAATGCTGGACCAGTTTACGACGGATGAATTGCAATCAGCACTTCATGGAGCACAAGTTGGTATTTGGAGTTGGGACGCGGGTTCGGACACCCTTCGCTGGTCGTCCCGGGTTGGTGAAATTTACGGCTTAGAGCCAACCGACTACCCCCGTAACATCGAAGCCTTCTCAACGTTGCTGGCTTCACCCGAGGATGACCTGCGCGATCAGATTTTCGAAGCCCTGGATCAGGAAACGGGCCGTTTCGAATTCGAACACCAGATCACGCGGCGCGACGGATTGGTCGGGTGGGTCCGAAATTCGGGCCGTATGCAATTCGATGAAAACAACCAACCACAGAAACTGGTCGCCACTGCGATTGACTTGACGTCGCAGAAGGAAACTGAGCTATCGCTGAAGACTCGTGAAGAACAGTTCCGCCGTTTTTCTGAACTGACATCAGACTATCTCTATGAAACCGACATGACGGTTTTTCCGTTGGTCCCCAACGTCGTTGCGGGTTCCTACGAACGTATTGTTGGGTACACCGCGACTGAATTGGCTGACAAAGGCGGCTGGACGGCCATCATGAAACCCGAGGACCTGAAAGTGGGCGAGGTCGTCTGGGAGCAACTGAAAGCTGGCATGCCAACGGTGCATGAATACCGTATCGTCAATAGTGACGGCGAAACGCGCTGGCTTCGCGATCATTCGCGGCCTGTCTTAAAAGACGGCAAACTGGTTCGGATCATCGGCGGAGTGAAAGATATCACCGAAACCAGGACACTGCAGGACAATCTGCTGCGGGCACAAAAGCATGAAGCAATGGCACGTCTGGCGGGCGCTGTCGCCCACGACTTCAACAATCTGATGTGTGTCGTTGTCGCTTCGACCGAACTAATGTCGATGGAGGGCGCTAAATGCAGTCCCGAAAGTCTACAAGCCGACATCCTGCATGCGTGCGACCGAGCAACCGAATTGACTCGTTCGCTGTTGATGTTCAGTGGAAACGACCTTCCCGTGACTCAGGTTGTTCGACTTTCAGACACCGTTCACCGCACGGAAAGCTTACTACAGCGAGCAGTCGGCGAACAAATTGAAGTGGACGTGGAATGTTCACCCAACGTCAATGACAAAGTCGAAATCGATCCGGGCCACATTCAACTCGTGCTACTCAATCTGGCCACAAACGCTCGCAAGGCGATGCAAGATGAGGGCAAGCTGAGCTTCTCTATTACGGAAGTCGAGTTGCGTAGTTCTGAACTTCCGGAAATGCAGCTGAAACAAAGCGTTCTGCTGGAGATCTCCGACACAGGGTGCGGTATCGCTGAAGAAGATTTCGATCGAATCTTCCAGCCGTTCTTCACCACAGCGAAGGACGGGACCGGTTTCGGAATCGGACTTGCCACCTGCCAACAGATCATTGAGAAAGCCGGGGGGACGATACGCGTAAGAAGTCAAGTTGGTCAGGGAGCGACATTTTCGATTTATCTGCCAACGGTCGATAAGGCCAGCAGCACGACTCAGCTCACCCCCCATCAATTCACGACGGGCGGCAAGGAACGTATCCTGGTTGTGGAAGACAACTCGGCAGTCCGCCGCACCTCAGAACAAGCCCTAAAATCGCATGGGTACGAGGTCAGCACGGTCGGTTCCATCGAGGCCGCCCGACAGGAAATCGCTCACAAGGAATTCGATCTAGTAGTGGTCGACCTACAACTACCCGATGGCGATGGATGCAACTTGGTTAGCGAACTGCAGAAAACTGCTCCCAAATTACTGGCACTGCTTGTCTCCGGACACATTGACGACAAGGTCCTTGACAGAGCTCGCACCGCAGGACACAACGTCCTTCCCAAACCGTACAGCGTAAAGGCCCTGGCACGTAGCGTCCGAACGACGCTACAAGCGCGTCATCATTGAGCATCGAAAGTGAGTGTACGGACTGGCCATAGCGAGCCAGCCCAACGTCGGCTGTGCGTGGCCCTCATGTGAATCGCATGCCGACTGGGGACCTCAGTCGATTCGTCGCGAAGCGAGTCAGCACGGTTAGACTAACGCGGCTTCGACCTGTCCGGCTCGTCCTGCTTTCTGCTTTCAACCAACGACTTCCAAATCTCAAGCTCTTTTTTCTTCGCGACGATCTGCGGATGCCCCTCACCAAACCGTTCCTTCAAGACGGCAACACTACGCTTCAGTGCCTCCACTTTCGTCTTCGCGCCAATCCTTACTGTGTGCAGTTTCCGGTTCGGCATTGCTCCGGCTTCGGGTACGGTCACCTTTAGTTCCGGCAGCCTGCCGAACGTCTCATGCCACAGCGAAAGGGTGTGTTCGCCCGGCGGCAATCCCTGAATAGTGAACCGCCCGGCACTGTCGGTCACTGTCCCGAACGGATGATCCAGCGGCAACTGATACGCTCGCAACCACGCATGGAAGTCTGAACTCACACGAACCGGTATCGTCTCGGCGCGCTTGTACTCTCGCCCTGCGACACCCCTCACGTCCATGGCTTTAACCGACATATTCGATCCCGAGTTCTTCATTGGCCTCGAGTGAATATTTATCAAGGTCGCCGACCTGTTGATGTACTGAACTCGTTGTCCGGTTCGCACCACCGTATTCCGCGGCTTGAATGACTTGCCGACCAAGCCAAATTGAACGGGTTCCAACTGCTCGTTCTCGGCTTTCCGGTAGCCTTCCGGGGCCTCCTTCAAATACACGAACACGTTAGCCACACCGCGGGATTTACCATCGATCAGCAACGTGTCGTCGAGCGTTGATTCACCAAAGA
>CAZAIB010000217.1:0-3793 GCA_964485095.1 uncultured Planctomycetaceae bacterium | reverse complement strand
GATTTGAGATTTGAGATTTGAGATTTGAGATTTGAGATTTGAGATTTGAGATTTCCACAGCATCCCGCCCGCGTCCCACCGCGCATGAAAAAAGCCCGCTCCGAATCCGAAGCGAGCTTTCACCATTTCAATTATCAACTGCCATCCGGCCCGGCCCCGCGGCCCTCAGTCAGTCGCAACCAACAGCGGAGCGGCAATCCCAACACCAACCGGATACCAACCAACCGTTAGCGTCAGTCGTTGTTGGCGAGAATCATGACCAGGCGGATCATGTACCAGAACAGTGTTGCGATAGAACCGAACAAAGCCAGTGCTGCACCAACGTGCTGGTCTGTTCGGTAGTGGTGCAGGATGTTTGATGTGTCGTACAGAATGTAGCCCGACAGCAGCAGCACCATCGCTCCAACAAACACAATGCCGAGGTTAAATCCGAAAATCATGCCCGCGAAGATCAGCCCCAGAGCTGCGATACTTCCTGCGAAGAGGAAGCCTCGCATGAACGAGAAGTCCTTCTTCGTAACGAACACAAGGAACGTCAGGGCTCCAAACACAACCATTGTCAGAAACGCGGCCGTTGGAATGATGTTCGGCCCCTGCATACTCGCGATCATCAACAGCGGAACGAAGATGATGGATTCAGCGAACACAAACAGTGACAACCCAAGATACTGCTTCCCAACACTCGCACCGGAATGAGCCCAGCGTTCTGCGATCCAACTGACGAAGATGAATCCGAGCAAAGCCATCCACCAGTTCGGACCGATGAGGTTCGCGATCGCCGGACCCACGGGAGTCGTGAAGTACAGAGTCTCTAAAGCGATGAACGCCAGGATCCCGCCGAAGACGTGAAGGTACGTCCGACGGATGAACGCCATCCGATCACTTAACTGCGCGTCAGCAGCAAAGCCATCTGCAAAACTGCCACCGAAGTTGTCCTCGGCGTATGAATATGGATTGCTCATTAAATCCGTCTCCTGAAGTTGCCTGTCATATTGAATCGGGATTACCACCCACGGCTCTTGGCTGAACCAAGGCCACGTAGTGTATTCCTTCGAATTCATCACTGCACACCATTATACTCGTGAAATTCGCGACTCGCGCGAAGAACCATTTCCAAGGGGGAGAGTCGTGAAAATACCTGCGAAAACGCCAAACTCCGGCCGAAAACCCACTCTGGACAGTCTTTGGTTCCTCCTGATCCTGCTGCTTGCCTCCAGCCCCGTGGTCGCTCAGGAGAAGCAATACAAAGGGAATCTTCACACGCATTCTCTCTGGAGTGACGGAGATGACTACCCGGAAATGATCGCCAAGTGGTACCGGGACCACGGCTACAGCTTCCTGACATTCACCGATCACAACACATTGCAGGCAAAAGAACGCTGGACCGACGTCGCGAAAAACAAGGGCGGCCAAACCGCATACGACAAACTCAAAGCCGCCTTCCCGGAATGGACTGACGAACGAACTACCGACGGCAAACTGGAGGTTCGCCTGAAGAAGTTCACCGAAACGCGAGACCGTCTGGAGAAGCCGGGCGAATTCCTCCTGATGCATGGCGAAGAAATTTCGGACGCGTTCGGCAATAAGCCGCTGCATCTCAACGTCTCCAACATCAAAGAACTCATCCCACGGATGGGTGGAAACAGTGTTCTGGAAGTTCTGCAGAACAATGTCAGTGCAGCGGTATCGCAACGCGAACGCACAAAGCAGCCAATGATGATTCACGTGAACCATCCCAACTTTGGCTACGCCGTCACCGAACGTGATTTGATGCAGCTGATCGGTGAGAAATTCTTCGAGGTCTACAACGGACACCCCAGCGTCAACAACGCCGGGGACAAGACACGCCCTGGAACCGAACGCATGTGGGACATCATCAACGCCATGCGAATGGGCGTCCTAAAACTTCCGGTCATGTACGGCATCGCCGTTGACGATGGCCACAGCTATCACCAAAAAGTTCCCGGAACGGCAAGTCAGCCGGGCCGCGGCTGGGTGATGGTCATGGCCGATCAACTGACGCCGGGCTCGCTAATCGAAGCCATGGAATCCGGTCGGTTCTATTCCTCATCAGGAGTCTCGCTGTCGAAAGTCGAAGCGACAGATCAAGGCCTGACGCTGGAATTGGCTAAGCAGCAAGGCACCATGTTCAACGTTGAGTTCATCGGGACACTTAAGAAAGACCTTCCGAAGAAGCAGGCTGTCAAAGAAACCGATCGAAACTGGAATGCGGGCATCGGTCGTGTTCTGGCAACCGCCAACATGGATGGCGGAACCCTGACTTACAACTTCACGGGCGATGAGGTCTACATCCGCGCTCGCATCACATCCAACCGGAAGCACCCCAACCCTGGTCAACCAAACGAACTCCAACGCGCGTGGACTCAACCGGTTCCAGGTCCTGCTGCCGTCACATTTGAAGAAAACGAAGGGGAGTAGGACATTGGACGCATTATTGGAACTCTGGCTCCCAATACTCTGTTGCGCGATCGCAGTCTGGTTCGCCAGCTTTATTTGTTGGGCACTGTCGCCGCATCACAAACCTGACTGGCAAAAAAGCGAGAAGGAAGACGACCTCCGTGCACTTTGCAGGGGACTGAAACCGGGCCGCTACATTTTTCCTTTTGTAGTGCCGTCCGACATGAAAGATCCGGACAAGAAGGCCGACTACAAAGCAGGCCCGTTTGGAACCCTGAATGTCTGGGCCGGAATGCCCAACATGGGTAAGAACATGCTGCTGACATTCCTGACCTTCGTCGTCACGTCTACGTTCATCGGCTACCTGGCCTCGTTCGCCGTGGCCCCTGGTGAAAGCTGGATCAGCGTGTTCCGTTTCACCGGAACCGCCGGCGTACTGGCGTACTGTTTCGCAGCGTTGCCCAACGATATCTGGTTCGGAACACCAAAACGGGCCGTGATCATGAACCTCCTGGACGGCGTGCTTTACGGAATCGTTACCGGAATTGTGTTCGCCTCAATGTGGCCCGCGGCCATCAATGCCGTGTAAGTCCTCAGACCACGACTGGAAGCCCGCAGTCAGACTGCGTAACATCTTTCCCGTCAGCAAACACCCGCTTTCATCACCATTCGAAGATTTTTAACTCCACGAGCGACAAATGAGCACGGCAACTTTCCAAACGTCCAAAGGCACCATCACGATCGAACTTTTCGAAGACAAGGTGCCAAAGACAGTCGAGAACTTTACGAAGCTGGCCAACGACGGTTTCTACAACGGACTCAAGTTCCACCGGGTCATCGCAGACTTCATGATTCAGGGCGGTTGCCCGGAAGGAACCGGAACCGGTGGCCCCGGTTATAAGTTCGAAGACGAGTTCCACCCGGAACTGCGCCACGACTCTGCCGGCATTCTCTCAATGGCCAACTCGGGACCAAACACAAACGGTTCTCAGTTCTTCATTACCCACGGCCCAACACCACACCTTGACAACAAGCACTCAGTGTTTGGCAAGGTCACCGAAGGCCAGGATGTCGTCGACGCAATCGCTCAGGGCGATGTCATGGAGACGGTAACGATCTCGTAGGTCCACAGCGAACAATTTGATTAAGTCGGCCGGTGAACCCGGCCGACTTTTTTTGCGCCTGTCAGGAAGCATTCGTGATTGAGCCGATCGTTCTGTGATCGAGAAGCCCGGCATCTCACAGGCATTGAGCATTCGAATTGCGACATGCAGTCTGTCGGCAAAACGAACGTCGTTGAACCAACAAGATGCCGGTCTTCTAGAGCGCGTCTCCTTTATGTGTAGCGGTAGCCGCAATTTCTGAAGTGCCTCCT
>CAZAIB010000216.1:0-3803 GCA_964485095.1 uncultured Planctomycetaceae bacterium | reverse complement strand
GTCAGAAGTGTGATTAACCCGGACAATCTCGGAGCCGCGGTTGCAGGTGCGGACCGCTGGACCAGTCGCCGAACGCGAGTTGTCAACTCACCGTCGGTTGCGGCAGTGGCCAACGGCGGTGCAGCGCCGATGGTCGCAAGCTGAGTCAGAGCACGAGCGTACTCGGTGGGTTTGCCGGTTGTTGAGACCGCTTCGTCGTCGCAACAGTGTTCGCGTTCTGTCCGGATGCGTGATGAAAGCAGCCAGACGGCCGGATGGAAAAACAGCAGTGTTTCGATCACACCCTGAACCAGGTTCACCGCGTAGTCATGACGACGCACATGAGCCAACTCGTGCGCGAGGACGGCGGTTAGCTGTTCGTCAGTCAAACCTGTGATCGCGGTCGCTGGCAGCAGCACGATGGGGCGTAGCCACCCGATGGTCGCCGGCACGGCGATCAGCGACGATTCAAACACGCGGACAACTCGCCGCAGCGCCAGTCGCTGTGAGATGTCATCGAACAGGCTTTGAACTCGATCACCAACAGCGCTGATTCCGGCTCGACCCATCCGACGGACCTGGAACCACGAGAACAACAGCCGCAACGAGAGCAACGCGACGCCCACAAACCACACTCCCGCGATCCACGGTGTCCAGTTGGCAACGCGCTCAGAGAAACTCACCTCCAACTCGGGTCCGTCGGCGACAAGCACCGGTTCCGGCAGTTCAACAGCAGTCGCATCAAAAACTATCTCAGTAGTCGGGACCACGTCGAACTCCACGCTCGAAGTGACAGGCAAGTCCGAGACTGCAAGCGAAGCGACTTCGGCTCGGGGGAGCGTCGCCATCGTGATCAGCGGGCAAACTGCCATAACAGCCAGCCCAACAATCCCGACAACGTATCGCACCGACGCGCTTCGCCTGCGCAGTCCCGCCAGCAATGCAGCGACAATCACGCCCACGATTGCGCCTTGCCACAGAAAGTGCAGCAAAGTCCAACCGATGAGATTCACAAGCGGATGATTGAGTATTTCGACAGCCAACATAGAACTACTCGTTACTACATACGGACGACCAACTTCAACCCTTCAACCCTTCATCACTTCATCACTTCATCACTTCTTTTTTGACTGACGCTTCACGCGTCGCGATTCGCGTTCGGCTCGCTGCTGAGCGTGGTAGTCCATGATCTTCTGGAGAACTCCCCGTGGGATCTCCGCATCTGGAACCGCGTGGCTGTCACCGGGATCGATATTTGCCGTCTCAACAGAAAAGCCAGACGACAATCCATTCCCGGTCGTCACACTTCTTCCAACTCGAACCTTGCCAGGGATAACTCGATGCCGAAACTTCGCGCGAGATGGGACCGTTAATGAGTCTGAAAACGAAACCTGCGTCCCAACCAGCTGCGATGAAATCGTAACGGTCTGAGTGAATCCGATTCCATCAATCTCGCCGCTAACGGTGGCCCATTCGTTGAGTTGCACGATGGCGTTGTCTGACTTCACCAACTGATCGTAGCTTTGATAGCTGTAACCCTGATCGCTCAGGAACACAAACACCGTACTCTCGTCGGACACCTTGAAAGTAAATCGCCCGTCCAGAGCGCGGACTGTGTTCTCTTCAAGTGGGTAGCGTAGCGCTGGCCCCTTGAGGCTGACGGTCACTTTCTGGTCGTCCGGCAACATGAGAATCTGTGTTGGCTGCGTGGCCGCGTCACCGTTGGGTGTCACGATTTGGCCATTGATCTCACGTCCGTCACGAACAAGATCGGCTGAGCTCCTGACGTCATCCAGGCGATTCGAGGCTCGAGGCCCGAGGGTCGCCGTGTGCATTCCCCACGTGTTCAACTCCTGACGGAGTTCCTTTCTTTTCTTATCGAACTCCGCCTCGCGTTTACTTCCTGCCTCGGTGTAGTGAAAGTCCAGGGACACGTTTTGAGACCTGGCTAGCTCACTGGCCCTGGCCACGTATTGCTTCCAGGCAACGACTTCGTTCTCAAAAATCAGGGTATGCTTCGCAATCACAAGAGGAAGCGGCTTCGCTGCAGGCGGTTTACCTGCACTTTCAACTACCCGCAGAAAATCCATGTTTCTTCGATGAGGTTCCCAGATCGTTTGCGGATCCTGGTACCGGCTTCGCGGGAACAGTGCGTAGCGCGGTGTGTCCGCACCTTCTCCAACATACTCCTCAATGATTGCCTTCCCAACATCGGATTCAGGATCAACTGTCATCAGCGCGAACCGGTTTTCTTCCAGCGAGTCGATGACGTACTCGTGATTGAAAACGCGCTTACGGATAGCCTGGCTTTCGGCATCGTTTGGTGCTGCGAACTCCAGTAGCACCGGTCGCCAACTGTTCCGAAGCTGATCGAACCTCGCACGATTGAATGACTCGAACGTCGCAGGTTCCGGGTCGCCAACATCAACATCCATCGACAGCTCTGCGTCGCGATCACGGTTGTGAATTTTTGCGAGCTTTGCACGTGAAAGGGGACGAAGGAAAACAGTCTGACCCTCATCCGGTTTGAGTGTGATCACTTTGTCTGACGAGACTGTCGACTGATTCGACGAACGCACGACTCGTTGTTTGCCGGGCACGAGTCGTTTCAGTGTAAACCGCCCACTGGCATCGAACGGCACATCGACACAAACCAGCAGGCCGTCCGTCCGAGTCGACCAAAGCTGCAACCGCTCCTTCGTCTCCGGAGAAGTAATGACTCGCCCCCCCAGACGCGACCACTTCTCAAGCCGCAAGAGCGTTGGCTCTTCGGATTCGCCGACTACGGTCGATACAACCCCGGATTCATGCGAGGCGATCAGGAAATAGTCGCTGGTGCCCGGATGGATTTGAAACTGGCCGCGCTCGTCTGTGCGGGCCACTTCATACAGACCGGGATAACTGAGTTCTCCATCACCATTGAACCAGACCCGAGTCTTGCTGACGAACCGAGCTTTCTTATACGGCAAGACGACTACAGTTGCTCCGGCGACCGGCGCACCATCACTCCCCAGCACAGTCCCCCTGGCCGCCAGCGCGGGGTCACTCTTGAAATCATCTTTGGTTCGAACACGGTCGTACCGGTCGCCATGCATCGGTTCCACATAGGCCACAGGCAGGCGACGAACAAAAACGAACTGATTGAATCTCTCCTGGCGTTTGCCAGTCAGACCCTCCGTGAAATGCACCGACAATCCAGGTGTCCCGGCTTTGTGCAGTTCTTCGAGTTCTTTCAACGCACTGTCAAAGTCGACAATCCGACCGTTGCGGAAGATGACGTGCTTCGCGAACACAAAAATCGGGAAGGTCTTTCCGTCGACGGTTCCGTACAGCCTCTCCTCACTTTGTTCGCCAATCGGCGCTGCACTGGTCGTAATCGCCACCGAAACGAGAACGAGCGCGATCAAGCACACAAGCCCCGCCGTACGTGGTGGGTTACTGCCCGCAGCCGACGGACGACCCAGAAGCCGACGGACTCGTGCTTTGAGTTCGCCGCCGTTTGCAGCCGTGGCAAGTTTTGGAACCGGAGGAAATTCCGCGAGTTGGGTGAGTGCCCGCGCGTAATCCACGGGTTCGCCCGTGAGCCCGATCGCAACATCATCGCAGCAATTCTCGCGCTCTCGGCGAATGTATCTTGAAAGCAACCAGATCGCCGGGTGATAGAACAAGAGCGTTTCGATCACGCCCTGACACAGGTTCACAACATAATCATACCGACGTACATGAGCCAACTCGTGAGCAAGCACCGCGACAAGTTGTTCTCGTGTAAGTCCTGTAATGGCAGTCGCTGGCAACAACACCACTGGCTTCAACCAGCCGACTGT
>CAZAIB010000215.1:0-3886 GCA_964485095.1 uncultured Planctomycetaceae bacterium | reverse complement strand
GCTTTGGCTTGGGCGAATTCGCGACCAACAACCGCACAAAGCCGCCATCGGTGCAAATTCGAGTTTGCTTCGACGGTGCAGAGAAGGCCGTGAAGCTGGACGACAAGGCCAGCAAGTCCGAACGTCCGTTTGATGCAGCACTTAGCAGCGGCGAAAGAAACATGCTGGCGTTCGCCTTGTTCATTACGTCGCTTTCACAAGACGACGACACAAGTAAGAAGGTGATTGTCATTGACGACCCAATCACAAACCTGGACCAAACGCGTCTGGCGAAGACGGCAGAGATTGTCGCCAGCGTCGGCGATCAGTCACGGCAGCTAATAGTCCTCTCACACAACAACACTTTCCTGGACGCCGTCGCAAAGCACTCAAGCTCGAAGTCCGCTCAGCGGCTGCAACTCACCAAGGATAAAGACGGCACTTCGCTTACTGAGGTCAAGTAGCGAACCGTTACGCGGAAAGTAGCCGTCACGCTCCGTGGCTGTGAATAAATGGGTGGCCGGGGTTGGAGCGAGGCACGAGTGAAACCCCGGAACGTGATTCGAACGTTTCACTAAGATTGAAACCCTGCTCGTCAATCGAACCGGGGTTTCCTTCGCGGGCTCAGTCCAATCCCGGCCACCCAAAATAGTGACGGACCGAAACCTGCCCGGGCGACCCGGAGAACAACCACCAATTGCGCGAGGGAGGTTACAACTATTCGCCGCCCACAAAGTTCGCGACCCATGTCTGCACGTCAGAACTGAACCCGGCGAACTCGTCATCGTGGACCAGTTGCAGACTGTGAAGATATCCGATCTGCATGAGCATGCGAGAGCGGCTGAACTGACCGAAGCCGATTCTGAACTTCTCATCCCAGTCCTTTGTCTCCGCCACTATCTCCTGATAGCGATCGTACGGGCTGCGATCCTCACTGGTTGCGATTGATTGAATTGAGTCCAACGCCTGCTGGGCCAGGCGTTGTAGAACGACTTCGTTCAGGGTCTTGAAGTGTTTCCAGTCAGATTCCTTTGGCTTGTCGTGCATTGCCAGGCCTTGAAGGTTGATGTTGAAGGGTAGTGAGAATTGTATGTTGCGGTTTAGACCGGACGGCCTGAGGCAAAAAAAGGGCCTCTCAGATCGAGAGGCCCTTGCGTCAGTTAACCAGCGGTCTGATTACAGATCACCCGCTCGCAGGATTACCAACTTCTTCGGGTCCACGTGCTTGCGGAACGCATCTCGGATCGCCGTTGGTGTGAGTTCCGAAATCCGCTTTTCGCGGTTCGCGGTGAACTCGAATGTGCGACCGAGGTGCAGGTTGGAAATAATCTGGCCTGCGATTGAACCGTCATTGGAACGAGAGACTTTTTGACGTTCCAACCACGCGTTCTTTGCGTCGGCTACTTCCTGTTCTGTCGGTCCGTCTTTGAGGAACATCTCAAGTTCTTCCATCGCGGCTTTTTCGACGGCGTCCATATTCACCGGGTTCGTGATGGCACTCATTGAGAATCGCGCATCTGTTCCGCGAGTTGGAATGCGAACCGATGAGGTCGCTCCGTAGGACAAGCCTTCCTTCTGGCGAATACGGTTACCGATTCGAGATGACAGGGTGCTACCACCGAAAATGAAGTTGCCCAGTAACAGCGCTTCCGTGTCCGGGTCTTCTTCTTTCATGCTGAAGGAATGGCCCGCCATGAACGTGGCGTTGGCCTTGTCCGGGGTCACGATGTCCTTCTTCATTCCAGCCTGGTCAGTCTTCGCATCGCGTTCGATCGGACGCACAGACACCGATGTGTCCCAGTCCTTCACGATTTTTGCGAGTGCGGTCAGCGCCGCGTCTTTGTCGAAGTCGCCGACGATGGCAACTTCGCCCGTGTTGGAACCGATCTGCTTTGTGTAGACAGCGATGACGTCGTCGAGCGACAGGTTCTCAACGCGTTCAATGCTCTCCTCAGTGGTTGGTACGTATCGCACGTCCGACTTCGGGTACTTTGACAATGTTCGCGACATCATGTTCCCGGCTTTGCTGCCCGGTTCATCCAGACCGCGTTTGGCTCCACTCACCATGCGGCGTTTTGTCTGATTGAAGAAGTCAGACGGGAACGCTGGCTCGCGAAGGATTTCGCCCAGCAGTTCGATGGCCGGAACCAGCGACTCACGTTTGGCTGAGATTGAGAAGCCCAGCGAACCGACCGCACCTCCACCGCCTCCGCCACCACGACGCCGACGGCCTCGACCGCGTCCACCACCGCCACCGATGCGAACACCAAGTTCCGCCATCCGCGCTTGGAGTGCCTGGCGGTCTTTTGTCTTCGTGCCGGCCATCAGCATGCGGGACACCATGCCCGCTGCCGTGGTCATACCGTTAAGTGATTCTTCGTTGCCGTACCGCAGGTTAATGGTCATGTTGACCGTATTGCCGCGGTTCTTCTTCTGTAGCAGGCCGACCTTGAGCCCGTTCATTTCCATGGTTTCGACTCGAGCCGTCAGGTTCTCCGGTGTCGCGTCGAACGCCTCACCAGATTCAATGGCTTTGCCACCCTCGTACTTGTCAACGATCTTCGAAAGCGATGCGACCATCGGAATGCTGGCCCGCTTCGGTGAGTCTGTCGGCACAAATGTTCCCACAGTTCGGTTGTGTGGAACGAAGTACGTCTTGGCAACTCGCCTCACGTCCTCAACCGTAACCTTCTGAAGTCGATCGCGCTGTACGAACAGCAGTCGCCAGTCGCCAAGAGCAGACGCGCTACTCAACGCTGACGCCATGCGGTTCGCGTCGAACATCAATCGTTCTGAAGCCAACTCCTGTCGCTTCTTCGCACGCTTCACGGCTTCTTCGGTGTAAGTTTCTTCGCCAAGCTTGTCCAGCGTTGTCAGAAGCTCCTTGCGAGCCCGTTCCAGGTAGCCCTCGGACGGCTGAGTCGACACTGAGAACAGCCCCGGGTCGTGAGCGTTGTCGCTGCGAGCGAACACGCTTGTTGCCAGGTCTGATTCGACAAGTTTCTTCTGCAGCAGTCCGACTTTGTCTTCCGACAGGATGCTGGCCAGAATTGACAACGGAGCGTAGTCCTCGTGGCCGGCGGCCGGTATGTGGTACGCAGCCATGACCGAACCGATTTTCCCGACGCGGCGCAGTTCGACTCTGCGTTCGCCATCCTGCGGTGGTTCGATCGTGTAAGCGGCCGTAAGTTTTCGCTCAGGACGCGGGATTGAACCAAGGTACTTGTTGACCAGTTCGAGCGCGCGTTTTTCTTCGAAGCGGCCGGTCACGATCAGTACAACGTTGTCCGGTTGGTAGTACTTGCGGTAGAAGGCTCTGAGATTCTCGACTGGAACCTTTTCGATGTCGGATCGATTGCCGATGGTTGTCTTGCCATAGTTGTGCCATTCGTAGGCCGCTGACATCACGCGGTTCGACAAGACGCCTGTAGGGTTGTTCTCGCTGCGTTCGAATTCGTTACGGACCACTGTGAATTCCGACTGCAGGTCTTCGTTCTTGATGTAGCTGTTGACCAGTCGATCGGACTCCAGCTTGATAGCGAACTCAAGATTCGAATCAGCCGTCGGGAGTGTTTCGAAGTAGTTGGTGCGGTCGCGGTTTGTTGTTCCATTGAAATTGGCACCATGATCTCGCAATGCGGTTGGTACATCGGGAAACGTTGGCGTGCCCTTGAAGACCATGTGTTCCAACAGGTGAGCCATCCCGGCTTCGCCGTAACCTTCGTGGCGAGAACCAACAAGTACAGTCATGTTGACCGTGATGGTGGGCTTGGTTCGCTCAGGGAACAACAGCACCCGCGCGCCGTTGGCGAGTTGGTATTCGGTGACGCCTTCGACGGAGGCGATTTTCTTGGGTGGGCCTTGCTGAGCCACTGCCGTGATGGGCATTAGCACGCAAAGAGCGACG
>CAZAIB010000214.1:0-3993 GCA_964485095.1 uncultured Planctomycetaceae bacterium | reverse complement strand
CCGCCAAATAACAAAAGCATGCACCCGAGTGGCGGTGGTGCACGTTTTCAAATCGCAGCATCGCTCGCCGCCACCGGGTGATGCTAAGCGTTATGTGGCAATATGCGTGACCTTGCTGATGTCAGTTCCATTGACTGGGGCGCGATGCCAAACGGAGATCACCCTGACATCGGACAACTCCTTACGGCACTCGCGGCAGATTCCGTCGAATCAAAAGCGGACATCGTATTTCAACTCGAGCTAAGCCTCACAGAAATGACGGGGCTTCAACTCTTTCAATCCGCTGCCCACGCCATTCCGTTTCTAGTCCACATCGCCATCACGTCGTCGAACCGTGGGGCTCAACTTGGCGCTTTGGAAGTGCTGAATTCGATCGTCACCTGTCTAAGCTACAGTTTGCAGACACTGACCGCTGGCCATACTGACAACGTCGCCCATATCGCGTTGCAAGCTGAGAAAACGGCAATCGAAAGCTTTGCAGCGACAGTGGACACAAGCGACGACAATCTTCGACAGGAATTCAGAGATCTATTAGAGTACTGGGTCGAGCCGCCTTCGCCGTGCCCTCACTGTGGCAAAAGCCTCGCAACCCCGCGGGCGCAACAATGTCTTCATTGCCACGCCAAATGGCACGCGAAGGCCACATAACAATCAAATGCACCGGAGTTGCGGGCCGGGCGTTTTCTGAATTCCAAGTCGCTGGCCGCAACCCGGTGATTTGGGTCGTTATCCGCTAAGCCATGGCCGTATTTGTTTGCCCCGCATGTAATCACACTCAGGACGCTCCAGATGCGTACATCGGACGCACTGCGAAGTGCCTGAAATGCGAGACGAAGGGCAGTATCCTTGATAAAAAGCCTGCACCTCCGCCCAATCCACCGAAACCCAAGCCCGCTGCGCCTAAACCACAAGAGAGCAAAACGCCTAAGGCCTCCACCGATCCTGCCGGTGCTCCCGTGATCTCAAAGCTTCAAGTGCAGATCATCATCGGGTTGCTGAGTGCCCTTTTGATCGCACAACTGTTTGGGTTGACCAGTACAGGCACCTCGACAACTGAATGGGAATACACGATCGAATCCCCAAGTGACACAACATTCCAGATGGCACTTGATCGACTGGGTGGTGAGGGTTGGGAGCTCGTCTTTGCCCGTCGAGCTACATCAAAGTACAGTTCCGCCAGTTATGAGATGATCTTCAAGCGACCGAAGAGATAGCGGATAACAACCACATGCACCGGAACGCGGTCGGTGCCGCAATTTTCAAATCACATCAACTGGTCCGCGTCCGGTGATGTTTGACGTTATTTGCTAAACGACCCGTATGTTTCACTTCAACTGCGATACGTGCGACTTCAACTGCGATATCGACTACTTGCCACGTGAATACGTATTCGATGACGGTCGCCACATGCACATGCTCCAACGCCACATCTGGTGCTCTCAATGCAACACAGTGACCGTTGCCGAAGCGTTCGACGAAGATCGCGAATCACGTCAACGACGACTTGAACGTCGCGAACAGCACCGTCGCAACCTCGAAGAAAACGAATTTGAGCACGATTTCGAACCTGATCTCTGCCGAAAATGGATCGCAGAATGCGAAGATTACGATCAAAACCTTGGCGAATGGCAATCACTTCGATCGCGTCCGCAATCCTGCCTGAAATGCGGCAATGAGGATGTTGTGATCTCAGAAAAGAATTGGGCGGATCTTCCACATCCTGTCTGTGGCGGTACACTCAAATGCACTGCAACAATCGTGGCCGGTACTTATATCGGTCCTGAAGCGCACAAATACTCGATACAAGGTGAATTGATCGAACTCGGCTACCGTCAAGGTCCGTTCGAAGGTGATGAACGAAAACCGCTTGAACTATGGTGGCCAAACGGCAAATAACAATGGCATGCACCGGAACGGCAGATCCGGGCCGAATTTGAAATCCACACCACTGGCTGCCGTCCGGTGATGGCAAGCGTTATGCGGTAAAGCATGGCCGAGCGTCTCCCCTTCAGTCTAGCCGGTATTGAGTTACCGCATCCCTCATACTCGGACGCTCCGTCGATTGTCGTTTGCACGCTCGCACCGTCTGCAGAAAACGTGAAGCCTTGCTTCATCTGTATCGAGTCAGAAGATCTCAAAGCCTTGCTGATGAGAAAGATCCTACAAGAGAAGGATCAAACCTCTCCTCATCCCAGCACGATTGAGTTGGTGGCTGCGTATTACACGATCACGTTCTTTGAAAGAAACGCTGTGGCAAGTCCCTCTGTCAGCATCCAGCGCCACATCATTGCTAACGACAACTGGGACAACATTTGCTGGGCTGGCATCAGCCTATTCGAGGCTGGTAACGGATTCTTGGCCCGCACGTCACACGAGACTTCCGAAAGGTTCGGCGTGGACGAGTTGACGAAAGAGTTCGTTGGCTACGGAAGCGTACAATACAGGAACGTCGAAGACGAAGTGCTACTCTACTACGTTCGATGTATGTAACCGCATAACAACAACATGCACCGGAACGCCGGATCGGTGCCGAATTTGAGATCCACATCACTCCCGGCGTCCGGTGATGTTTGACGTTAGCTGGCAATGGTCATGTCGACTGCCGATTCAATTCACGACCGCCTGTTCGACATGATTTGGGAGGCCGAGTGTGAGGATGACCATGAACTTGCCAATTCGACGTTTGATAAGGCCGAACAGTTGGCACATGACATTCTGAAGTCGAACCCGCAAGACGACGACGCATGCTACGCAATAGCCCTGACTCTATATCATCGACACGCAGCCACATCAGAACGCCGTGCATGCGTCCAGTGGCTCCGAAAGACGGAACAGCTCAATCCGAAACATCGCTGGGTGCCGCTTTACCTCGGCTACCAACTGTTCGACAATGGGGAATACAATCTTGCGTACAAAGAATTCGCGCGTATCGAGCGTGACTTCTTTACATCGATCGATCAGCACTGGCGAAACCTGAAGACAGATGAATTGGTTCTCGTATGCCGCGTATGCGGTGATTTCCCCGTGGTCTCGCTTGAAGATGTTTCAACGCTTGTGACCAGATACATTTCTGCAAGCGAAGAAGATTGGGCAGTGCCAATCGAAATCGTTCGTGCTCTCACTGATCGCAAGACTCACGGTCGCTTTGCTTGTCCATTTTCTGGCGTCGCCTCAGAACTATGCCGGCTCATTGAAGGCATCGAATATCAAACGGCTTTCTCCGAAGAGTTGGCCCAATTCTACGCGTTAGCAGAAACGGCCAGCTAACAACCACATGCACCGGAACGCCGGATCGGTGCCGAATTTGAATTCCACATCACTCCCGGCGTCCGGTGATGTTTGACGTTATGCAGCAAGACGCGGTCGCCATGAGTCGTAAAAACGATCACGCCATCCCTGCCGCCAACATTGGCGACACTGACCTGGATGCGATCGAGCGATTCAACCCAACGGCAGCCAAAGAGATCGCCAGACTCGAAGGTTTGATGAACCGTGGCGACGATTCAAAAGAGGATTTCCTCCGCCTTTGCCAACTCCTATTTGATGTTGGCTCAGTCGCCGCGGCTGAGATTCTCTTGCGCCGTAATCTCGCATGTTACGACGGAAAACGCCTCTACACCCGATTGTTCGGGACGGAAAAGCCAGATGAATTTGACGCAGCAATTCAGGTGTTCGAATCGCAATTCCACATCTCACTGTTGCTTACGGAAGAGGCCGACTTCCTCGTGGCGACATTCCATTCACAGGGCGGGCCGCAACGCTCAGATGAGTTCCAGCTACTTTCCCGACCATGTGAAATTAAGATTGGTTACATTGAGCAAGACAAGATTGAAGCCGACGTCGTCCTGCTCGACCCCGACCGCGTGGTCTTCAACGCTGACGAATGCTTATTCATGTACCTCGTAAATGATGTGTGGGAAATTACTGACCCACTGACTGCATAACATCTGTATGTCCTTAGTCGTCAAGTAGTCCGTACGTTTATCGCGGAAA
>CAZAIB010000213.1:0-4147 GCA_964485095.1 uncultured Planctomycetaceae bacterium | reverse complement strand
AAACCGATGTAGAATCGAACGCCATGGCCGATTTATTCACAACCTCTCCGCGACTTGGCCGTCAACTCGTATTTGGTCCCTCGGACTAAAGTCCGAGGCTACCGCATGCCGTTGCTCCGCAACTTAGCGCTCTCTTTCTGATGCCAGGACGATGAGCGGTTACCGTTTCTGGCCGCCTGCCGCTTTCCCGGTCTTGCCAGGCCGAGCAGGATTCGTGGTCCCCTCAGTCGGTTCGAACGGAACCCATTTGATCGTTCGCGGATGCTTGTCTGCATTCAGACGAGTTGAATGCATGAATTGGACTTTCCAACGATTGTCCTCTTTGACAACCACGGCACTTTCGAGCCAAACCAACGTCCGCAGCTTGCCCTCACGCTGAATCTCAGCCTTGTTCCAATAGCTAATCCACGCCACGTCGCCCTTCTGCCGCGCACGAATCTGGTGGAAGAAATTCTTTCGCTGGTACGGTTTGCCCTTGGGTTGGACGACCTCCACCAGCTTCTTCATCGACCAGTCTTCGCCATGCTCAAGAATTCGAAAATCTTTTGTGGCCGTCTGCTGCATCGCTTTGCCATCGTGCTTAGCCATTGCGGCGAACAGTTCTTTGACCGGCTGGAACGCAGGATGATCTTCGGCGTTTGCCGTCCCACAACACATCAATCCAATCAACAGAATTACGCAGGGCAGGACACGCCAAATTTTCATAGCTCGACACTCCAGGAATCGAATAGAACAGGGGAGACTCTCCAACCAAGTCTATCGATTGAACTCAATCGCTGCCGCGTAAGCTGCATTTTGAAGCACAGTTAGTCGGTTATTGTTGGCGAGCGCCGGACGGGAAAGAAGAAGAGCGTTCACCATGCGGTCCAGCAAATAGCGAATGAATCTGTACTCTTCTTGTCGCGGCCAGCGGCCACTGTCCCCTTCCTCACCAACCCGGTAAACTCCCGCCTACGAACCAGCCGCGCAGAAGAAATATCGTCATGACAGTTGAATCGGAACCCGTCGTCATTGTTGGAGCCGGACTTGCAGGCCTCGTGTGCGCACGGGAACTCCACAGGGCAGGGCGGCCATTCTTAATCATCGAAGCAGCCGATGATGTTGGCGGTCGCATCCGCACTGATATCGTCGAGGGCTTCCGGCTTGACCGCGGCTTCCAGGTTCTGCTCACAGCCTACCCGGCCGCGCGAGACCAATTCGATTACGCCACACTGAACCTGAAACCCTACGTCAATGGATCTTTGATTCGCCGCAACGGTCGGTTCCATCGACTTGCCGATCCCTGGCGACGACCGCTCGACGGCATCAAAAGCGTCTTCGGGGGCGTGGGTTCATTCGCCGACAAACTCCGCATCGCAAAACTGCGTCGCGCGTCGCAGCGCGGTTCAATCGCCGACCTGTTTCAGCAACCCGAACAGACAACTGCTGCAGCGTTGACCGGCTACGGGTTCTCAGCCGAAATGATCGACGCCTTTTTCCGCCCGTTTCTAGGTGGAGTCTTCCTGGAACGCGCCCTGAACACATCCAGCCGAGTTCTCCATTTCGTGTTCCGCATGTTCAGTCAGGGCGACGTTGCCGTCCCCGCGCTCGGAATGCAGGAACTGCCCAAACAAATCGCCGCCAATTTGCCCGCAGACAACATTCGCCTCAATACATCCGTCACCAGCATCACGCCCACTTCAGTCACGCTGTCAGACGGTTCCAACATCAACGCCTCACGCGTAGTCCTCGCCACCGGCGCGCACGTTGCACATCAGCTGCTGAACCAGGAACCACAGCCATCGCAACGAGTCCGCTGTCTGTACTTCGCCACGGACAAGCCACCCGTGAACGAACCGATCCTCGTTCTCAACGGCGACGGTTCCGGTCCGATCAATAATCTGTGCGTCCCCAGTATCGTCTCCAACGACTACGCCCCCAGTGGCCAGCATCTGATTTCCGTCTCCGTCGTTGACGCCGAACACATCGACAGCCAAACCCTCGAAGCCGACGTTCGTTCGCAAGCCGCCGATTGGTTCGGTTCCTCAACCATTGAACCATGGCGATTGCTCGCCGAATACGACATCCCTCACGCGCTGCCCAACCAAACAAACGGCACCAGCGCCACCCCCGGCCGCGCCACAGAATCAAACGACGTCATCGTCTGCGGAGACCACGTCGGCAACGCCAGCATCCAGTCCGCACTCGAATCCGGACTCGACGCAGCAAGACTGCTCAATCAGTCATCATGAGCGAACTATCGTTCCAATGAAACGCTGTGCCGCGCTGTAACCAACGCAGCACCGAGACGATTCGTCAGACCAAACAGCATCCCCTGCCACTCACGTCGTCCACCTCGACGCGGCCGCTTTTCACATGGCTCGCGGTTGTCATTTCTTCTCGCCACTTGGAGCGATTGCCCTCATGACTTTCTCGTCTGACTGGCGGATGAAGGCGTCAAACTTCTTGTAGAACTCGACCAGTGACAAGCCCATGTGCTTCTTGAAGGCTGCAGCCTTGCCGATGCGGGGGATGTCGAAGTACCACTCCTTGAGAACGACCTTTTCGTCAATGCCCTGTACGTGAATGAGGTACGCGGTCGCCCAGGCTCCCAGCATGTAGTAGACCGGCGGTGCGTTGCCGTTGTCCCAGTAGGTTTCGTTGTCGAGTTTCCAGTTCGGCGTGTTCGCGATGAACTCGCTAATGCCAGGACGACCGATGTTGCCCCCGTTTTTTCTCAGGTCCAGCATGTAGCCCTTGAAGTCGACGAGCCCAAGGTTCTCCATGAACTTTGCAGAACTGTAAGTCGCCATGCCTTCGGCCATCCACGAGTTGATGTGCTTGTCAGAACTTCGCGGCTGCCTGGTGTCGCAGTGAGCCATCTGGAAAACGTGGTGATACTCGTGCAATGCGCCCCAGGTGTTTTCGATCGGGTCCTTCTCACGACCTTTGGCGTTGGTTGTGACGTCTTCGTACAGAACTGGCGCATCCTGCGTCCACGTGAGTCCGCCATGCGACTTATTGGAAAGCACCGCCTTGATTTCATCGACGACGTTTGACCGTTTGAGAAACTCGTCGATCTGTTGTTCGCGCGACAGCCTCGACTTTGGGTTCACTCGGCTTGCCGCTCGCTGTCGAAAAATTGCACGGACACTCGCTTCACTGTCAGAGCCGAGCAGATAGACGTAGTACGGTCCGTAGTTTCCGAAGTAGTCGATGGCGTACTGCAATCCACGTTTGTAGTTCCGAACCAGTGACCCATCTTTGTTCAGACCGTCGGCGACTCGAATGACGGGTGCAACCTTTGACGTTCGTGTCGCATTGCCGGCCGGTGTCTTGCGTTTCTTCTGTCGCTGTTGACGTTCGCGAACCTTGCGACGGCTTTCTTCGGTCTTGACCGGCGGCATCCGGGCACCGACTGATTTCCGCCAGGCGTGCAGTTGTTCTCTCAGCCTGCCAGCTGTCTTTGTGTCTTCTTTGGACAGATCGCGGCGTTCGCCGATGTCGTTTTCGAGATCGAAAAGCTGCACGGTTCCGTTCTCGAAGTACTCGATCAACTTGTACCTTCCGTCGCGGATGGCTCCGTTCGGGCTTTGGTAGCCATGGTTGCTGTAGTGCGGAAAGTGCCAGTAAATCGGCCCGCGATCGTATGCCTTACCTGCCAGCGCGGGAACGAAACTCCTGCCGTCAACGTGTTGCTCGGACACGGCGGGAAGGTCCAGCATCTCCAGCAATGTTGGGTAGTAGTCGGTGCCGGTCACGATCGCGTCGCAGACTGAGTTCGGTTCGAGCCGACCGGGCCAGTGCACGATCAGTGGAACCCGAATACCGCCTTCGTAGTTCCAACCCTTGGCGCCGCGGAGTGGTAGGTTCGATGTTGAGAACCGCGAATCCAGCACCTCGCGCGAGTGGCCGATACCCCGGTACTGATTCGATGCGGACATGCCGCCATTGTCGCCGGTGAAGATGATGATCGTATTGTCTGCTAGCCCAAGTTCGTCCAGCTTCGCGCGGATTCGCTTGAGGCTCTCGTCCATCGCTTCCACCATCCCGGCAAATTCGATGTTGTCCTGCCGCTGCTTCACCCACCAGACGCGAGCATCCTGGTGCGGCTTTGATTGATCGTTACTCCGCAAAGCCCTGAGTTCATCTGCACTCAGGGGTGGAC
>CAZAIB010000212.1:0-4250 GCA_964485095.1 uncultured Planctomycetaceae bacterium | reverse complement strand
GTGCAACTGGCCATCGCGTGCTTCGTCGGATGGCGACGGTGCCGCGCGACGTCTCCTGAACCAACTGAACCGGGCGTTGCTGCCGACATCGCGGGCGAAGTCGTTAACGAAGTTCCCGCCTGAACACGGCTGCTACCGCCTGCGAGGAACAACCAGCCTTGCCCGCTGATCGGCGACTCCGATACGTGCAATGGTTCCGGCGTTGAATGTCAGAAAGTCGGATTCGATTCCGTCTGAGAAGATCACCCCGCCAGCCGCCATGCGCGATTCAATTGTTAGTTCTTCTCGCGCACCAATATTTCCGGCGATCAGTGAAATGCCGCTTTGCCGTGAGAGAAACGGTTCGCGTACGGCCCATGCAAGCGACGGTGAATCCCAGGGCATGCGGAACGGTTCTGGTTCGTTCGGTTCCAATTGATGCTGGCCCGACAGACCGGACAGCGCTCGAGCCATGTTCATAACCGACGACATCCAACCGGTGGAACCGGCTCCGGTTGAGACCAGCACGCCGCTGGATGATTGTGACTCGGTTCGCCGACCAAGGGTCAGTTCGTACCGAGCCGACACATGCGAGCTCGCGCCGATGAACAGATCGTTGAACGCAAGAAGCCGCTGCCCATCGTGCAACGTGACTTCGGCCAGCGTGACGTTTGATGTTGTCGCTCGCTGATTCAACACGCGCGAGACCGCATCCCGCGCTCCGCCTGGCTGGTAAGGAAGCAGCACACCGTCAAACCGAGCCGGATCGGGATTGACGCCAACGATTGGGACATCGCCCACATACTTGGCCGTGTTCGCCACCAGTCCGTCCTGCCCAACGACTACAACCACGGTACACAAGTCGAAGTCCAGCGTAGGCAGGAACCGACGATCGATCACCTGCACTGGGATCCCAAAGTCCAACTCCCGAGTCAACTGTTGGACGGCCTGGTCGTAGGTACTGTCTTCCAGGTCCAGTTCCTGAAAATCGGCTTCCGCTTCTTCTTCGGCCTGCATCGCGTCGTCGGCTTTGCCCTGCTTCACAGCGTGGACTGCCCGAGCGCGTTTGAATGCAAACTGAGCCTGACCTTTCGTGGCCCAGCGCTGCAGCATGCCCTTCAATCGCGTTTCGCGAGTAACGACGACGATCTTTGGCTGACGTTGCGATTTCATGCGAAGCTACCTCAGTGTCCATGTGGATCTGCGATGCCGTAGGGCACAGCCGTCGGCTTCCGCGTGAGTGAATCCAACAGCTCTGGCGTGATGTTGAGGTTCCCGATCTTCTCAGCACCCTGCGCCAATTGATCGAAAGCTGAAGCAATGAACGTGCTGGCTTCGGCTCCTCCCTGCATCGCCAACAGAGTTCGCCAATCGACTTCCTTGACCGGTTCCAGAACCGCTCGCAACGCTTCGCCACGAGCTTCCGCTTCCTTGCGTTCGTTCTCCACGCGTGATTCCACCAGAGCGGCACGCTGTTCTTCGACGGCGATCTCAGCCTGCATTTCGGTTTCGCGGATCTCGCGCTGGCGTTCGGCCACAACCTTTTCGGTCTGCATTTCGTTTTCACGAATCGTGCGTTCCAGTTCGACCGAAACATTGCGCCGCGAATACATCGCCTCATCGGCTTCGCGTAGCAGCTGTTCTCTCGCTTCCGCACCCAGTGCCTTGGTCATTTCCGGGTCGGCATTGATGGAGACGATAGCCACCTCCAGAATCTCGACGCCGAGCTCAGAGAGTGTTGGCGAATCCGCCAGCGACTGCCGCATCCTCTCCACCAGCGCCGTGGAACCCACCAACACATCGCGTAGTGGCTGAGTATGAACAAACTGCCGCGCGCCGACCTGGGCTGCTCCGACAAGACGGTCACCCAGCTTCGACGGATCGTCGGACTGGTATCGGCCGTTCGCGTCCAGTGTGTAGTCCAGCAACTTCGCCAGCTTCTGTGGGTCGTTGGCTCGGTACGTCAGCGTGCCCTGCACCGTGACATCCTGAAAGTCCGATGACGCTTCCGTAAACGCGAACGGCACATCGACACTGGTCGTCGGAACCTGAACGATGATCGACGTTGGCCCGTAGTAGTAAAACGAAAGGCCCTGCCCTTCTTTCCGAACCGTCCCGCCTTTGTAGTGCTGCACGTACACAGTCGCCGGAGCTTTGAGATACCTAACACCAAGCATTTGAGTCTCCTGATTGCCGGAACATGAAACGTGTAACAAACACACTTACCTTAGTGTTCGGTCGACATTATCATAAGTCAACAGACTTTGTGGGCGAATTCTCGAAATGACTTACAGGAACCGCCTGGCAGCCCGGGTTCTCTCGGTAGCTCTTCACAAGGCCAGGAGCTGTCACAAGAAAAGCGTCTGGAACTACTGCCCCGATCCCTGCCGACGGAACATGGTGCGACCGAACAGCGTTGCCGTATGATGCATCTTCTGTCAGACCCTCGGAGAGACCATGCCTGGATACAAACCACTCACAACTTTCGCGATGCTGTTTCTGTTCGTCGCACCATTAGACCTGGCACTTGCCAATGAACCAGAGCGAACGGTCAGCGTCATCCGGCCGACCCCCGCAGCAACTCCGCAGGACACTGTCGAGCACTCGATCCCATTCACGCTGACCAAACACAACAACATCACGATCAAGGCCCTGCTAAACGAACGAGACCAGGTCAACCTGATGTTCCATCTGGCAGCCGGCTCAGTCTCGGTCACTCGCCAGGCCACGCGGCGGCTGGGCAGCGTTAAGTTCGACGGTGATGCATCCATCACCAGCTGGGGCGGACAGAAACAACCAACTCGGCACAGCAGCAGCAACACGCTGCAGATTCGACGGCAACGATGGAACAAGCTCGCGATTACTGAAGATGAATACTCCGGGTACGAAACCGATGGCAAGTTTGGCCCGCACCTGTTCGCTGACAAAGTGTTTGAACTGAACTTCGACACAAACAGGCTACTCGTGCACTCCGCACTGCCGAAAACGGCACAGCAGTACACGCGGTTCGACATTCAACTGCAGAACGGAACCATGTTTATTGAAAGCAAAGCGCAGGTGGGTGACAAACTGATTCCACACCAGTTCATGGTTCACACGGGTTTTAGCGGAGCTGTTCTCTTTGACGACAAGTTCGCGGCGGCGCAACAGTTGACCACACGACTACCGATAGTTGGCGGACGCAAGTTGACAGACTCAATGGGCAACAGCATGAAGACCAGCAAAGTCATTGTGCCATCAATGGCGTTCGGCGAATTCCGACTACAAAACGTGCCAGCCGAAATCTTCCCGGGAGCGTTAGGACGACAGAAGCTAAGCGTGGTCGGAGCGGATATTCTGAAGCGGTTCAACATCATCTTCGACATTGGCAACGACCAGATCTTCATGAAGCCCAATAGCCTGTTCGAATCCAAATTCTCGTAAACCTCGCAACACGCCGTGGCCTCATCGAAAGTAGCGAACCACCGAACCGCTGCCGGGGTCCTTGCCCAAATTGCAGTGAGGTAACATGTCGACTTCCGAGGCCCTGAATCTCAGGGAATATACGTCCGCTGATCGCGCCGCGTGCCTGGCGATCTTCGAGAGTAACCGCCCGAAGTACTTCTCAGAACACGAACGCACAGAGTTCGCTGAGTGGCTGGACAAGCCCGATCGCGCGTCGTATTCGGTGATTGAAGTCGATGGTGACATCGTGGCCTGCGGCGGAATCTTTCATTGCCCAAAGAAGAACCACGTCGGCCTGGCGTGGGGCATGGTGCATAGCGATCTGCATGGCCAGGGCATCGGGCGTCGGCTGACGGAGTTCCGCGTCGAGCAAATGGGACAGCAGTTTGCCGAACTCGAACAACGTTTGGCCACATCGCAGCACACGTTCCGGTTCTATGAAAAGATGGGCTTCACGCTGACCGATGTCACCGCAGATGGCTTTGGCCAAGGGATCGATCGGTACGACATGGTGCGGGCCCCCGCTGCGATTTGAACCTTCCTGGTTGTGTTTACGTTTGGGTCACGGATACTTGGCCGATCAAAATTGTTTCGCGCCGCCGCAACGATTAAACGCTCCGTGGATTCGCAGATGAACCAGGATAAACCTCAATCTGAACCGCCGCATCCTCCGCCCCTTCCGGCGGATCACGCCGATAACCCCGATTTCCGCAACGATCGGACAGATCAGGGCTTGTCGGGTGCGGACACAGCGAATACACCGCAGATCCTCTCGGAAGTTCCTTCCAACATCTCACTCCACCACATCTTCCTCTCACGTAAGCATC
>CAZAIB010000211.1:0-4270 GCA_964485095.1 uncultured Planctomycetaceae bacterium | reverse complement strand
AGTCCAACCCCGGCCACCCAGGATAGTGATGGACCAAAAACTCACAGCCTCGCCGCTTTCGCCCTCCGATCGGTCCAACCACTCCCAACCGGAGACGGTGCCAACGTCACGAACCACTCCAGTGAAGCCCTACTTCTTGCGCTTCCGCGCCCGCTTACGAGCTTTCACGATCGGCTTCTTAAACGCGGCCCAGGCAGTCTCAGCATAGTCCGCATCCAGCCTCGCAACGCGGCACAAGCGCACGTCCAGAGTTTCCACGTTCTGCCCGGGAGCTTTCACCAGAATGAACGGCAGGCTGATAGCCTTCACCTTTAGTGGAACGCCACCATCGCACGGCATAAACGAAACCCGAACACATTCCTCCGGCCCATGATGCGACGGAAGATCGCCGTGCCAAAAGTAAGTCGGGTACTGAACGCTCGCCTGTAGCAAGCCCACGAAATCACCCACCCGGATGTCTTCCGGCGCCAGCGCCTGCGACGATCGAGTTGTGGCGACAATAGTGCTCATGGCGGTGACCTAAGTTCGGAACAAAAAGACTGACCCCGTTCGGCCGCAATGGTTCACTCAAACCCTCGGTCCTAAAGAACCACAACACCAGGCCCACATACCACCACCTCACCACCAACACTTCGCTATGATCGAACCACCTCCAACAAACACAGCGAACCCATGACCAAACCACTCGACCAACTTACCTTCGACAACCGGTTCACTCGCGAACTCCCCGCCGACATCCACGACGTGAACGCAAGGCGGCAGGTGTATGAATCGTGCTACTCGCGTGTGAAGCCGACACCGGTAAAGCAGCCAACACTCGCCGGCTACTCGCGCGAAGTCGCTGACATTCTTGGTCTGGATCCGGCCGCGTTCGAATCGCAACACTTCGCTGACGTCTTCGGCGGAAACACACTTCTTGACGGCATGGACCCATTCGCGATGTGCTACGGCGGTCATCAGTTTGGCAACTGGGCCGGACAACTGGGCGACGGTCGCGCCATCAACCTGGGCGAAGTGCTAACCGAACGCGGCGAACACTGGACGTTACAACTTAAAGGAGCCGGCCCGACGCCGTACTCAAGAACCGCCGATGGCCTGGCCGTCCTGCGTTCCAGCGTCCGTGAGTTCCTCTGTAGCGAAGCCATGTTCCACCTCGGCGTCCCCACCACCCGCGCGCTGAGTCTGGTGACGACCGGCGAAGGCGTCAGGCGCGATATGTTTTACGACGGGAACCCAAAAGACGAACCCGGGGCCGTTGTTTGCCGAGTTGCACCGTCGTTCACCCGGTTCGGCAACTTCCAAATCTTCGCCGCGCGGCAGGATATTGACACTCTGCGAACGTTGGTCGAATTCACTATTCGCAACGACTTTCCTCACCTTGTGACCGAACAATCGGCCCCGATCACAAACGAAACTATCGCCATCTGGTTCGAAGACGTCTGCCGGCGCACGGCTGAAATGATTGTTCATTGGATGCGAGTCGGCTTTGTGCACGGCGTCATGAACACCGACAACATGTCCATCCTCGGACTGACCATCGACTACGGGCCGTATGGCTGGTTGGAAGATTACGACCCCGACTGGACTCCCAACACAACCGATGCTTCCGGCCGCCGCTACCGATTCGGCAACCAACCCGCCGTCGCGCATTGGAACGTGTTCCAACTGGCCAACGCGATTGCTCAGCTGACGAAAGAACCGGAACCGCTGGAGAAGGCACTGGAATCGTTTGTCGATCACTACGAAAAAACGGCCGGCGAAATGATGGCAGCCAAACTGGGAATCGCAGAACTCAAAACCGAAGAAGACCACGCGTTAAAGCAAAGCCTGTGGGACATCCTGCAACTGGTCGAAACCGACATGACCATCTTCTATCGCAAACTGGCCGACGTTCCGGCCGAAACAACAGACCAGTCCGACGCAGACATCATGGCGCCGATTATGGATGCGTACTACAAGCCGGAACAGCTGGATGAAACGGTCGAAGGCAGCGGCGAAACGCCACGCAAACAAGTCGCGGATTGGCTTCGCCGCTACAAGGCTCGAGTTCAAAAAGAGGGAACCGCAGACACCAATCGCCGCAAAGCCATGAACCGAGTGAACCCCAAATACGTATTGCGGAACTACATGGCCCAACTGGCAATCGATAAATCAGAGACCGGCGACCATTCGCTCATCCACGAACTCCTGGACGTCCTCCGCAACCCCTACGACGAACAACCGGACAAAGAACAACACGCAGAAAAACGCCCCGACTGGGCCCGCGACCGCGCTGGCTGCTCAATGCTATCCTGCAGTTCATAGCCCCGAAGACCGCCAGCCCAAACCACGACTCCACAAACCCACCTCCCGGAGCCACAGGCATGCAAACCAACAAAACACTCGTCGCCGCCGCCCTCATCGCCATCAGCTTGGTTGCCGTCCGCAACCAAACAGCCGCGACTCCCACACCAACCCCGGTCGCACAAACATGGGAACACCTGGCCATGGAAGTCCCCGGCGAGAAACTCAGCACGCCGGAGATTTCAGGCAAGATCATCAAACTCGGCAACGATGGCTGGGAACTGGTTGATGTCGAAACCATCATCCGAAGCGGTGCGACCAAGAAGATGATCTACTTCTTCAAACGGCCCAAAAGCTAATCGCACGACAGACAACTCTGTCCCGAACCAATCCAACTCGCGCGTGTCCGTCCCGGTTCATCATCCTCGCCAACGAATGGCACCGTTTCCAGACCGAGCAATGAATGCTGCGCGAATATCTTGACCTGCCACGATCGGTTCACATTCTCTGCGCCGGTATGTTTATCAACCGAGCGGGTTCGTTCGTGATGGTCTTCCTCACCATCTATGTCACCGAACAACTTGGTTTCGAAAAGACATTCGCTGCACAGTGCATGGGCATGTTTGGATTGGGTGCGATCGCCGCATCTTTAATCGGCGGGCAACTGGCCGATCAAATCGGTCGCAAGGTCGTGATGCTGACCGCGATGTTTGGTGGAGCCATCCTGCTGCTGGCACTAAGCGCCGCTGAGTCCAGAACCGGAGTGCTGCTCACGATCTTTGCCTACTCACTGATCGCCGAAACATTCCGCCCCGCGTGTTCGGCCATGATGGGCGACCTGACAGAACCCAGCCAGCGACCAGCTTCGTTCGGCCTGTACTACATCTGCATCAATCTTGGTTTCGCGTGCGGTCCGCCGATTGGGGGAATCCTGGCGGATATCTCATACAAGTTCTTGTTTTGGGGCGATGCCCTCACAATGGCCGCGTTTGGACTGATCATCGGCTGCTTCGTCCCCGAATCGCAAGCCGCAGTTTCTGACGACACACCTACATCCGACGACGTACCAGTAACCGTCGCCGTCAAACGAATCCTGTCTGACGGTCCGTTTGTCCTGTTCTGTCTGGCAACGTTCCTGCTCTCGCTGGTCTTCATGCAATCCGTCGCAACGCTGCCAATCTTCATCAAAGACGCGGGTTTTTCGAACTCAGAATTTGGAGTCTTCATGGCCATCAATGGCCTGCTGATTTTCTTGGTGCAGTTACCGCTCACACATTTCCTGGAACGCTTCAACGCCATGTCCAACATCGTCTTCGGCGGCGTTCTGATTGGCATCGGCTTTGGCATGTACTACTGGCCCGTCACATCCTTTCTGTTGGTCGCCGCCGTTCTGGTTTGGACCTTCGGTGAAATGATGCAGGCGCCATTCAAACAAACCGTCGTCACCAACCTCGCCCCACCCGAACTCCGCGCGCGGTACATGGGTTTGTTTAGCATGAGCCACTCGCTGGCCCTCACCATTGGCGCCCCAATCGGCGGCTTCATTCTCAGCCACCACGGCTCGCAGACACTATGGTCACTTTGCTTCATCGTCTCCGTGGCCGGCACGATAACCTACGCCGCAACCTACCGAACCGTCTCATCGCGCAGCGAACTGCTACTGGCAACTCAGGAACAGACGCAGGGTTAAACCAGGCGTAGGTTCCGCGAGCGTGGTTTGGCGGGATCACCGCCCATCAACTCTGCGGCGTCATGCTTTTGCCTGGCCCGTCATCGCACACCACACAACTTGAACCGACGCAAGTTGCACGGAGCGACGAACCGCTGGAACCGGCGGATTGCACGTCACTGATAACCAACGATTAACTGAACACTCTCTACCAGGAGTGAGCCGCAACCTTTTGAATGGAACAGTGACGTCACGAATGATCTCTACAGCCGTCCTTCAAATCAGAGCCAACCAGCCTGGAAGGACACCTCGCGGACC
>CAZAIB010000210.1:0-4279 GCA_964485095.1 uncultured Planctomycetaceae bacterium | reverse complement strand
CTATCGCACACTACATAGCACCTTGAAAAGACTGGCTCGGAGGCCCCAAGTACGGGACAGTCTCACCTGACAATTATCGCCAAATAGTGTATCTGGAAGGCACTTTGCTGCGCGCTGATTTGTGGTCTTCCGGAGTTGGGTCACGTTCTTTTCAACGCTCCTGACATGGCTTGGCCACACCCCTGTCATTGCGTCAGACCGCTTTGCCGCAAGGGCGGTGACTACGTGCTTGCATGCCGACTGAGGGCCTCAGTCGGCTACATTTGGTGCTGACGCGAATGAAGGAAGGCCTTTGACGTCTATCTACTGTCGGCTCATAAGTACCTTGACTGTGTAGCCGCCTTTGAGGTCTTCGCCATCGTAGTACAGCCAGTCTTCTGCCTCGTCGCGTTTGACTTGAACGGTGTCGCCCATGGCGATGTTGTGGACGTTGACTGGTTCATTGCCCAGGGCGCCGGTAAAGGTTCCGTCTTTGTACGTGACGTTGGTGATCCACATGTGTTCGACTTCGTCACCCTCGGTGTGAGCATACTTTACGCTGAAGTCCGACTGGTTTTCCGTGGGACTCTGGAGGGCCTGGATGAATTCGTCGAGGTTCGCGCGGGCTGCTTGTTCAGCAGCGGCCATCTCAGCGTCGTCGTCCGCAACCATCGTGACGGGATCGCTGGCTGGGCCGACAACATCACCAGGGGCATATTCCGGTTCTTGTTGGCATCCGGTTAGTATTAGAAGACAGACTGCAAGCGAGAGATTGCGCACCGATTCACCTATTGGGACGTCGTTGGTAAATTGAAAGCCGCATCCTGGATCCGGGTTGTGGCACTGTTTTGTTTTATACTAATCGGCCAACGCCAAAGCGAACGTGGTCGTGCCGGCTGAGTGATCTATGGCTCAGCTGTTGACCCTGTCCGCCTCGTCGAAGGGACAGCCGTTGAAGCGGGTGCCATAATCTGCGATGAATAGGCACGTCCGATGCATTGAAAGAACACCTATGAGCACACTACGTCGTCGTGAGTTTCTTGCCGCAGCAGCTGCTGCACCGATGTTGGGAGCCTTGCCGGCTTTTGGTCAGGACAACGGTAACGGCCTGATTGTGCACGGCACTTCGCCGATGAACGCGGAACCGCAGTTGGCGAATCTGGTGAAGTCGTGGATGACTCCGACGGATCAGTTTTACATTCGCAGCCACGCTCCGAATCCGAAAATCGACCCGGCGACGTTCCAGTTGAAAATTGAAGGCATGGTCGAACGGCCGATGTCTATCTCGCTAAGTCAACTGGCCAATGACTATGCCAACGTCAACGTGACGGCGACGCTGACGTGTGCCGGGAACCGGCGGTACGAACACAGCAAGATTTCGCCCGTGGGGGGAGTTCCCTGGCGAGAAGGAGCGATAGGGAACGCGGTTTGGGGCGGAGTTCCGCTATCGGCGATCCTCAAGAAAGCGGGCGTGAAGCAGGAGGCGAAACACGTTTGGTTTGAGGGTCTTGATGAGATCAAGAAAGGCGGCGGCATTATTCCATTCGGTGCGTCGATCCCGATTCAAAAAGCGATGGACGATACCAAGGGACTGCCGGGTGCGTTGGTGGTGACGCAGATGAACAAGCAACCGCTGACCCCCGACCACGGGTTCCCGGTTCGCAATGTCGTGCCCGGGTACATTGGTGCTCGCAGTGTGAAGTGGCTTGGCAAGATCATTGTCAGTGACAAGCCATCGACGAATCACTACGTGGCGACCGCGTACAAGATTGTCGAACGCGCGGATGCGATTGAGTGGGCTGAGAAGGCTCCGATTTATCGGTTCGTTTTGAACTCGGCTATCTGCACGCCGGCCGGTGGTAAGGTTCAGCCGGGAACCCTGTCCGTCAGTGGTTACGCGCTGCCCCACGGCGATGCCGGGCGATCGATCAAGATGGTGGAAGTTTCTGCCGATGATGGGAAGTCCTGGTCGAAGGCCCAGTTGTCGGGTGATAGTGGCCCGTATTGTTGGCGATTGTGGAAGGCCGACGTCCGCGTTCAGGCTTCGACCACGGGGCTCATGGTTCGAGCAACAGACTCGGCCGGGAAGAACCAGCCGCAGACGATGGATTGGAACAAGAAGGGCTACTTGTTCAACTCGTGGCATCGGGTTGAACTCGGTTAAGCCCCACCTTCCGGGTACAGCGGTTAACCAACTGCTGCGGTTGCGGTGTCCAGGACAATCGTTGCGGCGAGGTACTGGCGTTCTAATCGAATACGATCGGGCGGCATGTTGCCGGGGAGTCGAACCGGTTTTGATGTCGGTTCGGTTTTGCGTGAGGCGACGCCAACGAACACGAGGCCATCCAGTTCCTCGGGCGCGTTGGGGCCCAGGTGTCCGGTGACGACGACGGCGATGTCGGCTTCAGGCGTTGCATTCAGCGCACCGGCGGCCATGCGTTCGGCGACAATGGCACTGACTGGTCCAGGGTCTTCGAGTTCGCCTGTTGGAACGCCCAGCCAGCGGTGCTTCGTATCGTTGCGGTACGTTACGGCCGATCCGCACAGGTGTTGTGAGATTCCGGGAACGCGGCCCAGTGTCGCGGCGACCAGGCCAGCCGTGCAGCTTTCCGCAAACACGATTCGTTTATCCTGCGCCTTCAGTGTCGCGGCCAGATTGTTTGCGGCCAGGTGCAGAGCGGATTCGGTTTCGTCGGTTGGACGCATGGAATTGGTTCCGAGGCTGGTGTCTGATGTGTGGCTCGGCATATCTTCGTTCGCTCGAACGACGAACCGGCATCGCGGAGCCACTGTGTCACTGGAATCTCATATTCTCGCAGCATGTCTCATGGAATGCACCGCGCCCAAACCGGGCAACGTGTCACCCGATTTCGCGTTCGAGGATCTTTGCTACGAAGACTTCCAAAAATCGGCGCCGATTACGGCTCGCTGGATTGGTCGGTCGCTTCAGTTGGGCGTCGGTCCGGCGGTTGAGACGGCTGCTGCCGAGATCAGGGAATCCGTTGGCCGGAACACCCATCTGGGAATCCTGTTGTTGTTGGCTCCACTTGCGGCAATCAAGCATCGTGACCAGTTGCCTGTTGTTTTGAATGGCCTGACCGTTGGCGATGCTGCCCACGTCTACAATGCGATCCGGCTGATGGAACCGGGCGGGCTGGGTGACGTGGATGATCAGGACGTGAGCACGGTGCCGACGGTGAAACTGCTGGAGTGCATGCAGTTGGCCGCAGACCGAGACACGATCGCGCGGCAATATGCGAACGGGTTTGCAGACGTGTTTGGGTTTGTGGATGAATTAGATTCGGCTGAGTTCGAAGAGTCGTGGAAGAACGCGATCGTCCGTTTGCAGATGAAAATTCTGGCCGCGATCCCGGACACGCTGATCGCTCGGAAGTGTGGAACCGACGTCGCAGCGGAAGCATCACGCCAGGCTGCTGAGGTTCTGGCTGCCGACTGCAATCCCGAAGCGGTGGCTGCATTCGGTCGTTGGCTTAGAGCTGACGGTCATCGACGGAACCCGGGAACGACGGCCGATTTGATTGCCGCGGTTCTTTTTGTGGCGCTGCGAGAAGGTCGGCTTGAGGTTCCCGCTGAGCAGGCAATTGTTGCTCGCGGTTGATTCGGTCGGGTTCCCTGCAACACTTTGGATATGAGCACTTCTGAATACACCGTCCGCGTCACCAAAGATCACCTTGTCTTCAGCGCGGCGCATTTTATTACGTTCAATGGAAACATCTGCGAACGGATTCATGGGCACAACTGGCGGGTCGCGGTTGAGGTCACCGGGCCGTTGGATGAGAACTCGTACGTCTTTGACTTCATCGCTTTGCGTGATGGCGTACAGAAAATCGTGGACGAGCTTGATCATCGGATGCTGGTCGCGACCGGTCACCCCACGATCAAAGTTGCTGAGTCTGAGAAGGAAGTCCAGCTGACGTTTGAAGATCGCCGTTGGGTGTTCCCGCTAGAAGAATGTGTACTACTGCCAATTGCGAACGCGACGGCCGAGTTGTTGGCGAATTGGATTGGGAACCGGCTGATCGACACCGCTTCGTTGTTAGACAGCGAACTAACATCGGTTTCCATCTCTGTAGAAGAGAATTTCGGACAGTGGGCCGTATGCCGAATACCGTTGAATGTCTAGAATGAAGCTCTACCGTGTTTTGTTCTAAACGAGGTCTGACTATGCGTTGGGTTACAGCCACGTTGATTGTGTGTCTCTGTCCTGGATTCGTCTTCGCACAAGGAGGTTTGGGTGGTGGAGGCGGCGGAATTGGCGGCGGCGGTGGCGGAATAGGCG
>CAZAIB010000209.1:0-4644 GCA_964485095.1 uncultured Planctomycetaceae bacterium | reverse complement strand
AGGCACTTCAGAAATTGCGGCTACCGCTACACATAAAAGAGACGCGCTCTAGCCTCGGCGGAGTGCCTGCATGGGGCTCATTCGCATGGCTCGGATGGCGGGATAGAGACCACCGAGTAGGCCTAATGCAATGCTGAAGAACACAGCGAACACCAACAACGCAGGGCTTGCATAGAGTTGAGCCCGCATGGGCCATGCTGCATTCACGACTTGCGTGCCGATCCATCCAAACAGGGCACCAAAGACACCGCCCAGAATCCCAATGATCGCGCTCTCGATTGAAATGAGCCGCATGACTTCGCCGCGAGACCAACCGTTCGCTTTCAGAATCCCAAACTCGATCATCCGCTCACTGACACTCATGAGCATCGTGTTGACGATGCTCAGCACTGCGATAATGACGCCGATTGAAGTCAGGATCGTGAGGATCACGTTTAGATCATCGCTCATTCTCTCAAACCGCGAAGCCCACTCAACCGCGCTCCGAACTTCGATGGGAGCCTGATCGTCGACTTTCATTAAGTCGGTGTCATCGACCGGTTCCTTCTGATTGTCCGTGTCAGATTTTTCAGTCGCGACGACGTCGGATTCATTGGCATTGCCGTTAGGGGACAGCAAGCTCTTGCCGATTCTGGAAATCAATCCCGGCAGCATACCTCCGCCGAGTTCGCTCTCAAGCGAATCAACATCCCAGGCCTCGACCTTGAATCCGCGGAAGCGTTCTCTGATCTCCGCTGCCAGAACATCAGCTTCGATGCCGGGCGACTGTTCAATGTAAAACGCGCAGACGGAGTTTTTACCGAACCGCGTCATCTGGCGAACAACATCGATGTCAAGAATGATCGCAACGTCAAGCAGCAGAGAACCGCAGTGGTAGATCCCCACGATGTCCAGGTTGTGCCCGTTTACCTTGAGGCTCTCGCCCACTTTGACGCCGAACTGGTCAGCGATCTGCTGGCTAATAACCGTGTTGAAGGTTCCCTTGTCGTCCAGTTGCAGGAACCGACCGGACTTCATTTCTGACTGGTAGACCGCTCGCTTGAGTTTCAATCGCGATGGGATGTCGGCGCCGAATAGAAATCGAGGCGGAGTCAGAACCACGTCGCCGTTGATCACGTTGACGCGTTGCCAGACCTCTGCGGTCACAACGTCCACGCCATCGACCTTCTCCAGTTCGTCCTTCCAAGCCGCTGGCAAACGAGAAAACAACGGAATCGGCGCGCCTGGCTGGACGGCGACAAGCCCCGGGATTCGGCCGAACGTGTCGCTGAGCAAATGCTGGAGTCCCTCGGCGACCGAGAACAAGCCGACCATGCCGGCAATCGCCACGGTCAGTCCGAGCAGCGATAACACCGATCGGATTGGTCGGCTCAAAAGGTTGCGGAGGGCGAACTTGAACATGGTCAGACCATATGCCGTCGGGCCAACTCTTCAAGCCAGTCAGTCAAACGCTTTGCGGGCTGGAGGTGGTACGCGCGTGGTTCAGGCGGGAAGCAAGCACTACGTCCTAAGCTACGCGACCGACCGCGCTACGTGCGTTCGTCATCGCCTTTCCAGCACACTTTGGTGGCAGAAAGCTTATCGTGGAGCGCCTTCTTCTCTGGATCGAAGAGGCAGATAAGGAAACCGATATACAACGTCAGGAGTGACAGGAACGCGAACAGAGTTCGCTTGCTACCGGTTCCGCGATCCATGGGGTCGTTCTTGTCCGTCAGCACCATGATCCCCAGGCTCCACTTACCCGGCGTCGCGCGAGCCTGTCCCGTTTCGCTGGTCATGTAGTACATGAACATGAACCCCCACTGTGCGAGGCCGAAAATAGCAGCCAGGCCGGGAATGATACTTCGAACCACGAAGGCCAGGGCGCCGAGGATCACGCCCACGATGCTGATCACGAGGCTATCGACGCAATAGGCAAGGAATCGGGGGCCAAAGCCGACTGGTTCGCCAGCTGTTGTTTCCGGAACCAAATCCAACTGGTTTCGGAAGTACAGCCCAAACATTCCCAGTGCACGCATCATGTAGACGGCGGGGAACGCGACTATCCCAAACAGTATTAAGCAGGTCAGGGCCGTTGTGAGCCCAAACAGCGGTAGTTCGACAACAACGAAATCAAAAAAGCCACCGCCTCCGACTTCGGCATCAGCAAGGACAAGGGATGGGCTACCAAGACCGATCGCTTCGGCGATCTTCAGAAGAACATTAGAAAACGCTCGCTTGAGCGGTCCCAGTGCGGCGATCACACCACCCAACGCACCAAGCGGCAGTAGCAAGACTGTCACGATAATCATGCCAGTCATCGCCAGCGACGCTTTCATCGTCTTGGTGAAACTAACCAACATCCGGACCAGCAACCAAGCTGGGTAGGTATGCTTCTGCGACCAATGAACAACCGCCGCTGGCAGAAAGAACAGCGACAGCAAGTACAAACTGGCGACACTGACACCCGCGAAGATCTGTTCGTTCTGGCTCAGTGCGCCATTCGCGACAATGGCTCGGGCGCCAATGATGCCGTAGATGATGAGCGTCAGTGGCAGGAGTACAAACAGTGGCCAGGCATACGCACGGATTCCAAGTGTAATGTTCCCAAAGAAGTCTCCCTGCACCCGTTTAAGAACGCGCTCGCCGCGCATCGTTGCGGTGACAATTTCGGTGGCAAGAAAGATCGCCCACCCACCAAAGCCAAGCGCAAACACCACCGCCAGCGCACGCCAAAAGTTGACGACGGGTGATTGATGGGCGTATGCGTATACGCTCTGTAGCTGAGTCGTCCGGCTGAATTTTTTGCCACGGAAAACCCCCTTTGCGTCGGGGGTGCCTGTCACGACCGTGGCGTTTGCAAGGAACTGAACTCCAATGTTATCGGGATCATCAACCATCCCGGCAATCTCACGCTCGTAACACCACATTGATGCGTACAGAGCGCAAAACGCGAGAGTAAGCGTGATCGTCCAGTTGATGACGGTTCGATAGACAAGCGACTTATTCTTCTGGACGAACTTCTTTGAGTTCTTCCACACGTCCTGGAAGAAGTCATCCGGATCGGGTCCCTGATTCGAACGCCGCCGCTGCTGCTTTTCACTTAGAACACCAGTATCGACATTCACGCCGCAGTAAGGGCATTCCTCGTGTTCGTCCGCGACGATCTTGGTGCACTTCGGGCAGATTTTCGTCCGCTGGTCTTCGGCGTTTCGTAGATCCAATCCCGACAGCAGGTTGTCGGGGTCAGCCGCTTCCTGAGGTCGCCGCCGCTTCTTCTTGCGAGGCTTGGCGCCATCAGGCCTGTCTCCGGGGACCTTGATCCGTCCCTCGCACGCAGGGCACTTCAGCGATCGTCCCCGCGCCTTGTCTGGAGCGTTCAGGACCTTCTTGCAATCTGGACAGCGTACTTTGACGGGCATCGACGACCTGGCAGAACAGAGCTACGGACAGTTCAATTTAACAGGTCCGCCGCTGGTTTCACGTTAGAACCGAGGAATGCTGCGGACGAGAAGACCAAAGTGCCGAATGTAGCGGCTTCAAGCACGCTCCGGGTCGACCACGTCCTTCAGATACACCGCCAGCTGTTTCTCGAGTTGCAAAAGCTGTTGCCATGTTGACCAATCAACGGCCATTTGACTCTCGTCGCCTTCCTGAGCGTGCGCTAGGACCTTCCGGATCTGCTCATGTGAATAGTTAAGCACGTCAGCCAAGCGGGCTCGCTGAAGACCGGCGATCGTCTCGGGAAGGGGCGGTGGCGTTCCAAACAGTTCCCGGAAGTCCTCCTCAACAGGGGGGCTGGCAGCTCCAGAGGATTGGATGGTGTGTTCGATCCCCACTGTTGCGCGATCAAGTAACTGAGCCTTAATCTCGTCGTCACTGCCGAACAACAGGATGCAGCGCCCGATCCCGACCTGGTCTCCGGGTCGGAGAACACGTAGCTGGACAGGGTGGCCGTTGACCCGAGTTCCATTCGTGCTCTCAAGGTCTGTCAGAATGATGTGGTCGTCATCATCCTGCATCTTGGCGTGGAACCGGCTAACACGTTCGTCGTTTAGCTGAATGGAGTTCTCGTCTTCGCGACCGATGGTGACGGGTGTGGGAACATCGCGGTAAATGCGACCGCGTTCCAAGCCCTCAAGTACCTGAACGGTTACGAAGGCCATAAGAACCTCAACCACGTATACCCGCCGTGGTGATAGCGAAGCCGTAAATCCTGCTCGGCAAAAAAATTGACCCCAGGGGGATTTGAACCCCCGTTGCCGGGATGAAAACCCGGTGTCCTAGGCCTAACTAGACGATGGGGCCGTTTGGGAACCGATATCTACGGAATCCAAATGCGGGTGTCAACCAAATCGGTCGGAGCTTATTCCAGACTTGAAGAATGTCAGAAGAACTAAGACGCAGTCGAAGGATTCGTTTCCGATTCCCGTTCTGACTGGATCGCGGCTTGGACTTCGCTTCGGTGGATGGGCACATCTCTTGGTGCTTCAATACCTAAGCGGACCTTGTCACCGCGTACATCTACGACCGTGATTACGATGTTTCCATCGATCACGATTCGTTCGCCTTTTTTTCTTGATAGGACAAGCATTGCATTCTCCGAGCGGCCGACAGCAGATACTGCCGAACACGGTACCCAAATCTTATCGGCCTGGGTCATAA
>CAZAIB010000208.1:0-4779 GCA_964485095.1 uncultured Planctomycetaceae bacterium | reverse complement strand
GACCAGTTCGAACAGTGGCTGCACGTCAATCAAAAACCGGCCGAAACAGAATTGGTAGCGGCACTCAGGCAATGCGACGGCAGCCGGCTGCAGTGCGTGTTGATGGTTCGCGATGACTTCTGGTTCGCGATTAACCGGTTCATGAAGGCGCTGGAGATTCCGATTCTGGAGGGAACCAACAGCTTCGCCGTCGACCTATTCGACACCGAACACGCACAGCGAATTCTGACGTCGTTCGGCCAGGCATTCGAACGGGTGAACTACCCGCCAAGCGCCCCGCAAAAACAATTCCTCGGCCAGGCAACGGACGAACTGCTTCAGGGCGAGAACATTAGCCCCGTGCGGTTGGCTCTGTTCGCTGAGATGATGAAGAACCGCGAATGGACGCCGGAAATCCTCGCCCAATTAGGCGGCGCGGATGGAGTTGGCCTGCGGTTCTTTGAGGAAACATTCGACCAGGCCAACGGTAACACCACCGCCAGTCGCAATGGCGACGCGATCCGCCGAGTACTCACCAGCCTGCTGCCAGAATCAGACACCACCATTAAAGGTTCCGCTCGGGCAAAGTCCGAACTGCTGCTGCAGTGCGAAGGTAAACAACAGCAGCTGGACGAAGTCCTGCGCGTGCTGGACCGCGAACTTCGTCTCATCACTCCGGTCGAAAGCGAAACCGGCGGCGACCAGGAACCCGCGTTCCAGCTGGCTCACGATTACCTTGTGCCGTCCATTCGCAGGTGGTTAGCCAGGTACCAAAAGGAAACCTTCGCCGGCCGCGCGGAAGCGAAACTTATCGATCGCACCGCCGCATGGTCATCGCGGCAAGAGAACCAACAACTGCCATCGCTTTGGGAATACGGCAACATCCGGTTCTTCACAGAACCCAAACGCTGGACCGAACGCCAACGCGAAATGATGTCTCGCGCGTCGCACCATTTCATCAAGAAGTGGTCCCTGCTGGCGACGGCTTTGTTTGCCGTCGGCATGACCGCCTACATTGGCTATCGAAATCAGGAAACCCAACGCACCCGCGCGCTGGTGTCCTCGTTCCGCGGTGCCGCACCCGCCGGCGTTCCATTCGTGATGGCTCAACTCCAACAAGAAGGCGACCGTGCACTAGACACAGTTAAAGATCTGGAAACTGAAGAAGGCATCGAACCTTTCGAACGCTACCGACTGGTTCTGGCGCAATCGATGCTTGGAGAACCGCAAATCGCAACGCTTATCCATCCCAACATGATCGCCCGACTGCCCGGCGCCGAGTGCCCCAACGTGGTGCTAGCGCTACGAAGCGATCCTGACGCGTCGAAGGACGCTCTCAACGCCGCATGGAAGAAAAGCTTCGCGGAGTTTCGCAAAGAGTTTCCCACGGACAGCCTGGATTTTGAGGCAGCCCAAAGCCCGACAGAGAATGCACCGGAGGCCGAAAATCGCGCGATCCGGCGAGAACAGCGTCTCGAATCACTGCGCCTCGTCGCGCGATACGCGATTATGCTCATGCACCTTGGCGACCTGGAACCGACACGCCAAATGCTCAGATTCGAGGATTTCCCTGAACGCCGTTCTGCGTGGATCTATGAGTTCAAAGAGTGGCACGGATCGTTAAGCGAGCTGACAGCACTTCTTGAATCAGAGTCCGACCTGTCACTGCTGTCAGGACTCCTGATGGCAATCGGCGCGACTGGAGAACGATCGGCGGCGGACAGATCGGCACTCAGTCCAATCGCGCAGCGCCTGTTTGAAACCCACCCCGACGCGGGCGTTCACTCAGCAGCGGAGTATTTGCTAAACAAGTGGAAGATCGCCCGACCGTTGACGGCTCAGATCGAAAACGCGAACTGGCAACCCAGCGGTTTCGATTTCACGGTCGCAAGAATTCAAGCCGGCGAGTTCACTCGATTTCGGCTGCTGCGACTGGCTGGTCAGCAGGCACCTCCTGTCCCACAGCAGATCTCGGTCCCGAAACCGTTCTACATTGCCACAACCGAAGTCACCGTCGAGTTGTTTTTGAGATTCGTCAACGACAGCAGCTGGCCGCGCGAGCTCAGACCCGCTCCTTTTGAGCCAGACTCGAAAGTCGGCAAGCCAAAGAAGTGGCACTATCACATGGGCATCTCTCGCACGGCAGACTGTCCCATTCAGCAAGTCAACTTTGACGACTCACTGTTGTTTTGCAATTGGTTAAGTGACCAGGCCAATTTGGTTCAGGTCTACTCAAGAGATGAGCAGGGTGAATGGGTGCTTGACGAAGAAGCGAATGGCTATCGGTTACCAACCGAAGCGGAATGGGAGTACTCCGCTCGAGCCGGGACCAGGACGTTTTGGTTTTCCGGCCAGGACGAAATTGTGCTGCAGGACTACAGCGTCTACGCCCGCACAACCGACTATGGGACAAAGCCCTGCGGTTCTTTTTTACCGAACCCGTTCGGACTGTTTGACACATCCGGGAATGTTCGCGAATGGTGCTGGGATAGATTCGCACCCTGGCCAACGCAGCCAACCGAACTCGTCGCGGACTCGGGACCAACGCTACCCAAGCTTCGAAAGCGAGTCCGTCGCGGCGGCTGTTTCGCGGATCGAGCAGAACCAATGCGAAACGACCGCCGCGCGTCTGGGCAACCGAATGGAACCGAAAGCCGCCAGTCGCGACTCGGGCTTCGAGTGGCTCGCAACGCTGAGTAGCGCATTGGCCGACGGAACCAGCAACCGCCGCAAGCTCGCCATCGCGTGTGCTGCCATCCTCTAACGGACGCAACCCGTAACCTCTTACCCACAAGCGTTTTGCGTCACACAAATACTCTTATCGCTGCGTTTTTCGACTTCTGGTAGAGTTCTGAGCCTCTTTCCCCGCCCCAATTTTCTGACCGGATATCAAGGATGATGGCCGATCGGTACTCGCGCCCTAAACAGCGCTCATGGTTTGTTCCAACAGTTGTTGTCGTCGGCATTGCCGCCTTCTTCCTCTGGGAGTCCGGGTGGCGGCCGTTCGAAATAGTTGATGTCCCAACCGGAAGCATTGGCACACAAACCGCATCCAGCGAAGACGCCAACAACGCGGCCATCACCGCTATGACTGACGCTGGCGCCGGTGCGTACGGACTTCCGGACATCAAGCCGCAACAGTTTGAACCCAACGTCGATGACCTGAACCCCGACGACCTGATGGACGTGTTCGACCAGTCACAGGCAACCAGCCCTGCAGCTGCGACCGCCGCAGCGAACGAACGCATCAAGCAGGTTGCGTTCGAATCAGACACAACGGGCTTCGACGCATCCGACTTTACCGACCTCAGCCCACCAACCAACCTCACGCCAGACATTGCCGCCCCACCCACGCGCACACAACCGCAGGCACCAACTCCACCACCGCGACCAGCTTCACAAATGAGCGCAGAACTCCGCGCGAAGCTAAACAAGATTGACTTCCTGCTCGACGAAAACGACTACCTCACCGCGCATCGGGACCTTTCGACGCTGTACTGGTACGAACCGGCGAACCGCGAGTTCTTCCGCGATCGGATCCAGCACACGGCGAAGTCCATCTACGCCGCGGCCCAACCGCACTACATGGAACCGTACGTCGTCAAGTCGGGCGATACGCTGAGCAAGATCGCTGCTGAGTACAACGTTCCGTGGACTTACCTGGCCCGTTTGAACAACGTTTCGGCTGGCCGCGTTCGAACCGGCTCTAAGCTGAAGGTCATTCGCGGCCCGTTTGGAGCCGTCGTTGATCTGAGTGACTTTGAACTCACAGTCCACGCACACGGCTACTATGTCCGCAGCTACAAAATCGGAATCGGGAAGGGCCAGTCGACGCCGATCGGCGAGTTCAAAGTCGGTTCGAAACTTGAGAATCCAACTTACTACCCTCCCGAAGGCGGAAGCATAGACGGAGACGACCCAACCAACCCGCTTGGCGAATTCTGGCTGGGGCTTGGCGACGGCTACGGAATCCACGGCACGATCGACCCGAATTCGATTGGCAAAGCCGAATCCAAAGGCTGCATCCGTCTCAACACCAACGACATCGCCGAAGTCTTCGACCTCCTAACCGAAGGCTCCACCGTAATGATCCGCCGCTAACGAACGTTCCGTTCGATCGGTATCCGGTAGGTGAGGTAACTGAGGTTGGTCAGCGTGGCCCGGTTGGGCGAGATGATCGCGGGTGGGGTCCACGGTGGATGAAGCCATGAGGGGCGATCCTGAATCCGTGGGTTGAACATCTCGCCGACAACGAACAGAAGATCGAGCCGGTTCCTGTCGCGGGCGGTTGTGAAGTCTCTGACAAACAGGCCCAACAGCCTAATATTGTGCTGAGCCGGCAGCGACACGACCGAGATTCGTTTTACGAACCGGGGGCTAACCGGTATGTTATAGGCATCAGTTCCAACCGCGAGCACAGTACCACGCCAACCTGCACACAGGAACACGCGTCAAGCTGAACAAGGACCAGAAATGGGCACGGCGAAGCTAACAGTTGACGACCAGACACACGAGTTTCCAATTGTGGAAGGTTCGTCTGGTGATCGTGGAATCGATATCAAGAAGCTGCGGTCCGAGGCCGGTATCATCACGCTGGACCCCGGATTCACCAGTACGGGTTCCTGCCAGAGTGGAATCACGTTCATTGATGGCGACAAAGGGATCCTGACCTATCGCGGGTACCCGATTGAGCAGCTTGCTGAAAAGTCGGACTTTGTCGAAGTCGCCTGGCTGTTGCTGTATGGCGACCTGCCGAATGCGACCGAACTTCAGAAGTTTCGCGACGACCTGACTTACCAC
>CAZAIB010000207.1:0-5047 GCA_964485095.1 uncultured Planctomycetaceae bacterium | reverse complement strand
TTTCCAACATCACGTCGTCATGCGCTGCGAGAAATGCAAAATTGGGGGCTGGCGTAGCAGACAAGGTTTATGGCTGTCGACGAGAAAGTGAATCCCCAGCATACTCGGCAGTACGATATGCTCAACCGCTTTGCGGACTATCGCTACTACGAGCGTGTTCCGACGCAATTTAGTGTCCGGATACGAAGAATTTACAGAAACAGCACAGACCAACGTTCTTGCGTCCGTTTCGTCCACAGCAATCACGAGCGCATCTGGCCTATACGGGCGGCCTGAATGCTGCTCGTCCAAAGCCTCCGTATTTTGCGACACGCTATCGGGCACTAGCATACTCAGATGACACATCTACGCTGACCTCGAACCCTGCGATTACTGCACGCCTAATCATGATGGCAAACTTGTAGCCGTCGGCTGGCTTGCCCGTGGCTACGATTTCTCGCGCGGCGGCGTTGCCGCAGGCTTCGTCTCGCGTCTTCACCAGCTTCTCCTGAATCCGTGGCAGCCTTGTGTTGCAATGGGCACGCACTCGTGTGACTTTTGTCGCATCTCGGGCGGCCCCGGACGGTTCGACCTCGATCACGTCACCGCAATCCTCGGCGCTTCGAATCTCTTTGTTCCAACCAACGACAGGTTATTTGTGGCCCCATCGCTGATCCTTCACTACATTGACGCCCACGACTACTCGCCACCACCTGCCTTCTGCGATGCCGTGATAGCCTGCCCGGAAATGCGATCCATGGACTATCTCAAGCTCATCCGCAAGGTTGCGCCGCCTACACTTTTCTATGGTAGTGACGCCGCAATGTAGTGCCCCCGTGTCCTACAATGCGGTTTTAAACAAGGCCGCGGCGGTGGCTTCGGTGAGAAGTGATGTCGTAAAACTTTCCGTTAGGTGACCTCAGTCAATGGCATTTGTCGATCACCCGATCTTCGACGCCTCGGATCGCGAACCATGGTTCGACCTCGAAACTGATCGCGGCGGCGACCCGCTACCTGACGGGCACGAATCGCCGCTTGCGGCCATAGTTGCGCGTGACCTTGCTTCTATTACGTCGCTTGTTCTGGGACGCCTCAAAACGTGCACTCCCGACGACTGGCTTGCCGAATGCCCACACCCTTTGTTGGGCGACGTCCTTTTCCATCCATCATCCGAGACCGGCGTTCGCGTTTTCATCGAATACGCGTTTCGCCCCAGCACAACCGAGAACTCGCACTACACGGACTCTTGGTGGGCGATCGTGCAATGTCCGTACGTTGACAATCCCGCGACTGGCAGGACTGACTACACAATCATTCACTTCGGTTGGTCCGTCTCGTGACTCAACGGTCCGCAATTCGTGAACCTTAACCAACGGCCTCGTGTCCTCACTCAGTAGTACCCATTTCCTTGCCAATACAAATCAAGTGCCCATGAGTTTGAACCTGCCCCTGGATTTCCTTGTTGAGATTTTTGCGTCGAAGCCATTCGACTTGCCGCTTGCGATTGATCACGCAGTGCGAGAAGCGCTGCCTGATCTAAGCATCGTGATGACAGGCTCGCTGGATGTGGCAGAGTACCAGCGGCTGGGACACTGTTCGCGAGAACTGCAGGCGGAACCGCGGCCGCTGATTTCAAGACGCTGGGGTGGCGAGGATCACGACAGGCTGTACGACAATTGGCAGAAGGCGCTGTGGGGCGTTGCCTGGCAGGACAAGTCGTTGCATGTGCTGTATGTCCAATGGGACTCGAGCTGTGGGCCAGTCAGTCGCCATTGGGTCATCGCGGACACCGAAGACACGGCCGATGCGTTTATTCTGGATGTCTCCCGGAAAACTAACGACCCTGGCGAAGCACTGCTGGTGTTTCGAAGTGGCGGCTGGGATCGCAGTCGCGAACTATTCGAGACTGTTCATAAGAGTTCGTTTGATGACCTGATTCTTGACGAATCTTTGAAGTCATCGATGCGGGAGGACTTTGCCAGGTTCCTGAAATCCGAAAGCGAATACGTCGATCTAGGGCTATCCTGGCGACGCGGTGCTTTGTTGATTGGCCCGCCAGGCAACGGGAAAACACACTGCGTTCGAGCGTTGGTCAAGGAACTTGGCATCCCGGCCTTGTACGTGCAGAGCCTCAAGCATCGCTACTTCCAAAGCGAACAGCTACTACAGATGGTGTTCGACAGAGCCCGCGAGTTGCGGCCGTCGGTGCTGATCATGGAAGACCTTGATTCGCTGGTTGACGAACAAAACCAGTCGTTCTTCCTAAACCAACTTGATGGCTTCGAACGCAATCACGGACTCATTGTTCTTGCGACGACAAACCACCCCGACCGGATCGATTCGGCAATCATCGATCGCCCCAGCCGGTTTGATCGCAAGTACCATTTCAATTTGCCAACAACCGAACACCGCACTCAGTTTCTGGAGGGCTGGCGCAAGAAGCTCAGCGAACGTCTTTCCTGGTCCGAAGATTCCGTCGCGAGAATTGCAGAGAAGACTGCTGACTTCTCGTTCGCGTACCTCAAAGAACTGGTCATCAGTTCGTTGCTGGCCTGGAACGCCGACCAGTCACAAACCTTCGACACCATCATTGCAGAGCAACGCGTCTTACTGGCCGGCCAAATGCGAACCAGTGAATCCGGCGAGTAGAGTTGTGACCCTCTCTAACCGAATTCGTCACGGTTGGCGTCATGGTCGATTGGTGTTAGCGAGGCAGCAGCATTGCGTTATCCAGTGGAAATGGTGAGGCCGGAAACTACGTCAGCGTTTTGCCTGCCTCCCACTGGAGGGCTTCGTTCAGAGGCATTGGTCGTGCATGGTAGTAGCCCTGAACGCAGTCATAGCCCATCTCAGTGACGCACTCCAGTTGTTCCCTTGTTTCGACTCCCTCAGCAATCAGTTTCAGGTTCAGACACTTTCCCAGCATCGCGACTGCTCGAATAATCCCGGTCGATTCTTCACTGTCCGGAGCATCACGTACGAAGGACTGGTCCAACTTGATTGTGTCGAAAGGAAACATACGTAGGTAACTGAGTGACGAATACCCGGTTCCAAAATCGTCCATTGCGATACTAACACCCAGTTGATGAAGCCGGTCCAGAGTTTCCAGGACATGGCTGGACTTTTGCAGCACCACAGATTCAACGATTTCGAGTACCAGACGCGATGGAGGCAAGCCGGTTTCTGCCAGGGCTTTTTGGACGGACCTCAACAGGCTGTTTCGGCGGAACTGCACTGCCGAGATATTCACCGAGATGCAGACGTCGTCGGGAAACTGCAACGCGTCCCGACAGGCTTGCCGAATGACCCACGTTCCGATGGGGCCCGTTAGGCCGGCATGTTCGGCGGCGGCAAGGAATTCTGACGGGGGCAGCAAACCACGTGTGGGATGCTGCCATCTGAGTAGCGCTTCGTAGCCGGCTGCTCTGCCTGTTGCAGCATTCACAATCGGCTGATAGTGGATGACAAACTGTTGGGCTTCAATTGAGAGTTTGAGTTCGCCAATCGTTTTTCGTCGGTGTTTGCAGCGCTGGTCCATTTCCTCCTTGAAAAACCGGTAGCAGTTCCGACCATCTGCTTTCGCTCGGTACAGCGCCAGGTCGGCGTTTTTCAGGAGGTCATCGATCGTTGTTCCATCCTGAGGTGAAATGGCGATGCCGCAGCTCATACCCACCTGAATCCGATGACCGTCGATTTCAAATGGTTCTTCCATCAACTCAAACAATCGCCGAGCCAGTGTGTCAGCGTCATCGGCTTTGTTTACGGGGGTCTGCAGAATTGCGAATTCATCACCCCCAAGACGCGCGACGCAGTCGGACTCGCGAACACTCTGGCTGAGCCGATTTGCGACTCCCTTCACGACCATGTCACCGGCCGGATGTCCCATCGAATCATTGATGCTCTTGAAACAGTCCAGATCAATCAGCAATACGACAGCGTGTTCGTCAGCATTTCTGCCGTTTCTGGCAAGGGTCTGGTCCAGCCGTTCGTTGAATCGTGTGCGGTTGGCCAGCCCGGTCAATCCGTCCTGCATGGCCGCAATTCTTAGTGCGGCGGTTCTGCGGCGCACCATCAATTCGAGATCCTGCTGTCGCACGCGCGCATCACGGGTCAAGGCCCATTTTTTTGTCAGAGCGATTGCCAGTTGTGCGACTTCGATGTTGTCGAATGGCTTCTTTAGAATCAACAACTGGTCGGTGTGTCCGAGTTCTCGGCAAACCTCGTCCCACGAATTGTCCGAATAGGCTGTGCAGATCACGACCTGCAGATCTGGCTGGACTCGCCATAGTTCATTAATAGTCTTCACGCCGTCCCAACCGGGGGGCATTCGCATATCGACGAACGCCATCGAATACGGCTGTTGGTTTTCCAGCGCGAGCTCGACCTTGGTCAGTGCTTCCTGCCCCTGGAATGCCGAGTCCAGTCTGATTTCCACAGGTGGCGCCGCTGGCAGTTCTGGTTCACCAAAGAAGTCGGCTTCGGCTGACGTTACCGTGTGGGCTGGCGCGTTCAGAATTTTGCGATAGTCTTCGTGGATTGAAGGGTTGTCATCGATCAACAGAATTCGACGTGGTGGTTCGATCAAATTTGGCATGGGATGTCTTCCGTTACTGGAATGGCAAGAGTAAACGTCGCCCCTTTTCCGATCCCGTCGCTTTGCCCCGAGAGGGATCCTCTCAGCAACTGTGCGGCCAAAGCGCTGCTATGTAGTCCAAAGCCATGGCCAGACTCTCGAGTCGTGAATCCATGAGCAAAAATACGGTTCATGTGATCCGGCGAGATGCCCATTCCGTTGTCGCGGATCTGAATTCGGACCGTTTGTTCCACCGCGGTAACTGAGATTCGCATCGTCGCATCGGTACGCTGCGCATCGACCAGGGAATGGCGGGCGTTGCTAATCAAGTTTATTAGGATCTGTAGCACTTTGTGCTTGTCGGTCTGGATGACGGGAACCGGCTCTGCGAAATCCAGTTCCACTCGAAAATCCTGCTGATCAACTGAATTGATCTTCAGGGCGTCGTTGACCAGTTCACAGACCGACACGTCTTCAACCAGAGTCTTCTGCGAT
>CAZAIB010000206.1:0-5120 GCA_964485095.1 uncultured Planctomycetaceae bacterium | reverse complement strand
TTGGAAGAACTGAGCGTAGTGTTCTGCGGCTCCCGCGGCGTTACCGGCTTCCGCCATCTTCTCAGCCAACGTTTTGTGAAGTCGGTTGAGCTTCCTGTCGGAACGGTTCCTTCGCACCACCTTGGTCAGTGCGGCGGAAGCTTCGTCCAGATCGCCCGCTTCAATCTGTGCGGCGATGTCGGTGGCTGGGTCAGCAGCTTCTTCTTTGTCCTGAGACCAGGCCGGGCTGGTCAGCAGTAGTGCGAAACTCAAACACAAGTACTTCATTGGATGGACTCGTCGTATAAGGGATTGTGAAGACCCCAATGGTCCCTTGAAATGCGAGTCGATGCAAACGACCAGTAGGTTTCTTCAGGAAAGAGGCTCCAATCCAACCCGCGCACAGTGCTTCAGTAGCGGGCACTCATCGCATTTTGGGCGTCTGGCGATACAGATTGCTCGCCCATGGTGGATGATTCGGTGGGAGTACATGATCCATTCCTTCTTTGGCAGTGTCGCCATCAGGTCGCGTTCGATGATCTCGGGGTTCTGACTGGTCGTGAGTCCCAGCAGGTTGCTAATCCGACGAACATGTGTATCGACAACGACTCCGCTGGGGATGCCAAAGAAGGTTCCCAGAACCACGCTGGCGGTCTTGCGACCGACGCCTGGAAGTTTCACCAACGCATCGAGATCCTGAGGAACCTCGCCACCATGGTCGTCAACCAGTCCCTGTGCCATGCCGCGCAGGTTTGTTGCTTTGGCTCGAAAGAACCCAAGTGGCTTGACGATTTTTTCCACATCCGCCTGCTTGCCCTTAGCAAGTTTTTCAGCGGTTGGATACTTCTTGAACAGGGCAGGAGTCGCCATGTTGACGCGTTCGTCCGTGCACTGTGCTGACAGGATCGTGGCGGCCAGCAACTGGAACGCAGACTCATGATCCAACGCGCATTCTGCGATTGGGTAGGTTTTCTTAAGCCCGCGAATAACCTTCGCCGCGAGCTTCTTGTTTTCATCGCTGACTTCGGGCAGCTTTGATTTTTTCGCGGCTTTTTTGGGCGTCTTCTTTTTCGCAGCGTTCTTCTTCGCCGCTACTTTTTTCTTGGTCGGCTTGGTTGCCGCTTTCTTTGTTGTCTTCTTTTTGGCCACAGCTTGCTCCACTTTTTCAACGGAGCCCAATGATACGTGGCGCGATGGCAAATGTCGCACGCGGGGACGGCTACATTGCCAGGCCCCGTTTGGGACGCTGCGCAGTGGCCGTCGGAACACTGACGGGCCGAGTCGGAATTGCTGGCATCGGCGACCGGTGCCGACTTACCGGTTTACTTAAATCCAACGGCGCGACCGCACCGGTTTCCTGAAGGTGGCGCATCAGGATCCGAAATACTTCGCTGACTGTTTGGTGGTGCCGCTGCACGTTGCTATGGCGGGCCTGCACCACCAACTGCGAACGCACATCGTGCCGGATCGCGCTGTCTATATCCACAATGCCGTCGCTTGGGTTCCGGGCGTCCGGATCTTCAGCGGCGACAACGTTGTGATACGCCACAGACGGGTTAAGCGGGCTGGTTTCGATCGCCCGCAGTATCGGAGAGTTCGGATCCAGGCCATCAACGCTGGTTGGGCTTCGGATGCCGGATATGCTTCCGTTTCGGAACGCCTGCCCCATGGTGTCGAGTGTTCTACCCGGCAGCGAAATGACGCTGCGGGCCAGCCATCGAGTGAACCGGTTCGCGTAACTGCTGCCTCCAAACGGAGTGGCAATAGTGACGACGCGTCGGACCGACGGATGCGGCTGGAAGAAGTAGGTACGTTGTAATCGTTGTCGCGCTTCGGGAGTCAACCGAGCCTGATAGAACGGCGTTCTGCTGACCGCGTTCCAGAATCGGTTGTCGCTGTTTTGCGTCAACATTCGCGAAATCAGACCACCCATGCTGTGCCCAACGACAACCATTTGGTCCTGTCTCGGATCCTGACGCTGCGGATCAAACACGGCTCGCAAGTGGTTTAGGTCATCGCGCAGGTTGGCGGCCGCGAACCAAAATGGTTCGCCCGACGGGTAAAGGTAGAACCAGAACTGGTAGCGATCTCGAATCTCAGGTCGAGCCAGCAGGTCGTTCATCATGGGCATCCACGTCATGGGACTGGACCAGATGCCGTGCACCATCAGAACCGGAATCTTTCCTGGCTGGTACGGCTGCAGCATATACAGCCCGCTAAACGGGGCGAGTTTGTCGGGTCGCAGAAGTCCCCAGGTATCAAGCAGTCTGAACCGCGGACGGTCAAGGAACCAGGCCAGCGGAGTAGTGATGTCTGTGTGTAGCGGGACCGTGACATTGTTGACCTCGATGCACTGCGTCTCGTAGGGATTGTGCAGTTCCAGCTGCGACGTGCGGCCGCATTCCAAACATTGTGGGGTTTCATGGAACCGAACCAGCGCTGTGATGGGAAACGCCAGGTCTTCGGCGTAGTAGCGTTCGACATCCGGTACATCAGCTCCTTTGCGCCGAACGGCAATCAGTGGCACGCCCAACCCGCGGACGGCGTGGCGTTTTCGCAGCCCTTCGATGTCAAAGTCGCTGACGAATTCGAACCGCTCGTAGTGACGCGGTTCCCAACTACTTTGGCCCGACGTCACGATGAACTGAATCGAACGGCCGGACGTTGGCATCCGCAAGGTTGCTCCTGGTGCGAACTGTCCCTGAGCGTCGGCGATTCGCAGGAGTCGCTCAAGTGCGATGTTGTAGAGATCGACGGCTTCGGCGAACTGAGGGTCGTGTGGGTTTCGAACCGGTCCGAATCGCGAGTGGAACAGATAGCCGTATGCCGCCGCCATGGAATCGTAGTAATACTCCATCGCAGAATCAGGATCGCGATACTCAGTGGCGCGACCGACAATGAAGTTCAGTTCGGCTATCGCGTGTGTACTTTCGACCGACGCCGCCGTCGCGTGGATCTGCCTTGTGACCGCCAGCAATTCTGCCGGCGTGCCGCGTCCTGAACTGCCGTTGTTGATGAGGAAGTTTGTGGTTCGTGCTGAGGCCTGACCACTTCCCCGCATGGAGATCTTAAACCGTTCAATCAGCGGGCTGTACGGTTCAGATCGAACACGGACATAGCTGGGCGCGCAGCCGCTTAACGGTGCGATGCTCATGAGCAGCACTAGCAGGATGCACTTACGGTTTTGGCAATGGAACAACACGGTCCCCGGATTCCATTCCAGTGGACGAGGCCGAACGGCCTGTTGGTGAAGCGTGATATGAAAGATTGATGGGACGTGAAGGATCGGCCAATCAGGCTCTTCGGTCAACGTGAATCCCCGCTCGCAAATCACCCGGATTCCTGCCAATAATGGGCTCAGCAATGCGAATAAACCCTTCTCAGCTGTGCGGCCGTTCGGCGTTGTGAGCGTTGGTACAGAGCGTGTGATCCCAAAAGGAAATGAACCTGATGCGTATTCTGGCTGGCTGTGCGTTGTTTCTGGCTTTCGCGGCGACTTCTGGTTGCCATGTTTCGCTTAACGGACTTGGTCCCGGTGTTCAGGGTTCGGGACTCAAAGTTACTGATGTCAGAGCTGTGCCCGAGTTCACAAAGGTGCGAGTGAGGAACTCCGCAAACGTCATCATCCAGATTGGGGATGAGCAAAGCGTTGAGGTCGAAGTAGACGACAACCTTGTCGATGTGATTACCACTGACGTCAGCGGCGGTGAGATGACGGTTTCGTCCGACGGAAGCTATTCCACAAACCTTGGTGTGACTGTTCGTGTGACGGTGCCGAAACTTGAGGCTGCTTCGATAAACGGTTCCGGCGACATCACTGTGTCGGGCCTGGCCGCTGAGAAATTCGAGGCAACAGTTCGCGGATCCGGCGACATAAGAGTTGTTGGAACCGCGACGCGTATTGAAGCCAAGGTCACTGGTTCAGGAGACATCGATCTGTCTCAACTAAATGCGGACACGGGCGCAGCTAAGGTCACCGGTTCCGGCGACATCAGCATTTGCGTTTCAGAAAAACTGGACGCCCGAGTCACCGGTAGTGGCGACATCCGGTACGGCGGCCACTCCGGTTCAGAACCCAAAGTCGACGAGTCAGTTACCGGTTCAGGCAACATTTCGAAACGATAGTGTCACTTACTCAGCGGGATCCGTTTTCGCCTGATCCATGGCCTTTAGCAGTTCGGTGACGGCGGCTTTGGCCAGCATCTGGTTGCCACGCGTGTTGTAGTGGCACCAGCCGTCGCAGTAGATCACTTCTTCGACGTCTGAGAACAGCATCGACTGGTCGCTAAAGTAAATGCCCTGTTCGATGAGTTCCGGGCCGGCTTCGACAAACATTGGGTAGATCGCTTTCGCAGCCAGGCCGGCTTTCTGTGTTGCAGAAACGGTGTCGATCAATTCCTGTTTCGACATCGGCTTTGAACCTTCGTGGTACTGGTTCGGTTGCAGCACGTGAATGTAGTGCGCCCCATGACCTTTGCTGACATCGTGCAGCAACCTGGAACACCGCATCCACAGATCGACTGCCGCACGGTTCTTCGCCTCATCGTTTTCGTATGTTTCCGGCGGGCCGTAGCTGGCGTAGCTGAGTTCTTCTCTTGGCCGCCGGCTCTGGCTCAGCTTGATGCCCAGTTCAATCATGTTCGATCGACAGCGGTCGTCGCGAATTTTCCATATTGCGTTCGCGATGGGCGAGTACCGCAGTACAGAACCAACCAGTGACTTCGCCATGGACTGTCGTTGAGCTCGGTTCGAATGCAGCGCGAAGCTGTCTGCTGAGTCACGTGGATCCACAACAGTCAGCGTTCGCGCGTACCAACCTCTGGGGAACGCGGCCGCCTGCCCGGCGCGGATGTTGTCGGAGACGGTGAGCGCGGCTTCGTTGTAGCCATCAATATTGATGATTGCATCGAACTCACCACCCTGAGCCAGCATGTAGTTGAGTGTCATGACCTGTTGCGGCTGTTTGAACCCAGACAGCGCGAGTCGCACGAGCCGAACTTTTCGACCGTTGAGCAACGGCGATGCTTCAAGCTGTTCTTTGATTAGCTCTTCGCCAGCCACTGAGACCTGCCATCCCACAGAGCCTCCCAAAATGGCGACAATAAACTTGTCATCAGAACGTTTCACGATTGGTTCCAGGT
>CAZAIB010000205.1:0-5177 GCA_964485095.1 uncultured Planctomycetaceae bacterium | reverse complement strand
ATAAGCTTCCATGCAACCTCCATATTTGAGATTGCCAAAACTAATCTATTTGCCTACCTGGCGCTACTCGAAAATGAAATGCGCTCTAAATGTCCTTGCGACAGCCCGAGCTCGGATGGAATCCGACATTGATGTTGACCCAAATCGCCCAAACAGCGACGGTTCCGAGTAGGAAAACGGTTCATTGAGGCGAACATCCGCAGCGGATGACTATGGACCACCGTTTCGTCGGCGATAGCGCGTCTATGACTTCCAAAGTCGTAGCCCGAAAAGCGTCGCAGACACAAACAGGCGAACGCCTGCCGATTGAAGGAACAATCGATGTTTGGGGATAAGAACGAGCGCCAACTGAAGCTCGCACGTAAGGTGTTTGAGGAACTCGGTCGGCAGTTAAACACACCAATTTCTTTGCGTCTGTGGGATGGTTCCACCGTCGCTCTTGGAGAGAGTGTCGAACCGGGCCTGGAGTTTTCGATCAAGAGTCCCGGCGTCATCGGCGGCCTGATTCGAAAGCCGACCCCCGACAACCTGCTGCGGCACTACGCGCTCGGATACATCGACTACCACGGCGCGGATCTGGTAACGCTTATTGAAAAGGCCCGCGTGAAGAACTCACGCGGCCGCGCGAAGAAACTACCCAAGTCACTGATCGCGCGAGCCGCGTTGTCGTTTGCGACGACGAAGGCCGAAGACCTAAACGTGACCCACGAATACGAAGGGGACGAAACGGGACTCAATCGAAAGCAGGAAGAGAACCAGGACTTCATTCAGTTCCACTACGACGTGAGCAACGAGTTCTACCAGTTGTTCCTCGACCCCAACATGTTGTACTCGTGCGCGTACTTCCACGACTGGGAAGATTCTTTAGAACAGGCTCAGCTAAACAAACTGGACATGATCTGCCGTAAGCTGCAGATGAAAGAAGACGAACGGTTTCTGGACATCGGCTGCGGCTGGGGTGCGTTGGTTTGCCATGCCGCGGAACATTACGGAGTGCGTTCACACGGTATCACGCTATCCAAAGAACAACTGGCCTTCGCGCAGGAGAAGATCAATCGACTGGGTTTGCAGGACCGTGTGACTGTTGAATTGTGCGACTATGCAGACGTGGAAGGTCCGTTCGACAAGATTGCCAGCATCGGCATGGTCGAACACGTGGGCATCGACAACATGCAGGCCTACATGCACAAGGTAAGAACGCTGCTACCTGACCGAGGTATGTTCCTGAACCACGGGATTACCAGGCCAGCCAAGAAAAGCCAGAAGCAGTTCCGCAAAATGCGGCCAGAACAGCGTCTGCTGGCCAAGTACATTTTTCCAGGCGGCGAACTGGATCACATCGGCCACATGGTTGAGTGCATGGAAGCGGTTGGATTCGATGTTCACGACGTCGAAGGCTGGCGCGATCACTATGCGTTGACGTGCCGGCATTGGTGCCGACGTTTGGAAGAGAACCGCGAAGAAGCGATCCGCCAGGTCGGCGAAGAACGCTACCGCATGTGGGTTCTGTACCTGGCCGGCGTCACGTTCGCATTAGGCGATGGAAGCGCACGGATTTACCAAACCGTAGCGACACGCCACAAATCCAGAGGTGTAAGCGGAATGCCACCGACCCGCGAACATCTCTATGCCGACCGCCGCGCGGCGTAGGCTGGCGCGAACCAGGAACGGCGGTTCCTACGAGCGATTTTTGTCCATTCCGGAACGGACGGCCTCAAGGCTGGATACGCCGAGCATTTCAAATGCTCCCTGCAGGTAAGACTGTAATCTGACCCGGCTCATGCTGAGCAGACGGGCGGCTTCGTCAGTCGTTGAGCCCCGCAGTAGTGTCAGCAAGATAGTTTGCGCTGGTTCGGGAAGTACTGCGACTCGGCTGCGAAATCGCTGGGCCTCCCACCATTCGTGTCCCACTCGAACGGCGGCGAGGATCGTTTTTTGCAGATTGATCGGTTCGTAGGGCTTATCGATGAATCCAACTGCCCCACACCGCATTGCCTGATATCGCGCAGCGACGGAGCCGTGTGCGGTGACAAGAATGATTGGGAGGTATGGCGCAATTTCGCGGAGTTGTCGGCTGATGTCGATCCCGGTTTCGCCGGGCATTGCCAGGTCCAGCAATACACAGCCCGGGCACGGCTTGCCCAGGTTTTGCAGCAACTCACTTCCGCTGGAAAAGCCCACGACTGTGTAGAGATCAGAAGCAATCAGCGCCGCAACAGACTCTCGAACTGCCTCGTCGTCATCTACGACGAATATCGTGCTGTTTGAAGCTACTACCACCGGGTCGCCTTAAAGAAAATCACCCCTCGCGCCCCCCCGAGTATTCTGAACAAGCGGGCCTGATGCTCAAAAACCGTGGACGCGTAGGGGTGAGCTAATAGTATCGCCCACTATTGTCGCCGGGAGTATGGTGCGAATCCTTATCGCACGTGGAGAAATTGATACTGAGGTGTGGAGATTATCCCCAGTCAGTCAAGGCCCGCCACAAGTCGGATCAATCTGGCGACGCTGTGGACATCAAGCTTGTCGAAGACTTTCAGCCGATGCTTTTCAACCGTGCTGGGACTGATACTCAGTCGTAAAGCGACCTCTTTAGTATGCAGGCCCTGGACCAGCAGGTCACAGACTTCAGTTTCTCTAGCGCTTAGAGTTGAAAGTCGTCTTTTCACTTCGGTTGCTGACTCAAACTTGTCCCAAAGTTTCTCGCCTTCTTCCAGACCGACTCGAATCGAATCCTGAATCAAGACAGGGTCGTACGGCTTTTCGAACACATCAAGTGCGCCGGCTCGCATGGCCTCTACGCTTACAGGCACGCTGCCGTGCCCAGTGACAATGATGATTGGCAGGAAATTGGCAACTTCCCTAAGCCGGCGTTGAAGTTCCAGCCCACTCATCCCCGGCATTCTGACATCCAGAACCATGACACCAGGACGCGGCGTTTCAACGGAAATTAGAAAGTGCTCTGCTGAACCAAAGCACTCTACCCGGCGCCCCATTGACCGAACCAGGTCCGCCAATGAATCGCGGACAAACTCATCATCGTCAACGATGAATACAGTAAGTTCGCGTTCGCGATTCAACTGGCTGCTCCTGCGTCGCTCGGGCTGTACTCGGGCAACGTGAATGTTAGAACTGCGCCGCCCTCAAGACCATTCTCTGCAGTAATTCTACCCCCACAAGCTTCAACAATCGAACGGCAAATTTTAAGTCCAATACCGATGCCAAAAGACTTCGTTGTGTAGAACGAGTCAAAGACCTTCTCTGGGGCAGCCATTCCAGTTCCATTGTCCTTGACCTGGACCTCGACATAGCCATTCGCGGCTGTGCAACAAATGGTGACCGCTGCGTTTGGCGAGTTTTCCGTCGCATGAACAGCATTCTTGACAAGGTTTAAGAGTACCTGCTGAATCCTGATCGGGTTGATTTGTGCACGAACATCCTGAGTGTGCTCAGTACGAACAGTCACCTGAGCTTGTTCGAGATCGGGCCGGATAAGTTCAATAACGTCTTCGATGAGTTGCCCAACTTCAACTATCTGCCGCACTTCGATTTCGTCGGCCGGCTGAATTAGTTCGTGGATTGTCTTGAGAATGCGGCCCGAACGTAGTGCCTGATCTTTGATGCGGTTCAGGGTTAACCGGACCGGTTGTAGATCTCCGGCATTTCGTTCCAGACCGTTGGAGCACGCTACGGCAAGATTCGCGATTGTGGTCATTGGCTGGTTTAGTTCGTGGGCAAGTGTCGTGGTCAGTTCACCAAGTGTGCTTGTTCTGGCCAGGTGCTCCATCTCATGCTGGCGCTGTCGCAGCTTCTGTTCGGCGAGTTCTCTCTGTCCGGCTTCAATTTTAAGCTTTTCACGTGTTAGAAGAACCGGGCCACCGATGAGTGCGATGCGTTCCAGTAAATCCAGTTCGCTTTCGGGGTAAGGAGAGTCGCAGTCTTCCACGATAATCCAGCCAGCGACTCCATCGCTGCGCACAACCTGTACGCCCAATGATCTTGCCACTGGCTCGTTCGCGTATGGAAGTTCGTGCGGTTGGTTGTCGATGTAGCGACCACTCTCAAACAGCTTCTCGATTGCTGTCCCAACTTCAGCGTTGAGCTGTTGGTTTGCATGCTGAAAACTGCCATCGACCTGACGCAAGGTTGAGGCCTTGCTGCTACCATCCGTTTGCAACAAACCAATGCAGCCACTCTGGCTTCCTGTGATCTCCATTGCTAGTCGCAAGAGTCTGTCTTTGAAGCCCGTGGTGGGACTGTCCAGCAAGACGGCTACGGCGGAAGCGAGTTCAGTAACTCGCTCAATCTGCTGGTGGTGCAATTCTCGCTGTCGCTCTGCCTCGCGCTGTGAAGTGATATCCGTGGCGGTTAGCACTGCTCCCACCAGCTCGTCGTCTTTACCTCGAACCGGGTCAGCCCGGCACATCAGGTGAACCACATCAGGCGTATCCGGAAACCGAAGGACAAGCTCACTGCTATGGACTGACTCGCCGCCAAGGGCTCGGACAAGCGGGAGTTCTTGTTCCGGGACCATACTTTGGTTCTCGGCGTCATAGGTCTGGTAGTGAATCGGCCACTCTTCGGTTGGGATATCTTTAGGGACGCCACACAGATCCTTCGCGGCGTCGTTCCAAAACTCGAATCGCCCTTCGGTGTTAGCGAACATGACCACTTCGGACATGTTGTCCAGAACCAGTTTGAGTCGCTGTTCAGCCGCCTCTCTCGCTGCGACTTCTCTTCTGAGTTCTTCGTTAATTCCAGCAAGGCCGGGCAATTCCAACGCCGACGGCATCACCCTAATCAGCGCAACGACCGTCGCACAGGATACTACGGCGGTACACATCTTGAAGATTGCCGAGACACGGTAAATCGGGAACCAGAAGATGATTGCCTCGACCAGGTGTACTGTACCGCACGCCAAAATGAACGCGGAAAATAGCCAGAAAATCCGGGGAAAGAACAAATCCTTCCGCCGCATAATGAGCACGCCGAGAACGATCGGGATCGCAGTGTAAGCCGCCCAAGTTAACGTGTCTGAGATGACGTGGATCCAGCCATGCAGTGAGGTCCATGTTCCACAGTGCCACCTGTCGGGGAAGTCCGACGTGTCGAACAGCTTGGTGATGAAGTCCATTCTGTCGCTCTCAAACATGAGCTTGTTGAATCGGTTCGAACTG
>CAZAIB010000204.1:0-5191 GCA_964485095.1 uncultured Planctomycetaceae bacterium | reverse complement strand
CTCCCGCGGCTGAGACCGCGACCTCTCCCGCAAGCGGGAGAGGTGACATGCTGTTATCAACCGGGATACCGATGCAACGGAACGTTGCTTAGGCGATTAGGTCGGGGACTATTTCGCCGTGGACGTCGGTTAGGCGGTAGTCTCGGCCCTGGAAGCGGAAGGTGAGTTTGGTGTGGTCGAAGCCGAGGAGGTGCATGATGGTGGCTTGGAGGTCGTGGACGTGCACTTTGTTTTCGGTGACCTTGAAGCCGAGTTCGTCGGTTTGACCGTAGTGGACTCCACCCTTTGATCCGCCGCCGGCCATCCACATGGTGAAACAGTCCGGGTAGTGGTCTCGACCAAGCCGCTTGCCTTTGGCGGTTCGGCCTTCGCGGAACGGAGTTCGTCCGAACTCGCCACCGCAAACGATGAGCGTGTCTTTTAGTAAGCCACGTTGTTTGAGGTCGCGGATGAGCGCGGCGATGGGCTTGTCGGTGGCCGCCATTTTTTTCGTGAGCCCGGCGCCGATTTCTGTGTTGTCGGCGGTGCCGTGGAAGTCCCAGCCCCAGTCGAAAAGTTGAACGTAGCGGACGCCCTGTTCGACCAGACGCCTGGCCAGCAGGCAGTTGTTGGCGAAACTCGCTTTGCCCGGTTCGGCTCCGTACGCTTGCTGGGTGGCCTTGGTTTCCTTTGTGATGTCCATGACTTCAGGGACGGACGCCTGCATGCGATAGGCGAGTTCATACTGCGCGATGCGGGTTTTTGTTTCCGGGTGGCCCAGTTTCTCGGCCTGCATTTCGTTGAGCTTCCGGAGTGCGTCGAGCGAGCGGCGGCGGAGTTGGCGGTTCATGCCAGCAGGGTCGGACACGTAAAGAACCGGATCGCCTTTCGATCGGCATTGCACGCCCTGGAAGACTGACGGCAGGAATCCGCTGCCATACGAGTTGGCTCCGCCGTTGGGTTGCACGCCGCTGCTGATCAGCACGACGAAGCCTGGCAAGTCCTGGTTCTCTGTGCCCAATCCGTACGTGGCCCATGAGCCCAGTGATGGACGTCCCGAACGCGGCGAGCCTGTGTAGATAAGCAATTCGGCCGGAGCGTGGTTGAACTGATCGGTGTTCATCGAATGGACGAAACACATTTCGTCGATGATGTCGGAATCGTGAAAGTGCGGCACGGCGTCCGATAGCCAGGCTCCGGATTCACCGTACTGCTTGAACGTGCGCGGCGTGCCCATGAGCTTGGGTGTGCCGGAGGTGAACGCGAACGTTCGGCCTTTGAGGAACTCGTCGGGGCATTCCTGACCGGTCCGTTTAACCAGTTCGGGCTTGTAGTCGTAGAGGTCCAGGTTCGGAGGAGAACCTGTCAGGTGCAGGTAGATGACACGCTTCGCCTTTGCGCCGAAGTGTGGCTGGCGGTTCGCCATCGGCTGCACCGGGTTGACGATCACGTCGGCGTTTGCGTTGGCTCCGGACAGCGACGACAAAGCGATCGCTCCGAGTCCAACGCCGGAACCGGACAGGAAGTGCCTTCGAGTCACGTCCTGCAAATGTGCCTGGAATGGGTTCATGGCTATCTCTTGAGAAACATCTCATCAAGGTTCAGCAAGACGTTGGCCACCACAGTCATCGCGGCGGCGTCGGTTGTATCAATCCCTTTGGGCAACATGCCCAGCGGAACAGTTGCCAGCTTCTTCGCAGCATCTACGTCCTGTGCAAGTTGCTTGCGTGAGTCGTCGAACAGGCTCATTATCGCGGCAAGTTCGTCTTCACCAGGTTCGCGCAGAGTGCACCGTTTGAAACCGTGTGCGATTTGCTGTCGTGTATCGCCGGCCTGCTTAAGAACCAGTCTGGCCAGCGATTGGGCGGCTTCGACGTAGACCGGATCGTTAAGCGTGACCAGCGATTGCAGTGGCGTGTTGGTTGAGTTCCGCCGAACGGTACACACTTCGCGGTTGGGCGCATCGAACGTGGCCATCGACGGATACGGGTTGCTGCGGCGCCACATCGTGTACAGGCCGCGGCGGTAGCGATCTTCGCCCGTGCTGGTTTTCCAGTCTGTCGAACCGCCAAACGCGGCGGTCAATCCAGAGGATGGCTGTGGTGGTTGAACCGGGGGACCGAACGCTTTTTGGCTAAGCAAGCCGCTGGCGAACAACGCCTGGTCACGAACCATTTCTGCCGTCAGCCTGACGCGCGGGCCGCGTGCGAGCCAGCGGTTGTCGGCGTCGGACGCGATGGCGTTGCTGCCAACAACCGATGCCTGCTGGTAGGTGGCCGACATCACGATTTTCCGAATCAGATCGCGCGTGTTCCAACCGCTGGCGACAAGTTCGGTCGCCAGCCAATCCAGTAACTCAGGGTGAGTTGGTAGTTCTCCCTGCGAACCAAATTCTTCGCTGCTCAACACGATGCCGCGGCCGAACAGTGATTCCCAATATCGGTTCGCGATCACGCGGGCCGTCAATGGGTTGTCTTCATGAACCAACCACTTCGCCATCGCGAGTCGGTCGAGCTTTTCGTTGGGTGCAGGATGGAACGCGGCCGGGGTTCCGGGAACGACGACCTGCCCTTTGTCCAGGTAATTGCCGCGATGCTGCAATCGCGTTTCGCGGGGCTTCTTGAGTTCTCGCAAAATTGGAACCGTTGTCGCCGGTTTCAATGCCGCGAGTGTGCGTTCGGCCTTGGCGAGTTGGGTCCGTTGTTTTGCTAGAAGCGGAGCCACTCGGCGTCGATAGAAGGCTGACACTTTGGTCTGTTCGGCTTGAGTCCGATCGGTCGGTTGTTTTTGCAGGACGGCCAGTAATTCTTTTGGTGCGCGAGCGTATTGGATTGTTCTGGTGTCGCTGGTCGTGGCGATTCGGAAGTGTCCGAGCAAATGATTCAGGTGCGGTGAGTTCTGTTCGATCCGAATTCGAAGCACGGAAGGTTGTTCAACTTTCACCAGCTTCTTTGGAACGGCGACCAGTTGGTGTGCGGACGTGGTGGCTCCACCCACGGCCCATCCGTCTTTTGGGCCGGCCTTGAACTTCAGAACCTCGGCAGCAGTGAAGTCGGGTTGTTCGTAGTCGGCGAATGCGGTGATGAACGGTATGTCCCGCGTTAGGCTGGCTGCGAATGTTGAGGACGGGTTTGGAGCGTCGGCAACACTCGTCGTCCAGACTTCGGTGCGGTCGCTGTCCAACAGTTGAATCGTGAATCCTCTGAGACGAGTTTGGAGACCGTTGTCGGTTCGGTTCCAAACACTGACTGATTCCACGGCGTGCTGGTCACCGAGATCAACTTCCCACCACGGGTTGTCGACGGTCAGTGTGTGGGTGACGGATCCTTTTTCGTAATTGCCGTCGCTGTTGCCATCAATCGCCAGCGCGGCTGGTCCAGCGAAGCCGGTCGAGTGTTGTTTTGCAGTGCCCTGAGTCGCGATATTGGCTCCACCGCTCATGATCTGAACTTCGGCCAGCGACAGAATCTGCCCGTTGCCGTTGTTGGTAATGCGAAGGTAGCGACCTTCGGGTGCCTGGTCTTTTTCAGGAGTCAACTGGGCTTTGAGACCGGTGATGACGAAGTTGCCGCCGCCGTGACCGGTTCCTTTTGAGGGCAGCGATGCGTGTGGGATCGTTTGCAATTGCAGGCCCGCGATGTTGGCACCAGCTTTGATTGGCAACTCGACGGTGTACACGTCTTTGTTGACGGCTTCGCTGACCAGCACGCTGGCATCATCCTGAATCGTGGCGGATTTACCGCTGCTTCGGCTAACGGTGCGTGGTGTTTGAACCGTCCATTCGGGCGTTTCTCGAAACGACGTTTCCCATTTTTGTTGAGCGGCTACGAGTTGCGGCGACGATTTTTTGAACACCGATTCCAACGATGCGATCTCTTGTTTGAGCTTCGTTCGTTTGGACTTTTGTTGGTCGGTGAAGACGGTAATGGTTGGCGCTTCGTTGCGTCTGTCGGCGTCTTCGGTGCTGTTGAGGATTGCAAAGAACCGGAAGTATTCTTCCTGCGTGATTGGGTCGTACTTGTGCGTGTGGCATTGAGCGCACGCCATGGTGGTTCCCATCCAAACCGCCATGGTCGTGTTGACTCGATCAACAACAGCCACGTTTCGGAACTCTTCGTCCTGCGTTCCGCCTTCATTGTTAGTCAGAGTATTTCGATGGAACGCGGTCGCGATGAGTTGGTCCTGAGTCGGATTGGGAAGCAGGTCGCCCGCCATTTGTTCGATGGTGAATTGATCGAACGGCATGTTTGCGTTGATCGACTTGATGACCCAATCGCGATACGCCCAGATGGTTCGCTTGGGGTCATCCGCGTACCCGGCACTGTCTGCGTATCGAGCGAGGTCGAGCCACTTGCGCGCCCAGTGTTCGCCGAACGCTTGTTTGTCAAGCAGGCTGTCAACGAAGTGTTTGTAAGCCTGCGGATCTTTGTCAGTAACAAACGCTTCCGTTTCTTCGACCGACGGCGGCAGGCCAGTGAGGTCCAGTGACAGCCGTCTCGCCAACACGCGGCGATTGGCGGTTGGTGACGGTTTCAGCCCCTGCGCCAACATCGCGCGAAGTGTGAAGTTGTCGATGGTGTTGTTGGGCCAGCTTTTGTGTTCGGCCGGAACCTGGGGAGCGGCGTGCCGAACCGGCTTGACGTATGACCAATGCCTGGCGAACTCCGCGCCCTGTTTGATCCACAGTTTCAGCTTTGCCGCTTCGTCTGCGGTCAGCGGTTTGCCAAAGCTGGCCGGTGGCATTCGCAGGTCTTCATCCTCGCTGGTGATTCGCGCGATGAGTTCACTTTGGTCCGGCTTTCCGGCGACGATTGCGATGGATCCGGAATCGAGTTCACTTGTTGCGATCTTGCGGTCGTCAAGACGCAGGCCGGCTTCGAGGTTCTCCTCATCCGGTCCATGGCACGCGAAGCACTTGTTCGAAATGATGGGGCGGATGTCGGTATTGAAGTCGATCGTTTCCTGCGCGATGGTCGGAACGGCAAACGCGGAAACAAAGAGCAGAGCAACGGAAACAGGATTGCAGAGTGGCATTTCGTGTTCTGTCAGCAAGAAACGAAAAAGTGCGCTCACACGCAGGCAAGCAGCGGGGACAACAGGATACCACAGAAGTGACTCCATTTGAGTACTAATAGATACCCAGTCGCTTACCATTGATCTAGCGTCGCTCCCACTCCTGTTGTGCGTGGTTCGAAGTCACGGCATCAACGCT
>CAZAIB010000203.1:0-5638 GCA_964485095.1 uncultured Planctomycetaceae bacterium | reverse complement strand
CAAAACTAATCTATTTGCCTGCCTGGCGCTACTCGAAAATGAAATGCGCTCTAGGCTATGAGAACAGTCGGGAGACGTCCTGGCCGACGACGAAGACCATCAGGCCGAGGATCATGATGAGACCCACGTACTGAGCGATGATGAGTACCTTCTCGCTTGGTTTCTTGCCAGCGACGGCTTCGTAGGTGAGGAACACCATGTGGCCGCCGTCCAGAACCGGGATCGGCAGGAAGTTTAGTACGGCCAGGTTCACGCTGAGGAACCCAAGGAAGATCATCAATCGAGATGGTCCCTGCTTGGCGACCGCGTAGCCCACCTGAGCGATACCGACCGGACCCTGAAGGTTCTTCACGGAAATTCGGCCGGTGAAAAGTCCTCGCAGTGTCAGGTAGATCTGCAGGATGTTCTTCTTTGTGCTCTTGTAACCCATGACAAACGCCTCACCGACGCTGTTGGCTTTCTGCTGAACCTCAAGGCTTTCTGTCTTGAAGCCGCGGATCGGCATGTACATGGTGTCTTCCGTTTCGAACTCCTTCAGAGTCTTCGCGAACGACTTGTCGCCGCTCTGAATGTGCAGAACGATGTGCTTGTCCGGAACCACCTGGCAGTTCCAGAATGCCAACGCCCAGTTGACTGGTTTCTTGGCGTCGTCTTTGTCGTCGTGCTTGAGCTCAAGAGCGTCACTCTCTTTGCCGTCGGGCGAAACGAACTCCAGCTTGGTAATTTTCTGACCCGCTTCAATGTCGCCGGCTCGGTCTGCTTCAGATCCGGGCTTCACCAGAGCAATCCGCGTATCAACAAAGAACGCGGCTCCAATTGCGGGTGCCGGCAAGGGTTCGCTTAGGTAACTCAGACCCGTTGCCCAGCCAGGTCGGTCGGTTGGGCTAATCTCAAGGGTAATGTCGCTGTCGCCTGAACCTTCAATCTTTCGCCGAACAACCAGTGGGATTGGTTCTGCTCTCTTTGATAGCTCCTGCAGCAGATCCGGTAGTTGCATTGGATCGATTTCAGTGCCGACCGATTTCCCATCGACTGTTTTGATAACGTCGCCCACCTGTAGCTTGGCTCGTTCAGCTGCTGAGCCCGACTGGATGGCTGCAATTGGTCCCATTTCCATAGACAGCCCCAACGATCGAAACTTCAAAGCCTCGACTGTTGTTGTGACCGTTTCACCAGCCGAACCATCTTCATTGAGTCGCTGGAGTTCAAAGACAGCCGGCTTGGATCGCTGTTCACTCAGGATTTTCTTGACGCTGGCGAAGTTTTCGATCTTCTCACCATTCAGTCCAACGATGGTATCGCCTGGCAGGAACGGCGGGTCCGCTTTTTCAGCCGGGAAGCCGGCCATTGTGACCGGGTCGTCATCTTTGAGCGGTCGGATGACGTGATGGTTTTGGATTGGGAAGACACCGATTTGCGGCATGCCTTCACTGCTGTCGGGCGTGATTTTTGTTTCGAACATCGTTCCGTTGGCTCGAACACCCTTCAACTGAACGTCGCCGCTGGACAAAGCGACGTCCATTGAGAGATCGGTGAACGTCGCCATCTTCTCGCCATTAACGTGAGTGATCTCGTCACCCAGGCGAAGTCCCTGAGTCCACGCAGGAGAACCTGTCGAGACACCGCCGACCACTGGCGGCGGTTCCATGACGCCCAGTCCGTAGGCAGCCGCATAAAACAAACACGCCGTGATGATATTCATGACAACACCGGCCGAAATAATCGCCATGCGTTGCCAGACCTTCTTCGCGCTGTACGAACGCGGGTTCTCGGCGATTTCTTCGTTGGCCGTCTTGCTGGCGTCCATGTCGTCCTGGCCCAGCATCTTCACGTAGCCACCAAACGGAACCGCAGACAGCGCGTATTCGGTCTCGCCCTTTTGCCGGCTCCACAGAATCGGTCCGAAGCCGATGCTGAATCGTTCGACATGCACATCGCACCACTTGGCGACAGCGAAGTGACCGAGTTCATGGAAGAAGATGACCAACCCCAGCCCCAGCATCACGCAGAGTGCGTTCCAGATGGGACCAAGAAATCCAGCGATATCGACGGCTAGTGTTTCCACGACCGTGCCTCCTCACGTGCCCAGCGGTCCAGATCCATCAGATCTGTCAGCGTGGGGCTCGTATCGAAATTATGATGTTCTAAAACAGTCCGACAGACTCGTGCGATGTCTGTGAAACCAAGATCTCCGGCGAGGAACCGTTCAACGGCAACCTCATTGGCGGCGTTCAATACCGCACCCGCTGTGCCACCACGTTCGGCGACTTCAAAACCGAGTCCAATTGCCGGGAACCGTTCGAGGTCAGGTGGTTCGAGTTCCAGCGTCATGGCCTGCGTCCAATCAATGCGCGGACAGACAGCCTCGGTGCGTTCAGGATAGGTTAAAGCGTACTGTATGGGCAGTCGCATATCGGGCGGTGACATCTGAGCGATAACGCTGCCGTCAGAGAACTCGACAAACGAATGCAGGATCGACTGTGGATGCACAACCACCTCGATTTGGTGAGCCTCCACACCAAAAAGCCATCGAGCTTCAATAATCTCGAGAGCCTTATTCATCATGGTCGCCGAATCGATCGAAATCTTGGGACCCATTTGCCAGGTTGGATGAGCCAAAGCGGTTTTCGGCGTCACTGACTGCATTTCAGCCGCCGATGCCTGCCGAAACGGGCCACCGCTGGCTGTCAGGACAATTCGCTTCACGGCCGCCCGAGGTCCTGATTGCATGGCTTGGAACACGGCACTGTGTTCGCTGTCGACCGGAATCAGTTCAGAACCGCGTTCCTTGGCCAAATCCATAATCAGCGGACCAGCGACTACGAGTGTCTCTTTGTTGGCCAGCCCAACGCGTTTTCCGCACTCCACGGCCGCCCAGGTTCCTCTTAACCCGGCTGCTCCCACAATCGCTGAGATCACGCAATCCACGTCTTCCAGCGTGGCAATTGCCTCAACCTCGTCGGCTCCGAACCGCAAATCGGTATCCGTACAAAATTGGCCACGATCGATCGTTGAGGCCAAAGACTCGTTTGCCAATACGGCTCGGCGAGGCTTAAAAGCCTGCGTTTGTTCTGCCAGTTGTTCCCAACTGGAAGACGCGGCCGCGGCGACCAACTGCATACTGTCCGGGTGATGACCGATGACATCCAGGCAGCTTGTGCCGATAGACCCGGTTGAGCCGAGCACAGCGATACGCTTCATTGGTCGTCTGAGTCGGTCTGGGCTCGCCTGGAAAACGAACCGGCAATTGGAAGTTGGCAACTGCAAGTGTTTGTGTGGCCAACAATTACAGCGAATAGTCCTCGATTCTAGGACGACCCGAAACCCCGGACAAGGTTGTCTCTAAGCATGACATGCCGCGGTTGACCCTTTAACTTACCCGACCTAGAGTCGAACAGGAGCAATAGCCTGCGGCTGGTGGTTCCTCCCGGAGTTGAGCTGCCGCCAGAGCCCCCTTGGAATAACTGCTATCGGAACCGCTGTCTAATGGCGAACGACCCCCCTCGCAAAGAACAACCCGGACGTGGAAACGCGCCCCGGAACGAAAAACCACAGACCAGCAATCTTGGTTGGTACCTGATAATTGGTGTGGTTGTCCTGTTTGTCGTACTGGCTGTCGCCAGCAACGAAGCTGGCAGCCGGACCCAGGTGAAGCTCAGTGAGTTCATCGCGGGGCTGACCAACAATAACCTTGCCAAGCACAACACGCACGAAGTCACGTTTACTCAAACGGGCATCACGTACCAGGACAAGGCCAAGGGCCAGATTGTTAAAGACGGCAAGATTGAGGTCGTTCGATCGTTTGTCCCAATGGTTGGTATCGACGAACAAACTCGGAAGAAACTGACCGACCTGCTGGACGAAAAGGGAGTCCCTTACGCCGGCAGCACTCAGGAATCGGATTGGCTGGGAGTCATCTCATTCCTCATCATTCCGATTCTGTTCCTGATTTTCTTCGTCTACCTCCTCCGCCGCATGGGTGGAGCCGGTTCGGCGATGTCGTTCGGTCGTAGCCGCGGCCGAATGTACGCGCAGGAAGATATCGAAATCACATTTGGCGACGTCGCTGGTATCGACGAAGCCGTCGAAGAACTAAGAGAGATCGTCGAGTTCCTTCGTGTTCCAGGAAAGTACCAGGCACTCGGCGGACGCATCCCGCGCGGTGTGCTGTTGGTGGGGCCTCCAGGAACCGGTAAGACCCTGCTGGCCAAGGCCGTTGCCGGCGAAGCGGGTGTTCCGTTCTTCAGCCTGTCTGGTTCGGACTTTGTCGAAATGTTTGTCGGTGTTGGAGCCGCTCGTGTTCGCGACATGTTCCAACAAGCTGGCCAACGCGCTCCGGCGATCATCTTTATTGACGAACTTGATGCGCTGGGCAAAGTCCGCGGTAGCGGTATGCCTGGCGGTCATGACGAACGCGAACAAACGCTCAACGCATTGTTGGTTGAGATGGACGGTTTCGGTTCTGACCAAAGCGTCATCGTGATGGCGGCCACAAACCGCCCCGAAACTCTGGACCCCGCTTTGATGCGACCGGGCCGGTTCGACCGCAACGTTTTGGTCGACCGACCAGACATCAAGGGTCGAGAACTCATCCTGAAAGTGCACATCAAGAAGGTGAAGTGCGACGAGTCTGTCGACCTTGCCCGCATCGCAAAACTCACACCAGGTTTTGTGGGTGCTGACCTGGCGAACCTCGTCAACGAAGCCGCACTGCTGGCCGCTCGGCGTGACCGCAAGTCGGTTTCGATGGCTGAGTTCGAAGAAGGTTTCGAACGCGTTGTCGCAGGACTGGAAAAACAAAGTCGCGTTCTGGACGAAGAAGAAAAAACACGCACCGCGTATCATGAATGTGGACACGCACTGGCCGCGTGCAGCCTGCCGCACACCGATCCGGTTCACAAAATCTCGGTCATCCCCCGCGGAATGGCGCTGGGTTACACCATGCACCGACCGGACTCTGAACGCCACAACAAGACAAAAACAGAACTCACCAATTCGATCTGCTGCCTGCTGGGCGGAATTGCCGCTGAGAAAGTCGTCTATGACGAAACATCAGTCGGAGCCCAAAACGACCTGCAACGTGCGACTGATATCGCTCGCCGCATGGTGACGGAGTTCGGCATGAGCCCCAAGTTGGGAACCGTGCACTACAGCGAAACGCGCACGTCACTGCACCTGGGTGGTGGACTGGGAGCCGGCGACGCCGTGCACAGTCAGGAAACGACTCGCGAAATCGACATGGAAGTCAAACGCATCATCGACGAGTGCTACAACACCGTCATTGAGATCATGAGCGACGACCGCGAACTTCTGGAACAGATGACAGTCGAACTTCTCGAAGTCGAAGTCATGGACGCCGACCACCTACACCGCATCCTGGACGAACACCGTACTGGCCCGAAACTCAAGCCGGGCACCTACGTCCCAGTACACGAAAAGTTCGAACGGCCACTACGAGCCCGAGACACCAAGCCCGCCGCCAACGAAGAAGAACCCCCCCCGGCAACAGCCGACGGTTCCGGCACCAGCGCATAGGTCTCGCAGCAAATAGCATGCATGGTGACCGTACACGAGCCTACGTGTCCCGTACTTGGGGCCTCCGAGCCAGTCTTTTCAAGGTGTCACTGGTGTGTTCGTT
>CAZAIB010000202.1:3838-5666 GCA_964485095.1 uncultured Planctomycetaceae bacterium | reverse complement strand
GCCTTGAAGTTCCCCTCACCGAAACCGTCGTCGCCCTTCCTTTGAATGAATTCAAAGAAGATCGGGCCGATGACCGTCTTGGAAAAAATCTGCAGGAGAATCTTCGTCTCGCCACCGTCAACGACTCCCTCGCCATCGATCAGGATGCCGTGCTTCTTCATGCGATCAATCGGTTCGTCGTGTCCGGAAACTCGATCGTAGGACATCTTGTAATACGCGTCGGGCGGGCCAGGCATGAACTCGACACCACGTTCGGCAATGGCATCAACAGAATCGTAAACGTTGTGAGCACCGACGGCGATATGCTGAATCCCTTCGCCTTTGTACTTCTTCAGGTAGTTCACGATTTGACCGGTTTCACCTCGGTCTTCGTTGATGGGAATGCGAATACGCCCACAGGCAGATGTCAAAGCTCTGCTAAGCAGGCCGGTGTATTTTCCCTGGATGTCGAAGAACCGGATTTCGCGGAAGTTGAACAAGTCGCCATAGAACTTGAACCACTTATCCATGTTCCCCTTGTAGACGTTGTGCGTGAGGTGATCGAGATAATGGAACCCAACGCCTTCCGGGTTCGCGGTTCCGATCCAATCGAACTCAGCGTTGTACGGACTGGCCGCGTGATACTGGTCGATGAAGTAAATCAGCGACCCGCCAATGCCGACGATCGTAGGCACATCCATGACCTTGCCCGGACCGTCGTAAGGTTCCGCGCCCAGGTCAACGGCGTGCTTAAACGTATGAGCCGCATCGACGACCCGCCAACCCATCGACGCCGCACAGGGTCCGTGAGCTTCAATGAACTCAGTCGCGTGTGTGCCCGGCTCTGAATTGATCAGGTAAGAGATGTCACCCTGCTGCCAAAGTTCGACCGACTTCGACTTGTGATTGGCAACGTGCGTGTAGCCCATTGACGAAAACAGATCTCGCAGCTTCTGCGGTTCCGGATGAGCGAACTCGACGAACTCAAACCCATCGGTTCCGGCCGGGTTGGTCTCGCTAATCGTCGAGCGGGGTGCGTCGTGTGGAAATGGTCCCATGTTTTGTCCCTCGTGAGAGTCTGTTTTTCTCGTTGAGCCACAGATGAAACACGGATTGAACACAGATGTTGTGCAGCCGGCCTGCGGACTGTGTTTCAATGTGTGGCTGGCAAATCAGGACCGGCTCATGACCGCTATCCAAACCGTAGTGGACGAGGCCACGAGTCCCGACTGTTCTGCCCGATGGGGACTCGGAACCTCGTCCGCTACAAACCTGATACCCTGATTCGCCGCAAATTGACTGATTGATTGTATTATCGGCCTCATGTTTGTTCAATTTGCAGCTAGAATGTTGAGCATATTGTCCATTTTTGATTGCTGGGAGAAGCTGTCACTGTGCAATCTGACCTCAAGATCGACCAATTAGACGCAGCCCTTCTGGGCGAACTTCAAACCGACGCTCGAGTCGGTGTTCTGGAACTGTCTCGACGTCTCGGCATCGCGCGTGGAACGGTGCAGTCCCGAATCGATCGGTTGGTGGCTGCCGGTGTGATAAGAGGCTTCACCGCGCATTTGAACCTGGACGCGCTCGGCTTCCAGGTGCGAGCTTACGTGACCGTCGAAGTCAAAGAGGGACAGATCGATTCAGTGCTCACTCCTCTGAAGCAAATCGACGAAGTTATCGAGGTCCATTCCGTCGCCGCTCAGGGCGACATGCTGTGCTTGGTCGTTGCTCGATCGAACCAGCACCTAATGGATGTGCTGGAGAAGATCCTGTCAGTGCCGGACATCGCGAGAACCTCAACCGCGATTGTCCTGAAGAGCCAGATTGAGAACCGCTGCCATCAGTT
>CAZAIB010000202.1:0-3738 GCA_964485095.1 uncultured Planctomycetaceae bacterium | reverse complement strand
CCCGCCCTGCTCCCTGCTGGTCGCCCCTGTCATTATTCTGACCGCATCATTCTGCCAACCCGTCTCCAGAACAATGGAGCGTGAATGATGTTGCGCCTTCGGGCGTGGACAGGCTTGGGCCTGAGTAAGGATCTGATCAGCGAGTACTGTTAGAGTAGAACAATCGAAGAACCGCCCTTGCCATTTTTTTGACTACATCACCCTGCCAGCGCCCACTGGTCACATCATGCCAATCGATATTACCTCGCCAGTACAAATTCTCTCCGAAGACGAATTCCACGCGATCGCCGAGCGAATCATTGGTATCGCATTCGATGTTCACAACGAATTTGGTCGGTTGCTGGATGAGGAAATCTACAAGCAAGTCATGCTGAGGCGAGCGGAAGCTGCGGGCATAACTGGCAGACGAGAAGTGGAGGTCATTGTGCGGCATCGCGATTTCTCGAAGAGTTACTTCGTGGATCTACTTTTCGCAAACAGCCTGATGGTGGAAGCCAAGACCGTCGCAAAGCTAACGACAACACATCAAGCTCAGGCTTTGCACTATCTGTTGCTGGCTGAAATGAGTCACGGGCTGTTACTCAACTTTCGTCCGTCACGTGTGGAGAAGCAATTCGTATCGACGACGCTCAACCTGGCAGAACGGCGACGGTACTCAGTGGACGTTGTCGACTGGAACCCGGCCAACGAGGCCAGCGAACGACTACAAACCGTACTGTTGGAGTTGCTCGACGACTGGGGCCTGTTCCTGCATACAAGTCTCTACCGGGAAGCCATCATCCACTTCTTCGGTGGAGAAGACCGAGCGTTGAAGCGAGTACCAATCTACGACGGATTTGATGTCGTGGGTTCTCACGAAGTGTGTCTGCTCTGCGATGGCACTGCGTTGGCGATGAGCTCACTGCGGAACGGCAAAGGAGCGATGCATGAGCACCTTAATCGGTTCCTCACGCACGCTCGAATGAAGTGTCTGCAGTGGGTGAACCTCGACGGGCATAAGGTCGAGTTCCGAACAGTTCCAGCTTGATGCCGCGCCATTCACCCACCACTGCCCGGGTCGCCCCTGTCATTATTCTGACCACATCATTCTGCCATTCAGTCCGCGCCAGAATGGAACGCCCCGAAGCAAAAGAGCTGGAAGGACATTGTTCACGAGTTGGCGTGTACTTCGTCGGCAGAACATGGGGTCAGAATGATGTTGCGCGGTCGGTGGGGGCGACAAGTTCAGTGACTTACTTTCGTCATTTCGACCACATCGGCGAACGTTTGCATGCCAGCGGGTAGTCCCGCAGATGCCGGGATAGAACACGAAAGGCAATGCAGAGAACCGCCTAGTTTCTCCATTGAAGTCATATCGATGGTCGTCACGTGATGATTCGGCAACAAACGACGATAGGTGGCAATTGCTTGCTGAACGTAATCGGGTGGGTCAGATTTGTAGGTTGGGACCATAACGACACGATGCGTCAGGATGATGTTGGCGTACGAACTCCAGTGGTTGTGTCGCCGCGGGGGAATCCAGATTCGTTCCACTCGAAGCGGACTACCGGCGACGCTCACCTGCGAAAGCATCTCTGCATTTTCGTCGAGGATTCTTGCGTTTTGAGCATCCAGTCTTGGGTCAAGCTGTGCCACAACTGCAACATCTGGTGCGAGGAAAGTGGCAAACATGTCGACGTGCCGAGTTGTTTCGTTTTCCAGAGGCCTGAGTACCACGAGTTCCTTGATGTTGCAGAACTTCATGAGTTGCTCCTTCACATACACCTCGGTCTCAGCGAAGGTCTTGCCTGGACGCCTGATTCGATTGCCCTCGTACAGCCGGGTGGTTGTAATCGCCAGACCACCACCGTTGGCCACCAGGTTCCCTCCCTGCAACGCCCACGGGACAAGATTGTGCGAATCGCCGGTCAGGTTTGCCCAGGCTTCCGGGAAATCGTCATCACGTGGCCGGTTGGGGTCGTAGAAGAAGTCCACCACGACTGCCTTTCCGTCTGCGGTTTGAGCAAGACGGGGACCAAAGTCTCTCAGCCAAATCGTATCCAGATTTGTTTTGTAGAATCGCAGGTGTGAATAATCTTTTCCGGTCTGTGAAAGTTGTCTTATGACTTGCACAAACGGAGAGTCGTCCCCGGATTGATTTTTGTCGTTGTAAAGCAACAGGATCCCGAGACGGCCTCGCGCTTTCTCGATCAGCTCAAACAAAACATCGAAGTGATGTGGTTGCCAATCACTGATGCTTAAGACGGTCGCTCTCTGTTTTTCGAACTCGCCAATGAGGCGAGGAAACAGGCTGTCGTTTTCACCCTGTGCAGCCAGTTCGCGCGTCCGAGTTTCCCTGATCCGTAAATGTTTGGCCTGACGTTCTCTGACTTCGCGTTTTTGTTTTTCCGTGAACGGAGTGATGATCGCAACCCGCCCGTCCGGCAAGACCCGGGTCGTCGCTCCGGGGGGCAGGTTTTGGATGGGCTGCTGAGGTTGAACCGGAGGAGCCGGTGGATAGTACCCAGGTTGTTGTGGCCAGTAGGGGAATTGCCCGTTGCGGTACCACGGATTTCCAACGACCTGGCCTGTCGCCGTACCAGCCGTTGCCAGCAAGAGAACCAAAGTGACTGTTTGTTTTAAACCAAGGTGCGAGAGTAACACGGGTCAATCGTCCTGGCCTGTAATGCGGAGCTGCGTGACGGTCTGGATACCGTATAACGGGTTCTTGAAGTTAGTACTTGCTGAGCGAAGTGAGTCGTCGATTGTCTTCGGCGATCTTGCTCCCCCGACTTTGCTCAGAGGCTCTAATCCGGCGGAAAGCAGGGAATCGTCATTTTCGCTAACAATTATGAATCCTGCCCATCATCGACAGCAGCAGTAGGGACTGTCAAAAGAAAACCGCAGCCATGAGGCCGTCACCTCGACAGCATGTCATTATTCTGCCCCCATCATTCTGCCAATACTGAACCCACCACATTTTGGGCCTCGAGCTCTGCCTGTAGTTCCGGGGGCAATTTGCTCCTTCGCGACCTTCTTGGTGGTCCCCTTCTTGTAGCCCTTGCCGACCTTCGCCTGGATCAGCTTCTGACAAGACGCCTCCGCGTTCGCCTTGCTCGCGAACTTTTGAGCCTGGACTGCTCCCGGAGTTTTTGGTTGGCAGAATAATGGGGTCAGAATGATGTTGCGCGGTCGGGTGCTCGGTGGCAAGAGAACAGACTCGCGTAACCTCAGCTCAAAGAGCCATCACTTAGACTGCATGTCATTATTCTGCCCCCATCATTCTGCCAATAACCTGAACCCACCACAGTTTGGGCCTCGAATTCTGCCTGTCGTTGCGGGGGCAATTTGGTCCTTCGCTGACCTTCTTGGTGGCCGCCTTTGTAGCCCTTGCCGACCTTCGCCTGGATCAGCTTCTGACAAGACGCCTCCGCGTCCGCCTTGCTCGCGAACTTTTTGAGTCTGGACTGCCCCTGGAGTTTTTTGGTTGGCAGAATAATGGGGCAGAATGATGTTGCGCGGTCGGGTGCTCGAATACTCCACGTAAACTCAGCTCAACGCGGAGAGCCATCACCTGGACTGCATGTCATTATTCTGCCCCCATCATTCTGCCAATACTGAACCCACGACAGTTTGGGCCTCGAACTCTGCCTGTAGTTGCGGGGGCAATGTGGTCCTTCGCGACCTTCTTGGTGGTCCCCTTCTTGTAGCCCTTGCCGACCTTCGCCTGGATCAGCTTCTGACAAGACGCCTCCGCGT
>CAZAIB010000201.1:0-5677 GCA_964485095.1 uncultured Planctomycetaceae bacterium | reverse complement strand
TACCCATGTCCTCGCACATCTGTTACCCATGTCTCCGGTCCGAACAATAAAGTCGATGGCGAAGCGGCGATGGCGAAGACGGTTTGCATACTTGCTCCAAGGAATTCACTACGCTTCGCAGCGAGACTCAACTGAGACTGGATTGGATGGACATCATGGAACATTTCGACGTTGCTGTAGTTGGTGCGGGTGGTGCCGGAACGATGGCATACCTTCGTTCGGTTCTTAATGGGGACCGCACGGTGCTCTTTTCGGGCAACGCTGATTCAAAACGCAAAGGCCGAGCGGCGTGGGTTGCCGAGGTCGACAACATCCCGGGACTTCACGACCTCAAGCGTCCCATTACGTCCACAACTAAAGCAACGCTTAGCTGGATCAAGGAACAGGACGAACTGGCGGACTGGCACCATGAGATCAAAGCTGTTGTGACGGACGTCAGGAATAACAGCAACGCGGATGGTACCCGTTTCGAACTTATCTACGAAGACAAGAATGGCCAGCACAGCGTGACGGCATCGTGCGTGATTTGCGCAACGGGGATCATGGATGTGCAGCCGCATATTGGCGGTTCGATACTACCCATCCTGCCGTTCGCCAATCGGTACGACGTGCTGTACTGCATTCGGTGTGATGGTCACAAAACCATCGGGAAGAAGCTGTCGGTTATCGGCAACACAGGTACGGCGATTTCTATGGGCGCCGTTATGGTCGAACGTTACGGCCACGAGAACGTCGCAATCCTGAGCAACGGCTTGGAACCAGAGTACTCAGAGTCTTCGCTGGAACTGGCCGCGATGTATGGCATGCAGATCCACGGTTCGGCCATCACGGCAATCCGGGGCGATGCCAAAGGTGCCGGCCTGGAAGGCTACGAACTGGAAGACGGAACCTTCGTCGACACAAACAGCAGTTTCATCGCGCTCGGGATAATCGCTTACAACAAGCTACTGCTGGCCGTTGGAGCCGAAGTTGCGGACAATGGCCGAGCCGTCGTGAACGACAATTACGAAACTTCTGTTGACGGTTTCTTTGTCGTTGGTGACCTGATCAACGGTCGCAAGGCACAAATCTACACGGGATGGGACGAAGCCGTCGACGCGGCCGACACGATCAACAGTCGGCTACGACTTGCGAGACGCAAACTGAAACTAGCAGAATACAAGGCCTCGATCGTCGAATAGTCTGTTGTGTGGTTGCAGCCGTGTTGGAACTGCGATTCGCTTGGTCCGGCTTACATGCCATCGCATGACATCATCGAGACACGATGGAGTTCCGGAGACGTGTCAGTTCAGCCGTGTCGTCACTTCGTCTCTAGTAGCTTCTCCAGTTTCGCAATCGCGTCATCGGCCTCTTCAACGATTGTCGAGACGCGACCTTCTTCCTTCAGCTTCTTCCAAAGGTCGATTGCGTTCCTCGCGTAGCCTGACTGGAACGCGGCTCTGTCTCGTGGCATAGGGCCAGTGGCGAAAGCAGTAGCCGCACGCGCTTTGATGTGCAGAAACTGTCGTTGCTCGGAAACGTCCTCTTTCGCCCAGCGGTCGGATTCGTTTTGCCAGTAGTCAACCAATTCTCGGGCTTCCCTGCCGCTGGGGGTGTCCGGCCAACGATTCATGATTCCCTTCAGTTGCATCATGCCGGTGTACTGAGCATCGTCATCCTTGATCCGCAGCTTTGCCTCGGCCAGCAGTTTTGCGGACCACTGGTCACGAGTCGGATGTCCGATGCGGCTGGCAGGGTACTTCTTTGCGAACTCGCGCCGCTGTGCCAAACCTTCTTCAAGCCAATCGAAGGCCTGGCGGAATGTTCTCTCTGCTGGAAGCGTGTGGCCCAACCGTCGAACCGTCCAGGTGCGACTACGTATTCCGAGGTTCTCGAGAATCGGAGTACGGTAGCGCTCGACTTCTGCCCGGTTGAAATCGGTCTCGCCGGTCAGCAACGCGACGCTGAGGCGGTCTTTCGCTCGCTGCCTCAACCACGACTCAGCGCGCAGGTCTCCGCCGGCACACGCTGGTACGACACCACCGAAACATTCCGGCAATGCAAAAGCGATCGCACATGCGACTCGTCCACCACCAGAGTAGCCACCGATGTATGTGCGGTCGGTATCGATGTTGGCCCGACGGCGGACATCGTCCAGCACATCCAGCACAATTCTGGTGCGTTGGATGCCGGGACACTTGTTGCCTGCCTTGTATGGCTCAGCGTAGGCAATTCCGCGTTGCTGGAAGAACGATTTCCAAAAGGCCCACGCAATCGGTGTTGGTCCCGCGGGAACGAAGATGACCAATGGTATGGCGTCATTCGACTTGCGCGGTGGCAGGTAGAGCGCGTATCGCTGGTCGGTCGATTTGTAGTCCTTCAGCCAATCGGCAGGAGCGTCTTTGAGACTTCGGTTCGAAACGGCGAAGGTCCAATCCAATCGCGTTTCGTCTTTGACTCTCATCTGTGGAACGAATCTTTGGCCAAACACAACATCGACAGGAAGCCAAACCAGGACGGATACTGAGAGTAGTCGGAGAGTCTTTCGCCACTGCATCGTGAATCCCTCATCGGGTCAGGACTGTTTGCTCTGAAAACGGATTCGCCCCGTCAAACATCAAGGTGAATCCGGAATTTCACATCGTCATCCCGCGAACCGACGCAGCCTATCAGCGAAAACCGGCCACAGCGGCACAGGCAGTCCGGTGCCTCTCTCGCGATCCTCCGCTGCAACCCTTCGACCAGGCCCCGTCATCCTGACCGCAATTAAGGACGATGTGGGTGTTCATCACTCGTATTGCCATCTAAGCTAAATGCTGGAGTTACTCGAAGGAAAAGACACCAATGCGCGTTGTTGCCAGTCTCTTAATTGCCGCCGCGTTCTCTCTTTTTGTTCCTGTTCAGGTTCGGGGCCAACAACCTGTTCCGAGTCAAAAGATGCGTCGGGCGGGGCAGCGTTCGATCTCGCAGGTGTTCGGTGCGGATCTGAAGTCAGCCAGGACTCCGTTTCTGAAACAGAGTCTTGGAAAACGGCTGCTGAAGACGGCTGACGAAACTTCTGATGACGAAGGCGCTCGGTATGAGCTTTACCTGACAGCGCGGAATCTGGCTGTTGAGGCGGGTGACCTTGAACTGGCCGTCGAATCGCTGACTAAGTGTGCACAGGTATTCCAAGTCGACCTACTCGCGACCGAAGGCGCGGCCGCCTTGAAGACTGGGACAAAGATCAAAGAGCCGAGGCAGCTCGACCATATGTTGGGGATCGCCAATCGAGCGACTGACGCAGAGAACTTTAAGCTGGCGATGAAGGTATTCGATCTGGCCGTCAAAACTGCGAGGCGGTTGGACGACGATGATCGCTTCTCACTGCTCGTCGAACAGCGTTCTGATATGGAAAATCGTCGCAAGGCATGGGCAGCATCGGAACGCGCGGAGGAAGATCTCAAGCGGAATCCAACCGATCGCACCGCCAGTCGGATTCGCGGTGAGTACCTGTGCTTCTACCGTGAACAGTGGGCGGACGGCCTCACACTGCTGAGTCGAACGGGCGACAATCAACTGACGAAGATTATCCGCAACGAATTCCAGGCACCGACCACGACCGAGGGGAAGCTTGCCCTTGCCGACGCATGGTGGGATTGGATCAACAAGGATTCTGCCAAACGTTCTGATTACCTCGGCGTGGCCAAGTATCGTTATGAGAAGGTGAAGCCCGAACTTAGTGGCATCAATTTGCGGCGCGTGGAAGACCGACTGCTCGGGCTGGCTGATGTTCGTTTTGTTCGTACTGATTCTGGTTCGTTGAGGAAACCTGAAGCGCGGGCCATGACTGTGGCTGAACTTGGTCGATGGGCCTTAAGAACCGGTGGAGGATGCTACGGGTATACGAAGGACAGGAAGTTTGGCAGATTGCCTGACCCGGTGCCTGATGGCTTCGAACTGCGCCGTGTCAAGGTTGGTTCGCAGTACGTCTTTACCGACGCCGACTGTGTGCGGCTCAGCGGGCACAACACAGTTAGCCAACTCTACATTCACAGCTCAAAGATTCGGGGCGACGGCCTGGCAATGGTAAGCCCCGCGCTGACGGGCTTGCGGATAATGAATAAGGACGGAGCCAGGGGCGTGAACATGTCGGAGGCGGGCTTGGCGACAATACTAAAACGGTTCCCCCGACTGGCGGACATAGCAATTGACGAGTGTGCGGAACTGCCGCCAGCCAGTCTTGCAAACCTTATGTCTCGACCGTGGCAGCATCTGCGATTGGGATACCCTAGCAAAGTGCAGACAAACCATATTGAGCTGTTGAGCGATTCACCGGAGCTCCAGCACCTGGCGATTCACCACGCAGATTTGAGCAATGTGAATCTCGCCTCTCTCCAAAAATGCAAAACACTCAAATCGCTACATTTGACGGACGTATCACTTCCCCCTTCCGCAATTGGTACGTTGTCGAAAATGACTCAGCTCAACACGCTTCTCCTTCGTGGAACCCAAATTGGCGACCGTGAGGTCGGAATGCTAAGAGGTCTTACGGACCTGGAAAGTCTGGGGCTCGAGGATACGCTCATTTCCGACGTCTCAGTCCCTGTGTTGGTTCAGTTCCGCAAACTCAAGTACTTGCATCTGACCAGGACGAGGATCTCGCGACAAGGCCTGGCGCAACTCCGAAAACAGTTGCCCAAGTGCAGGATTTTCGTGCCATAGCTTGCGAGTAGAGCCATCGACTCTGATCTGTTGGGACGCCCGGATGAAGCATGCGAGCTTTGAGCGTTCGGCGAACCCGTTCATGGTCAGTCTGCTCGGTTAGTGAGCATCATCCGCTGAGACTTCGTCGATCGGACTGATCATCAGGTTGCGAAACTCAACCTCGGCTCCTTCCGCTTGAAGAGCAATCTGACCAGCGATTGCTGTGCAGTTGGTTCCGTGGTTCACGAGGTCACCGTTGAGCCAGACTTTGAATTCGTTGCCTACGCATTCGATGGTGTATGAGTTCCATTCGCCGAGCGGCTTTTCAGAGTCGTCGGTCAGGTTCAGGATACGGCGTTTGCGGTGAAGGATCGGTGATCGGAAATTATCGCTTGCTTCAAGAAATTGGCGAAGGCGGAATGGGCCAAGTCTTCATGGCGGATCAGCTCGAACCGATCCAAAGACGTGTGGCAGTGAAGATCATTAAAGCGGATTTGAGAAGTTGCAACGATTGGAACAACTTAACGCGGACTACGAACAAGCTAGAGATCAAGCCCTTGCTGCAGAATCAAAGGCACTCAAGTTGGCAAACGAAAAAAAGAAGCAAGCTGCCGAAGAAAGAACCACCACTTCGATATGCGCACGGACCAGGTTCCGGCAGCGACATCACTCAGCAAGTGGTTCGCGGAACAGAATCCACTTCCGCAAGCCGTGATCGAATGGCTTCATAACTGCCGTAATTTTCTGGCGTCCGTCACAGAACATCCACCGGTTGCTCCATCTGATTGGAAGCGGTCAACGATCACAATGTGTGATTGCCAGGACTGCAAAGCAGTCAATAAGTTCCTGTCAGACGAAAACGAAGAGTCGCACAGGTTCCCGCTCGCCAAGCATCGCCGAGAACACCTGCATCAGGTCATTGACCGGAATCAGATTGACCTGACTCACAAGACAGAACATCGCGGCAGCCCGCACGTGCTTGTCTGCCAAAAGACAACTGGTTCATACAAAC
>CAZAIB010000200.1:0-5711 GCA_964485095.1 uncultured Planctomycetaceae bacterium | reverse complement strand
CCAAAACTAATCTATTTGCCTGCCTGGCGCTACTCGAAAATGAAATGCGCTCTAGAAGTGGTTCGTTTGAGCCGGGTGCGCCTACGGCGAGCCAGGATGGGCTGAATTGTCTGTCGCACGGCCCTTCTTGCACGTTCAAAGTTGGCCTTCGGCAGTTCTGGCCGGTTTGGTACGGTGCGTGCTTCATAGGAATCTCCCCGTCAAACACCGCCGAATGACCCCAACGAAAATTTACGCAATCACCACTCGCAACTGACTGTTTACGCAAGATCGGGCCCATTTCAGCAAGGATGCTGGCTGTCGCACGGTTGTAGTTTGTGCAAACTTGATTGGTGATCTTTCAATTCCAAGGCAAGGAAGCCTGACGATGAGAGCGCTCGCTGCCGTTCTTCTGTTAGCTGCAACGACACCGGCTTTCGCGGTCGATGACGAAGTCGTTTTGCTGGACTTTACCGCTCCGTACTGCGGGCCGTGTAAGGCAATCCAGCCTCAGCTAAACGAACTCCATCGCCAGGGGTACCCGATCCGGCAGATCAACATCTCTGCCGATCCACGCACAGCCGCCCAGTACAAAGTGAAGTTTGTGCCCACGTTTGTGCTGCTGGTGAACGGCCAGGAACGCTGGCGCGATCAGGGCACCGAACGTGTTGGTCAGCTGAAGGGAATTATGGATCAGGCGCGGCAGATGGCATCGCGTGGTGATCGACGAAGAGAGGTCGTTGGACCGGGGGCGGCGAGGTCCGTTGATCCGCCAAAGCCAACGCTCTTGGACCGTATGTTCAATCGGAAAGCTCGAGAAGAACCGGGAGAACCTGAGGTCATTCTGGGGCAGGAACCGGACAAGGCTCCCGATTCAATTACCGAAGGAGCGATGGCGGCAAGCGTCCGAATCCGAGTCACTTACGACGGCAAGGTTCAGTTCGGTTCAGGAACCATCGTGCACAGCAAGCAGGGTCGCAGCATTATCCTGACCTGTGCCCACATCATGGATCAGGCCGGGCCGAACCCCAAAGTCGAAGTCGATGTATTCCGCGCCGGAAAGAGCGTCACATTTTCCGGCAAGGTCATTGGGCACGATATCAAGTCAGACGTCGGCATCATCACGATCCCCACAAGTGCAAGATTGCCCGTCGCCGAAGTCGCGCTTCCGACCCTGAAGCCAACAAAGGACCAGGCCGTTTTCAGCATCGGCTGTGACAACGGAAAAGAACCTACTCGCGTGATTGCGAAGTTGTCAGGGGTCGATCGATACCTCGGACCGAACAACCTGGAAACCAATGTCGCTCCAGAACACGGCCGGTCGGGCGGATCGTTGTTTGACTCACGCGGACGTGTCATCGGTGTTTGCAGCGCGGCCGATCGTAAAGGGAACCACGGTCTGTACGCCGGTAATCGAGCGATCTATGAGATGTTCAAGAAGTACAAGATGCTTGAAGTGTACGGCAAAGAACTCGCCAATGTGCCTGAAGCGCTTCAGAAGCCTTCGAAGAAACGCACAACCCTGTTCGACAGCGACCAGTCGGCTCCTAATAAATCCGCCAGCACGTTAATGGGTGAATTGGCTGAGGCTCCTCCGTTTGAAGACGCGATGCCTGAAACTGAATCGTTGGGCGGTGGTGACTCGCTGGGTGCTGCCGGTTCGTTTGACCTGAATGACGCGATGGGAATCGCTGCCGAATCATTCGGTTCGGGCGATTCGCTGGGCAACGTTGCAGATTCGTTTGGCCCGGAACCTGGCGTTGAAGGTTCGTTCGAATCTGATGACGCACTCGGCAATGCGATGCCGTTTGAGTCGGCTCCCGAAACCGGACTGGCGCAGATTCCCGAACGGATCCACGATGTCCCACACGCACTAAAATCCGGCGGCGTGCAGAGCGCGCTTGATCAGCTTGGTGGTGACGCCGAAGTCACCGTCATCATCCGACCGCGTGATCCCGGCAAGGCCAGCCAGATTGTGGTAATCCCGCACGCGACGTCCAACTTCGTGGCGATGCTGAAAGGCGAAGTCGATAGCCAACCCACACCGACCAGCTTTGTTCGGCCAGTAATGGAACTTGACCTGGAGACAGCTCGTCAAGCAGCACGAAAAGCGGCCGCAGCGAAGGCTCGACCGATTATCAAACTTCATTCTGTCAACCAGTGGATCGACCGAGATGCGACATCAGATATCCCTCGGGCTTTGACCGGCTGGACCAAACGCATCAAGAAGTAGTGACACGTTTGGAGCCGGTGATTCCGAACCGGGCTCTCCGTGCAGGCGCCGATTGCCACAAAAAACACGAAAAGACACAAAGAGAAGAACACCACTTTTCGTGTCTTTTTGTGTTTTTCGTGGCCAGTAAGAACGGCCTGGCAGGCTCGCGTCTGCTGAATACGCAAACTTCTTACTTGGAGATTCCTTGTTGGATATTGGGTATTCAAATAACTCAAATCAGAGGGCTGACGCCCACCGCTCGCCTGGTCTTCCAAACACCGTTGGGGCGAACTTTCGTGTTGTCAGTTGCCGCTGACTGTGCCGATTTCTCAGTCCCGCGTGCCGACTTATGCGTTCTTGATGAGTAAAGCCTGGTAGGCTCCGTCGCCAGGATTGCCCGGTACGTGGCTTTGCTGTTTCTCCAGCGTGACGTTTGAGTTCGCTTTCAGGAACGCGGCCACAAGGAGTTCGTTCTCTTCCGATTCGCAGCTGCAGGTTGAATAGACCACACGGCCGCCGACTTTTGCTGCCGCCGTTGCCGCAGTCAGCAAAGACATTTGCAGCTGAACCAGTTCGGGAATCTCTGACGGCTCCAATCGCCAACGGACTTCGGGGCGTTTTCCCAGCACGCCGGAGTTTGAGCAGGGCACATCGACCAGAACCGCATCGTAGTCGCCGCCTAGTGTTTCGGGATCGGTTCCGTCTGCGTGCATCGGTGTAATGTTGGTGATGCCAAGACGGTCGGTATTTTGTGTGAGGCGTTCCAGTCGATCGCTGTGGTTATCTACGGCAACCACCTCGCCCTGGTTCTGCATGAGTGCGGCCAGATGGCAGCTCTTACTGCCTGAGCCTGCGCAGAGGTCGAGCACTCTTTCGCCCGGCTGTGGGTTTAGCAAACACGACGCGGCCATGGCAGATTCGTCCTGCACCGCAAACGTTCCCTGTTCGAAGCCAGGCAGGGTGGGGACCGCGTATCGCTTTGATAGAACAACCGCGTCCGAGTTTTGTCCGGCCTCGCCTGGAATCCCGTGATTCATGACAGCTGCCAGTAAAGCCTCCCGATCGGCGACAAGCGTGTTCGCTCGAAGAGTCAACTGCGGCGGGGCATTGAACCAATTGGCCCACGCGATCACGTCTTGCTTGGTCCCGCGCTGCATCCAGCGTTCGACCAGCCAGCCGGGGAAGCTGTAAGCGCTTTGGATATAAGCTGCGAAATCTCTTTCCGGATCGGGGAAGATGGGTTTGTTGAGAACGCGAAAGGTTCCGTCTCGCAATGGAACGCGGTCGGCTGCGGGTTCGTTAGCGACCGGCTTCTCTTTTTCTGTCGTCCGCGCAATCCCACGTAGCGATCCGTTTAGGAAGCCTGTCCAGCGTGGGTTTCCACAGCGACGGGCTGTTTCGACTGTTTCGTGGACGGCCGCGTGAGCTGGCGTTTCCAGTAGCAAAATCTGGCAGGCTCCCAGCTGCAGCAACGTCCACAGGTCGCGTTCTACCTGATCAGCCGGGCGTTTGACGTGCGCGGCGATAACGGTGTCCAGCGTTTCCCGACGGCGGATCGTGGTGTAGACGATTTCGGATGCCAGGCGGACGTCGTCGCGAGTCACGGAAACGCCGTGTGATTCAAGCAAGTCCGCGACAAGCACGCCGGTTTTTCTGTGTTCGACCAGAACGTGGTACGCAATGTCTCGTGAGGATTTCGGCAATGCTGGCCTGTGGCACGACTGGCTCGCTATGTATCAAAAGTGCACTGCAACGCACTAAGAATGACAGAGGGAACTCAGATCCTGAAAGTAATTTGGGTATGTCTTGCCCGTGCACTTTGGATTCGCAATCCGAATGCCCGGGTTTCGCAGTCCGATCAACGAGAAGCTCATCGCCATGCGATGGTCGTTGTAGGTCTGCACAATTGCAGGAGTAACCGGGCCAGGCACGATCTGCAAGCCATCCGCGAACACTTCCGTACGAATTCCCAATCGATTCAGTTCGGTGGCCACAGCATCGACGCGATCCGTTTCTTTATGGCGCATATGTTCTACGTTTCGGATGGTTGTCGGACCGTTGGCGAAGACAGCGACGGCCGCTAATGTTTGAGCAGTATCGCTGATCGCGTTCATGTCGAGTTCGATACCGGTCAGTTTGTCCGGACCGGTCACGGTTATCGAATCGGCGGTTTCTTCGACGGTGCATCCCATGCTGGCCAATGCATCAACAAACAGAACGTCGCCCTGCATCGCTTGTCGCGTGAGTCCCTTGACCGTCACCTTTCCACCAGTAATTGCCGCAGCGGCAAAGAAGTAGCTGGCCGCCGAAGCGTCCGGTTCGATGAGGTATTCCCGAGCACCATAGGTTTGCGGCTTCGTTGTGAACGCGGCAGTCCCGTCGGCCGTGACAGAAACTCCAAAGGCCCGCATCATGCTAAGCGTCATCCGGACGTACGGCTTCGAAACAAGTTCGCCTTCCACCTGAATCGTCACATCCGACTCGCAGGCCGGCGCCATCATTAGCAACGCGCTTAGGAACTGGCTGCTCATGTTGCCCGCAACCTGAGTGGAACCGCCAACCGAGCCGCCACTGACCGTCACTGGCGGGAAGCCCGCGTTCGCCGTGCATTCGATGTTAGCGCCCAGCTGATTCAGTGCTGTGGCCAGATCGCCAATGGGCCGTTCTCGCATGCGAGCGATGCCGTCCAGCGTGTAGGGGCCGGTTCCCAACGCGCAAAGTGCTGTGAGGAACCGAATACTGGTTCCGCTGTTTTCCAGGAACAAATCGGCTGTGTCGATCGGCAGTTGGCCGGACTGGCCAACTACCGTGGCCGTGCAGGCGGCCGAGTCGGCTTCGACTTTGAACCCCAGTCGTCGAAGACTCTCAATCATCACGCGAGTGTCTTCGCTGTCCAGCACGCCCTTCAACCGCGTTTCTCCATTGGCAAGGGCCGCAATGACAAACGCGCGGTTGGTGATGCTTTTCGAACCCGGCGGGCAAATTGAACCGACAATGGGTCCGGTGACGGGCTGAATTTCAATGCTGTCCATCAGTGTTGCTTACGGCAGGTGTCAGGTGTGTCGCTACAGAATAGCAGCGAATGCCGTCGCGTGCCTGGGTCACCGTTCCCAGTTGTGAACTCGTGGACCCGCGTCAATTCGCAAGTTGATCGGCGTCGAACTTTTCAATGCGTCCGAACCCGGCAACGAGTTGCGAGGATTCGATTTCGAATCGGAAGAACGCAAAGTCACCGAAGTCGACATACATCACAGCCGATGGATGCTGTTCAAGAAACGCCGCCCGTTCGGCTTCGTCGGCACCGCGTTCTAACTTGACCGCCGAACCAACCAGCGTCAGTCGCGGGCCTTCTAACGGGTTCTCGCCTTCTCCCCCCGGTGCAACGATCAACAGTGAGCAGCGATTGTCGGATGCCAGGTTCTTCGTGTGAGCGGCAAGCCCCGACAGCAACATGACAGGCGACGAACCGCTTTTCGCAACCGTCACCAGCGACACAAACGGCGCGCCGTTTGTGTCG
>CAZAIB010000199.1:0-5715 GCA_964485095.1 uncultured Planctomycetaceae bacterium | reverse complement strand
CCTCGCACACCTGTTACCCATGTCTCCGGTCCGAACAGTAAAATCGGTGGCGAAGAGGAAAGACTGAAGTTCGAGGCTGTCGCATGTCGTCGCGTCCGCGACTGGGGGACTCACGCTCTCTTTTCGTTGCGGAGTTACTTGGCGAAGAGGCGCGTTGGGTACGACGATTGGGTATCATGCGGCTTCGCTTTCACACGATATGGAGCCCACGTGACGTTCTCTTCGACAACAGTCCGCTGCAAAATTGCCCTAATTCTGTTCGCCTCACTCGTGCACGGATTCGTGCCGAACGTAAATGCAGGCGATCGACCGAATATTCTGTTCCTGTTTTCCGACGATCACGCCATCAAGTCGATTTCGGCGTACGGTGGTCCACTGGCAGACGTTGCACCCACGCCAAACATCGATCGCATTGCCAAAGAAGGCGCCTTGTTTGTGAATTCGTTTTGCGCGAATTCGATTTGTGGTCCGTCTCGAGCTTCAATTCTGACGGGCAAGCATAGCCACAAGAATGGGTTCATGCGGAACACGAACAAGGGCTTTGATTCGCGGCAATGGACCGTTGCAAAGGAGCTGCATGGCGGCGGCTACACGACGGCCGTTATTGGTAAGTGGCATCTTAAGTCAAAGCCGGTTGGCTTCGATCACTGGGAGGTCTTCCCCGGCCAGGGTAGCTACTACAACCCGGTGTTCGATCAGATGGACGGAACCCGCAAGCGGTTCGAAGGCTATGCCACCGACCTGACCACGGACAAAGCAGTCGCGTGGTTGGATGGGCGTGACAAGTCAAAGCCGTTCTTCCTGATGTGCCAACACAAGGCTCCGCACCGCACGTTCGCTCCGGCGCTTCGTCACCTGGGTTCGTTCGATGATGTGGAGATTCCCGAGCCGGAAACTTTGTTCGACGACTACAAGAATCGCAGCAAAACGCTGGCCGGGAATGAGATGGAAATCGATCGGCATTTCGATTGGGCGTACGACGCGAAGGTTCGCAAAGACGAACGCGGCGACGTAACGCTGCCGGAACCCGATCGCTATGGAACACCCGAATACAACCGGATGACGGCAGAACAGAAAAAAGTCTGGGACGCCCACTTCGCACCGCACAACAAGAAGTTCCTGGCCGATTTCAAAGCCGGCAGGCTAAGTCACAAGCAGCTTGTGCAGTGGAAGTACCGGCGCTACATGCGGAACTATTTGAGCACCGTGAAAGCCGTCGATGAGAGTGTTGGCCGCATGTTGAAGTATCTGGACGACAACGGCCTCGCGGAAAACACGATTGTAATTTACTCGTCCGATCAGGGTTTCTATCTGGGCGAACACGGTTGGTACGACAAGCGATGGATGTTTGAAGAATCGTTCCGCATGCCGTTCGCGGTTCGCTGGCCAGGCGTGGTGACACCGGGTTCGAAGCCGAAACAACTGATCCAGAACATCGACTACGCGCCGACGTTCCTGGAGATCGCAGGTCTGCAGGCTCCGGAAGAAGTTCAGGGGCGTTCGTTGATGCCACTGTTTCGAGGCGAAGAAAGCGGCTGGCGCAAGTCGCTTTACTACGCTTACTACGAACTGGGCGAACACGCCGTTCCGCAGCACTTTGGCGTTCGAACCGACAAGCACAAACTGATTTACTTCCCGGTGAGCGACGAGTGGAACATGTTTGATCTGGAACGCGATCCGGGTGAAATGAAAAGCGTGCATGCGGATGCCGCCTACCAGGACACTCGGAAAGAACTGGCTGCCGAGTTCAAACGATTGCGTGAGAAGTTCGACGCCCCGCCGTTCCCTGCGAAGCGGTAAGTCCACTGGAGTGCCCATTCCTTGTCCCTGATTTCTTCCAATTTGAAATTTTGCGCTCCAGCCACCCACGTCTCCGAAGCTGTGAATAAATGGGTGGCCGGGGTTGGAGCGAGGCACGAGTGAAACCCCGGAACGTGATTCGAACGTTTCACTTGAATCTGAGCACTGCTGGTTGATCGCACCGGGGTTTCCTTCGCGGGCTCAGTCCAACCCCGGCCACCCAAAATAGTGATGGGCCAAAAATTCACGACCTCTCCATTGAGAACCACTATGAATCTCACCATTCGTCGTTTGATGTATCTTGGTTTGCTGGGTGTGTTGCTTTGTGGCGGCCATGCCGTGGCCAACGACCGGCCGCTGAAGATTTTTGTCCTGGCGGGTCAGTCGAATATGCAGGGGCATGCGAAGGTGACAACCTTCGACCACATCGGCATGGACCCGAAAACGGCACCGCTGCTCAAAGAGATGCGGAACGCAGATGGATCGCCGGTTGTGTGCGAAGATGTTTGGATTTCGTCGATAGGTTCTGCTGACACGGAACAGGTCGGCAAGCTGACGGCGGGGTTCGGGGCGAAAGCGGGTGGTCCCAAGATTGGTCCTGAGTTCACCTTTGGCATCTTCATGCAGAAGGCGTTGAATGAGCCGATTCTGATTATCAAGACAGCGTGGGGTGGCAAGAGTCTGCACACGGACTATCGTTCTCCGAGTGCCGGCCCGTACGAGTTCAACACAACGCAACTGGAGCGGTTCCGGAAACAGAAAAAAGACATTGATGCCATCAAAGCCGATCGTGCGAAAGCGACCGGGCACTATTACCGCTTGATGACGGCTCACGTGCAGAAAGTTCTTGGGAACATCAAGGCGGTCTATCCTGACTACAACTCAGATCAGGGTTTCGAACTCGCAGGTTTTGTCTGGTTCCAGGGTTGGAACGACATGGTCGACAGTGGCGTTTATCCACAGCGCGGAAAACCGGGTGGGTACGATCAGTACAGCCACGCCATGGCGCACTTCATTCGCGACGTCCGGAAAGACTTAAACGCTCCGAAGCTGCCGTTCGTGATTGGTGTGATGGGAGCCGGCGGACCGGTGTCGAAGTATCTTCCCGAACAGAAACGGTACTCGGCTATCCACCAGGGTTTCCGCGACGCGATGGCTGCTCCAGCGTCGTTGCCTGAGTTCAAAGGCAACGTCGTCACGGTGCTGACGGAAAACTACTGGGACCTGGAACTCACCGCGCTTCGTGCGCGGGATGCAAAGGTGCGTCAGCAGGTTAAGAAGCTGCAAAATGACGGCCAACTGCAGCGCAAAGACGCCAGTGCAAAACAGCAGCAGTTGCGGAATGATGAGTTCACCGAACGGGAACTTGAGGTTCTGCAGAAGGGCGTGTCGAACGCAGAGTACCACTACCTGGGCTGTGCAAAGATATTCGCTCAAATTGGCAAGGGCTTCGCTGAAGCGATGATTGACGTTCGTAAAGGGATCCAACGATGAATCGGTACCAAACTCTCTTTGGTGTGTGCCTGGCGATACTCTTGCCTGTCAGCGCAATGGCGCAGGCGAATCCAGATCGAACCGTGCAACCTGACGTGCCGAAAGGAAAGGTCACGTCAGGGAAGTTCACGGATAGCAAAATCTTCCCGGGCACGACGCGCGACTACAGTGTTTATGTGCCGGCTCGGTACAAAGCCGGTCAACCCGCCAACCTGATGGTGTTTCAGGATGGCCGCGGCTACGTGAACCCCAAGCGGGCGTTTCGTGTGCCAGTGGTCTTTGACAACCTGATACACAAGAAAGAGATGCCCATCACGATCGCTGTGTTCGTGAATCCAGGGACCGTTGCGGCCACGATGAAGGGGGCACAGAACCGGAGCAATCGTTCGTTTGAGTACGATTCACTGGGCGATCGATACGCGAACTTTCTGGTCGATGAGTTCCTTCCGGTTGCGTTGGACGGATTGGATGTTTCGACGAAGCCAGGTGATCGAGCGATCTGCGGGATCTCGTCCAGTGGCATCTGTGCGTTTACCGTTGCATGGGAGAAGCCCGAACAGTTCGGCAAGGTGATGAGCCACATCGGAAGCTTCACCAATATTCGTGGCGGTTGGGCGTGGCCGGGGCTGGTTCGGAAAACGAAATCCAACCCTAAGAATATCAAGGTGTATCTGCAGGATGGCCGCAACGATTTGAACAATCTTCACGGCAACTGGCCGCTGGGGAACCGGGATCTCGCGGCTGCTTTGCAGTTCGCAGGTTACAACTACAAGCTGGAAATGACCGACGGCGGCCACAGCGGCAACTGGGCTGGCGAGGTTTTTCCGGACGCGCTGCGATGGTTATGGGACGACACTTCGAAAGCGACCAACATTCCAATCGTCACGACGAAGCCGAAGTGGAAGCCACACCCGGACGCTGTTGTGAACGCGGACGTGCCGAAGGGCAAGTTGGAACAGATGGAGCCATGGGAAGATTCGAAAGTCTACCCCGGCACAACTCGCGATTGGTGGGTCTACGTTCCGGCTCAGTATGACGCATCAAAACCGGCGGCCCTGATGGTCTTTCAAGACGGCAAGGGTGTCGTGAATCCGAACTGGCGATGGCGAGCTCCGGTGGTGTTTGACAACCTGATCGCCAGGGGTGACATGCCGCCGACGATTGGTGTGTTCCTGAACCCCGGTCACAACAAATCAAAGCCGCGTCGAAATGGCAAGCATTCGAATCGCGGTCTTGAGTACGACAGTCTGGGCGATCGGTACGCCAAGTTTCTGATCGATGAGATTATTCCGGAGGTGAAAAAGCAGTACGCGATTTCTGACGATCCGGAAATGCACGCGATTGGTGGTTCGAGTTCCGGCGGCATCTGTTCGTTTACCGCCGCGTGGGAACGAACCGACTACTTCCGCAAAGTGTATTCCAATATCGGCAGCTTCACTCATCTGCGTGGTGGCAATGTGTATCCGGCTTTGGTTCGTAAGACGGAACCAAAACCGATTCGGATTTACATGGCTGACACCAGTGGCGATATCGACAATGCCTACGGTAGTTGGCCTTGGTCAAACCAACGCATGCAGTCGGCATTGAAATACATGGGCTACGACATCCGTTTCGACTGGGCCGAAGGCTACTCGCACAGCGGGGACTTTGCGGGGGCCCGGTTCCCGGATGCAATGAAGTGGCTGTGGCGGAAGGAAACGCATACGCCCGTCGTTGATACCACAGACGATTTGCGGGGTGACCTTACGTTGCTGGATCTGTTGGTTCCGGGCGAATCGTGGGAACTGGTCGCTGAAGATCTTGGCTTTGCTGATGCACTGTGTGCGGACAAGCAAGGCAATTTGTACTTCTGCGACATGCGGGCTTCGGCGGTGTTTCGTATTGATGCTGCTGATGGAACCAGGACGCAGATTGCGAAAGAATCGGTGAGCGGTTTGGAGTTCAGCGCGGATGGTACCCTGCTCTATGCCTGCCAGGGTGCGAAGAATCGCGTGATTTCAATCGATCCGAAGGGCGGCGAAGTCAAAACGGTGGCTGAAGGAGTGAAGCCCAACGATCTTGCGGTGACGAAAGACGGATTCATTCTCATTACAGAAACCGGCTCGAAGCGGGTGACTCGGATCGATCCAAAAACGGGGAACGTGACGCCAGTCGATACTGGCATCAATAAGCCCAACGGCATCGCGCTATCGAATGATGGGGGAACGCTGGCTGTTTCAGATTACGGTGGAACACACACGTGGACGTTCAGAGTGAACTCGGGCGCGGTGCTGGATGCGAAGATGCCGACAATGCCCATGCGGCTGCGAATTAATCCGAAAGGCGAGTTCAAGTTCAATCAGCCGCCGCCTTACTTCAATAACTCCAAAGGTGACGGCATGGCTGTGGACAAAGCCGGTCGGTACTACGTGACCAGTGATG
>CAZAIB010000198.1:0-5850 GCA_964485095.1 uncultured Planctomycetaceae bacterium | reverse complement strand
CTTTGGACCACGCCATCATTAATCTGGAGAGTGCCGGAAGAATTGAACCGGATCGCGCCCCCGTCACCCTCGACATAGCCCCCGTCTACCCAGACATTTGTGAGTGTGAGATCCCCGGACGCAGCGGAAAAGTTGATCACCCGTGAAAGCGACGCAGCATCTACGAAAACCGGGCTCCTGGATGGGTTCCGGATCGAGACCGACTCGGTAACCTCAAGCTCTGTCCCGGCCAGCGTAATGAACTCGCCAGCCAAAGATTCCGCGAACTCAATCTCGTCTGTACCGGCATCGTTGTTGGCCGCAACGATGGCTTCCCTCAGGGAAATGCCATCCCCTCCGTCGTCTGCAACAAGGTGAGCGATAGACGACAGATCTGGAGCATTTGTTGCGTCACTTAGGTTGCTCACCACCACGGTGGTCAACAAGACTCGTTCCTCCAACGCATCAGCTACCGAAGTAGCCGCTCTAAGTCCGATTCGACGGCGGGGCTTCATTCCCAATACTCCAAACAGTTAGGTCTAGAACTGCTACGATCGCCCTTGAAGGGAACAGTAGGTTCTTCACAATAGTAATAGCGGACTACCGAGCGATACCAGTTGAGGCGATCTCGGAATACTCCGGATCATGAAACAAATCCGTGGCCAGATCTGTCACGACCCTGAGTACGTTCCGAAACATGACTGGTCCCTGGCTGGTACCAGACTGGCCCATCGCACGCGTCGGGGTAATCTGCAAGCGGCCCGGCGTAGACAACAGTCGCTGGCACCTGGTCCGGACTGTCACTCGATCGCGGACTTGCGGGCCGGAAACAAGACGTATCGATTTGTGGGTGTTGCAGCCAAGCCACATTGCACAGCTTCTTCGTGATCCGGTACAGCCGCCGATGCGTTGCTATACTGCTTGAACGCTATGCCCACTCCAACTCCAAAACCCGGTTCCAACAACGACCCGTTCCACACAACGCGATGGAGCATCGTGTTGGCCGCTGGACGAGATGAGAACACCGGAAGCTCGGCCGGAGCTTTGGAAACGCTGTGCCAAACGTATTGGTATCCAATCTACGCCTACGTCAGGCGACGGGTTCCCACCGTTCATGAAGCGCAGGATTCAACGCAGGCTTTCTTCGAACGCATCCTGGAAAAGAAGACACTGGCCAACGCGGATCCCGATCGAGGCCGGTTCCGAGCGTTCCTACTGACAGCCTGCAAACGGTTCCTCGCCAACGAATGGCACAAAGGGCAGGCCGCCAAACGCGGGGCAGGGCAGCAGGTTCTTTCGCTGGACTTTGACGCAGCCGAAACCCGCTACGCAATCGAAGCGGTGGACTCACTGACGCCTGAAATCGTGTACGAACAGCAATGGGCCGTCACGATGCTCAACTCCGTTTTGGAACAGCTGCAGCAGGAATTCACCGACCGAGCGAAGTCCGAACAGTTTGATGAACTCAAGCAGTTTTTATCCGGTTCTAAGTCAGTCAGCTACGCCGAAGCTGCCGAGAACCTAGGTATGAAAGAGGGAGCCGTTAAAGTGGCCGCCCATCGCATGAGAACTCGGTATCGCGAGCTAATTCGTGCTGAGATCGCCCAAACGGTGGAGTCTCCCGATGAGATTGAGGACGAAATCAGGCGACTTTTCAGCGTGATGGCAGAAAACTGACGAATTCTGTGTAACCACCAGGGAAACTTGCTGAAGGGAAGGATAGAACGCCTTTTGGAGTTCGCCGAACCACGCTACTTCAGCGAGATACAAACACGATGACCAGCCCGAATAGTTGCCCGGATTGCGGATCCGCCATGGCCCCAGGCACGACCCAGGGGTTGTGCCCAAAGTGCCTGATGAAGGCAGCCATGGGCAGCGATGTGAGCCCCGTCATTTCCCCCGCCTACGCTACGACAAACGTCTCACGCGGTGGCTTCACCCCTCCGACCGCTGACTCACTGAAGGAACTGTTTCCGCACCTGGACATTCTGGAAACGCTCGGCCACGGCGGCATGGGAGCCGTCTACAAAGCGAACCAAACAAAACTAGACCGCATCGTCGCGCTCAAGATCATTCGACCCGAATCGGCAATCGACCCGGCGTTCGCAGAACGGTTCAATCGAGAAGCAAAAACTCTGGCGCGGCTTAGCCATCCGAACATTGTCGGAGTCTACGACTTCGGCGAAGTCGAGTACGTCGATGAATCGGGAACTGCCGGAACGCTGTACTACTTCCTGATGGAATTCGTTGATGGAGCCAACCTGCGGCAACTCATCCACGCCGGCGAAACGCAACCACAGCAGGCACTGGCCATCGTTCCGCAAATCTGTGAAGCCCTGCAGTACGCTCACGAAGCTGGCATCGTGCATCGCGACATCAAACCAGACAACATTCTGCTGGACAAATCCGGCCAGGTGAAGATCGCCGACTTCGGCCTGGCTAAGCTGGGTTCTGACGAACACGACTTCACGCTGACAGGAACCAATCAGGTTCTCGGAACCATCAGGTACATGGCTCCCGAACAGATGGCTCAGTCCAACACCGTCGATCACCGAGCCGACATTTATTCGCTGGGCGTTGTGTTCTACGAGATGCTAACCGGCGAGGTTCCCGTTGGGGCGTTCGACCCGCCATCGAAGCGATCATCAGCCGTTGACGCTCGACTGGACGAAGTCGTCATGCGAGCGCTCGCCAGCGATCCGGATCGTCGATACCAGACCGCCAGCGCGATTGGTGGCGATGTGAGTGGAATTTCGTCTTCAGTCGGGCCCGCTGCGTCACCGATTGTCGAAGCGGCTCACTGGCCCGGCCCATCCACCATAATCGACCGCGGTGTCGGCGCGGTCGCTGGTGGCATCAAGGGCATGTTCGGACAGAACCCATACAAGGCGGATTACCCGGGCGGCGCTTACGACCCGGACATGGACGAAGTCGTTTCCGGTAACACCTACGTCACTCTCACGCGTCAGCAAATTGAACTCAATCAAGTACCCGACGTGTGTATGGTTTGCGGTAAGCCCACCAAGCGCCGGGTCAGCAAAGAGTTCGACCACACTCCCGAATGGGCCGGGTTCCTGTTGGTCGTGCTTTTCATCATCTTCTTCCCGGCCGGCATCCTGGCCGCCGTCATGCTGAACAAGAAGGTGCGAATGAATTCTCCTGTGTGCATCAAACACAAACGGCACTGGTCCAACATGGTGTGGTTCGCCAGCACCGGTTGGATCATTATCGTCGCCGGGCTCTTCTTCAGTCTGTGGCTTGGGAACATCTTCAGTAGCGGCAGAGACAACCCTGCCATCATCGTGCCCGGCATCCTAGCATCCGTTGCACTGTACGTGATCCCGCTTGTATGGCTCGGCTGCACCAGAGTCGCGGTCGAACAGATCACAGATCAGACCGTGACGTTCAAGCGAGCGTCCACAGCGTTCTCAGAAGCTGTTCAGCAGATGCACAACCAATAGCGTGGTATCGCTGCCATCAGAACGGAGTTTGTTCGAACCGAGTCGTTGACGCACCGACTGTTTTTCTTGACGCTTAGCACTCCGCGCAGGTCAATAACGGCCCGCTGCGCCATTGCCTTCGAACAAGTACGTGCCGACATGAGCGTCCTCATCCCCTTGATTACCGCCTGCATCTGCCTGCCACAGGAGAACGTGGCAACCAGCCAGAACGCTCGCGAACAGTCCTGGCAACAACACCAGCGCATGCGAGACGCCTCGACCTTTAAGGATCTCCAATGGAAACCAATCGGACCGCGCATGCAGGGTGGTCGTATTGAAGCGATTGCCGTCCCGCACGACCGGCCGTCCACGATGTACCTGGGCGTGGGTTCCGGAAGCCTGTGGAAGACCGTCAACAACGGCTTGACCTGGTTACCCATTTTCGAACAGCAATCATCAGGCGCAATCGGAGATGTCGCCGTTGCGAAGTCCGATTCCAAAACAGTGTGGCTGGGAACCGGTGAAGTCCTGCTGGCTCGATCGGCACTGCCGGGAATGGGTGTGTTCAAGTCGACGGACGCAGGAAAGACCTGGAACAACATGGGCCTGAAAGATACGCAGCACATCGCACGCGTTCTTATTCATCCAGCCGATCCGAACACCGTGTTCGTTGCCGCAATCGGACACCAAAACAGCGTCAACAAACAACGTGGCGTTTTCAAGACCAGCGATGGCGGCACGACCTGGACCAAAGCTCTGTTCGTCAACGATCACACGGCAGCCATTGATCTTGTCATGCATCCGCAGGACTCAAACATCCTGTACGCCAGCATGTGGGAACGCGACCCATTGGGCCAAAAACACAGCGGGCCCGAGAGTGGTGTCTACAAAACCACCGACGGCGGCGCGACATGGAACCGGCTGGCAGGCGGGCTACCGCGTGGTGATTCCGTCGGCCGCATTGGTATCGACATCGCCCCGTCAAACCCGGATGTCGTTTACGCTCTCGCCGACGAAGGCTTGCGTGATGGGTTCTATCGGTCCACCGACGCAGGCAAGACATGGACAAAGACGTACGACAAACTTCAGGCTCGCTGGGACTGGTGTGAGATTTGCGTTTCGCCGGACGACGCCGATCAGGTCTACAGCATCGGCCAGAACTCGTTCATCACGAAGGATGGCGGTTCAACCTTCACGAAGATCACCGGAACCGTTCTGCACCTGCTGCCTCACGGAGCCCAGGTCATTCACCTCGACACACACGCCATGTGGATCAATCCCAACGACCCTGATCACCTGGTCTTCGGAACCGATGGCGGAAATTTTGTGACGCACGATCGATGTAAGACGTGGCTGCACTACAACAACCTTCCGATCGCTGAATCCTACGCCGTGACGTACGACATGGCAGAACCTTACAACGTTTACATTGGAACCCAGGACAACGCCGCTCTGTTTGGACCCAGCACGCATCGCCCAACCGACGGCAAGCCAGATGAATGGCAACACGTGTATCTGGATCGTTGGGGCGGCGGCGATTCCTACTACACCTATCGTGATCCCACCGACAACGACACCATCTACTACGAACACCAACTCGGCGCGATGCGGCGCAAGCACATGCCAAGCGGTCGAGTCAAAAGTATCCAGCCACGACTCCGCAACCAGCGCCTGCGTTTCGCGTGGATGACACCCTTCTTCCCATCAACTCACGACGGCAAGACGTTGTACTGCGGCGCGAACCGGGTCTTCAAATCCACGAACCGCGGCGACACCTGGGAACCGATCAGCGACGACCTTGTCATCGGCAAACCACTCCGCAATGTGCGTTATCGAGCCATCACAACGATGGCGGAATCAAAACTGAAACAGGGACTCTTATTTGCCGGAACGGACAACGCAAACCTGTCCGTCACCGAAGACGATGGCCAGTCGTGGCGAACAATCGATGCCGGTCTTCCCAAACGTAATTTCACTCGCGTCTTCGCATCACCGCACGACGCGAACCGCGTTTTCATCTCACAAAGCGGCGCAGGACTGGATGACTACACCCCGTACGTGTTCCGTTCAGACGATCTTGGCCAGACCTGGAACTCCATCAGCGACGGGTTGCCATTGGAACCGATCAACGTGGTCTACGAAGACCCGCAGGTTCCGAACCTGCTTTACGTCGGGACCGACATGGGCGTTTACGCCAGCACCGACGGCGGCAAAAAGTGGAGTTCACTCTGCAGCAACCTACCCACCACATCCGTCTACGACCTGTTCGTCCATCCGCGCGACAATGAACTCGTCGTGGGAACTCACGGACGCAGTTGCTACCTACTGGACCCAACGAAAATCCAAAACGCGGCTCGCGGTAACGATCAATAGCGCCCCGTACTTGGGGCCTCCGAGCCAGTCTTTTCAAGGTGTCACTGGTGTGTTCGTT
>CAZAIB010000197.1:0-5911 GCA_964485095.1 uncultured Planctomycetaceae bacterium | reverse complement strand
TTCCTATACCGTTCAAACAAACTCATGTACGACCACGCAACCAAGTCGTACTGGTCGACACTCATGGGAACACCTGTCGTGGGCCCACTGGTTGACAAGGGCATCAAGCTGAAACGCCGACACGTCGTGACAACGACCTGGGGCGAATGGAAGAAGCGACATCCTGACAGCACAGTGCTTTCACTCAACACGGGCTATCAGCGTGACTACGGCGAAGGCGTGGCCTATCGCGACTACTTTGCGACTCACGACCTGATGTTCGGCGTCTCCAAAACAGACAAGCGTCTGAAGAACAAAGACCAGGTCATGGCGCTGCGTGACGGCGACGATCAACTTGCGGTCTCAGCCAAATACCTGCGTCGGAATCCCGTGTTCCACGAAAAGATCGGCAAGCAACGGTTCGTGATCCTGACGGACCGCTCTGGAGCGAACCGGGTCTACGATTCCACGGGCATCACCTTCACGGCTTTTAAAGGCAACACTGCTGTTGATTCCGAAGGGAACCGATGGAAGGTCTCCGAAGCGGAACTCACATCGGATACCGGTTCCTTGAAGCGACTTCCGGCTCACCGAGCGTTCTGGTTCGGCTGGTTCGCTCAATACCCCAAAACGCGGCTAATTAAGTAAGTAACATTTGGTCAGCGACACAGATTGGACTGGCGAGATCTGCCGCTTTTTGGAGAATGTCCGTAAGGCGAAGGGGGGGCTTTGCGTCTTTGCGGAAATCGTATTGCGCCAGAGCCCAGCCAGTGTAAAGTAAACAACACTCGGGCGCGTCGCGCGCCCCGCGGTGCATCGTGCCGTATCAATCTGCAAAGGAAGTCTTATGTTTCGTCGTCTGTCTCTAGTTGCTTGTGTAGCCGCAATCGCGGTACCAGTGTGGGCTCAAAGTGGAAGCCGCAACAGCGTGTTGCCTCCACCAACCGCTGGTAGTGGTACCAACGGCAGCTTCGCTCCGATCCAAAGCGGCAGCGGAACATCCAATGTTGTCTCGCCCCCAACAGCCGGGAGCGGAACCACCAACTCTGCTCCGGTCCAAAGCGGTAGCGGATCGTCCAATGTTGTTCTCCCACCAACCGCCGGTAGTGGTACCAGCAATTTCGCTCCGATCCAGAGTGGCAGCGGTACAAGCAACTTCGCCCCGATTCAAAGCGGTAGCGGCACAACAAACTTCGCACCTGCTCCGGTTGTTGGCAGCGGAACCTCTAACTTCGCTCCGGCTCCGGTCTACTCGGCACCAGTTTACTCACCGAGCTTCTCACAGCCGTCATTCGGCCAGTCATTCGCTCCACAGTACAGCCAGCCGATGTACTCAATCCCACAGCAAAGCTACTACTCACAGCCGTCTTACTACTCGGCACCGAGCTACACCCCATTCAGCTTCCGACCATCGTACTCTCGATCGTACTCGTTCGGAGCGCGACCATCTTACTACTCGCGTTCGTTCTTCGGTGGTGGCTACAACAGCTGTCGCTAGACAAAACGGAACCGAAATAGACTGAACCAAAACTGGCTGTCGGAACATCACCGGCAGCCAGTTTTTTTGTGCCCACGCGGCATGGTCGACGGTTCGCCATAGTCGCCGAACACTCCGTGTTCGGTCCGGATCCCTTAACCGGATTCGGAGAATCCGGCGACTATCCCAAGGGCTGCCAGTCCACAATCGCATGCGACTTTTTCATCTCCTCCATTCTTAGCCACAAAAAACGCAAAAAGACACAAAAAGCCGCAGCGAATGCACTCCGTACTTTTTGTGCCTCTTTGTGTTTTTCGTGGCCAACTTTGTCCAGTCAGGTTCAATCACTCAGGCAACCTGGCAACCATCTTCCAGGCTCACAGGCCACCATCGCATGCGCGGATGAGTCGCACGCTTGTCCCGATTTGCCGGTAACACCACACTGCACGAAAAGACGACTCGAGGACGGAACATGTGGTACTACGCAAACGACGACGATCAAGTCGGCCCTATCTCTGGCGACGAACTTAAAGCACTCGCGGAAGATGGAACCATCGGCCCGGAGACTCAGGTCTGGCAAGACGGCATGGACGATTGGCAGCTCGCCAGCAGTGTGAAGGGTTTGCTTCCGTCCCGTCCGTCTGCCAGGCGGCAACAATACGAGAACGGGGACGATGACTACGCGGCGAACCCGTACGCCTCAATCAGCCCACGTTCCGGAAACCGCGCGTACCACCGCAAGGATGTCTCTGGCAAGATGACCCAGCTTAAGGTTGCCGGCGGATTCATTATCGGCATGGCGGCCATGACGCTCATGCTGCATGTGATCGGACACTTTGCTCCAAAGCAAGCGCCTGCACCGCAAGGACCAGCACAGCAGGCTGGCGAAGCTGTTGGACTACTCGTGCCATCCATCATTCAGCTAATCGCCCTTGTTGGTGGCGTCGCTATGATTCGCGGAAAGTCCTATTCATCGGCTATCGCGGCGGTAGTCGTGTCGTTCATTCCGCTGTGCGGTCCGTGCCTTGGTCTCTCGATACCGTTCGCGATTTGGGCCGTGATCCTGCTAATGGATCCCGACGTGAAAGCCGCGTTCGGTTAGAGTCGCCCAACACTCCGTGTTCGGTTCGAAGGCACGGACTCGGAGAGCCCGGCGACTGTCCGTGACTCTTCTTACGACCCAAGCAACTGGCTCTTAAGCAAACCGAAGTCTGGCTCAATAGCTTTGCTCAACAATGGCTGTGCCATCAGGCCTTCGAATCCGGGTGGAACCGTGACGGCAGCACCGGTTTCTTCCTCGATGACTTCGTTGAATTTGACCGGATGAGCCGTCCCCAGGAACAATCCGAGTTCATCGTCTTGAAGTGAGTTCTTCAGTGCTCCGAATGCCAAAGCCGTGTGGGGTTCGGCGATGTAGTTGCGTTGATGCAGACCACTAACCAACTCACGCGTTTGGGGATCGGAAACTGAGTGAGGTTCGACAACCGACCGAAGTGCTTCCAGATCATTCTTAAACAGCCATTCGATACGCGGGAAGTTGTTTGGTTCCGAAATATCCATCGCATTGGTGAGCGTGGCCTGAGTTGGTTTTGGTTCCCAAGTGCTGTTCTCGAAATACCGGGGAACCGTGTCATTCGCATTAGTCGCGGCGATGAACCTCTTGATGGGTAGCCCCATTGCGCGGGCCATCAATCCAGCAGTCAGGTTTCCAAAGTTGCCCGAGGGAATCGAGACGACGGCATCGTCGCGGCGAGGAAGCTGTGCGACGGCTTCGAAGTAGTAACAGATTTGAGCCAACAGTCGTCCGATGTTAATCGAGTTCGCCGAGTTCAATTGAGTCGACGCGCAAATCTCTGCGTCTTCGAAAGCTTGCTTCACCATTGCCTGACATGCGTCGAAGTCAGACTTCACTGCAAACGTCTCGATGTTTCTCCCGAGCGTGCAAAATAGTTTTTCCTGAAACTGTGAGACTCGGCCTTGCGGGTACAGGATCACAACCCGAATCTCCGGCTGACCCAAAAACGCGTGGGCAACTGCTGCTCCCGTATCGCCTGACGTCGCTGTTAGAATCGTGATCGGACCACTGGATAGATGGCCTAAACACTCGGCCAGAAACCTCGCGCCGAAATCCTTGAATGCCAGCGATGGGCCATGGAATAGTTCCAATGCGTGGACATTGGGTTCGACCCCAGGCACTTCCACTGGAAAGTTGAACGCCCGGCCGACCATGTCTTCCAACGGCTTTCGCTCAATCGCGTCCGCCACAAAATGGCTCAGAATTTCGACGCTGCGTTCGACGAAACTCATCTTCAACAGCGAAGGTACATCTTCAATTGTTGGTATGGTCTCCGGGAAGAACAGCCCCTGATCCCGACCCAGGCCTATGGTGATCGCTTCAGCGAACGAAACGACCTGATCCGGGTGTTTAATGTTGATGTACTTCACAATCGACTCCTGTAACTTGTCTCGCCCCGGTTTGGTCTACACAGCTGTCGGTAGAAATGTAGCCGACTGAGGCCCTCAGTCGGCTCGTCGCAAAGCGACGACTACGCGCCGTCCGCCTGCTCAGGGCCCGAGCAGGCTACATTTCAGAACGCCGCGATCCACGGGAACTCTGAGCCGTCAGTGGCATTGGGCTGGGTGCCACAGCCAAACTTCTTTTTACCAAACTTCGAACCGAGATCTACTGGCGGGCCGCCGCCTGGATTTCTCGAACGCGTTTTTCGATCGCGGTGAGGATTTCGAAGTCGCTGCGGAACGGCGATTCGAACGCCGGTCGTAGCGGAATCGGAACATCGTCCATGCGGTAGACGGTTCCCGGTTCGTTAATGCCATAGGTACTGGTCGTGAACGCAACCGTCGCCACCTTGGCGGTATCACTCAGCTTCGGATCCAGAACCACTGAGTCGATGCTGGCCAGGTGCTCGCGAGCCGGCTGGCTGAAGTTCGACATCGGATCGGACGCGATAATCAAAGCCGCATCGGCCTCACCCCGAGCCAGCGTGTCCGATGTCGTGAACTCACCCGGATTGAACCTCGGGTAACCGCGACCAAGGTTCACACCAAACGGATAACCGGTTGACCATGCAACCACATTGTCAGCTCCCGTCACATTGCCATGACCACGCATCGGCTTGGCTACCCAGCGGTTCCCGTAAATGTTGAGATCGCGAGCCAGCGACAGTACCGCTTCGCTGTTGATGTGTTTGCCGCGAGTCATTGTCAGACCCATCCCAAACAGAATGGCTCCAAACCGCGCCGCTTTCATTCCATCCACAATTTCGGTCAGCTTTTCCAGCGAGATGCCGGTCTTCTGTTCGATCGCCGGGTCGACTTCCAGCCCCTTGGCAAGCGCCCGCATGGCCCAGGCCAATTCAAAGTCGGACTGCGGCTTGAGCTGCAGGAAGTGATCCATCGCCTTCGCAGTTTTCGTTTTGCGAACATCAATCAGAACCGCCGTCCGGTCCTTTCTTCCGTTCGGAACAAACGTGCCCTTCGGCATGAGGCTGTACTTCGTGAAATGCCGCGGATGCGATTCCGCCGGGTTCCCGCCCCAGAAAATCAAGTAGTCGGCTCGGTTCTTAATCTCACCCAGCGAACACGTGACCTCGCCCACACCCTGAAACGCCATGCCACTGGGCCCGTGGCAAACCGACGTCGTCGTATCCAGGCAACCACCGATCCAATCAGTAATCGCAACCGCCACCCGCTGCGCCTCACACGTCGTATCTGACAAACCGTAAGTCACCGGGTAGTGCGCGTTCGCCAAAATCTGAGACGCCCGTTCGATGCCCTCTTCGTAGCTCGCCGGTTTGCCTTCAATGGCCGCTTCAGGCCGAGACTCATCAACGTGATGATTAAAGAACCACGCCTTCCCCAGCACGCAGGCATTCTTAGCCTTCGTGATATGGTTCCCTTCGACCGTCAGTTGCATGTCATCACACACACACCCACAAAACGTGCAAGTGGCGTCTTCAACAATCTTCAGAGCAGGTTCAGTCATAGGTATTCGGCTCGGCACTCAAAGTGTTCCACAATGGTACCATCGACCCCCACCCCATGCCGAGTTCACTCAGAACGCACATCCTCCTTCCAGGCTACCACAACGATATTCCTAACAACCCAGTGTTGTTCACGCGGCCTCTGCCCGACAACGGGGTCACCAAGAGTAGCCATCACGCTCCGTCGTGATGAGCAGCGCAGCGAGCGGATTCAAACAACGGCCCACAGGTCGTCCGGAGAAACGATGTTCGGGCCAGCCGCTCTCTCAACCAAAGCCAACATTCGGACGTCTTGCGTTCGATCGTTTCGTGACTGTTTGGAGGCCGTTGTCTCTGTCGTGCCTCGTCACGACGGAGCGTGACGGCTACTTTGGGCGGACGGTCTTCGAATCTGGTTTGGCAGTTTGGTCCAAACGCAACTCTTCCAAGGTCGGCTGGCTTGGCGGAGCAGCGA
>CAZAIB010000196.1:0-5937 GCA_964485095.1 uncultured Planctomycetaceae bacterium | reverse complement strand
ATGTTGGCGTCCTGAAGGGCAGGTGGTGCCCTGGTCCTGGTTGTGAATCTATTAGTAGTAAGCCGAGAAGTTCTCACCGCGACGCAACAAAACCACGTGCCCAGGCGCGCGGTGAATTGCGGTCACTTCGTTTTTCCTCGGAGTGATGAAAAGTTCTTTGCATCAGGTTTGGCCGGGAGTGTTGCCTGCCAGTCTTTCAGTTTCAGGTTCAGATCCTTGACCACGTCCCCGTGTGAATCTTTCAGATCTGTCTTCTCGTACGGATCACTGACGATGTCGTACAGTTCGACATACGACGTCGCTTCGTCCGCTAACAGCTTCCATTTTCCGTCAACGATGCAGTAATCAACCCAATGGAACTGGCCCACCGCACCTGGTTTTCCACGACGACCGGTCACTTTCCAAAACAGCGGCTTTGATCGGCCGACAGTCGACTGACCCTTTAGCGCAGCCACCTGACTAATTCCATCGGGCTTGTAGGAACCGGGAAGGTTAACGCCGGCGATCTCACAGAAGGTCGGCAGTAGATCGACCGCGGACAACATGCTTTGCTTGTCAGTCTTGTTCGCCGCAACCTTGCCAGGCCATCGAACGATGAACGGAACATTGATCCCGCCCTCAAACAGCGCAGCTTTATGCCCTTTCCGACCAGCAGTAATTCCCTTCGACGCGGCCGTGTTGTAGCCCGCTCCGGTGGCAGTGTCGTACATCAACTTCAGCTCCGCCCCCTCTCGCCCGCGGGCGGGGCCGTTGTCAGAACTGAAGATCACCAGCGTGTTGTCTGTCAGCTTAAGCCGATCCAGCGCATCCAAAACTTCACCGATACGTTCGTCAGCGTGCGCGAGAATGGCGGCGTAGATTTCGTCCTGTTCAGAAAGTTCTGCGTCTTTGAAACGCCAGCGGTACTGCGGAATGACATGGTGTGGTGTATGTGGTTCGTGAACCCAGAGGTTGATGAAGAACGGTTTGCCCGCGTTGTTGCTGTCTTCGATGAAGCGGATCGCGTTCGTGGCGTCTTCATGAACCGGCATCTGTTCGCCGGAACAATTAAAGGCCCCGTAAGTGTCGTAGCCGTAGGCTCCCGGTGACGGCGAATCGGGAATCATGTCGTTGGCCAGGTGCCACTTCCCAAAATGAGCCGTTGCATAACCCGATGACTGCAGCAGCTTCGGCACTGTGACGACGTCGGTATCCAGCCAGTCCGGCATGTTGCGTTTGGCATTGCTGGGAACCCAGGCGAAGTGGCCGTTAATGTTGTACCGAGCCGGAAAGTGCCCGGTCATCACCGCGGTCCGACTGGGAGAACACACGCCGCTGGCGACAGTGAACCGATGAAAGTCAGTTCCTTCCTTAGCCAGCCGGTCAATGTTCGGCGTCTTCACGTACGGATGCCCGTGGCAACTAAGATCACCCCAGCCCCAATCGTCAGCGAAGATGAAAACAATGTTCGGTTTCGTCTCGGCCGCCAAGCAAACCGAGGGCAGCACAGCAACCAGGAGTACAAGAAAACGCGAAGACAGTTTCATTGAGCAGTTCAGCTTCGGCTAGCGGATCGGTTCAGGTGACTTGAAGTATAATGCACCCAACCCCCAAATCAGCATACCTGCGGAATCAAACGCTCGAAGCGCCCCGGAAGATTGAGACCGCCTGTTCACGTTCAAGAGGGCACGCTCCGCCCAAAATAACCCAGGCATCTTTCCGTTCCCCGCAACTCATCACAGCGTTATGCTGAACCAATGCGATATTCCCAATTGTTAACCTGCCTGGCTTTGTCCCTCCATCTTCCTCTTGCCGTTTCCGCTGCGAACCTGGCCGAACAGAAACAGCCACCCAACGTGTTGTTCCTCATGTCGGACGACCTGCGGCCAGAACTTGGTTGTTACGGCAACAAGGTCATCAAAAGCCCCAACATCGATCGACTCGCCGCGCGAGGGATGGTGTTTACTCGAGCGTACTGTCAGCAGGCTGTGTGTTCGCCGTCACGAACCAGCGTGATGACGGGAGCCCGGCCGGACACAACGAAGGTCTGGGACTTGAGGACGCACTTCCGGAAAGCGATGCCGGATGTGGTGACGTTGCCACAATGCTTCATTCAAAACGGCTACACAGCAAGGGGATTTGGGAAGGTCTACCACAGCAAGCTGGACGATCGCCCATCATGGTCCGATGGAAAAACGCACGCCGACTTTAGGGCCCCAACGAACCACAAGTTCGCCAGCTTCCGACTGCAGGACGATGACATCCCGCTCACAAAGACTGACCGCAGTGCCGCATTCCGCAAAACAGACGATCCACCCAACGGCGGCGGAGACGGCCGGGTCGCGGACGAAGCAATCGCTGCGTTGAAAGAGTTCAAGACTGACGGCAAACCGTTCTTCCTTGCCATAGGCTTTCGCAAGCCGCACCTGCCCTTCAATGTTCCCAAACATTACTGGGACATGTATCAGGAAGACAAAATTCCCGTCGCGCCCAACCGGTTCCTTCCAAAGAACGCTCCCGACTTTGCTCTGGTTGAGCAAAACGAACTTTGGAAGTACAGCCATGTTCCGGACACTGCCAACCTGCCCGATGCCTACGCACGCAAGCTAAAGCATGGTTACTACGCGTCGGTGTCGTACATGGACGCTCAGCTTGGTCGCGTGCTCGATGAACTTGACCGGCTGAAACTCACCGAGAACACCATCATCGTTTTGTGGGGTGATCATGGCTGGAAGCTGGGCGAACACAACCGCTGGTGCAAGCACAGCAACTTCGAAGATGACACGCGTTCGCCGTTGATCATTAGCGTGCCGGGCACGAAACACGCTGGAACGAAAACCGACGCTTTGACCGAGTTCGTCGATATCTACCCGACGCTGGCCGAATTGGCCAACATCAAAGCGCCATCGCATTTGGAAGGCAAGAGTCTTGTTCCGGTTCTCCACAATCCGACTACCACGCATAGAACGGCCGCGTTTAGTCAGTACCCTCGAACTGTGAATCGGCAACGGCTGATGGGCTATTCGATGCGAACCGACCGCTACCGATTCACCCGCTGGCTGGATCGCTACGATCACTCAAAAGTGATCGCTGTGGAACTCTATGATCACCAGAACGATCCGCAGGAAAACGAAAACATCGCCGGCAGCGAACAAAATCAGGCTGTCGTCAATCAGCTAACGGGGCAGATGAACGAGTGGTTGAGTCACAACCAGTAGCCCGACTTGCCGTAAACGATGTCACTGCTACTCGCCGGAAACGCCCTTCGGAAATCGAGCATCAACTTCTTTCCACCAGGCTTTCAACTCACCATGCAGGCTGTCGGCGACTTTGGGTAGCTTGTCTGCAAGGTTCTCCGTCTCGCCGATGTCGTCCTTGAGGTTGTACAACTCTCGGTGACCGTCGTTGAAGAACACGATCAGCTTGTGGTCTCCTTTGCGAATCGCACTGCTGGGACTGCCCTTTTGGTTTGATCGGTGCGGGTAGTGGAAATAAGTCGCATCGTGAAGCTTCTGTGTCGGATTCTTCAGCACAGGAACCAGGCTCTTTCCATCCTTGTGCAACTCCGGACGAAGCGGCAATCCGGCCATCTCCAAAATCGTGGGATAGAAATCCATGCTGGTGATGACCGTGTCAGAAACCGCAGGCCTGGTGACTCCCGGCCACTTAATGATTGCGGGTTCTCGAATGCCGCCTTCGTACAGCCAACCTTTACCGGCCTTGAGCGGCGTGTTTGCTGTTGGCGTTCCTTCGGAAGTGGAAAGGCCACCGTTGTCTGAGAAGAACACGATGACCGTGTTTTCCTCAACGCCTTTGGCTTTGACGGATTCAAGAACACGGCCCACAGCGTTATCCATCGATTCGACCATCGCGGCGTATGTCGGATGATCCTGCCGGTCTCGATACTTAACCTGCTTGCCGGATGACGTGAGTTCTCCAAACCGATCTTCGTCAGTCAGCGCCAAAGCCTGCCGCTTGGCTTCATACTTCTTAACCAGTTCCTTCGGCGCACTAAACGGTGCGTGAACGGTGTAGAACGAGAAGTAAACCAGGAACGGTGAGTCGTCATGGTTCGTAATGAAGCTGGCTGCTTCTTCCGCCAGGCGGTCGGTCATGTATTCGCCGTCGGGGCCGTTCTCAATGTTCGGTATGTCCCACGGTGAGAAGTACTTGTTCTTGATGTACAAGCCGCCGCGAAAATGACCGGCGACGTTGATATCGAACCCGTGCTTTTCCGGCCAGAACTTGCCCTCACCAGGCCGGTTGTTCAAATGCCACTTGCCCAGGAAGATGTTCTTGTAACCAGCTTCCTGCAACAGTTCCGGAAAGGTCACCTCTTCCAGCGGCAGGTTGCGTTCGTAGTCAGGATTGCCCGGACCGCCGATCCACTGCGTGAGGTTAATCCGAGCCGGATTCTTCCCGGTCAGAATTGAAGCCCGCGTCGGCGAACAAATGGGCGAACCCGCATACGCCTGTGTGAACCGAACTCCTTCTGTCGCCAGCTTGTCGATGTTCGGCGTCTTGTAAAACGAACTGCCGTTGGCTCCGACATCCATCCAGCCAAGATCGTCTACCAGAAAGAACACAAAGTTGGGCCGACCACTTCCCTTCCCTGACTTTGGCTGCGCCGTGGCAGTCGATGTCGCCACAACCAGGCAGAAAGCGATGGTCAGGGTGGTAACTAAAAATCTCCGGACGTGCATTGAGGTCTTTCAGTGTCTGTTTGCTAGCGGTGTTTTTTGTCAAACGAAGTGTGACATCACTTGTCGGCGGGAATCTCTGCGTGCGCCGTTCGGTCACCAATCGTGAAGTAGCCGCGTGGTTCGCCGTTGGGGCCGGCGATCATCCAGACGTCTCCGGGGCGGGTTTGATACGGTTTACTCCAGGCGGTTTCTAACGTTCCGTACGGTTTAGGTTCACCCGTCGGACTCATCCGGAAAACCTTTGCCGGCTGGCCGGACTTGTTGCTAATGACGACGTTGAACTTGTCGCCGTCAGGCTTTGCCGCCGGTGCGTTCTCGCCGTTCAGCAGGTTCCATTTGAGCTTTGGTAACGAACCGACGCTGGCGTTCTCGTACTTCGCGAACGTCTTTGGAACGTGAGATTTCAGCTTCGCCAATTGCGCGGCGGAGTCTGCCTTCGTCGCGAGGTTGGTCCATTCGTAGCGGTCATTATCGATGTCATATAGCTCCTCGTCGCCGTTGTCGTAGGCAATGTAGCGGAAGCGGCGGCCGCTAAGTCCGTAGTTGCCGGGGCGTCCAAGATATGTGATTGAAACGTGCGGCCAATCGGCTTCCGAGTCCTTCAGTAGCGGAACGAGGCTGGGGCCGGTGTTGGTTTCCTTCTTCGGGATGCCAGCTAGTTCTGTGAGTGTCGGATAGAGACTCATCAGGTTCACCGGCGCGTTGCATTTGGTTCCAGCAACGGTTCCGTTTGGCAGCCCGGCGGTTCCTTGTGGAACACGCACCATCAGCGGCACCCGCGTGCAGACTCGCCAACCAGTGTACTTCTGCCAGTGCTGCTTCTCGCCGAGATGCCAGCCATGGTCGCTCCACAGAACAACAATCGTGTTGTCTTTGTTGGGTCCGTTTTCGAGCGCATCAAGAACGCGGCCCAGCATCGTGTCGGCAAAGTAAATCGACGCAAGGTAGCCCTGGATCCCCTGTTTCCACTGACCCTGTTTTTGAATGTGTGGGAAGTAGCGGTTCGGTCCGCGTTTCCTGCCGCCGGGCGGGAGGTCGTCGAGATCGTCTTCGCGGTAGCCGGGTGGGAGTTGAATCTCGTCCAGCGGAAACGGTTCGAAGTATTCCTTTGGGACGAACCACGGTTCATGCGGTCGATAGATCCCGCACGCCAGGAAGAACGGTTTGTCGTGCTTCTTGTCCAGCTGTTCGCCAACCCACTTCGATACCAACCAGTCGCCGCCGAATTCTTCGTCAGTCACATCCAGCGCGGCCC
>CAZAIB010000195.1:0-6205 GCA_964485095.1 uncultured Planctomycetaceae bacterium | reverse complement strand
TGTTGGTCAACCACTCGACCTCACGATTCTGACCGTCGATCGATTCCGGCAACCAGCTGATCTCTCGCGTGACGTCTTTGATCTCGTCACGCCAGTCCATGTTGATGAACCATTCATCGACAAGACGGAACACAAGTTCGTCGCCGGTTCGCCAACAGTGCGGATAGATATGCGGGTACGTTTCTTCGGCAACCAGAAGCGACTTGTGGATGAGTTTGTCGCACACGAACCGCGCGGTTTCCGCGTCGATTGCTTCTTTCCCGGCGAAGTCTCCAAACGGTTCGCCGTAGCGGCCGTCTTCGCCAAGCGGCGCGATGATCGGCGCCCCGACGGAGACTCCAATCTTGTGGTCGATGTCGCCACACCCGGGAGCCATGTGGACGATACCCGTACCTTCACCAGCCACGACGTGCGCATTGCCGCGTGAGTCTCGGCCCCCGTCGATCACTCTGTGCCACGTCGCACCTGTTTCCGTTGCGTCCTCATCGACCGGCCAGCCACCAGGTGACTGCTGTGCTGGCAGGTCATCAAATGGCCCCTGGTACCGACGGCCAACGAGTTCGGAGCCCTTCACAGTACCAAGCTCTTCGAATCCACCTTGCTCTTTGAAGATCTGAGCCAGCGTCTTCAGCTTCGGAACATCCTTCGGCCAGCTCCACTCGGGCCGGCCGAAGCCTTCTTTGAATTCCTTGCCGAGTCGCTGGAACGTCAGGTTTTCTTTTGCGAAGTAGTAGATGTGCTCGTCACGCTTCGACTGAATCTTTACGTAGTCGAGGTCTGGGTTCACAGCCGCCATTACGTTACTGGTGAGCGTCCACGGTGTGGTCGTCCAGACGAGAACAAATTCCTGGCCGGGTTTGTAAGTTCCGTAGTCTTCGACGCCGACTCGTTCGCCCTTGGTGTTCTCGCGTGTCCCGTCTTCATCAAGCAGCGGGAACCGAACAAAGACAGACTTGTGCGTCGTGAGCTTGCGGCCTTCGGCGATTTCCATCTGCGAGTACGCACTGCCGCCGCGGCCCGACCATGGCATGACGTCGTGGCCCTGGTAGATCTTGCCGCGTTCGAAACACTTCTTGAGGAAGGTCCAGATGGTCTCGTTGTTGTTGGTTGAGAACGTGAAGTAGCTGCCGCCCCATTCCGGGTTGCCGAGCTTTTCGACGATGCGATGCGGGACGTCGGTGACTTCTTCGCCGTTTGGAAGGGTGAACTCGACGGGCTCGTCGCTGCCGACTGCTTCGGATAGTTTCCGGAGTTCGTCTGGGCGATCCCATTCCATCCAATAACCAAGTCGCTGCGATTGTTCTGTCTGACGCGCTGCGAATTTCAGCACGCGACGTTTGCACTCGTTGACGAACTTATCGATACCGTATTCAGCAACAGCTTTCTTGGTTCCCAGTCCAAGCTGCTTTTCAACTTCGACCTCAACCCACAAACCCTGGCAGTCGAACCCGTTTTGATAGCGCAGTTCGTGACCAGTCATCGCGAAGAACCGTTGGTACGCGTCCTTGTACGTTCGCCCCCACGCGTGGTGCACACCCATCGGATTGTTGGCCGTAATCGGCCCGTCCAGAAAGCTCCATCGCTTCGCGCCGCGGTTCTTCGCGCGCAGCTTGTCGAAGATTTGTTGTTCTTCCCAGAACTTCAGGATCTGGTGTTCGCCGGAGATGAAGTCGGCGTCTTTAACGGCTTGGAACATCGTACGAGAGGATTTCAGTAGGTCAGGCTGTGCCTGACGATCAGGGAGCTGGCCGGCGAGACGCCCGGCCGAACGCGCATGGAACCAATAGTTTCCGCGATTTCATAGACTCGGCGAATTGTAGAGAGGCTCTTGAAGATTGGGTAGGATTTCACTGTGAGCCGGTTGAACCACGTGCCGCGTCGAGTGTCGCCCTGCCATTCGTTCCAATCATGAACCGGGAAGACCGCAAATGAGTGCCGAATTGCTAATGGCTGGCGTGTGTTGCTGGCTGCAGGTTGGGAGGAAGCCCCCCGGAAATTGTTCGTCACCATTCGTGGTCAGGAAGTGCTTGACCTAAAACAGACACACCTTGCGCCGGAGTGGTTCAGTCCTGAGCAACCAAAGGGGTAACTGTGGTTGGTCCGAAAAGCCGGCAACGACTCGTAACGCCCGTCTGGGAACCAAGCCACCTTACTTTCTTGGACACGCGAAGTGAGCCATCACTTGCTAACATGAACCTTCACTTCGGCACTAGGGGAACCCAATGATTCGACCAACTCTTGCGACTCTTCTTGTTCTGTTGATTGCTTCAGTTTCGTCAGCACAGGTCTTCAATGAGAAGTTCGACCACTGGCCGGTTGACCTGAAGATTAATGGCAAAGTCATTGTCGCGGGTGAATTGGATGACCCAAGTGTAATCGGCCAGTTCCTGCGGGAGAACGATCGCAAGCAGCCCGCAACCCTGATCCTGGATTCCAAGTTACCGGCGGCCGATGCGGAGGGACTGAAGGAGTCCTTTAAAGACTTTGATGAGTTAGAACTCACTACTTCTGACGAACTGCAGGCGATTAAAACGGCACTTGAAAAAAAGGGCGTTGTTGTTTGGAGCCGGACAGCTCCATTGGACGCTGCCCAGAAGGAAGCCATTGCCGCAGCTGCTCCGGCGTTTCGCAAGTTTGTAAACGACGGCGGGATACTCATTGCATTGGGCAGCACGGCGGAAGTTGTGTCGGAATTCTATGTCGAAGGCACAGACGCTCGACCGCCGGAGAACAAGGGGCTTAACCTGGTGCCCGACACTGTCATCGAAACAAACTACGACGATGTCATTGACCGCGACCGGTTGCTGACAGTCCTGGCCGCACATCGGCGGTGCGTGGGAATCGGGTTGGAGAAGAACACGGCTCTGCTGTTAACCGGACGCAAAATGATGGTCGCAGGCACCGGTCAGGCCACGTTTGTGCTCATGGCAAACGAACGTGAACCACTGCGTGTGCGTTCCATTCGCAGCAGCAACGGTCGCAGGACACGGAATCCTGAATCGGTGCTGGTTGACCTGACTCAGTGGCGACGTGATGCAATCGATCGCACGCTACCCGTGTTCCCTGCTAAGAATCCTCGCCAGCCCATCGTTGAGAATGGAACCCTAATTATTATCGGCGGCGGAGGCACTCCACGCGGGCTCATGAGCCGGATGGTGGAACTCGCCGGCGGCAAGGACGAGGCTCGCATGGTGTACGTGCCATGTGCCGAACAGGATGACGTGGGCGAACGCCAGCGAACGGTCGAATCGTGGAAGCGGATGGGTATCAAGCACGCGACGTTCATTCACACCAAGGATCGCAACAAGGCGAATACGGACGAGGAATTTCTGGCTCCGCTGAAGGACGCAACCGGCATCTTTTTCGGCGGCGGGCGGCAATGGAACTTCGCTGATTCGTACTATGGAACCAAGGCCCACAAACTGATGAAGGATGTCCTGAAACGCGGCGGAGTCATCGCAGGCTCATCAGCCGGAGCGTCCATCCAGGGGCGTTACCTTGCCAGAGCCACCCCCATTTCGAACTTCAAGATCATGGCGTTTGGATACGAACGCGGCGGGCTCGGTTTCCTGGACGGAGTTGCCATCGATCAACACTTCAGCCAGCGGGGACGGCACAAGGATATGACTCAGCTGGTCAACAAGTACCCGCAGATGCTGGGCATCGGTCTCGATGAAACCACCGCCATTGTGGTCCAGAAGTCGAAGGCTGAAGTAGTAGGCCGCGGTCGAGTTCACTTCTACGACAGGAACCAGCCAGTCTATCCCGGCAAGCCCGATTACATCGCGCTGCCAGCCGGTTCTGAATTCGACCTGGTTGAACGTACGGTCTTGAAAGACGCGTCCGAGAAGGATGATTCGGCAGCTACCGAGGATAGCGACGACGGTCAGTAGCGCTTTGTCGTGCGCCCAGCATGTCACCTCTCCCGCTTGCGGGAGAGGTCGGGCTCTAAGCCCGGGAGAGGGCGATCATGCCAACCACAGCAGTCGAACAAACGTTGCCACCACCACGGCACTTCAACCTTCGAAATTCCTTGTTCGACATTCGACATTCTCAACCTGCTGTTACTGCTCGGCATGTTGATTGACCAAACCTGCGCACTCTCCCGCGCCCCAGAGCTCACCCTCTCCCAAAAAAAACGACGAGCTGACCTGGTGGCTACGAGATCCGGAACGTAGCGATTATCCGGCTGAAGCCGATCAAAGATGTTTAGAAATGAGGACGTACTGTGGGGCAAATACGTAGTACGTTTGTCTGACCTCGCATGAGATAGAAATGGCCCCAGACTATCAGCGACAATCAGACCGGTACGAGCTCTCGTTATCGAATGAGCACTTCCAGTGTTCAATTATCGATGACGCTTCCGCGCGTCCCGTTGAAGTCATTCTGAACAACATTTCGGTTGGCGGTGCGCAAGTCACGCTGCCGCATCGGGTTCTTGAGGGTCATGAGTTTCAGTTGCGGATGGGGTCTAAACACGGCGTGTTGCGAACAGTCACCTGCACGGTCCGTTGGACCGTACCAGGCCACGATGGCTGGGTGTGTGGGTGTCAGTTCAAAACACAGCTGGAAAACGCGTTCCTTGACGACCTTGCCCGTGTGGGTGTGTTGGAACGTCGGGAGAATCTGCGGTTCGACATCGCTGTGGACTGCGTGGTTCGGGTTGAAGGGACTCCCGACGAATACTCCGCGACTCTTGTGGACTACTCAAACGGCGGCGTCGGTATAACCATTGATGGTGAAGTTCCGGTCGGCCGAAAAGCCTTGCTGCAAGTCGATGGCCCCGACGGTTCACCGATCCGGTTCTTTACCCACATTCAGTGGTGCCAATCCGGTCCAAGCCGATACAAAGCCGGCCTGAGGTTCCTGCGGGACTCTGACGCCGACGCTTTCGTGGATTGTGCAGACGCTCTGACGGAAGTCTAAGACGTCTAAGACCCGTCACCGCGTGACTTGGCCGTGGTGCTTGCTCTCCGTCATGGATGGGCCGGCCGGCAGCGATTCCAACGAAAACACTGCTGCATCGCACAACTTTCCCAGGCTCACGTCTATCGTCCCAAATGTCTGTCTGTAGCCTTCTTTGCGTCGCGGCTTCGGAAAGTCCCGCGCTTTGCGATACTCTTGTGATCCTTGCCGGACTGAGCAGCGTTGCATCGGGCAAGTTCACACTTACGCCGGAAACCCAGCGATGAATCTACAGATTGTCTACTGCCACTTGTGAGCATCCTACGGCCCCAAGGTCGCGAGTTACGCGGCTGCGATCAAAGAACAATTGGGACTCGAACCCGAATTGAAGGAAGGCAAACGCGGGCAATTTGACGTCGTCGTGGACGGGCAAACTGTCATCTCACGCAAAGGTGGCTTGCTGGCGATGCTGTTCAAGAAGCCATGGCCTGAGGTGGGCGAGGTCGTGGCAGCCGTAAAGGCACGCGCATCCGCCCAGTAGTTTTACAACCACGAATTTGACGAATGAAACGAATGGAGTGCTCGCCGTTGGTGTCGATTGGAGACTGACTTCATCGAGCCTGTCATTCGTAAGATTCGTTTCATTCGTGGTTGTTCCCGACTCCTCCGTAGTGGACGAGGCTACGAGTCCCGGGCCGCTTCGACAGAAATGGGACTCGTAGCCTCGTCCACTACAGAACTCCACGCGTATCGACATCATTTGCGCATCTTGAGCGCGTAGCACACCGCTTCGCGGTCGTTTCGCACGAGCAACAACGATCCTGCAAGAACAGGATGCGTCCACGTTCGGCTCTCAAGTGCCTTGAACCGTGAGAGTTGGTTGAACGCGGTACTCGACGCTTCAACGAGAACCACATCGCCATTCTCCGCGAGTACAATCAATGTGTCGCCGGCAAGGATCAATTGGCCATGACCGTAGCGGCCTCCTTTCCACAGTCGCTCGCCGGAATCTAAATCGATACACGTCAGAATCCGTTCGTCCAGCCCGTAAGCGCAGTTGCCCGAGGTCACGATGCTGGCGAACTTTGACTTGAGCTTCAGGTTCTTCCAAAGCGTGGTCGCACGCACGCTGTTACCGTCGGACGTGAGTTCCAGCATCTCGCATCCGCGCCCGTAGCCTGCGGAAATGAGAACCCGGTCGTGTTCGCGCGTCGTGAGTGGAACCGGCTGGCACACGTTGACGAACTCAGTCGATCGCTCTCCAAATGGCGCAGACCACAGCACACTGCCTGTGTTGGGG
>CAZAIB010000194.1:0-6242 GCA_964485095.1 uncultured Planctomycetaceae bacterium | reverse complement strand
GAGGTAAGTTGTCGGCTACTCGCACTGAGGAACCGCAACTAAAGGCGCGGACGGATTCACTCTTGAAGTCCAGACACACTCTCCACGTCCAAGGCAGCCAAGGCGTTAAACCGGAGGGACACCCGCCAACCTCAGTCAATCCACCACCGGATACCGATGCAACGGAACGTTGCCTTAGAAGAGGATTTGGACGCCTAGTCGTAGGCCGTTGGCGGTGAAGTTGCCTTGCCGTAGCCGGAAGCCTGGACGCGGATCCCCATCCAGCACTCCGCCACCAAACTGAGAAGGGTTGACCGCATCGTCAAGTTGGTCGGCGACACGAGCGACATCCGTGAGTGACAGGAACGTGTAACCCAGAGTTCCCTGCACATTCTTGTGGAACTGGTACCTCAACGTTGCTCCCAGTTCGAACAGCGTTGAGAAACCAGAGTCTCTGAAGACGCCGATGTTTGTGGTTTGAGCCAACAAACCGCCTTCTGTTCCGGTTCGATCGCCACCTGCTGGTCGAGTAATGGTTCGGCCGTCGATACGAACTGTCGACTGCGATCGGCCGAGTGCGATCTTGCCCAGCAGATCCAACGAAAGTCGTTCAGAACGACGCCACTGCATGACCATTCCAAGGTCGACGCCATCGAAATCGTTTCGCGTCTGGAACGTGTCCCGCACTTCAAAGCGAGAACCAGCCGTTGGACCAGAAAGCGAATTCGTCACATCGAAGATCTCAAGCGAATCGTTCAGCTTGGCTCGACGGTAACCGATTGTGTAATCCGTGTTGGCTCCAAGTACGTTCCCCATTGCCTTTCGTAGAGCCAACTGGAATGTGTTGAACTTCGTATCACCGCGGATGTCGACTCGGCCATCAAACAAGTCGGGAAAGACGACCAGACGGGCGTCGTCTTCGCTGATTGTTGAATTGAAAAACGGACGCCCAATGGCGCCGGCTGTTGAAGCGTCTCCGCGAGCGAACAGTTCGTCGTCACCAATCAAGGTGTAGACAGCTTCGATGATCACACGGTCCTGGCCGTCTAAAACAAGCGCACCGGTATAGCGACCACCGTGTCGTTGATCCTCAAACAGTTCTCCTCCGAACACAGTCGACGTTGTGCTTTGGCCCAGCACGGTCGCCAGTTCCTGATCTGTTCCGGCCGGGCTGGCTGTAATGAGCGGTTGAATGGACGGAGAGTTTGTCGTCCACCACATGAACTCAGCACCGCCATAGAAGTGGTAGTCGAACCGTTTGACCCCTGACAGTTCCTGGATCTTTCCGAGCAACGGCGGTCCCCAGATGCGTGGTGAAAGTTGTTCGTGATAGAGGTCATTGAGTGTGAGCAGCGGTTTGCCGTGGTGGTTCGAACATCCTTCGCACTCATAGCACATCGGGTTGCCGAAGTTCGGCGCGTGGACAACTTCGTTGCTGGTGACTGAGTACCCCGGTAGATATTTGTGGGGCTTGTGATATTCCTGATACTGCTGGGGCACAGGACGATACTGTGCGGTTGCCGCATTGCTGCCAAATGCAGCAAACGCCACCATGAAAGCGGCCCATGTCAGGATGATCTGTCGTGATCTCATCGTCGTCCTCTGGCGCAAAGCCTGCGCACCGCGTCGGGCGGTCCGCACCTCTTTGTCATCGGACAGAAACCGATACAACCATCACAACCGTTACTACCAGAAAGGTCTACTTTCTCGACAAACCTTCGCACGCTTGCCCAAACTGTCGAAAACCGGGACCGCGCGGCAGGAATTGCCGGAGCTGCCTACAGAGTCTTCAGGTACTCAAGCAGCTGACGCTTCTGGCGCCGGGTGAGTTCATCGGGGAACGTATGCCCCTTCGCACTCTTCGCTGGCTTGGAAGTGTCGAAGAACCGACGCAACTCGGCTTTGTCGGTAATCGATTCGGGAAACTTATCGAACTCTTCAAACTGCACACCGACACGTTCGCGGTCGTATGCTGTTCTCGAACGTCGCCAGATCGCTGGCCGTTTTTCTGAACGCAGCACGTGCCACAAAGTCGGCACGGAACCGTTGTGGAAGTACGGAGCCGAAGCCCAAATGCCGGTCAGTGGCGGCGCGACGTAGCCGGTTGGGTTGGTCTCGGTTGGATCGTCACCGTAGCGACTCATCCAACTCGACTTCACCCACTCACGATGTTCGCGCGGAAGTTCATGTAGCCGAACCGGGTCGGTTCCGATCTCGTCCAGCGGCACCGTTATCTGCGTGTACTTGACCGTCGGTTCGTAAGTCCCATGACACCGCGCGCAGTTGTTTTCGAACACAACTTTGCCTTTGCTGGCCAGCTGCTGATCAATCGCGTACGGGTACGTTGGTGGTTCCAGCGATTCGATCCACGCAAGGATGTCGCGGAAGTCCGGTTCCCACCCACGCATGCGTTCGCCCGAATTCGACGGCAGCATCATGAACTGCAGCAGCATGCGTTCGTTCTTTGGTGCGAAGCCATCGGCGTACAGCGACTTCTTGTACTTCACATTCCAAAACGGCGGCGCGTCCATGTCGTGCGAGGCGGACTCTGGTGGCTGAGCGGCCAGGTTGACGTCCATATTCTTCTTACGGAACGCGGCAAGAATCACGCCGAACCGAACCGCGTTTGTCGAACCCGCTGTCGTTCCCAGCGGCATCTCTAAACTCGCGCTGTCCAGGTGGGACGGAAGTTTTAACTGCCTGACTTTCATCTTGAACGCTTCCTCTGTCAGCGTTTGCAGTCCGTAATTGCTGTTGGGAGAACCCAAAATTGGCTTGCCGGCGACAGTGCCACTGTGACATGCCAGACACGACATCACCCAACCATTCTTACCGTCCGATACGTAGCCCAGGCCCGGACCTTTGGTCTGCGCCGGATCAGGCACCAAGCCGTATCGCTCAAATGCCATGTCCCGGCGCTGAGCAGCCGTTGCCTGCTTCGCGCGAGAACGCAGCGGTTCGGGCCAAACTCGCCACAGGTTTTCGAAGGTCGCCTGATCAAAGTCCGGTGGCAGATAGGTGCTCGAACGCAGGTGCTGATATCCGCGGGCTGCCGCGTCGTCCTGCGCGGCGGGCTGTTGGCAGCCGATGAGTGCGAGGATGAGGCAGGAAAATGCGGTCGTCATTTTTTCTTCGAACCTGGATGCTTAAGGAACCGACCCGGGCGATTGCCGGTTGGGCTCCCTTCAAAAACGGCGGCCGTTCCATTCACGAAAACATGTTGGACGCCGGCCGAGTACTGATGCGGGTTGTCAAACGTGGCTCGGTCCATGATTGACTTCTGATCGTAGACAACGATGTCCGCGAAGCAATCAACCGCAATCCGCCCGCGGTCCTTAACGCCCATGATTTCGGCCGGAACACTGGTCGCACTGCGGATAGCCTGGCCTTCGCTGATGACACCTTCTTTGATTGCGTAGTACCCAATTTTTCGCGTAAACGTGCCATAGTTGCGCGGGTGCGGACGGTCTCCGCCGGGAATGTACGCTCGACCGTCAGACGCCGTCGCGACCCACGGCACCTGCATGACCTGTCGAACGTCTTCTTCCTGCATGCTGAAGTTCACGATTGACGCTCCGCCGTTTTTAAGAATCTCAACGACGACTGTCAGGGGCGTCGAGTTTTCCATCTTTGCAATCTGCGTGAGCCGTTTTCCGGCCCAGTCAGGTCGCGGACGGAATCGAGCGATCTGGATTCTCGAACCGCCATCACGTTTGTCCAACGACGCCTGAATCGCATCCCGAACGCGCGGCGCGACGTCGGGATCGTTCAGGCGAGCGACCATGGCTGTCTTGCCACCCGACTGAACCCAACTGGGAACCAGCGTTGCGCGGAGTGACGTGCTGGATGCGATGTATGGATACTGGTCGGCGGTGATTTTCATCCCGGCGGCCCGGTTCTTTTCGATCATCCGGATGGCTTCGCGGACAAGGCCCCAGCCATCGCGGCCCGTGGATTTGAAGTGTGAAATATGAACCGGCAAGTGTCCGTCGCGGCCGATACGAATCGCTTCATCCACGGCAGCCAAAACACGTTTGCCTTCGCTGCGAATGTGACTGGCGTAGAAGCCGCCATGTTGCCCCACCACTTTGGCGATTGCAGTGAGTTCTTGAGTACTGGTGAAAGTGCCTGGTACATAAATGAGCCCGGTTGACATCCCCCAGGCTCCGTCACGCATTGCCGTTGCGGCAAGTTCCTGCATTTGCCGAATCTCGTCCGCGGTCGCGTCACGGCGTTCTTCGCCGACGACCGCTTTCCGCAGATTACCCTGAGGCAACAGGTGCGCGATGTTGGGACCAACACCGGCGCCTTTGATTTTCTTTTCAAAGGCTTTGAGGTCAATCGGCCCGGAACCGCAGTTACCAGTCAGCAGCGTCGTACAACCTTGAGTCAGAAAGTTTGTGGCTGATCGAGTCGAACGTTTCACCACATAGCCGTCGCTGTGGTTGTGCAGGTCAATAAACCCCGGAGCGAGTGTCAGCCCGGAGCAGTCGATCCTCCAACCAATCCTGCCGGCTTCAATAGCCTCCGGGCGTTTGGCAATGGCGACAATGCGATCGCCTTTGATCGCAATGTCACCGGTGTAGGGTTCCTCAAGCACGCCATCAAAGATGCGCGCGTTTATGAACAGAACGTCTGCGTCCACAGGCTGCTGAGCTGAACCGGTCGCGGGCAATAGCAACAGCAGAAAAGTTATCGAGCTGAGCAATTGACTGAACCTCGATAGGTCTAGCATCAGCTACTCCGTGGCTTGCCATAGTCGCCGAACACTCCGTGTTCGGACCGAATACGGAATGCGCAGCAAGTGCGCCGGACCGAACACGGAGTGTTCGGCGACTTTAAACCTGCTACGACAACTTCGGAGCTTCAGGGAAATCCAGCGGGGTAGCGAACACGTGGTTGAACAGGTTCGAATACGTAGCCAGTCCGATGAACGCGATGGTTTCGGCGATCTGTCCGTCTGTGTAGCCCGCGTCTTTGACCGCTTGCAGTTCGTCGTCTGCCACGTGGCCTTTGGTCGCGATGACACGTTTGACGAATGTCAGCAACGCCTGGTGCTTTGGATCTTCCGCCGTCCACCGCCGCGCGGCCATGATTTGTTCTTCGCTCATGCCGGACTTGGCTGAGATCATCGTGTGGGCGGCAACGCAGTACTCGCAGCCATTCATTTCGCTCACAGCCAGGTAAATGACTTCGCGATCATCCGGAAGCAATTGGCCCTGCTTGAGTGCTCCGGACATCGAAAGATATGCGTTCAGCGCGGCAGAACTATTGCCCATGCCTTTGAAAATATTGATGACCTTGCCCATCTTCGATTCGAGACCATTGTAGATCTCTTTGACATCGTCAGCGGCCTGATCTGGTTCAACAACTTCTAGTCGTGGCATTGTTTCTCCTGGTTGGTGTGTGGGCATCATTCTACCATCTTGAGTTTGGCAGGACGAGCGACCCGGTTGTCGCCTTGCGGATAAACAAGACCAGCACCGGCATGAGACTTTGCAACTTTGAATGCCGCGACAACAATGCGGGCATGCAAATTGAAACGATGCCCCAATGTTGGCAGGAAGCACTAGCCGACCAACTGTCTGCTGAGTACTTCGCTGAACTCACGCAGTTTGTGAACGACGAACGGCAGGCTCACGAAATCTTCCCGGCCGCCGAAGATGTCTTTCGTGCCTTGTCGCACACACCACTGAATTCCGTTCGTGTTCTGATACTCGGTCAGGACCCGTACCACGGTGACGGCCAAGCGCACGGGCTTAGCTTTTCGGTGAAGCGTGGAGTTAAAGTCCCGCCGTCACTGAAGAATATCTACAAAGAACTGCACAGTGATTTGGGGTTCGAACCGGTATCACACGGCTGCCTGGAATCGTGGGCAGAGCAGGGCGTGTTGCTGCTGAACACGGTTCTCACCGTGCGCGCTCACGAAGCGAACTCACACCGGAAGAAAGGTTGGGAGCGGTTTACAGACAGCATCATCGACTGCGTGAACGCAGGCCCCGACACAGCATTCGTTTTGTGGGGGAAGCCGGCTCAAAAGAAAGCCGAACGCATCGACAGTCGGCACTTGCTGATTGAAAGTCCGCACCCCTCACCGCTGTCTGCGCGGAGAGGGTTCTTTGGCAGTCAGCCGTTTTCGAAGATCAACGACTGGTTGGAATCGAACGGCGGCCAGAGTATCGACTGGCAGTTAGCAGACTAACTTCCGCACCGCCCTCCCCAACCCGCGTTCGCACAGCACATCACCCCAAAGCGTGTTCAAC
>CAZAIB010000193.1:0-6275 GCA_964485095.1 uncultured Planctomycetaceae bacterium | reverse complement strand
ATCTCCGACACGGAGATCATCTCTGCGTCGGATGACGAAACCGTCCGAGTATGGAACCTCGAATCCCGCTCGGAAGTGTTGAAGATTGACGTTGGCGAACCTGTGCAGTCCGTGGCCGTTGCGGGAGACCTTATCGCGACGGCGTCGGGTGATCCCACTCGAACCACTCGGCCAGGTCAGGTGAAGATCTGGAGTCGAACGACTGGGGACGCAGTTCGAGACTGCGAGAAGCCGGGCAAAGTCGGCACCGGTGTTAGCTTCAGCCAGGACGGAAAGTATCTGGTTTCCACGGCGTACGATGGTCTTGGCGTGGTTCACAACGCGTCCACCGGTCAGCAGGTTGGTCGGTACGAAGGTCACGGGCGGCCGACGCGCGATGTTGCGGTTCTCCGCGGCGGACGGGTTGCCACCATCAGCGGAGGAGATGCCGTCGGCAAGAACGAACTCGCCGTTTGGGAACTCAAGACTCAGAAGGAACTTGTCCGGCTTGAGGCTCACGAGGGCCCGATTGTGGCGGTTGCTCAGTCGGCGGACGGACGCTTCCTGGCGACCGGTTCACACGACAAGACCGTTGCGGTTTTCAATGTGGCGACTGGCTCAAACAAACCCGAAACCGTAGTCGCGAAGCAGGACGTCATACGCGTGGGGATGATCGGTCTGGATACCTCTCACTGCGGAGCGTTCACAAAACTCCTTAACGATCCGAAGGCCAAAGCAGATGTTGCCGGATTCAAAGTCGTCTGCGCTTACCCGTATGGCAGCAAGGACATCGAATCCAGTGCCAGCCGGATTCCAAAATACACAGAGGACATGAAGAAGCTTGGTGTCGAGATCACGGAGTCGATCGACGATTTGCTGCAGAAAGTGGATGTGATTCTTCTGGAGACCAACGACGGCCGGCTGCACCTAGAGCAGTTTCTTGCCTGTGCCAAAGCGGGGAAACCTGTGTTCATCGATAAGCCCGTTGCGGCTCAGTTGGACGAGGTGATTGCGATCTACGAGGTTGCCAGGCGGTACGACGTCCCCATGTTTTCCTCGTCCTCGCTGAGGTTCGCGACCGGGGTTCAGGAAGCCACCGATGGGCGAATTGGTCAAATCCTGGGCTGTGACGCGTTCAGTCCGTGCAGCCTGGAAAAGACTCATTCCGACCTGTTTTGGTACGGAATCCATGGCGTTGAGATGCTGTTTACGGCGATGGGAACCGGCTGCGAGACGGTTCAGCGGACTTCCACTACGGACTTCGAAGTCGTGACCGGAACCTGGTCCGGCGGCCGGATTGGAACCTTCCGCGGATTGCGGTCTGGAAGGTTGACCTACGGCGGAACGGCGTTCGGTCAGAAAGGCGTGCAGCCGCTGGGAGGTTACTCTGGCTACCGACCACTGGTCGTTGAGATTGCGAAGTTCTTCAGGACGAAGAAGTCACCGGTTCCGGCCGCCGAAACCATTCAGCTGTATGCGTTCATGGCCGCGGCGGCGGACAGTAAAGCCAACGGAGGAGCCGCTGTGAGCATCGCCGAAGTTGTCGCGAAAGCGCAGAAGTCGGCCGCCGAGAAGCTGGCCAAACTTGGAGTTAAGCCAGCTACCTCGAAGTAGCCGGACTTACGATCCAGAACAGCCGGGGCCGTCTTCCAGTTGATCGCCGCTCACCAACATGTTGGCTTTGATGAACTGCGACGGATTCTTCTTGAACAGATCCCTGCTGGCTTCCGTGGCGAAGAAGTACAGGTTCCCCTCGACGAAGGCTCCCAGCGAAATCGCACCCGGAAGAGGTGTTCCCAGGTTACTGAGAACGACCGGATCGCAGCCGTGTAGTTTTGGAGCGAACTTATCAGGCGACGCTTCGAAGTCCCTAAGTTCGGCAGCGTCCTTCATGTAGTACATGACGCCTTGGTACACAGACGCGTAGTTGCGGTTCCCTTTGTCCCAGCCCATTGTCCTGGTCATGGTGACTGGAGAATAACCGCCCATGCCAACGACAATTCCCGACCGGCGAGTGATAACGCACTTGCTCTTGTCGTTCGCTTCAGCCAGAGCTTTCTTGCCGAGCTTGATATTGGGATTATTGATCCACTGGACCGCTCCGGAACCGGCTTCCCCGGCCTTCTTGAGTGAAGCGAGGTAAGCGGCTTCGTCTCGGTAACCTGATTCCTGAGCTAAAATGCGGCCATCGGCGTCCAGGAAGACATCGCTTGGCAGAACCGCAATGTGGAACTGTCTGATCAGGTGCGGGTTGCGGTCAGCGTCAATCTTGACGCCAATGACCCGGCGGCCGAGTTGGCTTTGAACCTTGTCGCTGGACAGGACGGTCTTCGACATCGTCTTGCAGGCTCCACACCATTCAGCTTCGAAGTGGAGAACCATGGGCAAGCCGGATTTCACCGACCTTGCTTTGGCCGAAGCGATATCGCTGTACCACTTCTTGTTGTCGGCAGTCACTTGAAAGGCCTGCCGGAGTGTGAGTTTCTTGGCTGCTTCGGGCAAACCGCCCGTCGAATCAGCCGCGCCCATGAACGTTACGAGTGCGATGCAGCTGGCTGCGATCGTCATGAATGACCCTTTCCCTCGGCCTGGCTCACGCAGACGAAGTTGGCTGCGTGTAGAAAATCCTTTTCAACAGGTGCGGGCCTCCAGAGGGAGTGAACGCCCCCGCACGTCCAATTCGAGTGCAATTTGCCTGGCTTCACGTTGGAAGTCAAGTTACCGGGGCCAAGGAGTCGAATCTCTTCCGAGATACTATGTTCACGGTATAAACAGGCTACTTCCGGTGTTTTCCCTTGTTCCCAGCGGCAATTCAGGCTGACCATCACATTCACGGCGGCGCGATTTTGACTTGGGGATCTTCGTGGATACAGTTACTTGCGACTGGTCGGTTCCGGACGACTCGCCGAACATGACTAGTATCCCACCTGGCGACGCACCCGCAGCCGCCGAAATCCACCGACTGATCCGAAGAGGCCTAATCAATGCGTGTTCCTGTTCTTCTCGCTCTCACTCTGCTCAGTACGAACTCCCTGTTCGCGCAGGCACCTAAAGAAACGACTGACGACCCCAATAAGCAGCAAGTGGTTCCAAAACTTGCTGACATCCCACAGCCGGCTCGCGGCTTTGGAACCGTGGTCGGCCAGTTTGTCTTTGATGGTGCGATCCCCGCGAAAGCATTGCTGCACAAGGCCGGGGACCCAGCTGTCAAAGACGGGGAAACTTGTGCGGCTGAGGATCAGTACAAGAACGACCTTGTGATCAACGCGAACAGCAAAGGCATCGCTGACATTTTCTTCTACGAGAAAGCTGGGACTTACAAGAAGAAACCGGACGCCATTCACCCGGCGCTGCGTGTGCCCGCGAAGAAGCAGTTGTTCTTCGACCAAAAGGGCTGCCGCTTCTTCCCAAAGTCCCTACTGGTCTACGCATTGCCCAACGGGGCAGGCCAAAAGGTCACGGTTCTGTCGAATGACCCTGTCAATCACAATACCCACACGTCTTCGATTAAAAACACCTCAGTCAACTTCCTGGTCGGAGCAAACGATCGCGAAGGCACTGACGTCAAATTGTCGAAGCCGGAAACCGTACCGATGGGCGTGAAATGCGACTTGCACCCATGGATGAAAGCCAACTGGTTGGTCATGGACCACCCGTACATGGCGGTTTCGAACAAAGATGGTCGTTTCATGATCGCGAACCTACCTGCTGGTAAGCACGAGTTCCGCCTGTGGCACACCAACCCCGGCTACGTTCACAAGAAACTGAAAGACATGAAAGGCGAAGGCTTCGAAGTCAAGAAGAAGAAATTCTTCGTTGAGATCAAAGATGGCAAGGTCGCAAATCTGGGCCAGATCAAGCTCAAGGCGGACATCTTCAAATCGAAATAGACCCAACCTGCGGCCGATAAGCTGATTCCAGCCCTTGCGATTTGCGAGGGCTGTTTTCATTCTGGGGCATCCATTGTGTGAGGCCATCTGTGAAACATCATCTCGGACTATTTCTTCAGTTCATCGTGCTTGCCACGTTGCCCGTGTTGGTCTTGTGGCAGTTACTGTTTGGCATTCCGCTCATCGTAATGCCAGCCAGTCTCGTCATCGGACTGATTGTGTTCACGCTGGGCACTCAACTGCGAGAGTCATGAGCCGGGTTACGGGACGACATCTCCTGATCTGGGTTGTCGTGGGATGTTTCTGTGTTCGCCCCGCGGTGGCCCAGTTGCCCGTCGCCGTGTTCGATGAGAACCGAACTGTCTCGGCGCGGATTGCGAATGCTGAACAGCAAATCGCCGACGGCCAGGCAAAGGACGCGTTCGGGTTCCTCCAGCAGATCGTCCGAGCCGACGGTGACACACTGGCCAGAGTTTCTAAACACCGGCACGTTTCCGTCCGAGAGTTGTGCCAAGCCGCCATTCGCCGCTTAAACGACGAGAATCTAAAGCTGTACCGCACGGAAGTAGATCAAGCCGCGAACCAATGGCTGCAGCGCGGCCGTGCGGGCGAGGTCGATCAGTTCCGCCGGATTCTTTCAGAACGCCCCAACAGCACGGCGGCTGGCGAATCGTTGTTGGAACTCGGTCAGTTGGCGTGGCGCGATGACGAACCGGGGCTCGCTTACGAATATTGGCGGCGGTTGTTGCCCCGCGATCGCCCGGGTGAATTGCAGTATTCCGGATCGCTGGTGCCACCGGCTGAAATCGCGGCGCGGTTGGTGTTGTGTCGACTGGCGATGGGGGACACCGCGTTCGCCTGGCGCGAGCTAGAGGCGTTTGCCAAGACGTTTCCGACGGAACGCGGCACAATCTCGGGCAAGACCGGCGTCTTGTCAAAACTGCTTCGCGAAGAGGCGACCAGTGTTCGCTGGAACGCGCCGGAGGATTCGCAGCCGGTGGTTGCATGGCGACAAGTCTGGTCGCGGCGGTTGGGCAACCGGGTCTTCCCGCGAGAGATCGATTCCAAACTGCACCCGTCTTTTCGGGAGCAGTCAATGCTTGCAGCGACGCCGGTAATGGACGACGCCGGTGTGTTTTTGTCAGACGGGCAGGGTGTGTTTGCCATGGACACACGCAGCGGATTGAACCTGTGGACGGGCGAACCTGACACCGTTGTTTTTCAAGAGAACCAACCGCTGCGGGGCGAACAAGCGGTTGGAGTTCCGCACTTCGAACCGGTGTTGGCCGACGGGCGATTGTTGGTTCGCCAGGGGTCACCCATAACCAGTCATGGCGGCCGACGAATCGGCGCTGCGGGCAGCAACGTGGTCGTGTGTTTGGATGTGAATCGCCGCCAGGGCAAGGTTCTGTGGCGAATGGTGGCATCGGAACTTGTCGAACAGAGTGAGTTCGAATCGTCGCCCGTCGTGTGGGGCGATCGCTGCTTTGTTGTGGTTCGTACATCGCCGCCGGTGAGCTCACTAAGCCTTATCTGCCTTAGCCTGGAAGACGGAACCGTCTTGTGGAAACGCCAGCTCTGCGGCGGATTGGACGCGCCACCCGAATCAGCGTCGAAGGTCACCAGCGTCCGGCCTGTTGTCAGTTCGCAGCATGTCGTCGTGCCGACCGACAACGGCGTCATTTTCGCACTGACGCACGGAGGACGCATGCAGTGGGCTCGCACCTACGACCGCGTGGCGCCTGCCAACGGACTGTTTGTCGGTCAGTCAGCAGTTGCCCGACACGGTTTTGTGTACGTGGCGCCGCTGGATTCTGATCGTGTGATGGCGATTCGCGAACACACGGGCGAACTAGCCTGGCAACGCGCGCTGCCCGATCGTGTTCAATCTGTAGTCGGAGTTCACGAAGGCATCCTCGTACTGTCCGGCCGCGCGCCTTGGGGGTTGGTTGCTGCGTCAGGCAATGTTGCGTGGGGTGGCCCGCGATATTCTCCCGAGTATTTTGGTTACGGCTCGGCAGCGGTTTCGGGGCGAACGCTGTTGTTCCCGACACGAGAACGGATTGAGGTTCGCGATGTGCGGAGTGGCGACGCGGTCCGCCAATCATTTTCGATCGCCGGTGGGAATCTCAAATCACACGGCAGGATGGTCACGGTTTCAACGGCCAACAGTTTGAAGTTGCTGGTGGCCGAATAGCCTGTACTCGCGACTTCGTCGCTTGGAGCTGTGAATAAATGGGTGGCCGGGGTTGGAGCGAGGCACGAGTGAAACCCCGGAACGTGATTCCAACGTTTCAACCGAATCTGAGCACTGTTCGTTAAGCGCACCGGGGTTTCCTTCGCGGGCTCAGTCCAACCCCGGCCACCCAAAATAGTGATGGTCCAAAAATTCACAGCCTCTTTGCG
>CAZAIB010000192.1:0-6374 GCA_964485095.1 uncultured Planctomycetaceae bacterium | reverse complement strand
AAGGTTCCTTATGCAAACGCAGGCCAGGGCGTTTACACAATCACCAGCGACGACGAACTCGCCGCGTTCATGGAACTGGATCACCGCTACGACCAGTTCATCGTGCAGGCACTCATTGGAAACTCGAAATGGAGTTCACAGAGCCGGACGGGCCGGTTGTTTCATGTCGGCACGATGCCTGACAAGAAGCTGAACCTGTATGTCGCAGACGTTCGCTTCATGGTGACCGCAACGCCTGATGGATTCATGCCAGTCGCGATCTACGCCCGGCGTGCGCGGAAGCCGTTGCGAACAGAATTGGTACCCGGTGAGGCATCGTGGGACATGCTTGGAACCAACCTTTCAGTTCGACGATCTGACGGAAGTTGGACGACGGAACCGGAACGATTGCTTTTGGTCGACAGCCGTGACTTCAACCGAATGGGACTGGGCCTCGACGATCTCATTGAAGGCTACATCCAGACAGTGCTTTCCATCGCTGCCATCGACAGTCTGGCTCAGGGACTGGTCACGAAGAAGAACAAGTTCCGTCGCCGACTATTCTTTTCAATGAACGCCGATGCCCAACTTGCGGAAGAGATGATGCCATGACTCATAGCAGTGAAGCTGGTGTAATCAAACCGCAGCGTGTTGAAGAGCTGCGCATTGACGACTATCCCACCAACGCGGCAACACGGTTGCTGGTCGAAGTCGCGCAGAACGGGCTCGGATCCTCAATTCGCGTCCCCGTTGTTGTGGCACGCGGTCGCAAACCTGGTCCTGTCTTTGGCGTCACCGCAGCTTTGCATGGGAATGAACTCAACGGCATCCCGCTCATTCACCAACTGCTTAACAAGGTGAACCTGAGCAAGCTGAAGGGCACGATCGTCGCCGTGGTTGTCGCAAACATCCCCGGTTTGCTGGCCGAGCAGCGCGAATTCACTGACGGCAAAGATCTGAACCACATCATGCCCGGCAAGAGCGACGGCACGGTCTCACAACAATACGCGCATGGTTTGATGAGTCGGATTGTTCAGCACTTTGACTTCCTGGTCGATTTGCATACGGCCAGTTTCGGCCGGGTGAACTCTCTTTACGTTCGAGCCGACATGTCGAACGCAACGACAGCGAAGATGGCTCGGCTGCTGCGACCACAGATTATTCTCCACGACCCCCCATCCGACTACACGATGCGTGGAGCTGTGGCGGAGAACGGGATTCCCGCGATTACCGTGGAGATTCGTGACCCACACCTATTTCAGGTGAAGTCGATTCAGCGGTCGCTGAGCGGCGTTTTGAAAATTCTGTCCGCCGTTGAAATGTTGCCGCCTCGCAAAGCCGTCGAAGCTCCGGCACCGATCATCTGCGACAAATCGTATTGGATCTACACCGACTGCGGCGGGCTGTTAAGCGTTCTTCCCGACGTGACTGACATTGTCCGCAAGGGAGAACTCATCGCCCGACAATCGAACGTGTTCGGCGATGTTATTCGCGAATACCTCGCGCCGGAAGATGGAGTCATCATTGGTCGTAGCGTGAACCCAGTCAGTCAGACGGGTGCACGAATCCTGCATCTTGGGCTCCTGAATACGGGTGGCGAGTTCGATCCGAACGCATGACGCTGGAGAACAATGATGCGCGTTGTTGTTGTCATCAATCGACTGGATGAACTCACCGCCAGGCAAACAACGGCCATGCTGATCGCGGCTTTCGTGGCGCGTGGGCACGATGTGTTCGTGGGAGAAGTCGGTGGACTGGCAGTTCGCGATCGCAGCGACGGATTGGAATTCACCTGCGACGTGGTCCCGGTTCCTGATTCGTCGATCGATTCTCAGCTTGTGGCAAACGGTCTAAACGCCGAAGGAGTGGAACCGATTCAATTGGCCAGGGGCGATCTGTTGTTCCTGCGTACGAACCCTGGCCGAGATCCGGAACGAATCGGAGCACACGACCGATGCCTCCAACTAGCCAGCGTCGCTCGGACGCTTGGTGTTCGTGTCCTCAACCGGCCGGACCAACTGACTCGGTTTGCCAGCAAGGCTTCGTTGTTTGAACTCGACGCGGCGTTTCGACCTGAGGGAATCGTGACCTCCGACATTGCCCAAGTGCTGGCGTTCGCTGCTGAACGCGAGGGATCATGTGTTGTGAAACCACTCATGGGTTCACGAGGCCGCGACGTTGTGAAGCTAACGCCAGGCGATGCGAACGCTATCGATGCCACCGCGAAGGTCATGGCACGTAGCCCGGTTGTGTGTCAGGAGTTCGTGAATTGGGACCAACCCGGCGACGTGCGTCTTGTCGTACTCAACGGTGAACCTCTGACACTGGACGGTTCTGTCGCCGCCATTCATCGCGTTCCTCCTGCCGGCGAGTTCCGGGCAAACCTGCACACGGGTGGAACTGCTCAACCAATCATCCCCAACGAAGGCATGCTGGCCGCGGCCACACACGCAGCCCAGTTACTGAGTCGACACGGCATCTGGCTAGCTGGCATCGACCTGATCGGTTCGAAAGTTATTGAGACAAACGTCTTCAGCACCGGCGGACTATTCGACGCGGAACGCTTTTACGATCGAGATTTCGCGGCTGCAATCGCCAGTCAGGCAAGCGACCACGCTTGTTAGCTCAATCTCACCCCGCTATTCGCACGCATGAGTGTCCCGGAGTGATGCGAAAGACATATAGCCGGATCGGGTATAATCTGCCGCCGACCAATGTGCCGTTCTAAACAGGAGACTTCTTGTGAACCCATCCGACCCAACTACGCTTGTTTCGATTCCAGCGATTGACTCTGTCACTCCGTCCGATTTGCAGACGGCGACGTTTGCGTTTGGCTGATTCTGGGGGCCGGAATCCCAGTTTGGGGTTGTTGAAGGTGTGTATCGAACTCGGGTCGGGTACACAGGCGGTGAGAAAGAATCGCCCACGTATCACAGTCTCGGTAACCACACGGAAGCGCTGCAGGTTGACTTCGATCCGCAGCAGATTTCGTTTGCTGAGATCGTTGATCTGTTTTGGAAGAGTCACAATCCGCTACGTGGAATTCGCAGTCGGCAGTACATGACGGCGATTTGGTTCCATGATTCGTCTCAGCACAAAACCATCATGACGGCGGTTGAATCGATCGAACGAAAGCTTGAAGCGAAGGTGCGAACGCCCGTGCTGCCGCTGGATGTGTTTTACCTGGCTGAGGACTACCACCAAAAGTACTACCTGCAGAACTCACCACTGCAGAAACGGTTCGACGCGATGTATCCGCAGTTCGTTGACTTCAACGGCTCGACCGCGGCGGCTCGCGTGAATGGATTTATCGGCGGGAACGGCAGCAAGCAATTGTTCGACAAAGAATGCGATGGTTACGGAATCCCGATCGAGGAACTCAGTCAGTTCAGTCGGCTGCGATAGCGATGCAGCGGGGAAGGTTTGTTGGTGGAGCAGGTCGGTGGTCAGGACCTTGATGCGCTTGGGAGACAACCACGAATCAAACGAATCTTACGAATGACAGGCTCGTGTTGATCACTGCACCGCACAGACGACGCCAGGTCACCAGCGTATTCGTTTGATTCGTGAGATTCGTGGTTGTTAGAGAGTTAGTGCACCGGGTAGCTTTGTCGTACCAGCGCGGTGGTAGTCAAATATCAAGTGTCATGTCTCTGGTCGGGATTCGGATCATTTTCCGACCGACGGGATGAGCCTAGTGAATCCCTTCTGTTTTGATGGTTTTGACGTACCGACCAAAACGCAGCACGACCGTTTCCTGCCTTGGAACGACTACGAAAAGCCCATCAACAGGATTGGCGGAAACAAGATGGACAGACCCACAACGAGGGTCAGTTCCAGAAGACTGAAGCGTTTCATGTGAACACTCCTTGACTCCCAGGGGCGGCTCCAAACGATTCAAGATCGGAGTCGATTTCGGCAATCATCTTACCGAAATGGGTGAACCAGGATCTTGCAGCGGTGTCCAGCCAACATCGTTCACCGTTGCGTTTCGACAAAGAAGTCGAACCTCCTACCCGTAGGCGAGCGGTGGCCGTGAGGCCTCCGATAATCGGCAAGCTAACGCAAGCCGCTCGCCCAATTGATCGGGTGAGGGGTCGATCTGTTGCTATTGATAACGCGGGCTGCGTTTTTTGGATCATGGAATCCGCTATGAACATTCAGGATTATTGGTGGGTTGCCGGGGGCGTTGCGGCAACGGGTTTCATTGCGACCTGCTGGAGCTACATTCGTGGAGCCTACCAGCAGCTCGCGGGACGCCTAATCGTGACCGTGAAAGCCAGCGGTTTCCAATCCGATGCGCTGCAGTTGATCCTGCGTGATGAGTTCAAACCTTCGAAGTACGGTCCGCGAAGTTACACGGGCTGGCTGTTGCACGTCCGGCCGCGTCGTCGCACACAGTTGGTCGGTATGGAAATTATTGGCGGCGAAGGGCGATTGTTCTGGAAAGGGTTCCGCCCCATGTGGGTCACCCGCGCGCAGAACAATGACAATGTGGAGATGGATGAACACACCTCGCGCGACTACAACGCGAACACGCTGACACTGACGTTCATCCGCGGAACGTTCGATGCTGATACGCTCATCATGGAAGCCAGCGAGCACTTCAACCGTCGCATGGTGTCGTTCGAAGAAACCGAAGCGGCCGGCCGCAGACGCCACTACGTGAAGCATGTCTACGGAACCGCCGGTAAGCCGATGGGCCGGTTCCAGTCGTCTGGCCGCCGTGAATCCCCCGGCACATCCGGCGACACACGCGCGTGCATGCACCATCGCCCCATCGGTTGGGAGATGAAGGAACTGGGGGCCGAAACAGGTGAGGTTGGTTCAGCAGTCGAACACCTCGCGCTAGGCGGTGACGCACTGGAACTGGTGGACGAAGCGAAGTTCTGGCGAGAAAACGAAGACTGGTATCGCGAACGCGGGATTCCATGGCGACGTGGCTGGCTGCTGCACGGCAAACCGGGAACCGGCAAGACGGCGCTCATCCGCGCGATTGCGGAAGACCTGGACCTGCCTGTGTTCGTCTATGATCTGGCAAGTCTGTACAACGAAGAGATGCAGCAGGCGTGGTCGAACATGCTGTCTGAGGTTCCCTGCATGGCGGTCATCGAAGACATTGACGCGGTGTTCGACAAGCGGCGCAATGTGGTCGGCCGCGATCAGCATCTGACATTCGATTGTCTGTTGAACTGTCTGGACGGAATCGAACGCAGCGATGGGCTGTTCTCTGTGATCACAACGAACCGGCTGGAACGCATCGATCCGGCACTCGGTCTGCCCGACGAACAGGGTGAATCAAGCCGGCCTGGTCGAATCGATCGAACCCTGGAAGTCGGCAACCTGGACGAGAAGGCTCGCACGAAACTGGCTGCAAGGATTCTTGCGGACTGGCCCAAACTGCAGGCGCCTACGGTCGCAGCTGGCGATGGCGACACGGCCGCTCAGTTCCAGGAACGGTGTTCTCGCCTCGCGCTGAAACAGCACTGGGCGGGTCACTTTGGCAAGACGGCTGCACAGGAAACCGGTTCCATCGGCGGCGGCGAAACTGCGGCAGCCCGCAGTACGGGGATGGCCAGTAGCCCGCTGGAATAGACCTGGAACCCGGCAGTTGTGCTGATTTGGATCCTGGGCAGACAAAGTTCCATCATCTCAGGGATACCCGAGAGGGTGTGGGTTGGCGTATACTCTGGTAGGAGTACCAGCAGGACAAAGGCCGACTGCCGTGAACGAAGTTGATGAGATCCGAAAGACATTGCGTGAGTGCGGGTTCCGAGCGACACCCGCCCGGATCGCCGTATTTCAGCAGTTGAAAAGCGCGACGTCACCGCTGACTCACGCAGAGCTTTCAGACACTCTGGTTCCGCTTGGATTCGATAAGGCGACCGTGTTCCGCAACCTGACGGACCTGACGGAAGCAGGCCTTGTGTCCCGAACCGAACTGGGTGACCACGTTTGGAGATTCGAAATCCTGACGGCGGCCGAAGCTGAGGGCGAAAAGCATCCTCACTTTGTGTGCACCGGTTGTGGCGACGTCAGCTGCCTTGGCCCAATGAAATTTACTGCGAACTCACGTGAGAAGGCTTCGATGATCGGTCGGATCAACGAGATCCTGATCAAGGGCCTCTGCAGCGAGTGCAACACCGGCGCCGCCTAGCAACTTCCAGTTGCATCGGTGTGCGGCAGTGACGTTGGGATGGTGTGGTTCGGATGGGTTATCGCCGCATGGGCGGTTCTCTGGGGACAAGTTAGCGTTCGGTTCAGTCCCTCACTTACTACCGTGATGATGAAAAGAAGAAAGCCGGCCTCTTTCGAGTCCGGCTTTCAGTTTCGTTCAAACAAACGATCGGGGAAGACTTAGAACGAATCGTCGAGGTTGCCTGTGACTTCGCGGC
>CAZAIB010000191.1:0-6427 GCA_964485095.1 uncultured Planctomycetaceae bacterium | reverse complement strand
TCTAGCGTCGCTCCCACTCCTGTTGTGCGTGGTTCGAAGTCACGGCATCAACGCTCAACCGCCTAAACTGGTAGAAGATGAACGAAAGAGAGCGGCCCCAGGCCTGATTGGCTTGGTGATTGCGTTGAGTCTTTGGACATGGCTAGCTCTCAAGGACGATTGGCAGGCGCCCGGGATTCCGTAAAGTGGATGGTGCTGATAGTTGACCCAAACTACGGTCAAGAGGCACCCTGTCCCGATGAGTGCCCTTAGGATTCACGGTTTGGTGCTGCAAAGTTCAACCAGCGAATCCGAAGACGTGAACGGCTCGACAACTCCGCCGTTTTTCCGATCGATAGTCCAATTGCTGGGCTCGACCACAAACGGCTTAGTGTGCGGCACAATGGCATCGACTAACAGATGGGCATGGGCACGTGATTGATGATCGGGTAAGTTGGTACTCGCGACCTGCAGTTCTCAATCATTGGTATTCCTTCCCGAAGTTCAGTCGCGTACTGTTCCCGGGCGACTTTGAGGCTGATAGGAAAACACCGTGGAAGAGCAAATCAGGCGTCTGCTGAAAGAAGCGATCAGATTAGAACAGGAACGGCGTGCGGAAGCTCGGCACCCGTTTGTCTATCCGGTTTCGATCCACACGCCAAACAACCCGATTGATTTGGGTTTCTCTCGCGACTTGTCGCCAAAAGGAATTGGGCTCATTCTGTCCCGTCCCTGGGATGTCGGTTCGATTGGCGATTTGGAAATCCAATCCAGTTCAGAAGTCGTGTGCATCAAGTCCGAAGTCCGTTGGTCTCGCGCGTATGGCGATGGCTGGCACCTTGTCGGCTGGCGTTTCATGTCGCTGGTCACACTGCAAATTGCGGCTCAAACGGGCAATTAGCGGCGCAAACTTCCGGCTTTTAGGGGTAAACCTCCTTGGGGTTGATGAATTTCGCTGGCTTGGATTAGAACCCACCGGCAGAATCTGCGCACTCACAGTGTCCGCACGACAGGGAAGTCATGCGCTGGAAAAACTATCTCGCGGCCGTGTTCCGGTTGCTGAAATCTGATCAATTGTCCGTCCTCGCGACCGCCGTCGCGGCTGGTTGCGGACTCGCATTCGGCCTGTCCGTGGGGCTCACGACCGTGGGCTTCTCATGGCCGGTCTCGCTGGGCCTCATGCTGTCCGCTGCGCTGGGAGTGGATGCCGGCTGGCGAATGATCGGCCGAGTCAGTCCGCGAGCCGGAATGCTTGCTCGCGTCGCGTTTGTCGCGTGGGTGTTCGCCGCGCCGATGATGGCAGGAACCGCGCTGACATGGTTCGGAACCACCGCAGGTCAGCTAGCTACGACCAACCAGGGCGCGTTCGCATCCGGCGCATTGATTGGCGTGCTGGTTGTGGGACTACCGAGCTTCCTGGCCATCTGCGCGCTGTCTGCGGGAACCCGATCGCGCCCGTCGCTAAGCACTCTTGGTTTTGCACTCGGAATCGCGGGTGCGCCGTTGGTTCCGATTGCCCTTGGTGGAGCTCAACTCATCGCGCTGTATGCGGTCGTTCTTGTGGCTCTGCTGGAGACGCTCAGGATTGCATTCGGCAGCGAGGAAACAGAGTCGATCGAGACACCACCTGTGCCTGCGTCGAGCGGCTTCGGGATCGCTCTGGCCTACGCCGCCATAGCGCTTTGTGGAGCATCAGTTTCCGTTGTTGCTCGAGTGATGAACCAAACCATGCCGGCAACAGCGCAAGTGCTGATGTGGTCGGTAGCACTGCTGGCATTATCTGTGACGTTGGGACTTCGAACCGGAACGACTACGTCCGGACGATTTGCCTTTGTACGATCGTTCTTTGCGAAACTGTGTCGCCAGCCGGTCGCTTTGGCTCTGGCGGCCATCGCTGTCACATCGGTGTTCCTGTTGTTCCCGAACGTCGTTCGCGTTCAGCTTGGTCTTAACGCCAATGTGGAGTATCCGCGGTTTCTGCTTTCCGTACGTGGACTATCGGTCGGCTTGTTTCTATTTCCGATAGGACTGGCGGCCGGAGCCTCTCTGCGAAATGTTCGAGGTTCGCAAACACCGGTAGCTTCGCCGACAGTCGTGTTCGCATTGGGAGCCATGACCGCGACGATGCTCATGCCTGTGCTGGGAACACCGACTATCGCGATGGGTTTGGTGAGCCTGCTGGCTATCGCTTGTCTACTTTCAACGAAATCCAGCGAAGGTCGGTGGCTACCAACAACCGTCTGGTCCCGCGGCGCAGCGGTTTGCGCGTTGGGGGCTGCTGTTTGCTTGCCTTTGGTCGCTGGTCGGTTCGAACCTGCTTCGGCGTCACAGTTGTTGTTTTCGTCAACCGTGTTTCGTGAGTACGCTGCCGGAACGGATGCGGAACTGCTGCTGTCCACCAACGATGGCAGGCTGCTATCCGCCGAGGAAACACCCGAAGGTCTGCTTTCGACATGGCGGTTCGCGGGATCCAGAATTCAGGTCCGCCGCAATGGGCTTCCGGTCAGCTTGACCAGCACCGACGTGTTGACTTGCCCTCAGCCGTCGATGGCAACGTTGCCGATTGTGCTGCCATTGCTGATGCATGAGTCGCCGGAACACGTTTTGTTTTTGGGCGATTCCGGCCCGGCGGCAGAGGCCACTTCGCTGATGTTCCCGATTCAATCGCTCACCGCGATTGATATCGGCCGGCGAACTTCAGACACCATCGACCAGCACTACGGCTTCAGAAAACAAGACGATCGCTACAACCACATCCACGCATCGCCGGCGATCGCGGTCACCGGTCTGACTCAGCAGTACGACATCATTGTGTGTCGGCCACCTCAGGCGGCACTCCCCAACGCGGCTCCCTACTATACCACCGACTTCCACCAACGCGCCGCGCGGCGCCTGTCGGCAGATGGGTTCTTTTGCCAAACGTTCAATCAGATTGACTTTGGAGCACAGCCGCTGCAGCGCTTGTTGAAGTCCGTCAGTAGTGCGTTCGACAAGGTTGCGGCGTACCCGCTTGAGGGCGGTGAGCTGCTGGTTGTGGCAACCAACGGTGAGACCATCATTCGTCCGGGTTTGGCAAAGCGCACCAGCTACACGCACGTCCGCCGCATTCTGGACGACCTTGGCTGGGACTGGTCCAGGGTGCTGGGCATCGCCACGCTGGACAGCGAATCAGTCGACGCGATTCTTTCGACTTACAACGACGACAACTCGCTGGCCAACGCTGCGTTCCTTTGGAACCTGCCGGTCGAAACGATGCGGTGGGGTGACAAGAACGCTGAGTTCCGAATGCAGATCGCTGGCTACCAACGTCGGATTCTGGACCAGCTATCTCAGGATGAGTACCGTGACGAGGCTGCCAGACGACTGAGCGAACTTGGTCAGGAAGCCGAACTGCTGTTCGGTTTCCCGGATGAGCCATGGATGTACCGCAAGACGCTGCGAACACGGCTGGAAAACAACTCGCGACCGCCTCAGGAAATCGTCAGCGGCAACAGGGTTAAACGCGTTGCTCACGAAGTGGACACATACCGGATCAACTACTTCAAGACGCTAGCCAACGCGACCCAGAGCGTTCGCCGCGGATCCATGGCGTGGGACGTTGCCAGGTATCCGCTAACGCCGAAAGATGTGGTCTGGGCTGAAATGCTGAGGCTGGTTTCAGCCGACTCCACGACATCGATTCAGCAACTGGAACAGTTTACGAGTCCAACCGAACCGCTACTCAGCTACTTTGCCAGTCACGAGCTGGTTCGCATTCACGAAGCCATCGGTGGCTCACCGGCGGAAGAGTTCAAGCATCGTCTACACACTATTTACTTCGTGCCGGGCATGACACGTTCGGTTCGTGAAGTCGTGGCGGCGATGAACCTGTTGGTTGAGAACCCGGAGATCATCCCGGACCCAGCCGATCGCTGGGATCAAATGAACTCACTGCTGCAGGTTCTCATGGGACGCTGGGTTGCCAGACGAGACATCCCACCACGTTCGTCGCGAGTCGCATTGAACGACATCGAGAAAACTCTGCAGGCCATCGAAGCCGGTCTGGCAGCCATGAACGACTGGCGAGTCGACGCCAGCATCGATGCCAGGATATGTGATAACCGCGAAGTATTTCTGCGTCGCCGGCTGGAACGCCCACTACGCCGTTACCGCGGCGAGCTTTTGCCGCACCACTACAAGGCTGGCTCTGAAGCGAGCGAAGAAGACATCGCCGTGGACCAATTCCGGGCGTTGGGCAACTGATCTGAACTTATTGCGTTCTACCAACGTTCGCACTTCCTGGATTTCACACCAGGAACCTGTGACCGAAGTGAAACCAGAAGTTTGCTGCTCCAGTCAAAGCAACCGGCCCACGGCTTCCGTCATATGTGGCAGGTGATCCCCGGCAAAACGCCGGGTACATGGCACCTGCCACAAATGCGACGACAACCATCGAGCACAACCGCTGCTCGTTAATCGCGACATATCCGAGAGTCGCTTCTTCAGCGGGGCTGACCCGTAAAAATCGTCAAAACCGAATATTGGTGGACGGTATGGCACCCGTATTTCCCGATTTGCCAGTGTTTCGCTGCGCCTTTCTGGCGGGCAACCTACTTTTCTGGACAGACAAAGCCATTTCCAGTTGGGCCACAGTTGGATGTAGCGCAGGCGATGAGAACCGAGAAACCCAAGCACAGTCGTGTGTCTTCCTACTGGCTCGGCGCGTGGAGTGTGCTGATCGTTTGTGGGCTGCTTTGGATGACAGCCTATTCGATGTCACCCGGTGAGACTTTTACGCCGCTACTGGAACGCCCGGACGATACCGAGATTTCTTTTAGCGAGAACCAACCAACCTTGCTGGTATTTCTACACCCCCGTTGCCCGTGTACTCGCCCAACCATTGCGGCTCTTGAACGACTGATGGTTCGAAAACACGACATCGTTCTCCAACCCGTGTTCTATCTACCAGACACACAGACCGTTGCGTGGGCTCAGGATGAATACTGGGATCGCCTCATCGATTTGGGTGCGCATGAACCAGTGATTGATATCAATGGCCATCTTGCTGGCCAATTTCATGCAACAACATCCGGGCATGCGTTGCTGTTTTCTACTGATGGACGCGTTCAGTTTTGGGGAGGAATCACCAGTGGCCGCGTGCATGAGGGGGATAGTCTGGGATTGACGATGCTTACACGAGTCCTTGATGGGATCCCTGTCAGCGAACCATCGTTCCCGGTCTACGGCTGCTCGATCGTCGATAAGTCGGAGCAATCTCATGAGCACTAAACGGAAGCGACGCCGCGTGTCGAAGCCAATTAGAAGCAAGGACGACTTCGAGAACCGCGTTTCACAACTTCATAAGGAAAAACGACAGCGTGTCTGCGCAAAGACAGACCGATTGTTCATGTGGCTGATGCTGCTGCAATGGATGGTTGCCATTGTTCTTGCATTCGTAGTCTCACCGCGAACGTGGATTGGAGACACATCGCACACGCACATGCATGTCTATGTCGCGATATTTTTCGGCGGATTGATTTCCCTGCCGCCCATCCTGCTGGCGTACTTCTGCCCCGGCCAACGGAAAACACGGATCGCAATCGCCTTCGCTCAGGCTGCATGGAGCTGTGTCCTGATTCACCTGACTGGCGGGCGGATTGAAACTAACTTTCACGCCTTCGGTTCTCTTGCGTTTCTTGCATTCTACCGCGAATGGAGACTGCTGGTCCTCAACAGTGTGGTCATCCTGTTGGACCACAGTGTTCGAGGCAGTCTGTGGCCGGCTTCTGTCTACGGAGTTGCGGTCAACAGCACCTGGCGTTTGCTGGAACATGCCATTTGGCTTACGTGGATCAATGTATTCCTGATTAAGTCATGCCTGCAACAGGTGAGTGAAGAACGTCGCAGCTGCAAACGTCAGGCGCAGCTGGAGCACACGAACACGGTGATTGAAGATCGCGTCCAGAGGCGAACAAGGGAACTGGCGACAACAACTGACCGACTGCGGGCCGAATCCGTCGAACACCGCAAGACACAGCAAGAGCGGGAACGAGCGTTTCGTGACCTGGCAACGGCTTCACGACGAGCCGGCATGGCCGAAGTTGCGACCGGCATACTGCACAACGTGGGGAACGTACTCAATAGTGTGAATGTTGCCGCCAACGTGCTGCTGGATTCCAATCGGACAAGTCGAGTGTCAAGGCTGGCGCAGGCATCCAAAATTGTGACAGCAAACGAATCCAATCTGGCTGACTTCCTGACCAGTGATTCACGCGGTCGTCATTTTCCCCAGGTCCTGAAACAGCTCGCAGACCAATTGCTTAAGGAACAGACGGAAAACAAAACAGAACTGATGTCGCTGAAAGCCAATCTCGAACATGTCAGTCAGATTGTCGAGTTCCAGCAAACGTTTGCATCGCAGAAGACTCTGGTTGAAGACGTGTCGGTCTGTGAACTGGTCAACGACGCC
>CAZAIB010000190.1:0-6611 GCA_964485095.1 uncultured Planctomycetaceae bacterium | reverse complement strand
TCCAACCCCGGCCACCCAAAATAGTGATGGTCCAAAAATTCACAGCCTCTTTGCGACGAATCGACTGAAGGGCCTCAGTCGGTGACGACTTTGGTCGGTTTGGGGACTTCGGTTTTGCTGCGTCCGAACCACATGATCGCGAAACCCAGTAGTGCGACGACTGCGGCGCCGCCAATCCACTGGGCGGGGAGATGCTGTTGGTTCTCCAGGTCGAGGCCCAGTTTGCCAAGTTCGTCTTCGAAGTTGCCGGACGCCAACAATAGGCCGTTGTGAACCGAATGCAGCAGGATGCCAGGCAGCAGGCTGCGGGTTGTCACGCAAACCCATCCGAGAACCAGTCCCATCAGGCAGCTTGGCAGGAAGCGTTCAAAGAACAGCTTGTCCTGAACCAGCACATGGAACGCGGCAAACAACGCGGCTGTCGTCACCACGGCGATCGCGCGCCTGCGTCGGTTCTGGTGCTGTTCGCCCAACAATGAACTCAACAGTATGCCGCGGAAGAACCACTCCTCGCAGACTGCCGGGACCAATGCCAGAGCCAGCAGACGCAGTGGTAGTGAGATCGACATGATCTCTTCCTTCATCGGCGCGAACATCTTGTAGAGTTCGGATTGCCGATCTGCCCCGGCGACCAGTGCGGTGAGTTCGTAAGCGAAGGGCCACAGCGATACGGCCAGGAACAAGGCTCCCACAATCCCCATCGGTTTCGGAGCAAACAGGCTAAACGCGTTTTGTGGTCGGTATCGGTTCCACCACACAAACAGAAATGGAACCAGTACAAACAGCGACTGCACCAGCATGGTCAGGACGAGCCGCGTTTGCAGTGTGATGTCGGTTATTCGCCCGGCGGCGGCCGACACAACCATGAACGCCGGAACCAGCACGACCAGGCACAGCACGCCCGTCGATACCAATGGATAGTCCACGGCTTGCGTCGGTCGGCGGAACAGGTCGCTCCACGTTCCATCGCTGCCGTACAGGATTGCGTCCGTCCCGAACACGCGGGTCGCGATGACCATTGCCAGCAAGCCGTAGACCACAGTCGATGCCATCGCGATTGCGAGCAGAGTGGGATCAATGGTTCCCAGCAGCACGTCGCGCGCGGCGAGTACCACGTTGACTAGTGGAACGACGGCCAGCAACGCGTTCAGTTGGATATCCGGCATCAGACTGAAGATGCCTGGTGTAAGCGACACCAGCATGAGCGGAATCAGGTACGCCTGAGCTTCTTTGAAGCTACGAGCGAAACTGGTGACGCTAAGCAGAACAGCTGAGAAAAATCCTGCGAACACAAACAGCAACGCAATGACTGTTCCGATTGTCGATGCATCAATTCCGCCCGCGCCGAAAACGGCTTTGTCCATCCCGATGGCGTACAGCGTGATGAGCATCGCCAGCAAGTTGATGAGCGCGGTTAGCATGGCGACGGTCAGAACCGCGACAAACTTGGCCATCAGCAAACCCATGCGAGACACGGGGGCCGCGATGAGTGTTTCCAGTGTACCGCGTTCGCGTTCGCCCGCGGTCAGGTCAATCGCCGGGTAAACCGCGCCGGTGACCGTCATCAGGATGAGGGCGAGCGGAATGAATGTGACCAGCGAAAACGTTGACTTTCGCAGTGGGTCAACCTTCTTTTCGCGAATCAGGAACGGTGCGGACTCACGGTCTGACCATTCCACAAGCTTTGAAATGTTGGCCTGCGATACTCGTTGTTTCAGTAACGCCAAAGCATCTTTGGTGAACTTTGAACCAGACTGGTAGACAAACTCCAGTTTAATCGGGCCACCTTCCGAACCGGGTGTATTCACAAAACGAACGCCAACATCGATGACTCGGTCTGCGGCGAGTTTGTCCAGGTCAATTTCGTCGTTGCCGCGTGGGACGCTGGCCTGAAAGCTTGGTTCGGCTTCCTGAGTCAGCATCTGCTTGACGGCGTCTTCCGGTGAGACTTCGGGCGCCTGCGTTCCGTCTTCGCCGTCGGTCTTCGCAATGGCCGTTTGGCTCATCCCGGCGAAGCTGGTGAATCGTTTCAGGTCCCGTTCGGACTCAAAGCCCAAAATGTAGACCGGCCCGCCGCCCATGCGCGTGATGTTGGAAAGCAGAACCTTCTGCACCACTCCGCCCAGCAGCGGATACAGGAACAACGGCATCAGTACCAGCGTGATGATGGTCCGGCGGTCGCGCAGGATTTCGCGGAGTTCTTTAACGGCCAGGCGAGTGAACTGTTGGAATTTGGACGTCGGTTTTAGAGCGTTCACGCGTTCGAACCCTCTACAACGGCCTCAGTGTCTGCTGCCAGCAGTTCAAGGAAAATGTTGGTCAGTGATTCGGCTCCCGCCGCGGCTCTGACTTCATCCAGCGTGCCTTCGTACTGAATCCTGCCGCGGAACAGTAACCCGAAGCGATCGCACAGGCGTTCGGCTTCGTCCAAGCGGTGCGTGCAGACAATTACCGCTTTGCCTGCCTCTCGCAGGTGTTCGATGTAATCGAAAATGACTTTGCCGCCGACCACATCCAGTCCGCGTGTTGGTTCATCCATCAGCATTACCGGAGGATCATGCATCAGCGCGCGGGCGAGGTTGACTCGTTGTTTCTGTCCGGTGCTGAGTGTCGAACAGCGTTGGTCGTAGAACCGAGTGAGGTCCAGCAAATCCTTAAGCCGTTCACTGCGTTCCAGGCAAACATTGCGGGGGACTCCGTATAGATCTCCGAAGAACCGAAGTGTCTCTCTGGGCGTGAGCCACTGGTAAAGGCCGGCACTTGATGAGACAAGTCCGACACGCCGTTTGATTTCGTCTGCGTTGGTTGAGACTGTGAAGCCACCAACTTCGGCGTCGCCGGACGTAGGTTTCAGCAACCCCAGAATCATTCGCAGCGTGGTTGTCTTGCCAGCTCCGTTTGGTCCCAGCAAGCCGTAGATTTCACCGCCCGGCACCTCGAACGACAACCGGTCAACCGCCACGAATTCGTCGCCACTGCCCGGGAAGGTGCGACGGAGATTGAGAACACGAATCATGGAGGTCCGGCTTGGTGTTGTTACTTGGACGTCATGTGGAGACTGTAGGGCAGACTACGGAAAAACAACCCGGACTGCTTGGTCGAACTGCAAAGCTCTACGTCAGTGTAACCCAAGGTACTAATAAGAGTCGTGGCATCTCATCTCTGGTTGCCTTCTCTTGGGGCGAGAGAGCCTCACGTTCGGGTCATGCCGTCTGTGACCTGGCACCACAGCGAAGCGAGCTACAAAGGAAAGCTCTGCCGAACTCCACTACGGCTAGCGCTAATTAACAAGTGTCGCTGACCGTACGAGTTCGCGGAAATCGTTCTCCAGCACTTTGACTTTGTCTGCAGGTCCTGTGAGCTTCAGATAGAAGTCTCGGTTACTCGCAGGGAAGGCGGCTCCCTGCAGGGCGAAGTCCGATCCATTTGGCTTGCCGAACCCCGGCGTGAAGTCGCCTGTGAGTGACAGGACTCGGGCGGTTGAGGTTCCGAAGTCGATGGTGTCTTCGTCTTTTGTTCCATCAGCGAACTGGCCCTCCCAGCGGCTGAAGTTCGCATCAATGCCACCACCAGCAGATGACACGGTCACCTCAATGCGCGGATCCAGATCGGGGACCTGGAATTTGGCGAGCAAGACGGATCTTTGCATCGGGGTCAGTTCGGCTTCGACCCAGTTCGCAGGGATCTTCAGGTTTAGCTCGCCATCGAAAAGCCGAACTTCGTCTTCTCTGCTTTCGGGAACAACAAAGCCCGCGGTATCTGAATCGGAAGGCAAAGGGTCCTTCTTCGTGTCGCTTCGCTTCTGCATCCAATCACCGCGATCGCCCTCGGCAACTTCAACGGGGATTTCCTGACCGTCTTCGATGGCATCCTGGCAGCCTGCGACGAACAAGAACAAAGCAACAACGTAAAGCAACTTCTTCATCAGGCACCGTCTTGTCGATTCTTGTACCGGCTACTCGCGCGGTTGAGTACTCGTTTTTCTTCGTCAGTCAGGGAGTCGTACCCCACCTCATGCAGTCGCGCCAGGATATCGTCCAACTGTTTGGCGTCTGCCTCAGCGCGTTCTTTTTCTGCGGCTTCGCGTTTGTCTTTGCGTTCCTGTCGCCACTTGGCGAAGAACCCGGTCCTGGCTTTTCGTTCGCCGGTGGACTCGTCGCCGCCCTCGCGTTCCAGACTGGTGTAACCCTGCGAGAAGTCATACCCCATGAACGAATCGTCATACGCGTCCGACGTGCGCATGCGGTAGGTCTCTTCCAGATTCATGACCAGCACGAACGTCCCGATTGCAACAACAAACGCACTGTTGAACAGGAGGCCTCCAAACACGAAGGCGATGCCAGCGATGGTTCCGACTTTGAGATAAATGTGGTTGCTGGCTTGCAGGCCATACTGTTCTGTCAGGACAGTCTGCAGCATGCGGCCACCGTCAAGCGGGTGAACCGGAATCAGGTTAATCAGGACCAGAAGCCAGTTGACGATGAACGCCAATTGACAGGCCAGGTGTGACGTTTGCGACGCGAGAACCAGCGAACCGTCTTCGCCGTAGTTCATCGGGTTCATTAGGGTTCGGACTGACTGGTCCTGTCCCAGCAGGATCGGGACCAAGCCGGCACAGACGGCCAGGTTTAGAATCGGGCCGCTGGCTGGGACGATTAGTCGTGAGAGGAACGTTCCTCCCGGCTGCACCATAGCGAGGCCGCCGAATGGCGAGATAAGGATTTCGTCCCCGTATCCGCCGGTGGCTCGAGCCGAAAAAATGTGGGCAAATTCATGGCCCAGCAACGACAGGAGAACCAGTACTGTGGCGATGAGCCCCGCTTCCATACCCAGTTGGTAGGTCATCAGCACAGCCAGCAGCGGCGTCAGAATGCTGATGCGCAGATTGGTCGCAAACCATGTTCCCACGGAAAACGAGTAGCTGAATAGACCGCCTGCGGAGTTCATTCTTAAATGGTACCAGCTTGATAGGGCAACGGACAATCTGGCATCGTGCCGATAATCATAGGGGAAAATGCCAGGTGTCCGGGCGTTGGGTAGGCATTTTCACTCTGGAAATACGGATGAACGCTTGCTCTGATGTGCGGCACCGGCACAATCCGTTGTGTGGCTTGTCGAGATTTTGAGGGAATGAGATATGCGTTGGAAGGGTCGAGCACAAAGCAAGAACGTCGTGGACCAGCGAGGTGCGACGCCCGGAGGAATGGCTGCGGGAGGTGGCTTGGGCATGATTTTGCTTGCAGCACTCGCGTTTTTCTTCGGTGGCGGGGAAGCCGTCCAGAAAGTTCTTCAGGCGGATAAGGCGAAGCGACAACGGCAGGTTCAACAGCCTCGAGGTGGGGCAGCCGCACCTGACGACCACTGGAAAGAGTTTGTGAGCGTTGTGCTGAAGGACACGGAAGATGTCTGGACGAGGCTGTTCGCAGCTGCTGGCCAGAGGTATCAGCCTTGCAAGTTGAACCTGTTCAGCGGAGGTGTTTCGACTCGTGGTTGTGGCAGTGCGAGTTCCGCAATGGGGCCGTTCTATTGCCCGGCGGATCAGCAGGTTTACATCGACCCGACGTTCTTCGATGAACTGGCAACCAAGTACAAAGCTCCCGGCGATTTCGCCCACGCTTTCGTGATCGCGCATGAGGTGGCTCACCACGTGCAAAACCGATTGAAGTGGAATAGGAACGCCAACCTGGCGAGGCAATCTGGTAACAAGAGAGCCGCCAACCGGGCCTCAGTTCGGTTAGAGCTTCAAGCGGATTTTCTTGCAGGTGTCTGGGCTCATCACGCACACAAGTATGACAACATTCTGCAGTCGGGCGACCTGAATGAAGCGATGCGGGCCGCCACTCAGATTGGGGATGATACGCTTCAGCTGAAGGCAAGTGGTCGCACGAACCCGGATACCTACACACACGGAACGGCCGAACAACGCAAGAAGTGGTTCATGCTGGGTGTGCAGTCCGGGAACTTCCTGGAGGCTCAGCGGATTATCGACGAGAACTTCCCGTACGAGTCACTCTAGCCACCAGGCAGGCCAAGCGAGTTTGAGATCTAGGTGTGTTCTTCATCATCAGTGATGACGCCTTCCTGGATCGCGAGCTCTCTTAGCGTCATGCCCGTGCGTGTGCTTTCCACTGACCAGCATTCGTCGTATTTTGACGCGACAACGGTTCTGACCAGTGCGAAACCGCCGGCGAAGATTCCCAGCGGCAGCACGAACAGTCCGATAAGTAGCCCGATCGCGTTCTGAACCGCTCCCGCACGCGCGCCAGCAATTATCAGAGTCACGACCAGAAAGATAACCACGGGCAGAGTCATTGCTCCGGCCAACAGCCAGTTGACTCGGTTGCTGTGCCCTTCGGTGGGCGGGAATGTCTTCGCTCGCCTTGAGTCTGTTAGGTTGCCGTCCAGCCAAACCATGATCCCGGCAACCCGAGCCAGTAGTGAACCGATCAGTGTGGTCAGGCTGGCCATCACAAACGCCAGCAGGAAGGTCATGGCGGTTCCGACAAACCCAGCTGGTGGTCCGGCCGCCTGGAGTACACGGGCCAGGACGATAAACATGCCCATCGCGACGAAGGCAACCATCGTTGTCTTCCACAGACCCTGCGATAGGC
>CAZAIB010000189.1:0-6737 GCA_964485095.1 uncultured Planctomycetaceae bacterium | reverse complement strand
GCGCTGGATAGTCGGTCGAACATCAGTCCCGATGGCAGGACGATCACAGCCTACCTGCCGGATGTGGCTGGCACGTTTACTTCCAGTGTCACGTTTGAAGCCCGGGCTCTTGGTGGAGCTCAGGGAACGCCGCTTAATGGTGTTGAGTTCGAGGTAAACTCAAATGAAAACGCAACTCCAATTCAAACCGATGCCTTTGACTTTGTGTTGTCTTCAGCGGCGCACATGGACATTCAGCTGCTGAGTCCGACGTTTCGGGGCGTGCACACAGACGCGGCCGGGGCTGTTGACGGAGTGGTCTACAGCTACGGAATCGGAATTCTCGGGGCGCATCCAACTCGAACCGGCACCGACGGTGTCAAAGGCTCGGCTCCGATTGAAGACGACTTCACATTCGACATTGACCTGACGGATGTGACCCCCAACGCAGAGGTGTTTTCCTGGGGGCAAAGTCTTGGCACTGCTTCAGACAATGCGCTGGACGGTTTGACCCGGAACTACGAACGCTTCGTTAATCCCAGCGGCAGTGCCGAAACGACCTGGTCGCAGAGTAATCGTCCCAGTGGCCAATTCGATGAAGTGCCTGGGTCGCTTGTATGGTCGGTCGAACGGTCCACGCCTGACAGTGGCGACTGGAATATTACAGGTTCCGCCGGGACCGTCTTTAGTGCTCAGGTTTCTGGTGCTGACACAACCGGTTCGCACTTTCCTGACAACCACGGCGGTGGCGGAGTTATCCCTGCTGCAGACAGGTGGTTTACGTCTTCGCAGGTTCATGTTTGGATTCCGATCGATGACATCCTGCCTGGTGAAGACGGAATCGTGGGTACTGCTGACGACAATCTGTTGGCCGTCACACCAAGGCTGACAAACTTCGACCCTGATGATGCGTTTGGAATCACCAACAACTTTGGTGCTGGCACTGAGGACCCGAGCAACAACGAAGTCACGCACACGATCCGCTCATTCTCAATTGGTGGACCGACGAAATACAATTCTCAGGCAGCACATCCCACTTCGGGTCGCTGGCTGGACACGGCGACACAGTGGAATTCGGGTGATGCGGAAACGTCGCTTGGTCATATCTATGATGCACGCGTGACGAGCGGGCGAAACCAGGGTGTATTGAGTCTGCCAGGAGCCATCTTCGGTGATAAGTTCGACAACACTGCGACAAGAATCGTCGCCAATTCATTGCCGTCGGCTTCCGGCGATGGGTGGTCTCGAGTGTATTCCTCCGGTGGACCATTCAGTGGTACACACCTGGCGTACGGTGTCGATTACATCATTGAATTCGGTACCGGTGGTGTCGATGCCGATCCGGCCGGTTGGACCGACTGGGACTCCATGGGCGACGCGACTCTGGCCGATGACCAGTCGATTGGTGGTTTCTGGAGTGAAGATCCGACCGACGTGAACCTGGGTGGTAACGCGTACCCGGACGGTGTCCGTGATTCCATCACGAAGTTTCGGATCATAATGCTTCGTGACCTGGAACCTGGTGAAACCCTAATTGGGTTAGTCAGTATGGAGACCATTGGGCATTCAACTTTGGACCCGGGGATCAATCCTGGCGGGAACATTATTGCCAACTTTAGTTCTGCTTCAATTGGCTATCTGCAAGACAACGCGAATCCGGCCGACGATTGGTTTGGATCTGAGTATGACCCGCTGACGAACAGCTTCTACGCTGGTGGCAATTCAAACCACGTTGCTCGTGGTGACCGATTGTGGATTGTCGATGCCAATATTGATGTCGACAAATCAGTAGTCGATCTTGGGGCAGGCAATAACTACCTCGCTGGTTCAGCAGCCACGATTCAGTTGGAAGGAACCGTCACGATTCCTGGCCCGGACGATGGGTCTCCGGCAGAAGACGTGTATATCACAGACTTGTTACCCGCCGGGCTGACAGTTGTTGGTGGCACAGCATCTCCGGCGCCGGGTTCTTCATACGTAGCCGGAGACGGATCGACTCAAACTGTCCAGGCTGTTGAGTATTGGGACGGGGCTGCGTGGAGTGACACATGGACGTACGGTGCCTCGGGGATTCGCTGGTTTTACGGCGACGTTCCGCTGAACACCGCACTTCCAACCATGACGTTTGACGTCTTGATTCCGTTCGATGCGGAAAACGGAGAATCATGGACCAACACAGCTGTGGGGTCGTCACCTTCCGATGATTCGACAGAAGACTTCCGCAGTTCCTCCGCGGGTCTTGTTGCGGTTCAGGTTGCGGCGATGGCCGCTGGTAAGTTTGTTGTGACGCCGCTGGTTCCGGAAGATACAACAATCGTCTACGAGTTGGGCATTGCGAATGTCTCCGACGACAAGGATGTTCCGTGGTTTGATTTGATTGATATTCTCCCGCACGATGCCGACTTTGAAGGGTCGGCTTTTAGCGGTGTTTACACAGACATCAACATTGTGGGACTTGACCCCGGCCTGGAAGTCTACGTTACGTCCACAGCCCCCACTGCACTGGACGCGGCTGATGGAACCGTTGATGGCTACGGTGATCCCGGCACATCAGCAGCCGGTGATTCGTGGTTCGTGCCCGAAGGCACTGGAATCTGGACCTACACACTGGCCGACGTGCAGGCTGGTGTTGCTGGTGCACCGACACCAGGACAGGTCACGGCGATCCGCGTTGTCAGTGATAAGGGAATCAATCCGTACCTCGAGCCTGGTGAGTCCACAACGTTCCTGTTGGAACTAACGCCAGACGGCAACGTTGGCATTCCATCTGACCACTACACCAATAAGTTTACAGCCAGAACCGATCCGGCCAACCTGCCGTTGCCGGTGACCAGTGCCGCGGTCACGGCCGTTGTGGTTGCACCGGATATCGAGATTGAAAAAGAAGTCGCTCTGGACGAAACGCAGACCGACATCGACCCGCTGGACGATGCACACTGGGGTGAAACGGTTTCGTTTGACGATACGGACAAAGCCTTCTTCCGGTTGCAGGTAACCAACACTGGGACAACAGACTTACTTGGAGTAGCTGTTACCGACAACCTCCCAGCTGGCGCGACGTTGGTTGCCGGGTCGGCGGTGGCGACGACTGGTGACGTATCTGCGTTCCCGTCTACGTGGACACTGGACCTGGCCGCCGGTGACACCGCGTATCTGATTTACCAGATTGATGTCAATGACTCCGGGAACTACCCGAATACGGCTGACGTTTTGGCGACTGATCAGTTCGGTCAATCAGTTAACGACACTGACGACGCTGAAGCGAACTTCGTCACGGAGATCTCTGTCGCCAAGCAACAAACCGGCGTGTCACGCAGCGCGACGAACCCGGATCACTTTGAAGTGACCTACGAGGTCGAGCTTCTTAACAGCAGCCTGTATGACCTGGCGAACCTAACCCTGGGCGAAGACCTGTTTACACAGTTCGGCGCTGGATACCAGGGTGTGTTTACAGATCCACTTATCACCGGCACTTCTCTTTCGTCGGGTGCGACTGCTCCGACGATTAACGGAGGTTTCGACGGTAACCTGGCCGGCGGTGGTGACGATCAGATTCTTGCCGGTGATGGGCTGCTGACGCCTGGCGACAGTGTGACGATTGAGTACAAGGTGCTGGTCGATCCATCGTTGCTGGCTGATCCGGTGAACACAGTGAACCAGGTTGTTGGCGGTGGTGAGACCGGTGGACCTGGCGGTACGTCAGTTTCTGATCTCTCAGACGACGGTAGTGATCCTGCAACAGACAACCCGGACGCTCGGGGTGACGACGGAGCTGGTGGAACAAACGATCCAACTCCACTTTTTCTACCCATCATTGATCTTGAGAAGCAGGTCGTTGGTTCACCGACACCGGCTGCAAGCGGTGTGAATGGCAACTTCGATGTAACCTATGAGTTCACGCTGACAAACGAAGGGACGGTCGATCTGACGAACATCGATCTGACTGAAGACTTCGTTGCCAACCTTGGTGGAGCATTTGTTGGGATCGTTGATGGTCCGAGAGTGACAGCCACAGATGCGACAGACAATCCGGACCTGAACTTCGCATACGACGGTGGAACGGCTGATGCCCATGTGTTCGCCACCGCTCCAACGACTGAGACGTACGAGTTCAATGGGAACACTTCTGAGTCATACACCGGGACGCAAACGGTTCTTAGCGATCAGTCGTTTGTTATCGACCCGAATCAGGTCTACACACTGAGTGCTGATGCGTTCGCCGATGATGGAGCGGGTGGTGCACCAGATGCCGGGTCGCTGCACTTCCTGGGTTTCGCATCGTATGACATCGATGGCCTGCTGATTGGGCCTCAACAGTATCAGCGAGTCGTCGGAGCCGTGGATACCATACTGGCAGCTCCGTTGAATCCAGGCGATACGACTATCACACTGGCCGATGCGACGGGGTGGGACGATGGGACTACCACCCATCGTCGTTCGATTCGATGGTACGGGTACCAGGACAGCACAGGCTTCACGTACCCCAACTACACCTATTCACGCAATGTCGAAATTGATGCCTGGGATGCGGGCGCGATATCGGGTAACACAATCACGCTGCGGGACCCGTGGACTGGGCCAGCACTGGCGGTAGGTGACGCGGTCAGTAACAGCACATCCGGCGGTACATACCAGTACCCATTGCTATCGAATGGCCACATCGAACTGGCAGGTGATTCGTACACAGGGGACATTGGCGGTGGATTCATCTCCGGCGGGGTGGGCGGCACAACGCTTTGGCGGCCGGGCACGCATTCGATTCGGGCACTGGCACTGGCGAACCGTGGGACAGGTCCTGTCTCCCTGCATGTCAGCAACTGGCAACTCGAAGCTGCGAACGAGAGCCGGCTGGAACCGGGTCAGGAAGTCACCTTCCAGATTACGGTCGAGATTGACCCCGACGCCCCCGGCGCGATCTATGACGGCACTACGGGTTCCGCGCCTGCTGGCGATCTGGAGAACCAGGCGAGCGTCGATGCGGTTGATCCGTTCAACGGTCTGCCGGTAGCCGATACGTCTGATGATCCAACCGACCCGACGGACGCTGAGTATGGTGACGATTCTGATCCGGATGACCCGACCGCGATTCGGTTCCCGCTTGTGGATCTGGAGAAGCAAGTGTCGGCGGCCAATCCACCGGCGATCCAGCCGGATGGGACGTGGAACGTTGAGTTTGTCCTGACGCTGGCGAACACCGGTTCGACGGTGCTGGACAACCTCACAATGTTCGACAACCTCACGGCGCCGGGTAGTCTCGGTCTGATGTGGCAGAGCACGACGGCTGTGTCGATTGACGTGAGTGGGGTCACCACTGGTGATGATCCCGCGTTGAATTCCGGTTGGCAAACAGATCCAACGCAGAACATTCTTGACGGTTCGGGTTCGCTGAATGTTGGTGATGAATTGGTTGTCACCTTCACGGTGAATATTGACCCGGACGTGAGTGGTTCGTCTCAAAGCCCGGTCGTCAATCAAGCGACTGCAGGTGCAACAGGTCCGTCGGGAACACTAGTCAGCGATATATCGGACGATCCGACTGACGCGACAGATAGCGATCCCAACAGTGACAATAACCCGGACGATCCAACGCTGATTGAAATTGCGGACATTGGCGTCGCAAAGCAGGTCAATGATGTGATTGACCTGGGTACGGGGCAATACCGCGTTGAGTATGTCGTGGTCGTGGAGAACACAGGTACGGTTGATCTGACAAACATCGTGGTCGAAGAGGACCTTGAGTCGCAGTTGACAGATGCGTTTGACGCTGTCTTTTCTGGTCCCACGGTTGCGGCCAGCGACCTTTCTTCGGGTTCGTCATTGCCGACGATCAATACTGCCGGCTGGGATGGTCTGACGGCTGGAGATATAGAGCTCACAAGCGGCGGCGGTCTGCTCGCACCAGGCGACAGCTTTACCCTTGTGTTCACCGTTGATCTGGACACGACTCCACCGGATGGCGGAGACGACGACTTCCAGAACTCAGTCACCGCGACTGCAGATGGTGCGAACGGACAGCCTGCGACGGACGATTCTGACTCGGGTACTAACCCGAATACCGACAACGGTGACGGCGGTGTGAACGACGAGACGCCGTTGCAGATCCCGCAGATTCGAAGTGCGAAGTCACATGGCGTTGCCACGCAAAACAGTGACGGTTCGTATGACATGCCAGTAACCATCACGGTTTTCAACACCGGCACGGTTCCACTGACAGACCTGACACTGGAGGACAACATTGCTGATGAATTTGGCAACGCGTTCATCAGTGTGTCTGGCATGAGCATTCAGGCGGTTGGTGCCTTCAACGGTACTCTGCCAACACTGAACACCGCATGGACCACTCTCGACACAAGTGTTGGGATTGTTGATACGACTGTCGCGAACGAACTGCTGCCGAACGAAGCGTACGAGTTCACCTTTACGGTGAAGTTGGACCCGGACCTAATCGATCTGGTTTCTCAACCGCTCGATAACCAGGCAGAAGTCAGCGGCGAAGGCACCAACTTCGATGGCAGCCCGGTTACGGTGGACGACCAGTCGGGTAACGAATCGGCTATTGCAGATGGGGTCGATAACGACCAGCCGACTCCGGTCATCATTCCGGAAGTCATCACTCGCAAGTCTCTGATTGGAACGGTTACTGCCTCCAGCGGCGACCAGGGGAACATCGACGCCACTTACGAGTTCACACTGACGAACTCGGGTACGGTTCCTCTTGAGGCTCCGTCGATTACCGATGACTGGACCAACGAGTTCGG
>CAZAIB010000188.1:0-6859 GCA_964485095.1 uncultured Planctomycetaceae bacterium | reverse complement strand
GAGCGGATTGGTCAGCAGGGGCATCGCCGATGTGCACAACGACGACCGTTGTATTGTCGCTTCCACCGCGAAGGTTCGTCAGGTGAACCAACAATTTCGCAGCGTACTTGGGGGCCATCGTGCCCACGATGTATCCAATCTCTTCGTCCTGCACGTGACCGGTGAGTCCGTCTGAACACAGAATGAACCGGTCTCCCGGCAAGATTGAAATCGGACCCTCCAAATCGACGTTCACCTTTGCTTCAGGTCCGAGACAACGGGTAATCACGTTTCGCGGGTGGTGCAGGTGAACCTCTTCCGGCTTCACCTTGCCCTGCCGGATGAGTTCCCATTGCAGGCTGTGATCGAAGGTCAGCTGTTCAATGAGTCCGTTACGAACCCGGTAGGCTCGCGAGTCACCCACGTGACCGATGTGCAGGCCTTCTGGTCCCAAAGTGATCGCGGTGCAGGTTGTGCCCATGCGTTCGAAGTCGCGGTTGTGCGTTCCGCGGTCGTTGATGACTCGGTTCGCTTCGACCAGTGATTCCACCAGGGCGTCTGAGGCGTTCTCAGTGGAGTCGCGATAGTACTCGTGAGGAACCGTGTCGGCGGCCAGTTTGCTTGCCAGTTCTCCGACTGCGTGTCCACCCATGCCGTCAGCGACCAGGAACAGATGTCCGCGCGATCTCCACACGTCTTCTTCGGTGCACACCGTGTACGCGTAAGAGTCCTGGTTGTTTGCTCGGCGAAAGCCTACGTCGCTCAATGAGGCGTAGGCCACCGACTGCCGCCACTGCATGCTTAACCAATCACGTCAGTCCCCGGGCTGCGGACGGTCCCCAAATGATGGTCCGCCAGGGAAAATATCGCCCAATTCCATGTTACTGCCGTAGTTTGCCGTGCGAAAGCGAACGAAACGGCCTTCCCCCATTTCTCAGATTCGGGTTAGAGTTCGGCTCCTACCGCGATCTTCACGCACTTTCTGCCATTCGGCAGGTTTCGGCTCCTCAAATGGCTTTCCCCAGTCAACATTCCCTCCGTAGTGTGCCCTGTTTGCTTGCTGTTTTAGCAGCGGTCTTGTGCACAACGGGATGCGTACACCGACGCATGACTATTGAATCGGTGCCCGGCCGCGCGTTGGTTGTGGTTGACGGCGAAGAGATTGGCTACACGCCCGCGTCCGTAGACTTTACCTATTACGGAACGCGCGAGATTAAGCTCATCAAAGACGGTTTCGAGACCATGACCGTGCAGCAGCCCGTACCGGCTCCGTGGTATCAAATTCCGCCGTTCGACTTCTTCTCAGACAACTTCGCGTTCGGTCAGATCAAGGACCAGCATCGATTCGTTTATCAGATGCAGCCCAGCGTGACCGGTCAGGCTGAGACTCAGGGACTGATCGATCGAGCCCAATCGCTGCGTTCAGAATCGATGCTCGGCGGCGGGTTCTAGCGGCGGCCTCGTGCTTTAGTGTGGTTGGGAAATCCGAGCGACCGCGACCTGTGACACGTGCGACGGTGGGAACCAATCGCGGCCGCCCAGAATAGCCCAGAGTCAAACTGAGGACTCTGGATTTCTAAACGCGAACGCGCCGCGGTGTTCAATCAGGAGTTTCCCAGAACCGCAAAAGATTTCGGAAATCGCTAACCCGAATTCTGAATGCTGACCCAACTAAGTCCGCTTTTTGAAGAAGTTGAACTTCTTTGCGGGGGTCTTGCGACGTGATTCGACTGGTTGGCGATTTAGGTATCGAACCAAATCCAGTTCCAACTCGCGCGCGGTTGCGTAGCGGAGTTCGGGGTCGGGCGTTATGGCGTTTAGGATGATCGTCTGAAGTGCGTCTGGGATCGAGTAGTTGATGTCGCGTGGCGCTGGTGGTTCCTGCTGGAGAATGAGCTCCACCAGGTCGTCGCGATCGGTCGCGGGGAAGCCCGGCGTTTGGCAGATTAGTTCGTACATGGTCATGCCCAGTGAGTAGACATCGGTCTGGACCGTTTGTCCGCCTCTGATTCGTTCGGGGGCCATGTAACGCAGTGTGCCGACCAGTCGTTCGTCGTCGGACTGAGGTGAATCCAGCGGCTGAGCCAGGCCGAAGTCGGTCATCCAGACTTTCCAGGTATCGTCGATGAGCAAGTTGGCCGGTTTGACGTCGTTGTGTAGTACTCCCCGTTTGTGTGCGTAGTCGACTGCTTGTGCGGCCTGCAGCATGATTTTGACCGCGGCGTACCAGTCAAACAGCGTGAGTGGCTGCGTTTCCGGTGTTGTGACTGCGGCAACGTCTTCCAGTTCGCCAAGCAGTTGGATGGGGATTTCGCAGTCCGTATCGATTTCGGTTACGGTCCGCGGACGATGACTGGCGGCGCGAATCGCGCGTGGTTCGACAAGGTGATCGGTGGCCAGTTTGGCGATGACCCAATCCAGTCCGACGCCGGAAACTAACCGCATCACGTAGTAGCAGTATCGTTTGTCGCTTCCCGTGCGGTAGATCGGAACGATGTTGGGGTGCCGCATCTTGCGCGCGTTTTTTGCTTCCCGAGTAAACCGTTCGCGCCAGCCGGGAATGCCTGCGGTGTGCCATGGCAATAGCTTCACCGCGACCTGACGTCCGGTGTCTTCCACTGCTTCGAACACCACGCCCATGCCGCCGCGGCCGATCTCTCGCAGCATGCGGCAGCGACCGAGTTCGGTAATGTTAAATTGTTCCGGAACACTGTCGCGCAGGTTGTCTGTCTGCTTCTTTTGTTTGAGTTCCTCCATGGCCACAAGGACCGGGAAGTACTCGCGGATGTCCGCAGCGACGCGCGGATACAGCTTGGCGTACTCGTCGATCGATGGTTCCTGGCCGGAACGCAGTTCATCCACGAACTGTGCAGAGAGAAGTTCGACGGGCAATCGGCCGCGAACATTCTCTTCGTCCGATACGGTGGGGAAGCCGACCGGATCGGCATCGTAGTTTTCAGTTGGTTCCGTCATCGACCAAACGCTAAATAAACGCACGCTATCCGTTACCTCCATTGTATCGGCAACAATGGCTCAGGTCGCCGAAAGTTCACGGAGTCGCACGAGTTCTACTAATCAAACGTCGGCACAATCAGAACCTCAACGGGAATTCCAACGAATGCGCCGGCTTATCCGCTGTTGCCTCGCGCGGCGGAGCGCAGGGCCGGTCGGTCTGGTGCGGAGAACTATGCTTCGAGCAACATTTGGAGGTAAGAACGTCTCTCAGATTCGCCCAGTCCCAGCGTTTTGGTTAAAGCCAGAACCGCATCGCGGGCGTCGTTCTTTTCCAATTCATCGGCCAGCGTTTCGACTTCGACAAATAAGCCCAGGTCGTCGACGCGGTCCAGTGTGAGTTCGAAGTGGCGATCGTTCCAATGGATCTCGGCCGTACGGCGGTACTTTGTGACGGTTCGAACTTCGCGGAAGCTCAATGCCGTTAGCATGTCGGCGAAACGGGCTCCGTCGGCACTGCCCTGCCCGACCTGCATTTCGATCTCTTCACGTAGCTTGACCACCTTGTCTTTGACCGGGCCCTTGTACGTGACTTTGCTGTGGTCGCCGATGGAACGCACTCGCAGCGCTTCGTCGGTTTGTCCGAAGTCGCGGTTGGGATGGTTGAAGTAGCGGTCGGACTGGGTTTCTTCTTCGCCGAATGTTCCGCCTAGTTCTTCAACGGATGCGGTAAAGTCGTCGAAGCTTGTTACCGCGAACTTCATTTCGATTTCGTATTGCGGCATTTGTCTTTCGTGAGTCGGTGGGCGTGCTGTACCTGCAAGTAACGAGCCGGTTTTGCTTATTGGCGTCGTTCTTCGAAACCGGCTTGTTTGATTCCTGAGCTGCCCCGTATCGCGCCGCGGACTCCGATGAGTTCCGGGTGCCGCGCGATTTTGTCGCTGAAGATTCGTAGGTCAGACAAAACCGGTTCGGCGTTCTTTAGGAATATGGCCAGTGAGGCGGCGGTTGCGTTCATGTTTCGATACAGCGATGGATCCGCGACCAGTCTTTGAATCGAACCGTCGCGTGTTCGTAGTAGTTTGGAAAACTGAGCCAGTTCGCCGGTCATCGATTCCAGGTTGACCAGTGTGTTGTTAAGTCTGGCTGCCATCGGTTTGCTGTTGGCTGCGATTGGACGCATTGCTGTATCCAGGTGCTGCATGTTTTGATCGACACGCTGCACCGTGACGCGGACGGCTTGGATGGCTCCGCGTGTGTCGTTGACAAGTTTCGGAAGTGCGTCCAGTGTTTCCCGTAGTCCGTTTTGCGTGTTGGTATCAGCCAAAACGCCCTGCGCCGACTGGAGCGTCTTGCTGGCGGCTCGCATGGTTCGAGTGAACTCTTCCAGTGATGCCAGCGTTGTCTGCATCACCCGCTGCATTTGTTGTCCATCTGCGCCCTGCATCGCGCTGTTGACGTTTGAACCGACGCGACCCCACTCACGACCAGTCTGCGCGATGACATCAAGTGCGGTCCCGACACGTTCTTCCAGTCGATCGACCGCTTCCAGTGGCCCGCTGGCGGCGATGCCGGGAATGGTGACTCCGGGTTTTAGATTTGGCGTGCCGACGCCGGGTGAAAAATCGACAACAGCGTCGCCGAGTAGCGAGCTGATGATTCGCGGCTGCGATCCTTCGCGGAGTTGGTACTCAGGGCGGATTCCAATTTTGACCAGAACACCGCCGTTCTTGTTGTCCATTTGAATGTCGCGAACCGTTCCGATTTGAATGCCGCTCATTCGAACCGGTGACGACCCGTGCAGGCCGGTGGCATCGCGAAAATGCACGGTGATTTCGCTGGCTGGTGAGAGTCGTTCTTTGAGCTCACCGAACCGGAACACCATGACGCCCGCGACGCAGGTTGCGGCCAGGACGAACAGGCCCACGCGGAATTCCATTTGTCGTTCAGTCATGAGGAGACTCCTTTAGGCCGCGGCCAGCATTTGTTCGATTCGTGAACCTGCTTCGCCGCGGACGAACGATCGAATGCGTTCGTCGTCGGCGTCAAACAGTTGTTCTACATTGCCTTCAAAGACAACTTGTGACTCGTGGTCCTGCAGCATTGTTCTGGGGTACAGCATCGTCACGCCGTCGGCGACGCGTTTGACTGTGTTCATGTCGTGGGTGACGACAACACTGGTCACATTGCTTCGTTCACGAACGCGAATAATGAGTTCGTTAATCACGTCACTCATGATGGGGTCCAGGCCCGTGGTTGGTTCGTCATAGAACATCACATCCGGTTCCAGGACCAGCGCCCGAGCCAACCCAACGCGCTTTCGCATCCCGCCTGAGAGTTCAGACGGCATCTTGGGAGCGGTCGCGGCCGGCAATCCCACTTCCTGCAGGCTCGCGATAACGCGATCGTGGATTTCGTTTTGCTTGAACGGCGTGTTCTGTCGTAGTCCAAATGCCACGTTTTCGAACACGGGCATGCTGTCAAACAGGGCCGCGTTTTGGAACAAGAACCCGAACCGCAACCGGTCGCGGTCAACCTGTTTTGTCGATCGGGAATGTAGTGGCGTTCCGAACCAGTCAATCTGCCCGTTGGTTGGCTGCATCAACGCCATCATGAGTTTTAAAGTGACGCTTTTGCCACAACCGCTTTCGCCAATGATCACATGTGTTCGGCCGCTCGGAATTCCGAACGACAGATCTTTGAGCACAGTTTGTTCGCCAAACACGCGCGTGACCGAGTGGAACCGGATGACTTCGTCGGGTTGTGTTGCGTGTGTTTCCATCAATTCCATCAACATGTTCTCGCTACAGCAGCGAGTTCGCTCCAGGCCAAATGAGGTAGTAGACGGTGTTCACAAACACGCCCAGCAGGAAGTCGATGATCAGGATGACAACAAATGATGTGACAAACGCTTCCGTCGCTGCTCGGCCAACACCCTGAGCTCCACTGCCGCAATGGAAACCCCGATGGCATGAGATCACAGCAATCGCGGCTCCGAAGAACACGCTCTTTAACAGTCCGCTCATCACGTCGTAGCCGGTCACCATCGCGTCCGCGTGGAACCAATACTCGTGGCTTGATACGCCAAGTATTTCAGTGCTTAACCACCAACCGCCCATCGTGCCGACGCCATCGGCAATCGCGGTCAACATGGGAATCAGCAGCAGGCACGCCAGGAAGCGTGGCACGACCAGGTATTGAATCGGATCAGCACCCAACGCGCGGATGCCTTCTATTTGTTCGGTGACTCGCATGGTTCCGAGTTCCGCCGCTATCGAACTACCGACGCGTCCCGACAACATGGTCGCTGCGAGTACCGGTCCGAGTTCGGTCACCAACGACATCGTGATGACCGCGCCCAGGCGGCTCTCTAAATGCATCGTGGCAAATTGGTTGTACGACTGAACCGCCAGAACCATGCCGATGAATAGCCCGGTGACCATCACGACCGGCAAACTGCCGACGCCGACCAGGTATAGAGTCGGAACCAGTGTGCTGCGGCGAGTTCCGCCCGGAATGCGTTTCAGCACTTGCAGGAAGAAGATGGCAATACTGCCCGCTTCGCTCAACACGCGCAAGACCGCGCGACCGGTCACGACGAACGGATCGAATCGAGGCTGTACTTCAGCCGAACCAGTTGCGGGCGCGGTTGACATCCTTGTCACCGACGGGAAGGGAGTAGAGATTCGTAGTCTACGCCGAATTGGCGAAACGCCGGAATAGCGAACTGAAACAAGCTCAGGACAGTGTTAGTCTGCATACTCAGGGTCGAAACAAGGCAGTCACCTCTCCCCTTTTTAGGGGGGAGGTCGGGCTGTAAGCCCGGGAGAGGGGATCGCGCAGTTTGAGCAATCAGAACGGAAGCGAGCACTTCTTCGTCATCCCGGCCTGCCCTCTCCCGCGGCTGAGACCGCGACCTCTCCCGCAA
>CAZAIB010000187.1:0-7680 GCA_964485095.1 uncultured Planctomycetaceae bacterium | reverse complement strand
ACCCATGTCCTCGCACATCTGTTACCCATGTCTCCGGTCCGAACATTTACGTCAGGGGTTTAGCGGCTTTTGCACTACTCTTTCGGGTACTTGCCCACGTTGAGTAGTGCAGAAGCCGTAGGCCCACCGACGTAAAGTCGGTGGCGGATTGCCCGGCGGCGCGTGTGCTACCCGACGCCTTACGGCGTTCGGCTCACGGGCGCGGTGATAGACAGCGGACCCGACACTTGGTTCGCGCGGGCACGAGATTCGAGACGAAAGGCTGCGTTCGATGCACCCGACCACAGCCGCTTCAATGGCGGCGGACCTTCCTGATCGACGTCAGCTACTTCGCAACCCGGTTCGCGAGAGTTTGATCCTGCAGTTTCGAATCGCCCTGCCCCAGCAGGTGCTTCGAAAAGAACGCACTTAGCTGAGCAGAAATTGCCGGGTTGCGAAAATTGCCGTGGCCTCCGCCCGTGACCCGTACCAGCGTCGCTGAAACACCGGCCTTACCCAACGCCGCGTCCAGAATCTCTGATTGATTGAAGGGAACCAGAGGATCGGCGTCGCCGTGAACCAACAACATGGGAGCATCGTCGGCTGTGACGTATTGCATCGGCGACGCCGCGTTTGCTTTGTCCTTGTGTTGCTGAATGGCACCACCAACCAGAAGTGACTCCGGTGAGTCTGCCGCGTTGTGATCCATCTTGCCGGGGAAGTCGTTCATTGTGAGCAACTGCGACGGGCCGAAGTAATTGGCCACTGCGGTCACCCGACTGTCTTGATCGGTGTGACTACCAAGAGAACCTTCCAGTTCTTTCACGTCGCCAGACACGCCCAGCATTGCGACAAGATGTCCACCGGCGGAGGTTCCATAAACGGCGATGCGATTGGGGTCGAGATTGTACTTCTGCGCGTTCCCTCTGATCCAACGGATCGCCGCTTTGCAGTCATGAATCTGAGCCGGCCATTTGGCTTCGTTTGTTAGTCGGTACCCAATGGAAACGCCCGCGTATCGACCAGAGTCCACAAACGCAGCGACTCGCTTCAAACCGCCATTCTTGTTTCCCGCACGCCATGCACCTCCATGAATGAACGCGATGACCGGCAGCGGCTTCTCGGACTTGGTCGCAGGCAAAGCCAAATCCAGTGCCTGCCGCGGGTTGTTATTATCGGCATACGGTAGATTCCTGATGACCCGCGCGGCGTCCACTTGCTTTCGGTCTCCGCGCGGTTGTGCCGCTTGCTGCTTTGCTTTGGCCGGCAGGCGTCCGGCCGCCCATTGAACGCCGCGCATCAAGGTGTCCAGGAAAACCTTGTCGCGGAATGTTTCGTCTGAGTGGCCGTACGTGGTTCCGAACACACGGCCTTTGCCGTATTGGTTCGTCCAGAATACCGGGTGTAGTTTGCCATCGCGTTCGCTGGGCGACGTGGCCAGAACCTTTGTGTTCGGCCAGACCTTCTCAATGATGTACAGCTCGTCCTTTGGCGATTTGTAGTCGGTGGGGAAGCCTTTCATGATCGGGTGGTTCGTCTTCTCAACCTTCACCGGGTAGTTGCTTTGATGGTCGTGCCGCCGACTTGTCACTCCAAGAAACTCACGCCAATCATCGACCGCCGCTTCACGGTAGGTGTGCATCGCGCAGTGGATCACCACCGCGTTGGCACCCGCTTTGTGAGCAGCCGTGATGCGGCGGATGTACTGCGGGTCGGTCGTGCTGGCGAAGCATTCGTTGTGAATCACAACGTCGTACTTTTTGGCCCAGTCCGGCTTGTCGTACAACGCGATCTGAGCCGCGGTTCCTCGGCCTCCATCATGAAAGACCGTCCACTCAATGTTCAGCTTCCGATCCGCTGCCGCTTTCTTCATCGCGTCTGTTTGGAATCCGTAATTGTGACAGCAGCCGCCGGTCACAATGAGAACCTTCAAGGGACGGTCGTCTGCCTTCGTCGGTTCCTGAGCGGAAAGCGATGCGGCAAACAGAGAAATCATCAACAGCGAACGCAACATGTTTTGTGCCTCTTCCGAGTTGTCCAGGATTCCATCGGAACACAACACATCGGTGCATGCAAGTTGGATGGTGTGCCAAGTGAGCCAACGTGACCAAAGTCGGCTCGGCTGACCATGGAGTGCTGCTGATCACTCGTTTGCTGGCGGGATTTCATTACAATCCGCGGCGACGATCGGATATCGTCAAGCAACACGCAACAGGCGCGATCGCGCGTCGATGAAGGGCTACGAGAGAACAATGAGCACGGCGACGAAGCAGAAGAAAAAAAAGAGGCGACTAACGATGGCCGAAACGGCCGACAAGTTTAAGTGCTACGAATTGTCCGTGCAGTGTCCTGAGAACGAAGTCGAGTTCTTCGAACAGGCGTACCGTGATGCGTACGGAGCCAAACCGCTGACGTTGCGAGAAGACTTTTGTGGCACGTACGCGATTTGCTGCGAGTGGGCGAAGTCAGATCCGGAACGCACGGCGCTGGGCATCGACTTGTGTCCGGAAACTTTGCAGTGGGGAACCGACAACAACCTCGCGAAGCTTAACGACGAACAGAAGATGCGCGTGACGGTTTTGGAACAGGACGTCCGACAACTCAACAACCCCCGCGCAGATGTGCTGGCGGCTCAAAACTTTTCGTTCTGGTACTTCAAGACGCGCGCTGAAGTTATCGACTACTTTAAGACCGCTCACGCCAACATGAACGATCAGGGCGTCATGGTCATGGACATGATGGGCGGCGGCGAGTGTTACACCGAAGAACTCACCGACAAGCGAAAAGTCAAGAAGGGTAAGAAGGGGTTCAGCTACCACTGGGAACAGGCGCGGTTCAATCCGGTGACGGCCGATTGCAGCTTCTACATTCACTTCAAGTTTGGTGACGGCAGCAAGATGAAGCGGGCGTTCGAGTACCACTGGCGGTTCTGGACGATCCCCGAGGTTCGTGAAATGCTGGCCGAAGCGGGCTTCAGCAAGAGCCTGTGCTACTGGGAACTCGAAGACGAAGACGGCGAAGACACCGGCGATTGGGTCCCAATGGAAACGGCTCCCAGCAACCCCAGCTGGATTTGCTACGTGGTCGGCATCAAGTAATTTTGAACTTTGTGTTCGGCAAGCCATAAAATAGTCGCCTTCCAGGTACGGGCATTCCCCGCAGTATTCAGGGCTTACTTTGGCGGAACCGAATAACACAAACTCCCACACCAACGCTGACGACGTAGACCAACAACTACGAAGTCTTGCGGACCGACTGCGTACCGGCGATGCCGGCGCCGTCGCGGAGATCTGGGATCTGTGCGGCAAGGAACTCCGTCGCCGCGCGCGAACGCGGTTGCGACAGTACGGAGTCACCGGGCAGGCCGAGTCGATGGATATCTGCAACGCGGTTCTGCTGGATCTTGTTCGCAAGGAAGAGATCAGCATCCGGAACCCGGCCGATCTTGTTCGCTATGTCGGCAAGGCGATAGACAATCAGGTGATTGACCTGCTGAAAACACTCACGCGCAGCCGTCGTGACATTAGACGAGTCGCCGGGAATCCGGTTGAAGACCACAACGTTCGCAACACAGATTCGACTCCAAGTTCGGTCCTCATGCGAGACGAAGTCCTGGGCCAGTTTCGCGTGGAACTCGGGCCAGACGGCCACAAAATGTTGACAATGTATCTGGCAAATTGTGGCTGGAAGGAAATCGGCGAACGTCTGGGAATCGGTCCGGACGCCGCGCGGATGCGGTGGAACCGAGCGGTTCAAGCGCTGCGAGAACGCTACGGGGATATTGAAATTGCTTAGTTGCGGTGTCTGCTGAAATGCAAACAGTATGGGTTGGTCGGCGGAGGTTTGGGTGTCTGAAAAACCAATGGATCGGATATCGCTGCTTAGAGATTTCCGATCTCGAAAACCAGACGCCTCATTTGCCGAAATCGTTCCGGCCTGCAAACCGGAATCACACGGCAGCCTTGTCGAACTTGCCTGCATCGATCTGATTGATCGTCTGCGTTCTGGTTCGTCAGTGCGCGTCGAAGAATACATTGCGGCGGTTCCCGAGCTAGAGGGTACCGACGATGTACTGGAACTCATCGACGCCGAAGTTTGTGTTCGACAGGAACTCGGAACGCCTGCAAATCGCGAAGAACTACTGGATCGGTTCCCACAACACGCGTCGGCCATCGAACGCATGTTTGTCCTGGACGAACTGGAAGCTCAACTACGCCCCCCTGCCCGGCCGCGCGAACGATTGCCGAAAATCGCCGGCTACCAACTGACCAACCGAGTGGTCTCAGACACCATGAGTGTCACGTTCCGCGCGATTGGTGACGACAAGGCTGTGCGGCTTGTTCGTTTGTTTGACGAAGGTTCGCGTAACGACCGGCAATTGGTCGCAGCGATCAAATCGGCAGCGACGCTGCAGCACCCGTCGATTCTCGAAATCCAACAAGTCAACGCGGAAGACGAACGGCTTTACTACGCGATGCCGTTTACCGACGGAACTCCCCTGCGCGGTTTGATCACACGCCCGGTGGACGCAAAGCAGGCAGCGCCGTGGCTCAAGACCATCGCGACTGCGATTGCGTTTGCTGAGAGTGAAGGCATGTCGCTGGGAAGTGTCCAGGCAGAACAGGTTCTGATTGATCATCACGATCAAGCGCGGGTGCTTGGGTTTGGGCAGCCGACTTGCGGTTCAGACGAAACCGGACAACTGCATCACTTTGGGCGGCTGTTCTTCGAGGTTCTCACCAACACGGCCTTTCCGGATACCGAAGCCGCGGCGCTTGGTGTGCTATCGAACTCAGCGGCCACATCTCTGGCCCAAATCTGTACGCGATGTCTGGGGCTGGGTTCGACGGTCCGGTATGGTGGAATGGGAGACGTTGTTGATACGTTGACCGATTACGTTGCCGGCCGAAGTTCATCAAGTCAGGCGCAGCCCGGCTTCCTTTCAAAGCTGTTACGCAAGAAGTAACTCAACTGCATGGACGTCATTTGCCCTCACTGCCAGCAAACGATTAAGGCTCCGGTTTCCAAACCGGGCCAGTATCGTTCTAAGTGCAAATCGTGCGGCAAAGGGTACGCGGTTCGAATTTCTGACAACCCGAATGTCGCACCAGTGGTACGCAAGCTGAAGGTCAAGACCCCGACCGCTGCCACTGTCGCTGCTCAAACAAAAACCCCGTCGGCCGGCGTAGCGCTGGATGCCACGGTAGTAGAACCAACTGCCGCGCCCTCCGCACGGCAACAACAGCGCAAGCCAATCGCAGCAAAGTCACCGGTCGAGCCACCGCCTCCCGGCCCCGACCAGGCAGCGGTTCCGCAGGAAGATCTTCCGGAGAAATTGGGCGGGTACCGGATTGTCGATCGACTGGGCTTCGGCGCAATGGGTGCGGTCTACCGCGCGCGGCAGGTTTCGCTTGACCGCGAAGTCGCGCTCAAGACGATCCTCGCCAAGTGGGCTCAGGAAGCGCGCATGATTGCCCGGTTCACGCGAGAAGCTTACGCGGCGGCTCAGATTTCGCATCACAACGTTGTGCAGATTTACGACCTTGGCGTTGAAGACGGCACACACTTCTTCGCGATGGAATACGTTCAAGGCAAGACGGTTTCCGAGATCGTTGCGGAGGCAGGCCGTCTGGATCCCGAGATCGCCGTGAGCTACATACTGCAAGCCGCACGCGGATTGCAGGCGGCTCATGGGCACGGGATGGTGCACCGGGATGTGAAGCCGGCCAACCTGCTGGTCAGTGACGATGGCATTGTGAAGGTTGCCGATCTTGGCCTGGTCAAAATCGCCACGTCCGCCGACATTGAACCCGCCAACGTCCCGGACGAACCACTGGCTGCCGCGAGAGCCGACATCACCATGGCCAACATGGCGATGGGCACCGCCGCGTTCATGGCGCCTGAACAATCAGAGAACGCGGCCGCGGTTGACCATCGAGCCGACATCTACGCGCTTGGTTGCACGCTGTATTCGATGCTAACCGGACAGACTCCGTTTGAGGGAACCACCGCGCTGGAGGTCATTTCAAAGCACCGAAGTCAGCCCATCAAGCGGCCGGACGCCGTCGTCAAACATGTGCCGACCGCGCTGGCCGACATCGTGATGCGCATGGTCGCGAAAGACCCGCACGCGCGGCATGACAATATGGGCCAGGTTGTGGCGGACCTGGAATCGTTCCTCGGAATTTCGGCCGTGGGAACGTTCTCACCCACTGAAGACCACGCCGACACGATGCTGAAAAGCGTCACTGAATTCAACGGTTCGGCGTCCGCCAAAGTGCGAGCGATGGTCGGGTATGGGTTCCCGTTGTTGTGCCTGCTGTTCGGCATCGGCGGGTTGTTTCTGACTCCATGGCTGGGACTGGCAACGCTTGGCTGCGGCACGATGTCGGTGCTGTCGTACTTCGTGCTGAGCGGCGTTCGCGATCGCACGGACCTGTTTCGCGAGTGTCGCGAGTTGGTCGCGCGGAGTTCGTGGACCGACCGACTGACGTGGTTTGGCGGACTGCTGGTTGTTCTGGCCATCGCGTGGGCGACCAACATGTTGCTGATCTGGATCCTGGTGCTCGCCATCAGTGTGGGGCTGGCGATTGGGTTCCACGCCATCTTTGACGCTCGGCTTCAGCAGGAACGATCAGGCAGCGTCAAAGCGGTCGAAGACATGCTACGTTCGATGCGGCTTCGCGGCCTGGCCGAAGGCGAACTGCGTCACTTCGTTGCCAAGTACAGCGGCGATGACTGGGAAGAATTCTACGAAGCACTGTTTGGCTACGCAGCCAAACTGGACGCTCGACGCGATGTGGAACGCGGAGCGATTGGCAGCAAGCGTCGCCGGTTCCGTCGCTGGCGCGATCCGTTGTTCGAGGCGGTCACGTCGCGGCGGAAAGAATGCCAGGATCGCGACGAAGAAGAACACCTGCAACGCGTGCAGGCCGACGACCTGCAGGCTCAGGGAGTCGCACCAGAAGACGCTTTGGAACAAGCAAAAGAAATCGCTGCTCAGATGGTTCGTCAGGCCATGGAGTCCAGAACCCTTGCCGTCGAACAAAAACTGGCGGTCATCGACCCGGGTATTGCGGCCGAACAAAAGCGACGCCGAATAAAAGCAATGCTCGCCGAAGCCCGTAACTCCAAACCGGATAGACACCGCAAGAAGAAGAAGCTGAGGCTAGACCGATTAGTCGCGCCCCTACTTGGTTCGCGGATGCGTTTCTTCGTCGGCTGCATGTTGCTGACTGGCTGCTTGCTATGGGTTCAGAAGAACAACCTGTTCACAACCGAACGAGTGGAACAAGTAACGGCAGCCGCGAATGAGCTCATCGAATCGGGCGACGCAACACAGATCCAGAATTCAGTGAAAACTGTGGAGGCGATTGAAACGGTGCCCCTTCGCATCCCATTCGTGGGAGAACTGTTCAACAGCTTCGCACCTGGAATCGCGGGGTTGTTCTTAATCATCAGTGCGTTCGTTTCAGGAGCACGCATGTCGTGGTTTGCGATACCGGCCGCACTGGTGGCGTTGTTTGGAGCAAACTTCGGCGTGCCAGGCATCCCTGCCATTGGTGGAGCGGACACGACCTGCGCAGCGATTGGACTGGGGCTGCTTGTCGCCGGGTTCGTATTGGTGAGGGGCGATCACGCTCACCGCTAGCAGGCTGTTGAAAAAGGCCGTTTTGCAATCATCAAGTGTTGATAGAGGCG
>CAZAIB010000186.1:0-8165 GCA_964485095.1 uncultured Planctomycetaceae bacterium | reverse complement strand
TAAGGGCGCACCGATGCGGACACCGCACTGGCTCACACCTCTGGCAATCTGTTTTCTGGTACTCGTGGCAGGCTCACAGTCCGCTACGGCTCAGTACCCCGGCTTAGGTGGCCCACAGACTGGCATCAATGCGCAGGGACTGCCTCCCGGCGCTTACAATCCGTACCCTCGGATTTCGCCATTCGAAAACGCTTACAGCCGCACTTACAACAACCGGGGTACGTGGTTCAACGACTCACAAAGTGCACTTGCAGCCAGAAACCGCAACTGGAAGTTCAACATCGACTTCCTGCGGGCAGAAGTCCGCAGTCTCGACGGCCTGGTTGGTTCGCGCAACGCACAAACTTATCTGGACCTTGCGTTCCCGTCTGGCCTGCTGCCAGCTGACGCAGGCTTCTTCAATTACTTCGATGCCGCCGACGCTACTGCGATCTCAGACCTGACGTCTTCCGGTTTAAAGCTGGGCGGCGGGTTCACCAACCTCGACTCCAGCGGCTTCGAGTGGGACGTCACCTGGAACCGCGAAAGCAACGCCGGGTACAATGCCCGAAAACTTATTGAGTCGAGCCGGTTCAACGACGTTGTCGATCGTGAAGAGTTCAGAAGACTAAACCTGAACGCGGGCATTCTGGACAACTCAAGATTGTTTCAGGAGTTCCGCAACGAACGAGACATCCTGGAATCACTACTTTCGGGGCCTGACTTTCAGGCAACCGACATTCTGCCGCTGGATGCACAGGAAATTCTTGAAGGCAACATCTTCAACCTCAATGGGTTGCCTCTTGATAACGGAACCTTTGGCGGCGTCACGCAGCCCTACGACCTTGACTACATCCTGACTCACTCGCACCAGTCGTTCGGTGGCAAGTTTGGGTTCCTGATGACACCTATCCTTGAAGGCGGGCTAACAGTTCGTCCGCTGGTTGGTGGTCGATACCTCTTCATTGAAGAAGGGTTCCGCTTTGACGGTGTTGACAGTAACACCCTGTACGACGGTGACGGCGATGGTGTGCCCACCGCAGATATCCGGGTGCACTCATTGCCCAACGGCATTGATGAAGACGAAGACTTCATTGTCGACAACGCCGGGTTCGACGAAGCCAACGCGGCTGTTCCGACTTTCGATCAACTGCAGGGCGGCTTCATCACATCTTTCCTTAGCAGCAACGTGAGAACTCACCTGGCGGGTCCTGAATTCGCACTGCGATACGATCTTGGGGACACACAGGGGCGAGGCTTCAACCTGTCTGGCCAGACCAAAGTTGGAGCGATGCTGAACAGCGAACGCGTCGAGCTTCGAGGTGACAACATTGGTGCGATTATTCGGTTCGACCCGCTGACGGTTGACCCGGACCCTGACGGTAACGGCGGATTCGTTCACACAGAGATCTTCGACATTACCGAAGACAACCCAAACCCGAACGCGTTTTCTGACTCTAAGCGAACCACGCACTTGTCGCCTTTGTTCGAACAATCGTTCAACGCAGACATACCAATCTTCGATCGCATCCCTGGGCTGAACCGAGTGAGACAACTTGAGGGAGCCCGATTGCGACTGGGCTACTCATGGTTGTGGGTTGGCGAAGTCGCCAGTCCAAACCAGAGTATTCTTTGGCAGGCCAACCCACAGGCTGGCATCTTCCCAAGGATTGATCTGGAACGCGAAGACTACAGCATCCAGACGCTTAGCTTCGGTCTCGACTGGGCGTTCTAAGCGAAGCCAAACTGAAACCAGAAATCGTAGCCGAGGCGTCCGTCAGGTACCTCGGCTACTTTCGTTTCCTGGTTCGACTTCCGGCGGGCAGTCGTTGGCAGTTCGGACAGAAGAACGTCGATCGCTGTGCCTGCACAATTCGCTTGATGCGGCCGCGATTGCAACCTGGGCAAATCTCGTCTGCCTTCGCGTAAACGCGGTGTTCGTTTTGGTAGCCACCGTCTTCGTTCAACGCATTGCGGTAGGTTCCGTCTCCCAGAGTCGAACCTTCATACTTGATCGCCGTTCGCAGCACGTCGTCTGTGTACCCGGCAATCCGTTTCAGCTGTGCGGTGTTCAGAGTTCGAGCCGACTGTTCTGGTGACACCTTTGCTAAGTGAAGAATCTCACTCGCGTACAGGTTTCCGATTCCGGCGACAAGTTTTTGGTCCAGCAAAGCGACCTTGATCGGCCGAGACGTCCGTTCGCGGATGACCTTCCAATCATCCAAAGTCATTTCCAGTGCGTCCGGGCCAAATCGACCGCCCAGCAGGTCGGCCTCGTATTCCTCTGGTGAGTAAATCGTCACGGTTCCCAAGCCACGTCGGTCCCAAAACCACAATGAAGTCGTCTTCTTTCGCGGGGCGTCGAGAACCCATTCCAGGCGTAGGTGAGCCGTGCTGGGCGGGTCGCTTAGCAACATCAGGCCCGTCATTCGTGGTTCGATGGCTATACGATCACCTGTGTCGAGCTGTATTACGACCCGTTTTGCGAACCGGAACACAGACTCAACCGTTGCGCCACGGCAACGTCTCTGTAGGTTCGGTACGTTCGGACTGATGTTAATCGGGCGGCACTTGCAACGACATTGCCGTACTTGCTTGATCGTCCGACCTTCCACCTTCCGGCGGATGCCACGAACCATGGTTTCCACTTCAGGCAGTTCAGGCATCCAAAACCTCGTAGTTTGTGGGGTCAGCGCGTTCCAACGGCTCCAATACGCAGGCGAGCCGCGTTTTCGGTGCAGTCGTCAGACTTTCGTTGGAACGTGTGGAATACGCCATCCCTGCGCTGATCTCAAGCGTCAGGGTCCAGAGCCGCTTCGTGGGAAATCTCCTTGACGAGCGACCCAACGGCGACGATGCTTGATAGTGCATTTCCCACGGGAACTTTGTTTCTCAGAGTTCCGGGGTTCAGGTACCCCTTCCAATCTGGCCATTCGGTTCTTCATATTTGCCGCTGCGTGCGGGCGAAGGAGACGCAGATGCTGGTAACTCACCAGGCAACTCGACTTGTCCTCAAAACTATGGCTGTCGCCATGATCGTCGGACTGACGATCCCGGCATCCGCTCAAGACATCACGCTTAACGCTGATGACTTCGTAGCGAAGAAAGCCGAGGTCAAGGAGACGACACGTGAAGACTTAGTCAAGCAGCAAATCGCTGCTGGCGAGTTCGGGAACGCGATCCAAACAGCGAAGGGTGCCGAAGACCCAGGCGAAGAAGCTGACCTGTTGGGACTCATCGCCGGAGCTCAAGCCGATGGTGGCGACTTCGGTTCTGCATTGGGTTCTATGCGAACCTTCTCGCGAACAGGCCAAACGAAAAAACAAGACAACGGACTACTTGGTGGTGCGGCCAACGCCGACTTCCAAACGCTCATGGATCTGATTCGTCAGCAGACACGACCACCAGCCCTGTGGCAGGAAGAAGACGGTGAAGGCGGAAGCATGTCTCCGTTCCCGAACGGTGTGCTTGTCGAACCAGGCGGCGTGCTGCGAACAGCTAGCAAGCTGGAAACGACCGGACGACTAAACGACCTGGTCGATCGAGCTCGCAAGGCAGACCTGAACGCCGACATGGCAGAAGCGACCGACCTGCGATTCATCTCGGTTCGCCGATTGGAAGAAGCCGTCCGCGAACGTCGCGAAGCCGGGCTGCCAGTTGTTGAAACAATGCGAAACCTCGGCGGACTTGTTCGCCTTCGATATGTCATGGTTCTGGACGACGAAAAGGACATCCTCATCGGCGGACCAGCCGAACCATGGCAGTACGACGCAACCGGCCAACCCGTCGGGCAGATCACAGGACGCCCGACACTGCAACTGGACGACCTCGTAACGATGTTGCGAACGTTCTCGCAGAGTGGTTCGCGCGGATTCATGTGTTCGATTGATCCACGACCGGAAGGCATGAAAGCCATCACCGACTATGTCAACAAGACAAGCGGCAATGGTGTCTCCAATGTCAACAAGTACACAAGCACGCTGCAGAAGAAGCTGGGCATGCAGGATGTTCGTCTTCAGGGAATCCCGAATGACTCGCGAGTCGCTCGAGTAATCGTTGAAGCAGACTACCGCATGAAGATGATCGGTATCGGAAAACTGGACGGTGTCGAAGGCATCGAAAGCTTCTTTGACCTGCTGCCAAAGGTACTGAACTCAGCCCCTAAGAAAATCGACGCTCTGCGTTGGTGGATGACAATGAAGTACGACGCGATCCTTCACAACGAAGATCGAACAGCCTTCGAATTCAAAGGATCGTCAGTGCTTTGCCAGTCTGAAAACCAACTGGTGACAGCACAGGGCAAGCGAGTTGCCACAGGCAGTGCTGAACCTGTGAACCGAATGTTCGCTCAGAAATTTACTGACAACTACGAAAAACTTGCGGCTCGCGACCTCGTGTTTGCCGACCTGCAAAACGTCTTCGATCTTGCCCTCGTTGCTGCTCTCATCTTTGACGAACAGATTGACCGCGAAATCGATTGGAACCGAGGCAGCTTTGCCACAAACGGTTCATACGCAACGGCCACTTACGAGCCACCTCGCGAAGTGATGTCAGTTGTCAATCACAAGACCTTCAAAGGTAAAGAGATTGTGATCCAGGTTGCCGGCGGCGTTCAAGGCGACACGATGAACGTGGTCAAAGACGACACGAAACGCGTTGCGTCTTCAAACGTCGCAGCCAAGACCAACGTTCGACCAACCAGCGAAGTTCCAGCCAACCGATGGTGGTGGAACGGAAAGTAGCCCTCACAAGCTACCTGCTACAATTCAGAGCCTCGATGGTATTTGCCATCGAGGCTCTTTTGCATTGTGGACTCAGCAGATGAACCGCTCACAACGCGCTCGATTGTGTCTGGATGGACTGTCCGTTGGTGACGGCTTCGGCCAACGCTTCTTCTTCCCGTGGGTCGTCGAACAAACAGTCAACCGCAACATGCCGGAAGGACCGTGGGAATACACCGACGACACAGAAATGGCTCTCGCCGTCGTTCAGGTTCTCGAATCGTATAGTGCGATTGATCAGGATGCGTTGGCGGCTGAGTTCGCCAGGCGATACGCGGCAGATTCCGGTCGCGGTTACGGAGCCGGCGCGCATCGGTTGTTGAAAGACATTGCTGACGGCACTGACTGGCGAACAGCAAGTCGCGAACTGTTTGATGGGCGTGGTTCTTACGGCAACGGAGCCGCCATGCGCGTCGCGCCGATTGGGGCGTGGTTTGCGGACGACTTGGAAACGACCAAACAGCAAGCTCGACTGTCGGCTGAGGTTACCCACTCGCACCACGAAGGCCAGGTCGGCGCGATTGCGGTCGCGTTGGCGACACATTGGGCGGTCAACAAGCCAGGAAGCCTTGAAGAGCTACTGCCCTGGATCGTGAGCAACCTGGAAGATTCCGAGGTCACTGCCGGTATCGCAAAGGCGGCTGAAATCCCATTGGACGCATGGGCATTCGATGCAGCTAACACGCTGGGCTGCGGCGATCAGGTCACCGCGCAGGACACTGTCCCGTTTTGCATGTGGATGTCGGCAGCCACCATGGACGACTTTGCAGAAGCGATGTGGACGACCGCCCGGATTGGAGGAGACATCGACACGAACTGCGCGATCGTCGGTGGAATCGTATCCGCTGCAAGAAACGAACCACTGCCCACCGAATGGGTTAGCAAACGCGAACCACTCAACTGGGGCCCACCGCTCAATTAGACGACGCAAACCCCGCTCAGGAAAACCGTTCAACCGGCTTCTAGCTTCCGAGAAACACCATCCCAACGCCCCAACCGGAATCCGATGAACGGAACGTTGCTGCTAGCCGCGGCGGATTTCGGAGCCCTGGAAGCGGACCATGATGCGGAAGACTTTTTTCATTTCGTTCTCGACGATGCCAGTCTTCAGGTCGAACCGGACCGGGACCTCCAACCTTCGAATGTCAATGGTCGCGTGGTAGCCGCGTTCTGAGAACACATCAATCAGCATTGCCAGCGCGATGGGGTCTTCGAACAGCTGGTCTTCGGAATTGATTGTTGCGTTGCCTGAAATCGCATGCCGCAAAACGATCGGCATGAACTTCTCATGGATAATGTCCACGACGCTTTGGAACAGCTCAGTCTGGTGATGTTCGTAATTGTCCAACCGCATCACAAGTTCCCGCCGCGCGTGGCTGACGATGTCGCTGGCGACGGGGATTCTTTGCAGCGTCTGGAAAGTGCGTGGATCCAGTTCCAGTGAACTCTGGTAGTCCAGTTCGCTCAGGATGTTGGCCTGAACAACTTCCAGCGGTGCCTGAGCGTTGATGAAGTGGAAGTGAAAAATCTGCTTCAGCGAAACAAGAGCGTCGTAGGTTTTCTCCTTAAAGACCCGGTACCGGTTCTTAGCCAGTGACTCGTCGAAGTCCGTTGGCCGCTCTTCTTCTTTCTCGCCAATCCCCGACCGCACAACTTCTTCGTTGTGAGCCCGAACCTCTTCACCGCGCCGAAGCTGGCGGGCGACACTTTCGTTCTCATCAACAAACAGCACCATGATGTGGAAGCGTGGTTGTTTGAAGTGAACCAGGTCTGGTGAATCTGCAAACTGCCGCCGCAACATGTTCATTTTGTCGAACAGCATCTTCAGACATTCGACCTGCACGTTGGTTCGCGGGAACCCATCCAGAATCGCTCCGTTGCGGTGTTCTTCCGACAGCAGTTCCTGGAACACCAGGTAGACGACTTCTCGGTCACCGACCATCCCGCCTTGCGATTTGATGCGTTCGGCTTCGGGCGTGCACAACAACGCGCTCACCACCACGGGTTCGGCCGTGATGTCGCGAACCTTCCGAATGAAATTCGTATTGGTTCCCTTACCCGCACCGGGAGCTCCACCCAGCAGGATAAGTTCCTTGGGGAACCGGAGTTGCTCGACACCGTACTCGGCTTCGAGCTGTGCCCAGACAGAGTTGAAGATCAGCTGAGTGTCTTTGACTTCCAGCTGTCCGGGTAGTTTTTCTTCTGAACCAGAATTCACGCGTGAGTGCCTCTTATTGTTAAGCGACCCATTGTTGCAACAACGACGAGTCGCGGAAACCTTAACGCGTGCCCTGGCTAATTCACTGTAATCGTTGGCCGTGTTCCCCTCAGTACCGGCCTACAACGCGCCTCACGAAATCCACGTCAGAACCGCCTAAGCGAAGTAACTCCCGTTCAGCATGGGAGTTAGCAGAAGCGCCCCGCGCAACGGCCTCACGCGAACCAGGACGCCGGGCTGACTCCGCCGAAGGTTATTGAAAGCCATGAGTACTCTGAGTTGCTGCCAGCGAATTTCATCCTGTGGACACTCGCCAAGGTTGCAATGGTCCCTATCCTACATTGCTGTCCGGTATTGTGTTGTTGGACTGATCACCAGCCTGCGTGCGGGCAAGAGTGAACTCGCATCGTAGCTGCGATTCTGTTGTGTGGTGCCCCTAACCGTGAGTTCTCTTTGTGCAGACACCCTCTCATGCTGTCGTAAGCCTGTTCCTGTGGCGCAAGTCGGAGAACTGGAAACAGACGCTGGCGGTGGTGTTCGGGGCCTTCCTCCCCGACCTCAACATGTTTCTGTTTTACGGCTACCAGAAATGGATCGGAACGCCTGAAGAGACGATTTGGAGCACGACGTACTTTGAAGAACACTGGCAGTTGTTCTTTGACTGGTTCAATTCCATACCGATTTATGTGGCATTGGCCGCGCTGGCGTACTGGCTGGATCGTCGCGTCCTGTTCTTAATCGCGAGCAGTGCGTTGGTGCATGTCCTGTGCGATTTGCCGGTACACAACGATGATGCTCACCGACATTTTCTGCCATTCAGCCACTGGCGTTTTGTCAGTCCAGTGTCGTACTGGGATCCGCAGCACTACGGGATCATTGCAGCGTCGGTGGAATACATCACTGCCGTGTCGATGTGTGTGTTCCTCAGCTTCGGGAAGTTCGCCAAGTCAGTCCGCGTGTCTGCCGGAACGAACCTGGCACTGTATGTCGTGGTTGGCGGATTCGTTCTTAGCTTGCTGATGCGGCGCTGGCTGTAGCGCTCTGGACCTGCGAATCCAACGATCCCGCATTAAGCAACACCGTGTACTCGAACAACGTCGTTCGTTCAAGAACCAACCGATGTCTCGGTCGATTCTGCCTGAACCTGAGCCCCCTCGCCCCGGCATTCTGCTGACGGTATCGCGCAC
>CAZAIB010000185.1:0-8204 GCA_964485095.1 uncultured Planctomycetaceae bacterium | reverse complement strand
TTGGTCCATCACTATTTTGGGTGGCCGGGGTTGGACTGAGCCCGCGAAGGAAACCCCGGTTCGATCAACGAGCAGGGTTTCAATCTTAGTGAAACGTTCGAACAACCTTCCGGGGTTTCACTCGTTCCTCGCTCCAACCCCGGCCATTCACTTATTGACAGCCTCAGAGCGTGACGAGTTGGTTTTGTGAAACCACTTCGGCGGCTTGGTATACTGGCCGGTATGTCAGCGCACTTGTTCAAAACCCAAATGCCGGCCGGTGGCAGGATTGTCACACTTCGCCATGTGATTTGGCTTCGAAATGCGCTTTGTGTTCTTGTCGTTTCAACAACCGCGCTGGCTCAGGAACGCATCGACTTCAATTTCGATGTGAAACCGATTCTGTCGGACCGTTGTTACATCTGCCATGGCCCCGACGCTGAGCGCCGTGAAGCCGAGCTGCGATTGGATACGAAGTCCGGAGCATTCGCCAGATCGCGGACCGGCGATGTTTCGCATGTCATCAAGCCAAGCGATGTCTCGCAAAGCGAACTGTTGCGCCGCATCAATTCTACTGATCCGGACATCATGATGCCGCCGCCGGAATCGAAACTTTCGATTTCCAAAGACGAAACAGACAAGATCAGGCAGTGGATTCGACAGGGAGCGGAATGGAAAGATCACTGGTCATTCATTCCTGTGGCGGCCGAGATTCCGGTTCCAAACACCAACAATTCGTGGCCACGAAACAATGTTGATCACTTTGTTTTGAACGCGCTAACCGGAGACCTTAAACCCTCCGCCGGCGCGAAGAAGGAACGTTTGATTCGACGTGTGACGTTTGATCTAACCGGGTTGCCGCCGACACTGGATGAGATTGATGCCTACCTTGCGGACACGTCAGATGCGGCGTTCGAGAAGGTAGTCGATCGGCTACTGGCATCTACGGCGTACGGCGAACGCATGACGTCGGAGTGGCTGGATGTGGCGCGGTACTCTGACACATACGGCTATCAGCAGGATCGCGACCGTTATGTCTGGCCGTGGCGAGACTGGGTCATCAAGGCGTTCAACGCCAACATGCCGTACGACAAGTTTGTCACAGAACAGGTTGCCGGCGACTTGCTGCCCAACGCAACACGGGATCAAATTCTGGCGACGACGTTCAACCGGCTGCATCCGCAAAAGGTTGAAGGTGGAAGCGTCCCCGAAGAATTCCGCGTCGAATACGTCGCCGACCGCGCTCAGACTTTCTCAACCGCATTCCTTGGCCTCACCATGGAATGCGCGCGGTGTCATGATCACAAGTACGATCCGATTCAACAGAAGGAGTACTACCAGTTGTACGCCTTCTTCAACAACATTGATGAAGCGGGGCTCTACTCGTACTTCACGCCATCGGCCGTGCCGACTCCGACGCTGTTAATGCCCAATGACAATGCGAAGAAAAGCATCAGCGAATTGTCCGCCAAAATCGCCAGTGCCGAACAAGCAATTGCCGAACGCTCAAGCGAGGGCTTCGAAGCATGGATGCAGACAAAGCCAACAGTTGAAGTTACTGGCCAGATTGCGCACCTCGACTGCGAAAAACAATCGGGGCCGAACAAGACTGTTCCCGGCAAGAATGGAAACGCGTTGAAGCTGACTGGCGACGATGCAGTCGGAACCAAAGTTGGCAACTTCACTCGCTATCAACCATTCAGCGTTTCGCTTTGGATGAACACGCCCGACCTGAAACAGCGAGCCGTAATCTTTCATCGCTCTCGCGCGTGGACGGATGCAGCGAGTCGTGGGTATCAGTTGCTGCTGGAAGACGGAAAGCTTAGCGCATCGTTGATTCACTTTTGGCCCGGCAACGCCATCCGCGTTCGCGCGACGTCGGCGGTTGCGGTGGGTGAGTGGCTGCACGTGACGATGACGTACGATGGTTCCAGTCGAGCCAGCGGGCTGCGGATTTTCGTGAACGGAAAACGAACGCCGGCGGAGGTTGTTCGAGACAATCTGTACAAGAATATTACTGGCGGGGGCGGTGACAACATCGCCATCGGACAACGCTTCAGAGACAACGGATTTAAGAACGGACTCATCGACGACTTCCGCGTTTTCGATCGACAACTCACCACGGCTGAAGTCCGCAAGCTGGCTGGAACACTTGAAGCGGCTGGCCCGTCAAAGGATGAGTGGCTGGCGTACTACCAGGATTCAACACAGGAAGCCGCAACCGCACGCAAAGAGTTACAAGAGCTAAGAAAGAAACGCTGCGAGCTGCAGAATCGAACGACCGAGATCATGGTCATGCAGGAACTCAAACAGCAGCGTGAGACATTCGTTCTGGCTCGCGGTGCTTATGACGCTCCCGCAGCAAAGGTCGAGATGAACACGCCGGCCGTGTTCCCTGAACTCTCAGCGAAAGCGCCACGCAACCGACTTGACCTGGCACGCTGGTTATTCTCAGGCAAGCACCCGCTGACCGCACGGGTTGTTGTGAACCGATACTGGCAACTGTTGTTTGGTGAAGGTCTTGTTCGAACCCCCGAAGACTTCGGCAGCCAGGGCGCCTTGCCGACTCATCCGAAGTTGCTGGACTGGCTGGCTCGCGACTTCATGAACAACGGCTGGGATGTGAAGCGGTTGCTGAAGCAGATGGTCATGTCGGCCACCTACCAGCAGGATTCAACAGCCTCCAGCGAACTGCTGCAGCTTGATCCCGAGAACCGTTTGTTAGCGAGGTTCCCCAGTTATCGCCTGCCTGCTGAGATGCTACGCGACAACGCGTTGACGGTCAGCGGGTTGTTGGTCGATAAAGTTGGCGGACCGCCTGCCAAGCCCTACGAAGTGGAAGCGTCGTTCAAGCCGGCGAAACGCGACAGAGGCGAGGGGTTGTATCGGCGTAGTCTTTACACGTACTGGAAACGCACCGGTCCGGCTCCGGCGATGATGACACTGGACGCGGCCAAACGCGATGTATGCCGAGTGAAACGAGAACGCACGTCTTCGCCGCTGCAGGCCTTCGTGGTTCTTAATGGACCCCAGTTTGTCGAAGCTGCTCGAGCCATCGCCCAGAAGATGTTGCAGCAGCATAGCGATGACGACGAGTTGGTCATTGAAAGCCTGTTCAGAACGCTGACCAGCCGGAAACCATCAGCGGCCGAACTGCGAGTTCTAAAACAACTGCACGAACAGCAACGCGAGATCTTCGCCAACGATCCGAAACGTGCTGACGCGTATCTGAAGTCGGGCGACTTCGCAGTTGCCAAGAGCGTGGAACCAGTGGAACTGGCCGCGATGACCGTTGTGGCCAATACGCTGCTTAGCCTGGACGAAGGGCTGATGAAGCGGTGACTTCCTGGCTGAGTTCAGAAGGCTGACTAGCCAGCGGGTTGCGAGGCGGAGGGAAGACTCAAGGTCGCAGTCTCGATGAACTGCTTTATCGTCCAGCGTTGATTCCAGGCGTCATCGAAGATCTCCTTGGGTAGCGTCATACCGAGTTTCGCACGGCATTCCATGCCAACGATTAGCGGCGTCAGATCATCAAAGGGCCCCCAGAAAAGCGGTTGGAATGGATCATCGGGATGTAACGCGGGAGATTGCGGCAGGCCTTTTTCGTCTGCAATCGCGTTAGAAATAATCTGGGCGATGCTGCGGCCCGGTTCGTTTTCCGGCCATACCAACTCGCTCGGCCGGTCGATCAGTTGGTTGACGATCCCGTCGGCAATCGGTTCGAGCACGCTGCCGAAATGAGCCCACCATTGTTTCTGCCGTTGGACATGACGGGATACATACCCAATGAGCGGAATGCGGGATGACCAATGCTGAGGGTACGGCGGTAAGTCCGGAGGAGGCCATAACTCCGGATACTTAACCGGGGCAAATTGCCTGACTGCTGTCGGCAAGGCCGCTTTCGCGTTGTCGGTGGGCGAAGGTTTCATTCAGCCCCTCAGCTTAGTACCGGGCTTGTCGTTGCGAGAGGTACTCCAGAAGGGCTTTGTCGAACGGCATGCTGGTGTCGATGGGAACGTAGTCGGCTCCCATCTTACGGCATTCGTCTTTGTAGAGCGTTCGCATTTCGGCCAGCGATTCCTGGTAGTCGGCTCGCGTGCCCGGTCCGTCCACGCGTTCGACCTGTCCGGTTTCGGGATCTTCCAGGTCCACCAAACCGTCAAACGGGAATGTGACTTCGGCTTCGTCAAGAATGTGGAACAGGATGACGTCGTGGCCCCGATGCCGGAGCATTTGCATGCTCTTGATCACCGGTTCCGGTTCTGTGAGCAGATCTGAGAACAACATCAACAGGCCACGATGACGAATCATCGATGCAACTTGTTGCAGATTCTTCGCGATCTCCGTTGGCCCACCCGGTTTGGTTTGAGCCAACAACGCAAGCATGTTTGACAACTGCGTCCGCTTACTTCGCGCGGGCAGGCTGCCGCGGATTTTTTCATCGAACAGAACCAAACCGACCGGGTCCTGTTGATGGATCATCAGGTAAGACAACGCGGCGACCAGGCAAATGGCGTAGTCGAACTTGGTGAGTTCCTGCCGATACGTGTACGCCATGCTTTCGGACAGATCCATCAGCAACCAGCCGCTGATGTTAGTCTCGGCTTCGTACTTCTTGATGTAGAACCGGTCCGTCTTGGCGAAGACCAACCAGTCGATGTCTTTGGGATCGTCGCCCTGTTCGTACCGACGGTGTTCGCTGAATTCGACACTAAACCCATGGAACGGGCTGGCGTGGAGACCGCTTAGCAGACCTTCGATAATGAACCGAGCCCGCAGGTCCAGTCTTGCGACTGTCTGGATAACTTCGGGCTTCAGGTAGTCTTCGGCTTTTGGCATGCGGTGGGACAGAGGTGTTGCGCGCTAGTGAGTTGGTAGCCAGCCAGTTGTGACTGACGGTCGCTGTCCGGACTATTCGTACTTCGGAATGTTTGGTTCGGGAACTTCCTTCACCAACCGATGGATAACATCCTCTGTGGCGAAGCCTTCGGCCTGAGCCTGGAAGTTTGTCGAGATGCGGTGGCGGAGAACCGGCACGGCCACACTGCGAATGTCGTCCAGGGAAATGCTGGGCCGGCCATCCATTGCGGCAACGGCTTTGGCTCCGTTGATGAGATACTGGCCCGCTCGAGGACCAGCCCCCCAATCGACCATCTCCTTAATGAAGTCAGGGGACGCTCCGTCACCAGGCCGGGTCGCTCGAACCAAACGCGTGACGTAACTAATCGACAGTGGCGTCGCTTCGATGGTTCGAATCTGCTTTTGCAAAAACAGAATCGCTTTCGACGAAAGCACTTTGCGTGTTTCTGCGACCACACCGGATGTGGTTCTCGCGAGAATTTCTTCTTCTTCGTCCAGAGTTGGATAGTCGACCTTCACGTTAAACATGAACCGGTCCAACTGCGCCTCGGGCAGCGGGTAGGTTCCTTCCTGTTCGATCGGGTTTTGTGTCGCGATGACGAAGAACGGTTCGGGCAGTTTGTATGTTGTCTGTCCAACGGTGACTTCTTTTTCCTGCATCGCCTGCAACAACGCGGCTTGCGTCTTCGGCGGCGTTCGGTTGATTTCGTCGGCCAGCAGGATATTTGTGAACACCGGACCTTCCACGAACTTGAATTCGCGCTGGCCGTTTTCAGTTTCCTGCAGGACGTTGGTTCCCGTAATGTCCGACGGCATCAGGTCGGGGGTGAACTGGATACGTCGGAACTCAACGTCCAGGATTTTTGCGATGGTGCTAACCAGCAGTGTCTTCGCCAGACCTGGGACACCCACCAGCAGGCAGTGCCCGCCGGTAAAGATGGCGGAGAGGATTTGGTCAATCACGTCTTCCTGGCCGACGACCACCTTGTGCAGTTCCTGCACCATGACCGCGCGGTGCTTTTTTAGCTTCTCAAGGAATTCGTCGAAGTCTTTCTTCTCAGCCACGCCGGCTCCTCGGTGGATATATCAGTGCTCTGATGTCGCAGCGGCGCTTCTGTGTGGACGCACGCCCGACAGATTGAATAGATCGGCTCCCAGCGTAATTTGTCTGGCCGGCAGTGCCCGGTTCTAGGCAGATACGCAGATAAATGCGAGGCAGATGGCCGAGCGAGGTGAATATCACGCGATAGGCTGCCTTGAGCTGAGTCTAACGGGGTCTTCAGAACGCAAATTTGGAACCGACACCGCGTTTGGTCGGGCCAAGCCCGAAACCAGATGGACGATAAAGGGCTGTCCATTTGGCTCAGTATTTGCATACGTACACCCATGGCGTTCATATGTTTCTGTCGTTACCAATCATTCTCTTCAGTTTTGATGGGTTCGGCCACAGGTTTGACTCAGTGTGCACTGCGATATTGAGTCATTTGACTGGATCAAAATCATGCGCCGACGTATTCAACGCCCCGTTCGTAGCCAATCACGCCACTGGTCAACTGAATCGATGGAGGGGCGTTGTCTGCTCACGGCGATCACGGTGACCTCCAGCGCGGACACGGTGGCCGACGACGGTCAGGTGACTCTGCGTGAAGCCATTCAGGCAGCGAATACCAACCAATCAGTCGATGGCTCAGCCGCTGGCTCATCAACCGAAGTGGATGTGATTGAGTTCGCAGAGGGACTTGGAACCATCGAACTGATGGCGGGTCAGTTTGAGATTCTGGAAAGCGTGACCATCCGGGGACATGAGTCACGGATCGAAATTGATGCCCAGGAAGACTCGCGGCACTTCACTGTCGGTGCCGGGTTGGACTTTACTGTAGAGAATGTCCGACTTACGAACGGCTTCCATCTGATAGAACAAGGGTTCACAGACAGAGTGGACGATGGTGGTTCGATTTTCGCGGCCGATCGTGAGATTCCCGGCTCCCTCACGATCATCAATAGTGATTTTGAAGGGAACCGCGGCGCTACGGGCGGGGCCGTCCATGCACGAAGCTTCGACTTACTGGTTCAAAATTCGACGTTCTCGAATAACCGCGCGTCCTACGGCGGCGGGATCTACTACCTCAACAGCTTAGAAGGCAATCAGGTCACAATCGAGGATTCGACGTTCGAGAGCAATACCGCCGTCGAGTCTGGTGGGGCAGTAAGCGTCTTCACTGGCACGGCGGTAACTATTCGCCGCTCACACTTTGAGGATAACTCAACGACAGCTGCGCCTTCTAATAATACGAACCGGGACGGTGTTGGAGGTGGCGTGTCTATTGCTGGCAGGGACGTCTCCGTCGAGTCGTCGACTTTCATTGGAAACACTGCCAACCATGGTGGCGGGCTCGCGTTCTGGGGTCGGGGCACTGTTCGCGACTCTAATTTCTCCGGTAACAGTTCGACAGTAGAGGGTGGTGGAATTTGGGCCAGCAGCGACCTGGCAATCCACGACACATTGATCGCCAACAATGCCAGCGGTGTCCACGGCGGCGGTATCTACTCATTAGAAGACCCTGAACTAGAGATTTCGCTCACGCTCGAAAACAGCGAAGTGGTAGGCAATACGGCAGATGAGCGTGGTGGCGGGCTTTATGTGAGAAGAGTTTCTGCAACAAACCTGGTGTTAGCTGACAACGCAAGCGGGGACAGCGGAGGTGGTGCTTACTTGCTCAGAGACACCAGCAGTTTTGTTGACAGTGAGATTAGCAACAACCACTCGTCGGGAAGTGGGGGAGGTATCTTCACCTTTAGCGCAGACCTTCTTATTGAAGACTCAGTCGTGTCCAACAACTCAGCGGAAAGGTTCGGCGGAGGGTTGCTGGTCATGCGAGAAACACAAGTAACCCGTTCTTCGATCGTGAACAACGTTGCAACTGAAGGTGGTGGAATATGGGCGAGACTTGGATTGACGATTAGAGAGTCACTTGTTGGCAGGAACTCGGCTGTCCAGGGTGGTGGAATTTTTAGAAGCGGGCCGTTGGAGGTAATACAGTCTTCCGTGGTTGCAAATACCGCGGCTCAGGAAGGCGGTGGGATCTACTCGGATTCGGCGACCACCCTAAACCTGAGTAACAGCACGGTCGCTGAGAATAGAGCCAATGTTGGAGCAGGCCTCTACCTCTTTTCCCAAGCCGGTACCAGTTTTCCACCGCCCCAAATCACAAACTCAACAATTGCGAGAAACCGCGCCCGCGATACCGGTGGCGGAGTCCATATCGAAGCATCTATTTTCTCTCTGACGGACCTCATAGTGTCCTTTGAGAGTTCAATTGTTGCCGAGAACACAGCTGACAGTATTGCCAGCGACGTGACCCGAG
>CAZAIB010000184.1:0-8614 GCA_964485095.1 uncultured Planctomycetaceae bacterium | reverse complement strand
TGTGTTACCCATGTCCTCGCACATCTGTTACCCATGTCTCCGGTCCGAACAGTTAAGGCAGTGACGAGTTCTTTTCTGCGTTCCTCTGCGGGCAATGTGCTCGCGGTGACCAGGCCATCTTCTCGACCCAGCCCGTGTTTGACGTTCTCCCATCGCTCGAACTGTTTTGCTGTGAGCAGCTTCTTTAACGTTTCGTTGATTTGCTTGTCCGGCATTCCATAACGCATGAGTTCGTGGCAGTTGGGCAGCTGTTCCTTTTCAGCGAGTTGTTTGCCGATTGTCTGCAGCTTCGTAAGTTGTTCAGAAGACAACATCGCGGCGTGATCGACCAACGCGACGAAGCCATCGATTGTGATGCGTTGGTGAAACGCCACGCGAAGCCGAACGTCTTCTTTCACCTTTGCCGCCGCCGCTTGGTCTTGGGCCAGCTGACTCACGGCGGTCGCGACTTCACTCTGGAGTTCTCGTGGTAGCTGAGCGAAATGGATGGTCCTGAGGTCATCGTCGCCATCGGCTTTTTGAACTAACCGGGTTGCAACCTTTAGCGTGACGGGAGCTATCTCACGGCGGATCTGATTGGCCGCGGTATCGTCAAGACCAGCGATCTCCGCCAGAATCTTGATTTCCTTTTCGACACCAATCGCCAGGGTTCCTGCCAGCCGAAAGACATCCGGATTGAGTTCTTCCTGCGCCTCCAGAGCCAGCGCCGAACAAGGTGAAAGTGCGATGGCCAGGCAAATGAGTCTCATCAAGATTCTCCAACGGTGTTTCTCAAACCAATGGCTCTTCGCTCATGGAGTCGATTGATTGGATTTTCCGCATCCAAATCTCCGAACTTGGCAGAATTGGTCTGGTTCAGTTCCGTTGGACCGTGCGGTGATTTGCCGCCCGGGGCGTTTGAGGATTTGGTATCCTGAGGCTGGTTCATTCAATCGCGGAGCGTGCAATGGTTGATGAGAAAGAGTTGCTGCTAAGTGTTCTCACTCGATCCGATTGGTGGGTCCGCAAGCCGAAGCCGAAGTATGTGCCACGGCGATTGGTTCTCCAAACCAAAGACGTGCAACTGATGGGCTTCACTTCGGGCCGACCAAGGGGAGACATTCTGCCGTTTAGCGAGAGGATTGCAGACGTTCTCCAATTGTCGCCCGGACAGGTGAACCATCTTGAGTACATTCACATTGCGGGCAAAGATCTGACGGGCAAGACCGCCAAATGGATCGAACACATGCGCGATGTTCGGTACGTGCATTTTCGAGAGTGCCGGATTAATAGCGACACGATCGCGGCGTTACAACTGGCGACGGAAGTTGGTTCGCTGACATTGCATACGTGTGAGCTAAAAGATCCGGAAGCGTTGGCCGGGCTGCCCAATGTTCGCGTCATTCAACTGGTTGACACTGAGGTTCCGGCCGGAACGCTGACAGAGGTTCGAAAGCACCTGCCCGACACGATCGTGCAGTCGTTTCATCTTGACGGTAACAAGTTAACCTCACTGTTGCCGCCCGCCGAACCGATCCACCGCCCCGACACCCGCGCGCTGAAACGGATTCGTGATGCGTTCAAACGAATGTCAACGCGGATGACGGAGATTGGGAGTCCGCCGAACCCCAACACCAAAGGGTGGGACTCAGATGACACAGCGAAAGTAGAACAACAAATCGGGTTCCGGCTGCCGAAGGATCTGCGGTTTGCACTGGACCAGAATACCGGTCAATTTGATGGCGTCGTGTGCCTGTGCCCGTTCCAGCAACCTCGCGGTGTGGTCCCACGAACACATTTTCAACAGACCAGTCACTGGAGGCAGCCGCACTGGTTCTCACTGCGCGACAGTCGCGGTCGATGGCATTACCCACTGGTGACCTTCATGGGCGAAGACGCGAACAACATTTGCCTGAACCTGGCCACTGGCGAAGTGGTGTTCCGCGGAGACGATGAGAGCGTTGTATTGGCTCCAAATCTTGGTGCCTTTTTCTAACACTTCGCACATCTGGTTGAAACCAGCCCGGTTGTCGATCTTGACGGAGCACTGGGTGGCGGGAAGGGGTTCGAGCTTTACTCGCACGACCTAACACCGGACAAGGCAGTGTATTTTGGCTTGTAACACAGGCTGGTTCTTTTGATTTGTTAGCCCAGTGAATGAAGCCCGATGGAACGACAACGGTATTCGGGCGGAACGTGATTCATGACAGAGAACCCATACGAGACCAGCCTGGTCGCAGAAAGTCCTGCCGACGAATGGGAGATACACGATGGAGAGCTTTACTGCACGCCGACCGTGACCCTACCGGAGATTTGCTACGCGGCCCTGGCTACAGAAGGGCTACGCCCACGTGACATGCGCGTAAACTACGTGTCCATGTCCATGTCCGCTCTTGGCGTGGGCCTGGCCATTACGAGCAGCTTAGGTGGGTGGGTAGCAACCGAGTTCATTCAAGGGTTTTCATGGCGTGCGATTGTGGTTGGCGGCGTTGTGGGGTTCGCACTCATGCAAGGTGTGAATCGATTGACAGAGATCACGATTCGAATTCGTCTCTACGAATCGAAAGAAAAGTACAGACAACGCCGTGCAACGTTGAGAAAGAAACGGTTGTTGACCGCGATAGCGGTCTTGGTTTCTGCAAGTTCTCTGTGGGTAATGCTGAAGTCGCAGATGCAGCCAATTCCGGTTCTCGTGTTCTGCCTGTCCGCGCTTGGATTCGCATTGCCGGACTTCATTGGGTTAAAAGGTTCTTTGGCTCTTGTTGCCACACAGGGAGATGGCGCTTCAGCCGGCGATGGCCAGTACTACCGGCTACTAGGCCTGAGCCCTGAGTACATTGCCGCCCTTGCGACCATGCAGACCAATGAAAGTTCACCATAGCCATAAGCTGCCTCAGTTAGAGAGCCTGATGTTCCTGCGGAGTTTGCTGTCCGCAGATTTGGTGCGCGGTCTGAGAACACAAATCTGCGAGAATCTGCGCAAATCTGCGGATAAGAATGGCAAGAGCGAACCGGTAGAAGCCCGGCATCTCGCTTGTTCTATCCTGCGTTAAGTCCTTCAGACTGCGACTTGCACTTTGGGCATGGAAGAACCAGTGAGATGCCGGGCTTCTCGAACGCACCCGGTTGCGCGATGGTCCGGTTCTACAACTCCCGTGTCTTCCATTTCGGGATCCCGCCGTTCTCCTTCTGCTTCCGGTATGCCTCGTGGAACGGTTTCGTTTTCGACATTGGAGCGGTTTCGTTGACCATCATCGGGCGAGTCTTCTTCCACCAGTCTCCGTAGGCGGTTCGCATGCTTTTGATGATGTCGGGGTGTTGTGCGGCGATGTCTGTCTTCTGCCCGGGGTCTGCCTGAAGGTCGAACAGTTGTTGTCCGACCATGCGGAAACGGTTGTTGCGAACCGAAAAACTCTTCCACTGGAAGTCGTTCGGTTCCTGACCCGTCTTCCAGCGGCCTTTGTGAGTGAACAGCATGCGGTCCGCCCAGCGAACGGTGCGTTCGTCTTTGATTAACGGTAGCAGGTTTCGACCGGTCACCTGGTCGGCAGGAATATCGGCGCCGGCGAATGCGGCGAGAGTCGGAAGGATGTCGATGTGGGCTGCGATCAGATTCAGGTCGCGACTCGGACGGATGTGGTTGTCCCAGCGAACGAAAAACGGCACACGTACACCGCCCTCCTCTGCACTACCTTTAAGCCCTTTCATTCCGGCGTTGTATGGAAACATGGGCTCGCCATCCAGTGAGGTTCCCAGCTTTTTCCCCATGCGCCCGGAACCGCCGCCCGTCATGCCGTTGTCGGACATGAAGATGACAACGGTGTTCTCAAACAACTTCCACTCATCCAGCTTCTCCAGCATCAAGCCCATGTTCTCATCAATGTTCTCAATCATCCCGTAGAAGCCAGCGGTCTTTTCTTCGAACCCAAGATCCGTGAATCGCTTAGCGTTTTCAGGCGGAGCGATAAACGGGCCGTGTGGGGCATTGGTGGTGATATATGCAAAAAACGGTTCGTCCTTGTCTTTCACATCTTTGATCCAGCCCAGCGCGGCGTTGAAGAACAGGTTCGTGCAGTAGCCATCAGTCTTTACGAACTTGCCATTATGCCGCAGCGTTGGGTTGAAGTATTTGTTGCCTGGGGCGTCAGCGCAGCTGCACTTGTAAGCTTGCCCAATCCCACCGGCTCCATGAATGAATTCTTCATCGAAGCCGCGGTTGCGAGGCTGGTACGGGTCTTCGTCGCCCAGGTGCCACTTGCCAAAAATGCCTGAGGTGTAGCCAACAGTCTTAAGAACCTGCGGTAGTGTCGTCGCATCCAACGTCATGCGTTCGCGTTCGAGAATGGTATGCGTGACACCGTTCTGCATCGGGTGCCGCCCGGTCATGATGGACGATCGCGTCGGCGCACACGTCGGACTGACAAGGAACCGAGTGAACCGCATGCTGGTGTCGTATAGCTTGTCCAGGTTGGGGGTCTTGATCCATGGATGTCCGTGCCGACCAACAGGCCCGTAGCCCTGATCGTCAGTGATGACCAGGATGATATTCGGCTTCGATCCCTCGAGTTGCTGAGCATGTGCAACCGGGACAAGTGCGAGAACGGCAAGCGCGGCGTGAGTGAGTTTCATGTGTTGTTCTTTCGTTTCGGACCATTGAACGGTGATTGCCGGTCGTTGTCCAGCAGCGGCGTTCCGTTGGATTCCACATCACACGCAATTCACGCAGCGCTCACTCCGGTTGACTTGACGAGTGGATTTATGACCTCCAATCTGCGGTGCTCGATAGTGCAGCCAAACGGATTAGGATCCCCGTGGATCAAGTAGGAGAACCGGTGCTTGATACAACCTCGCCATGTGCCGAAGTGAATGTCGTCACGTAGTGGTACGACTATCGATAAATGTCAGGGGCCTGACTCGTTGCTGGCAACGACTGAAGTGTAGCCGACTCAAGCCCTGAGTCGGTCCGGTACGGAGTTCGTCGCCATGCGACGAACTGGCTGGCTGAGGGCCTCAGCCAGCTACATTTCTGACTGACGCAAGAGGACTAGATTGGTCCTTCCGCTTGGTGTTGGCTCTCTTCCCGATTCCCGCTTGTGTTCGCACGGCCTGTCCTGTCGACTTACCGTCCCACGCTCGCGGCAATGCGAGCGCTGATTGCCAGTTCTGCCTCGTCGTCTGCCTGGCGAATGAGTTCTGCCAACCGCAGAGCGTCGGCTGCGAAGTATTTCAATTGGTCTGGATCCACAGATTTGTTCTGGCAGTAAACGATCAGATGTCGCGAAGTCCATTCCACTGTCCAATTGCGGTCTCGGACGAACGGCAACAACTCTTGCGCGGCTGTTTCCGTGTTGAATAACTCTCGAACATGCATCGGCTGAATGCTGTCCAGCCCGAATCCCATGTCATGGACTGCGGCGGATTCCACCGGCTGTTGATACCGCAGCTGTGCGTAGTTTTCACGCGATACCAGGTGCTGCGGTTGTGGGTACAGGCAGAATGGTGGAACCGGGAGTTCCTGCGGTGCGAACGAAATGACGGTTTGCGAGAACACTGAGTGTGTGCCACCAGCGAGGTCCGCTCCCAGATCCCAGTCGAAGATTTGGGTTGCTTCGCCGTTCACATCCAGTTCCACTAGTCCGAAGAAACTACCGAGTCGAGAGACCTCAATTCGTGAACCGATCAGGTTCAGCTGAGACCGATCAGTTGTCTCCCACCGCGTAGCGGCTCCACTCATTTCATTCGCTCGGTTACTCGCCAACAGCTCCGTTGCGTTGGTGTGATGGCGAATCAGGAACCCAATTGCACTGAAGAATAGCAATAGCAGCGGTATCAACGACATAGCCTAACCCTTTGCGTACGAGGACGACTCCTCCGAAAAGTACCTCGCAGAAAGGCATGCTCTTCAGATGGCCTGGGTCTCCAGGCGAAAGAAGCTGGGCGTGTGTTCGTCCAAATCCTCACAATCAGATCGGTGGACTGGAAGGTGCGGGCCTGGTGACACCCCAGCGGAGCCTAGAAGAGGTGCGGCAACAAGCTTCTGAAAAGCAAGTCCGGGCGTTGTTTCCATGGGATCACGTCTATCTGACAGCGGGGTAAAGCCGGCCGAAGCCTGGCGACTTCAGTTGGTGCAAACTGCTCACCCGCAAGCAGCAAGTGTCTCAACGATGTCATTTCCTTTAAGGCAGACAGGTCGCCGACGGAATCATCGACAAGCAGAATCTCCAGCTTCTCCAACTGAGTCAGTGGCCCCCAGCTATTTGCCTTCGTGTCATAAACAGCAAGGTGGCGTAGTTCTTCAAGTCCCCCGAGCGATGCGACTCCATTGTCTGAAACCTCTCTGGAGATCATCAAACTTTGCAGTGGCAATTCCCTAAGTGGCTCAAGCGAACCAGAACCGACTTGCGTGTGCTCAATGAAGAGTCTTTCCAGGCTGGTCGCTTCACTCAGAAACCGAAGTCCACGTTCGGTAATTACCGTGCCTGCGAGATCCAGGCTACTTAAAGATTCAAGATCGGCGACTGCAGGCATGCCGGCGTCAGTGACTTTTGTGCCACCCAGCTTGAGTTGCTGGATCGACGTATCAGACAGCCAAACCAACGTCGTGTCGGTAACATTGGTACTCGAAAGATCGAGAACACGGAGGTGGTGACTGTCCGCGAGGAACCGAGTTCCATCGTCTGTCACATCAGTCAGCCCAAGGTCTAGCGTGTGGAGCCATGGGAACCTCGAAACATGCGCCACTCCAACATCCGTGATGGCCGTATCCGTAACACGCAGCTGTTGAATTTGCGAATCGGTCGGAAACGCCTCCAGGGCTTTATCCTTCAAAGCGGTGTTCGACAGGTTGATGTTCTTTAGAGTGTGAGCTCGCTCGTTGGCGAGCCTGGTAATGCCAGCATTCGTGATGAATGTACTCTTTAGATTCAGTCGATCCAGCCACACCAGGGTGTCCAGCGACTCAATACCTGCATCGCCGATATTCAAGTAGGCCAGTGAGAGTCTCTGCAGTCGCGGCATGGCGGCGAGGTAATCCTGCAGGCCACGGTCCGTGACCTTCGTGCCGTGGATATCGAGACTACGCAGTTCCAGCCAGCCCGTAAGTGGCTCAAGCCCTGCGTTGGTAATCTGATTCCTCTTCACCTGACCGACCGGCACGGGTCGCGAACCCCTGGGAAGTCAACCCTGCGCGCAACCGATTCCAAGGGTTTCAAGTTTCTTCAGCGATCCAAGTTGCCGCAGGCCATCATCGCTGACCAGAGTGTCACCGAGTTCCAGCGTCTCCAGTTGGGATATCCTTCCGATGTGTTGCATCCCGGCATCGGAGACCGTTGTGAACTGAAGATCCAGAGCGGTGAAGTCCGAACAGCCTGCGAGACACTCAAGGTCGTCGTTACTAACATCAGACCGAACCAGACTAACAATGCCATCGGGTGCGTGATCAGGGTATTCGATCCGGGCCCCGTACCTGGCAAGCATCTGATGCGTCGTCTGATCGGTCATTCTGAGCCTTCGATTAAACCTCGATGTTTGGGTATCCCGGCAACGCGGTCATGAACTGCGTTTTGGGTAGAGTTCTACAGCCATGCGATTCCGTGGTTTCTGTGCCTGGTTTCTATCCGCAGATTCAGACAGATCTTCGCAGATTAGGTTCGCGAGCTGGGGCGAGCGATCTGCGAGAATCTGTGGATAGGATGCATACTGGGTTCTCTCTCCAGTACTGATCCGAGCGCACCGGGACAACTGCGAGGCCAAGGGCGGCGTGAGTGGGTGTCCTTCTTTCGTTGTGAACCATTGAACGGTGCTTGTCGGCCGTTGTCCAGCAGCGGCGTTTCATTGGGAGTTCTTCGGCAGCTATGATTCGTAGATGGATTCTACATCAAATCCGTACGAAGCCACCGACCTGCCAGAGAACTCACATCAGCACAGAAGCACTACGGGCGATTGGATGGTTCGCGATGGCGTTTTGCTTTGCGGTTCAACTGTCGTGCTTCCGGAAATCTGCTACGAGACTTTGGAGACGAATGATCTGGTTCCATATGACCTGAAGCTGAAGGGGCCGGCGACGATTTTTTCCACAATCTGGGTGGGGGCAGTAGTTGTACTGTTCTTCGCGAGTCGCCTGTCGTCGTTTTCGCTCAGGATTGGTGCAGCACTGCTGCTGCTTTTGTTCTTTGCGGACAAGCTAGCTCAAAAGTGGATCCGCCTGCGGATGTTCGAGTCTCAGGAGATCCGGACCTCGCGTCGAAGCCGAACCGTCAGGTCGTGTGTGATTAGGGGTTCTTGCCTGATAGTTGGCGTGGTCGTGTACTTTGGGTTTCTGACTGGCAGTGTTTCGTCAGATGTCAAGTATGTGTCCCTTTTTCTACTCATCATGGGAGGGATTGTTCTCCCGGACTTTCTGCTGAAAGGGCAGAAAGCGCCTGAGTTTACTGTGATCGAAAGTGACGTAGACATCTTTGTGGTTGCCGGGCCAAGTCATCAGTACCTGAGAGCTCTTGCGAGCCACCGAGGTGATTCATGGGATCGTTTGGTTTCTGGTTAGCACGAAGAGGGAGAAACACATGTTGGAGAATAGTGACGATCTGTTCGAAGTTGTCACCGGTTGTCTGCAGTCAGACTGGTGGACGACGAAGCC
>CAZAIB010000183.1:0-8657 GCA_964485095.1 uncultured Planctomycetaceae bacterium | reverse complement strand
AAAACTAATCTATTTGCCTGCCTGGCGCTACTCGAAAATGAAATGCGCTCTAGCGATGGGCTTGGTAACGACGTCGGTCAATGCTGGCTACTCCTGACGCATCCCGGGTACAGCGTGAATGGTTACGGCCGTAGCGATTGGTCTCGTTTTTCGTGGCAGAAGAGTTGGGCGATGTTCCCCCGGAACAAAGTGTTTCATGGAGTCATTCGGGACGAGAGTGGTCTTCCGATTGAGGGGGCGACGGTGCACTTTTCGGGGTCGGCCAAGTGGATCATTCCTGGTTACAGAACTGCAAAGACCGATGATTCAGGCGAGTTTAGAATAGAGGGGCTTTATTCTCCTTTGACCCCGGAAGAAGAAGCCGAACGCGAAGCGAATCCTCGACACTGGTCGTACGTAATGGTGACCCACCCCAACTATGGGACTCAGCAATTCAAACACGCCACACTTAGGTCGCCTGTCCATTGGACACTCTTGCCGGCCGCAAAGTTGGAGGGGGCGGTCGTCGATGAGGTGCTGGGTGAGCCCGCTGCGAACACGACGGTTCATTTTCTGGGAAAGGCCTACAACAGTGTAAGTGTCAGGACCACTGCCCTGGGGCGATTCAAAGTCCTACTGCCTCCAGATACATACAGGATTTCGGTTCACGCGGCGGACCGGGTTAGTAAGAGTTTGATTCGCACCTTGAGGCCAAGAGCAAACGGCAAACTGCTGCCAATTCGGTTGACTGCCGGGGCGGTTGTCCGCGGTCAGGTCACCAATGCCAAAACCAATATGCCTTTTGCGCCTGAAACGAACAAGAAGTTGCGGGTCCAGGCAAGCGGCGAGCCCGAACCGCGTTTGAATAACCAACGAACTTACCATTCGGGGCAGATTCGACCGGACGGTACGTTTGAGATTCGACTGCCCGAAGGAGAACACAAGCTAAGCGTGACACCAAACGGAACGCGGAAGACCATTGTAGTCAAAGAAGGCGAAACCTACTCACTCGACCTCGAAGTAGGCAAATCACGCCGCCAAATCGGCAACTGATCGACGTCTCGCTACCAACACGACCGCACGAGTTATATATGCATTGGAAGAACCGAACGGGATCAGTGCGAGCTGCTCTCGGCTGCCGACGTCGCTTTTGCATCGGCTCGTTCGGCGGTGTCGCTGAAGGTCCACCATGCGACCAATGACATGGCGACAACTGTGTACGCGAAGAACAGTGTCAACATCTTGCCAATTGCGCTTCCGGCTACAACATCGTCGGCGGCGAACTGCTTGAGGTCGTCGCGAGAGAATAGATCCTGGTCGTTTGCTGGTGCGGTGGTCTCTGACATTACTTCAATCCGAAATCGGCATGCGTTGGTTCAACGGACGAGATTGTTACCTAATAGTCTAACCTTGTCGAGCAGTTGTTGAGGCCCGATTTGGGTCAGTTAGGGTGGAACTGTGGGAAGTTGTTCTGATTCTGCAGCTGGGTTCTCGGTTCAGAGAATGTCGCTGAACCCGGCTTTGGGCTGGGATCGCTTCTAACTCGCCGAGATCAGCGTCTGCAGTAGGTTGCCCTGAGGATGCGGATGTCCAACGTGCTGCCGGAAGGCTTCGCCATACTCGACGTCAATGCTGGCGCCCCGCTGGCTGGCCCAGCGTTTCCCGGCGTCCATGTACTCGTCGATATCGTGCTGCCTCCGTAACCACTCGCGCTGCGATGCGTGGCAGGCCAGCATTCTCTGGCGGGTCTCGAAGGTGGTTGAAATGTCGATCACGAAGTCGGGTTCGATCGGGTTCCCGTAGTAATCGGTTCCTCCGACCGGATCGACATAGTACAGGTGAGGAACCTGCTTCGGCGCCGGTGCCGGATCCCATTGCAGGGTTTTGTAGTTGGGAACCGACGCGTTGAAGCAGGCGTCGCGAACTAATCTGCTGGTGACTTCGTGGTCGGCCATATAGTCGATTGGTGGAGCTGTCAGGACAATGTCTGGCTTCTGCTTCCGGACGAACTCGGTCACGCGATGGCGGGAGTCGTTGTCGAACACAATGGAAAGGTCTCGGAATTCCAAGCAAGTGTATTCAGCGCCGATGATGTCGGCAGCGTGCTGAGCCTCCTGGCGGCGAACGGTGGAGATCGCATCGGAATCCAGTTCGTCGGAACCGCAATCGCCGGGTGTCATCGTGGCGATAGCGATTTGGTGCCCCTGTTGGCTTAGCAAAGCCAGTGTGCCAGCACATTGGAGCTCAATGTCGTCCGGATGGGCGTGAATGGCGAGGATTCGGCGTGGTTCGGTCACGATTTGGGTCCGTTGGGGATTTCGGAGTGATCAGTGTTATTCATCTTCACGAATTTGCCAGTGTGGACTACAAAACCACCGGTTAACGAGCCCCGATTGCGGGACTTTCAAAGGATGGAGAGTCTGATGCGTTGTCTTCGAAGCACCCTGGTTCTAGCTGCTGCCGTGATGGTCGCTGGCTGCGGCAAGTCAGATGAAACTGCGCCCGCCACTAACGATGGCGCCCCGCCTGTGACTGTTGGAGGAGCTCCAGCGCCGCCTCCTGTTGCTTCCATTTCGAATCCTGTTGGCTCAATGCAAACCGCGTCCGGTGGGCTGACGATGGAGCTGACACCAGGTGCCCCGGATGCAGCCGATCAAGTGGACTCGCCGGAGTGGGCTCTGGAAGAGATTGCGTTGCTGAAGGCCGAACCGATTTCGGATGATCCCGCCAAGGTTGGCCAGCTACGCCGCGAACGGAACTCGAAAATTATCGACCTGGCGACGAAGTTGATCTCCGAGACGCATGACGATCCAGCGAAGGAAAAGTACTTCAATGACGCGGTTCGGCAGCTGCTGGAAATGCGTCTAGAGATGGCGTTGGCCGGTCAACCTGATGATATCGATGCGTTGTTTGACGACGTGAAAAACCTTGATGAACGCGATCACAATTCGGTCGCCGCCGAAGAAGGAGCCTTCACGTTGGTTCGATACGCGCACGGAAATGCACAGCGATTTGCCGCTTCGGAGCCACGTTGGTTCCAGGAACTCTCACGTCAGGCCCGGCTTTATGCTGACGGTTATCCACAGAAAGTAGACCGAGCGGCACCGATTTTGTTTGCTGCGGCTCGCAGTTGTGAGATCCACTCGCCAAAGATGAAAGACCCCAAGATGCAGGCGAGTCTGCTGAACGAAGCGACGCTGTGCTACACGGCTCTCAAAGATCAGTTTCCACAGGATCCTTCGGGGCAACGAGCGGTCGCGATACTCAGACGATTGGCTCTTCGCGGGCAAGTTCTCGAACAGTTTGCCGGGCCGACTTTGGATGGTAAATACGCTCGCATTGAACAACTGCGAGGCAAGACTTCAGCGACCGTGATCGTGTTCTGGTCTTCTGAGAATGAAGAGTTTGCGAAGAACGTTGATCAACTGGTGTCGACTGTCCGGAAGCACAGAGGTGCTTACCTGCTGGGAGTGAACCTGGACACCGAAGAGTTGGACGTGAAGGCCTTTCTCGCTCAGCACGAAATGCCCGGCAAGCAGTTGTTCTTTGCTGAGGGCAAAAGACGCTGGGACAACCCAATTGTGACCTACTGGGGGATCATCGACATCCCGACCGTTTGGGTTCTGGACCGTGACGGGCAGGTTGTCAGTACTGATGTTTCGATTGCTGACCTCGACGCTCTTTTGACGAAGACGGTCCGCTGATTGGGCTGTCAACTGTCAAGTTGGCCTTAGAAAATAGCCTGCAATCGCCGCAGAATCGTGCTAAGCAAGCGAATACGCCCGATTCGTTCAGGTTCAGTACGTTCACTTTAGGACTCTTGGGTAGGGCTTGCATTGACTGTAGACAGTCGTATATTAGAATTCGATCAGCTGTAATATTCAATTTTGTCCACCAACGCTCGGGGGAGTTTAAAGTGGTATTGGAAGAGAAGAAGCCTGCGCTCACGCAACGGCAGAGTGACATTTATGAGTTCTTAAAGGACAAGATTCTTAATCGCGGATACGGACCCACCGTTCGGGAGATCGGGAACCACTTCGGTATCCGGTCACCGAATGGTGTCATGTGTCATCTCAAAGCACTGGAAAAGAAGGGCTTGATTACTCGCGAATCTCATATGTCGCGTGCTATTCAGCTTTCCGACTCACCGCATAACCGTCTGAGTCTGCCTTTTGCTGGCAGGCTTGTGGACGGTCAACAGATTGTCGAGGGCGAGGATGCTGAACGCAGCGACTTCGCTGACCTGTTTTCCGCCGAAGGCAACTGCTGTGTGACAGCAGGAACCAGCTATCCGACGATCCGCGTTTCTGAAGGCGACAACCTGGTCGTCGATCGAAACAGCGTTGCTGAAGACGGCAACACGGTGGTCATTGTTGACGGTTCTGGAAACGCTCGGATTTGCCGCCAAGCTGGCGAAAAGTTCGAAAGCCTGTCAGGCGAAGGAACACTGAACGGACAAAACCGCGTCCTCGGCGTTGTCGTTGGTGTTGTTCGCCGAATCTGATTTATCCAGATCGACGCAATTCAAGAAGCACGCATACGCGAGTATGCGTGCTTTTTTAACGCGCTGGCGCCAGTCGGGTGCTTGTTGCGGAGAAACCAACTCCAAGAGTTCAACGTCGCCCTGATTTTACATCAGGGGTTTAGCGACTTGTGCTCTACTCGTTTTCTCTCGCATGCGTCAGTACACGAAAAGCCGTACCCACCACCGACAGGAATCAGTCGTGAAAGTAGGCTGGGCACCGGCGGGCTGACATTCACCGCTCACCTTCCGCCGAAGTGGCTCATTCGTATTGCCTACGGCCTTGAAAGGGAACCGTCAGCCAACCGCCTAGCCAGCCGCGCGGGTTTGATACTGGTTTAGCTTGTTGTAAAGCGTCTTCAACGCGATGCCGAGCTCTTTGGCGGTCTTCGGTTTGTCGCCCTGATGCTTGTCCAGGACGTGATGGATCATTTCCATTTCCATCTCTCGCAGCGTCTTCTCCTGTGAGCCAAACTGCACGGTGTCGTCGCCGGTCGCTCCGGCTCCCCGGGTGACGCTGGCAGGCAAATCTTCCGCTCTTACGGTCTCGCCGTCGGACAGGATCACGGCGTGTTCAAGAGCGTTTGCCAGCTCTCTGACGTTGCCAGACCATGTGTGATTGCTAAGCAGTTCCAGGGCTTCTGGTGAGACGAAACCGTCGGGTACGCTGGCTCGACGGAGGTGTCGGGCGATCAGGAATCCAGCCAGCTCAGGAATGTCTTCCTTGCGTTCTCGCAGCGGCGGCAGGTGAATCTCAAACGTGTTGACTCGGAAGAACAGGTCTTCACGGAATGTGCCTTCGTTGACCATCTCCTGCAGATCGCGGTTCGTCGCGCAGACGACTCTTACGTCCACAGTGAACGCTTCATTTTCGCCAACTCGTCTAACCTCGCCGGATTCAAGGAATCGCAGCAGTTTGACCTGCATCGATTTGTCCAGCTCGCCAAGTTCGTCAAGGAACAGTGTTCCACCGTTGGCCACTTCAAATAACCCTTTGCGGTGTGTATCCGCACCGGTGAACGCACCCTTCTTGTGGCCAAAGAACTCGCTCTCCACCAGGTTTTCCGGCAACGCTCCGCAGTTAACGGCAACGAACGGCGCGTTGACGCGTTCGCTTTGGTCGTGGACGCGTTTGGCAACCAGTTCTTTTCCGGTTCCCGTTTCGCCCAGAACCAAAACAGTTGATTCGGTCGGCGCGATCTTCTCGATTAGCTTTTGAACGCGTTGCATAGGGGCACTGGTGCCGACGATGTCAGTCTTGCCCTGGACTTGTTCAAGACGGTTTTCGAGAGCGATGGTTTTGTGCTGCATTTCGCGTTTTTCAGCGATGCGTTGCAGGACGCTGGCGATTTCGAAAAGCCGGCATGGTTTCGGAAGAAAGTCGTAGGCTCCCAGTCGCAGGGCCTGGATTGCATCGTCCATGCTGCCATGGCCGGTGCTGATAACGAATTCCGTCTCAGGAGAGATGTTTCGGAGTTGCTCGACCACTTCCCAGCCGCTGAGTCCTGGCATGCGGAGGTCAATGATCGCCGCGTCGAAGGTGTTGTCTTCGAGAGCCTTGATGGCGTCGTGGCCGTTCTCGCAAATCGTTGCGTCGTGCCCCATTCTGGGCAGCTCCAGACGCATCATGCTGGCGATTGATTCTTCGTCATCAACAAAAAGGACACGAAGTTTGTGTTTGGTCGAAGTCAAAGCCGGCTCCCTGGCGTGAAGTTCGACATCCTTGTCGAACCGGAGACGAAGGCCGTGGCCAACGTCGTGGTTGTTTAGCGGCAAATTCTGCAGCCAAACCTGTGTTAGAGCGGGTTGATAGCAGATTTTACAAAAACGCGTCAACGTGTCTCTGGAGCCGAAAAAGTAAGCAATTCATTGGGTTCGCCCGCCTTGTCTGGGTTCTCTGTCTGGGAAAAACACGTGAAGAGGCGGCATGGACAGCGACGAGCCTCACGACCTCCGTTTCTCGGATTTTTGAGAACTCAAATCTACGCCGGGCGGATTGCTGAACAGGCTTTCTGTCAGGTTGGGGCGTCCCCTGCCCTTCCACTTGCAGCATGTTTTGCGTTCAATCGGGCCGATCCTTTCGAACTACGGATTCATCATGTTGCATCTCCAATCGACCTCGTCCGAACGCTGGCTCAAACAGGTTGACGAACATCTCGACTTAATCCTCGTCGACCACGCGCACTGCGAACAGAAAGCCGCCGGCGTCGCGATGGGTCTGATGTTCGACTACGTCGAGAACGAAGAACTGTGCGTCCAGATGACTGAGATCATCAATGAAGAACTGGAACACTTTCACATGGTGTTGGAAGTTCTCAAGAGCCGTTCCATCCGCTTCCGTCGCATCAAGCCCGGCACGTATGGTGGGAACATGAAACAGCTGGCCGGGAAGCAGGAACCAAACAAAGCCGTTGATCGCCTACTGGTCGCCAGTCTCATTGAAGCTCGCAGTTGCGAACGGTTCGTTCTACTGAGAGATCATTTGGAGGATCAGCAACTCGTCGATTTCTACGGCAGCCTGTACGAATCCGAGGCGCGGCATCACACGACGTACGTTCGACTCGCTCGGCACTACGCACCAGAAGAGCGAGTGACCGCACGACTGGATGAACTGGCCGCAGAAGAGGCGAAGATCATCGAAGCCGGTTGCGACCTGCCGCGAATGCACAGCTAAGTCGCCGGCACGCGGGGGTGAGTTCCAGCCAACCCGATCGAGCGTGCATGCCGTCCGTAAGGTTGGTTTGATTCGTGGTTTCTGCTCGTGGATGAGCAATTGCTCCTGCACAAGTGCGACGCAACGCAAGATCCGATAGCATCGCAGCCGCTTCAAATTTCACGTTTCGGCTCAGGTGTGCAGCTCATGATCAACTCGTTCAACATCAAACACGTTGGGAGTCTGAACGACGTTACCGCGGAAAAACTCGGCAGCACTGTGTTGGTCTACGGTGAAAATGGAGCCGGCAAGTCAACCATCGCTTCTGTTCTAAGATCACTGCAGCTTGGGGACGCACAGACGATTGATGACCGAAGGCCCGTAGGAGGTGAGGACGATGCGGAAATCAGCTTCTCGACAGACGATGGCGACCACAACTTCGCATCCGGCAAATGGGATTCGCCTTTGAGCGCGTTGTCTGTGTTCGATCAGGCGTTCGTGAACCGAAACGTTCACTCGGGCGACCTGATGGATAATGATCACGGCAAGAGTCTGTACACGGTGATTCTGGGAGAAACCTCCGGCGAATTGTTGGATGAAGCTGCGGCTCTTGAAGAGAAAGTGACAGAGCACAACAGCGCGGTGCGAGACATTAAGAACGAACTTGAGAGCCATGTGCCGCGAGACGTGACGCTAGAGCAGTTCATCGCCCTGCCCCAATCCAGTTCGCTGGAAGAAGACATTCGTCGCCAAACGGAACGCGTCGATACGCTTGGCAAACGCAAGAAGCTTGACCGCGCCGACGGGTTTACGGCGATTGAACTTCCGGAGCTGTCAGATTCGTTCGAACAGGTTCTGAAGAAGACCATTGGCAACTTTCTGGACAACGCCGAACAACTGGTTCACGAACACATCGAAAAGAAGACAAGCGGCGCCACGCTGTCGTGGATTGAACAAGGCTGCGAACACCTCGAAGACGACAATTGTCCGTTCTGTGGTGAGTCAACGAAAAGCAGCAAGCTGATTGCGGCGTACAAGGGCTTCTTCAGCCGCGAGTACAATACGCTGAAAGCTGAAATCAACAGTCTCAGCGGCTTGATTGAATCGGCCTACGGAGAACGCGTTGTCGTGAACCAGCAAAAGGTCCTCTCTGAAAACAACGCGGCACGACAATTCTGGGAAGACTACATCGAGGTTCCACCGCTGGACGAGTCTGTGTTCGAAGAGATCGGCGACTCAATCGGCCGGGCCAGAGAGAAACTAAACGACCTCGCGGATCAGAAAAAACAGAACCCGCTGGATGAAGTCCCACTGGCTGTCGATCTGAGTTTCAGTTCGTCGCTGCAGGAACGGATTGACGACTACAACACGTTGGTGAAAGTCGCGAACGAACGGATCGAAGAACTGCGTAAAGCTCAGTCGGAAGGCGACATCAACGAGGAAACCGAAAAGCTGGCCGCTCTCAAAGCCACTGGTGCTCGGTATGAACCGGAGGTCGTTTCC
>CAZAIB010000182.1:0-8757 GCA_964485095.1 uncultured Planctomycetaceae bacterium | reverse complement strand
CGAGAGTTTGGATCGGACTCATCTCACGGGTCAGGCTGAACTCAATTGAACTCGCGCCGTCTCCGACAGTCAGGGCGTCAGCGATAATGGTCGAACCCGCACCATTGATTTCAAGTTCGGCCGAACTGTTGACCGCTGTAGTAAGCTGTAGAACGCCGCAGGAAACCTGGCTGTTTCTTTGGATCTTCAGCGAACCAACCGACCCTTCCGCGTTTCCCAACGTTAGCGCTGTCGCCGCGTGCAGGACGCCGGTTCTTACGAGCACGTGACCGGTGCCTCCTGCGTCTCCGATCATTACCCGGCCCGATTCAGCATCGGATGCAACTGCGTCCACGCGAAGTTCTTCACGGGTAATGGCCAGCTGCCCGCGCTGTTCGGTTCCAGAACCCAATCGCACCGATGCCGCGACAGCCGGTTCGTCCATCAGGCGAACCCGGATCTGGCTTAAGGGTTGAGGGTGATTCAGCAGCAGATGCTGTGCGGCTGTCGGCAGTCCGGCCGACCAATTGGATTCTCGCTTCCAATCACTTCTCAACGGTGCTGTGGACAGCCACTCGTTGCCATTTCCAAACGCCGTAAGGCTGCTCAGAAGATATAGAATCAGCGCAGTTGACGATCGGGTTCTCGGCATCGCGGCCACCATCGAGTCTCGAATCTGGATCGTAAGACCGCAGTTTCACCCCGCACACGATCACTCGCAACAGGTAAACGTACGATCTCTGAACGCTACCTTATGTTCTTAACCTTTGCAGGTGAGATTCGAGGATGTGGCTATCCGGCAACGCGACTGCGCGGTTTGGTCTATGACCTGGGCCACCGGTCGATGACGACTGTGTCGCGATATCCGCGGCGTGGGTCGTCAACTTCAACAACAATCCGACTGGTGAGTCCAAGTTCGCCGATGGGTGAGATGATGGTGCGATGGGCGTCGCCGTAGGGCAGGCCTACCAAGTGAATTGCGGGCTGTCCAATTTTTCGGACAGCAACGATCCTGCGAGCGGTAAAAGGCTGAGAACCGTTTAACCTGCGTTCGCCTGATGAACGCAGCCAAAGGTCACCCTGCCGATACTCCAGTCTTTGGTCGATCGCGGGAGCCGGGATCTGGCTGGTGCGGTAAAGCGTCAGATACTCTTCGTCTATGTACCACGAGTGTGGGTCAAACGATTTTGCCAAAGCGTCGAGGTACAGCGACCGTAGCTTCGATGGCGGAAGCGACTCGAACCGTTCTCCGATCCGGCGGTACCTGGCGTGGAGAAATTTGCGAGCGCCCTGGCTGTCCCGTCTGTTGATCTTCTCCATCAGCAACTCGTACTTGATACGCAGCCGCCATCGTTCCTCGGATTCTTGTTTGTTGGCAGCGTACGTTTGATGTTCGATCTGCACGGATTCGTCGATGGTGAAATCGTGCGCGGTGGCGAGCAGCTTGTTGATAAGCAATGCGTTCGCTTCGAGTCGCTTGCGGAACCGCTTTGTGACGAGCGTAGGAAACCGGACGTCACTTTTCCGGGCATCCGCAAGAAGTGATGTCGACTGGCCGATGAACTCGGCTTCATCGGACGCGAGGAAGTGCATGCGAACCGGGTCGAGACTCAGCATAAACCGCCGCGCCCACTCGCGTGACAACTGATTCTGATCGACGTTTTTCCTCAGGTGCTCGTTGACTAAGGAAGTGGACGCCAACTTGACAACATCGCCGTCAACTGCCTGAGTGACTTGGGCGCGCAGTGTTGCCGGGAACGCAAAGGGCAGGGCAACCACTAGGTACGCGATTGTTTTCATTGCGGCCATGATCACCAGAGCCCAGCTCCGGGTAAAGATCACTCAAAGCCGGCTGAAGTGTATGAAGCCGGGACTACGAACGGCCGTCTATTGCGTGGGGGGGGCAGCAACCCTTGACCGCGCATGAAAAAACCCGAAGCACCGACAAGAGTCAGTGCTCGGGTAGAGGCGCGAGTGGGATTTGAACCCACGAATGGCGGATTTGCAATCCGCTGCGTTAGCCACTTCGCCATCGCGCCATTTGGCCTGAGGGCCGATGATAGCGATTTAATCGGTTAGCCTGCCACCGGTCTTGACCGTTTTCCCCATCATCTTAGGAACCCCAGAATTCCAGCCATCACCAGCTCCCGGGTTCCGCGCAAACTTCGCCGATTAGACACCAGAACCGGCCCGTTGGTTCGTCACGTACTATTACTTGTTATGGAAACAGTGCTCACAATCCCGGTCCGCTGCACGGTCGTCTTCGCGATCGCGGCCTTGGTGGGAACCTCGGCCCTTAGAATCATGCGGCATCTGGACGCTCCGCCCGACCAGATTCTGGCTCAGAAGGTGGTCAGACAATCATCTGATGCGCCTGAGGCGGCTGCTGAGGAGTTCAGAAGTCTGCCCGGTGAGCTGTTCATCCCGTTCGTCATGGCAGGTTTGCTACTGTTTAGCTGGCAGGCTCTGGACTTCTCTAAACTCCGGAAACAGTCCAAAACTGACAACCTCTCCGACTACCTCGAATCTCGGAAGTCTCCCCGCCACCCGAAGGTCCGTCGGTAGAAAACGGGGGTTCCCGTCGGTACCATGCTGGCCGCTTCATGTGCCGAAGTACTCGAGCAAGGCTGGCTCGAACGCGGTTCCAACTGACACATTTGTCGTTGTCGAACCGCAGTACTACAGGACCTCTTTCGCTTTGAGGCCGGCGTTACCTTTTGGGGGCGCCACGAAGTTTCAATCGCTCAAACCCCTTGAGATTCGAGCTTCGAACCCACTACAGACTCCAGCGGCGTATGGGAGACGCAATCGCTCATGGCAAAATCCAAAGATTTGATCTCAAAACCCGAACAAGAACTTATTGAGAAAGCGCAGACTGCGGTCAGCCAGTCCAATTGGGTGGTTGGCGAATGTGCTGCGATTTGGACGAAGAAATATTCACGGGGCCGCACTGATGCGGACTTTGGTTTTCTGGTTGGGCTGTCCGGCGATCAGGTCTATCAGCGTCGTCGCGTGTGGGAAACCTTCGCCGACGTGGATGGCGATTATACACTGCTTAAGTGGTCACACTTCTATGTCGCCCTGAACTGGGACGATTCGCCGGAGTGTCTCCAGTGGGCTCAGGAAAACGAAGCGTCGGTTGCTGAGATGAAGGCATGGCGTCGAGCGATGCATGGTGAGGATCTTACTCAGCCATCGACTGACGACTGGGGCAACAATCTTGCAATCGAAATTGACGGGCCACAATCGACTGAGGTGAAGGATCCGGATGACTTTGGAACTGGAATCAAGTCCAGCGGTTCGACTGCTTCAGGTAGTAGTAGTGAACAGCAGCCTGTTGTTGCGTCTGCTGCCCGTGAGGATTACTCACCGTTTCGGAAGGGAGCCGGTTCGCCGGCACCGAAGCCGGCTGGGGAAGCGGGAGCCACAGCGGTTCTTGAAAAACCTAAAGCCACACCTGAAAAGTTGCTGGCGAAGCACGTTACTAGTCTTGAACGAGCCAACAAGGGGCTTACTAAAGAGATCGTCGGTGTTGAACACAAGGATGCAGAAAAGTTGCTGAAGCGACTGCGTTCTGTTGTAAATGAACTCGCAGCGAAAGTTGCCGAACTGCCATAATGGAATGGTTCGGCAACGAATCGGACTGAATGACAGATGACAGCACCAACTCGCGGCTCCGTAAATTACCTGCTTATCGGCTTCCTGCTTTTCCTGGTAGGAATGATGAGCTATCGGTTTTTGATTGAGAAAACCAACCTGTTCGGTAGCAGTGTTAACTCGCGGCCCGTGACACCCGCAGGCAATTTGGCCGAGGACGAAAAGTCCACGATCAGTCTGTTCAAGAACGCGTCGCCTTCGGTTGTTTCCGTCAAGACAAGTGCGTTTGTACGCGACCGTCGGATTGGAACTCGTGAAGTTGATGCAGGTGAAGGGAGTGGCCTGGTCTGGGACCGAGAGGGCCACATCGTTACCAACTACCACGTCATTGCCGGCGCGATTCAGCAACAGGATCGTGATGGTGTTCCGGTCTTTGGGGCGTGCACTGTCACGTTCTCTGATGGGTCTGAATGGGACGCACAGATTCACTCGTTCGCTCACGAGTTCGACCTTGCGGTTCTCAAACTGACTGACACTCCGCCGTCACGACTGACGCCATTGGCGATTGGGAAATCGGAAGATCTGCAGGTTGGTCAAAAGGTCTTCGCGATTGGTAGTCCATTTGGACTTCAGCAAACGCTGACAACCGGCATCATTAGCGGTGTGGGACGGAACCTCATGTCAGAGCAGGGTGGTTCAAGTATGTTGGACATGATCCAGACAGACGCCGCTATCAACCCCGGCAACTCGGGTGGCCCACTGCTTGACAGCTCCGGTCTGATGGTCGGCGTGAACACTCTGATTTACAGCCCGGCGACGGCATCATCTGGTTCTGGTCAAAGTGCGGGTGTTGGTTTTGCGGTTCCGATCGATACTGTGAATCTGGTTGTGCCCGAACTGATTCGAGGTGGCTGGGGAACTCGCCCGGGCCTCGGCGTTTCTTTGTTCTCAAACGAGTTCGTGTCTACCAACGCTCCCAAGTTTAAGGGCGCGATTATCCGAAAAGTTGCACTGGGTTCCAGCGCGTACAAGGCTAAGTTGCGACCGGGCGACGCCATCACCGGCGTTGACGGTGATGAGGTTGCTGACGGCGAGGCTTTGGTGGCGAACCTCTCAGATCGCGAGATTGGCGATCCAGTAGTGCTGACCGTCCTGCGAGGCGAACAGCAGTTCAAGGTCCAGATCACGGTTCAGGCGATTCTGGACACGAGCAGCTTCTTAGAACGAATCACCGAAGGAGAGGTCGGCCGGTAGTTTCTTCTGCTGGCCAACGTCCTGTCTGGTCGAGCCTATCAATCAACAAGCTGCGTCCGCTTTTCGTGCCCTCTGCCTTAGCGGGGCAGGATTCGGATTTCTTTGGCTTCCAATTTCTCTGAGTCATCCACCTGGAACACAACTTCGTCGCCGTCGATCTCGATTACCGTCACGCGATACTCGCCAAGCCAAACCGAATCACCCACGCGCAACTCGATCTCTTGCTCACGTACTGTCACAGGTTGTCTCCAGCTCAGCTATATCGAAGTTGCATCGGGGCAACGGGAACCTCGGACTATACGTTTCGGCCAAAACCTCGACAATGCCATCTCTGGCAGTCCACGAAAACGCTATCTGGCATTGCTATTTGCGTCAGCGATGACCCGCAGCAACCGGTCAGTAATCGTCTGAGTTAATTCAGGTTCGAAGACTTTTTTCCCCTCTGGATTCGTCACGTAGAACACATCGACAACCTGATCCAGGTGAGTTCCAATTCGAGCAAGTTGGACGGACAGTTGAAGTTCGTGCAGCGCCAGCGAAAGCGAATACAGCAGGCCGGGGCGGTCGTAGGCGAAGACATCGATCACCGTGTAGTCTCGCGAACAGTCGTTGTCGATCACAACGCGCGGTTCCAGTTCTGATACGTCCGGTGTCGTGGCACGAACGGACTGCTGGCTGCGTCGTGAAAGCATGTCTTCCACACTGATTTCCTGAGCCAGCACGCCCCTGATTTTTTCCGCCACTTCGGCGATGCGCTGCTCCGGGACATTGCCTTCGTAGTCGTTGTCGGTGACTCGGAACGTGTCGATAACAACTCCATCTCGAGTTGTGCAGATGCCGGCGGTCAGAATATCCATCCGCAAAGCAGCCATCGTGCCCGCAATTCGATGGAAGCAGCCATCGGTCGCAGGGCCACGCGTGATAACGCGGTATTCAACGACGTCTTTTTCGGCGTCATAGTTGCCCCACACCTTGATGCCGTTGTCGGGGAGTTCTTTGAGACGCAGCAGGTCGCGAGCCAACCGTTTGGGGGTTTCGCCGGTGAGGTAGAAGGTTGGCATCGAATCCAACTCACGATTGATCCACTCGTCAGGGATCGGTTGTTCGCTAAGCCGCTCAAGTTCTTCTTTGATTTCGTCACGCGCTGAACCGATGCGTTCCTGTTCCAGGTGTTTCTCAGACGTCCCGCTGAGAACTTCCATTGTTCGACTGTAGAACTCACCCAGTAATCCGGCTTTCCAATCTGTAAACACATCCGGACCCACGGCTGTGATGTCGGCTGCCGTGAGAACGTACAGCATCCGCAATCGTTCGGGGCTACCAATCATCTTGGCGAACTCCAGAATCAGCTGCGTATCCGAAATGTCACGCCGCAAAGCCAGGTGCGACATTTTGAGATGGTTCAGCACAAGGAACGGAACCATCTCCTGTTTGTGTGGTGACATTGAGAACCGCGGTCCGACTTCAGCAGCGATCTCAGCCCCCAGTTCGCTGTGATCGCGTTCATAACCTTTGCCAATGTCGTGCAACAAAATCGCTAGGTGCAGGCTGGCCTTATGCCGTACCGCGCGATATGCACTGCCGACTCGGCCTTCGTCTTCGTTGAATCGAACCGCCGCTTCAATCGCGCGCAGGGTGTGTTCGTCGACTGTGTATGAGTGGTAGTGGTTGAACTGAATTAGGCCGCGAGTGTGAGCGAACTGGGGAATCAGGTATTCCAGGACTCCGGTCGAGTACATGGTTCTTAAGACTCGGCCAAGGTCTCCCGGGCTGCGCAGGATTTTCCGAAACATCTTGCCAGCTTCCTGCGAAAGCTCCGGCGGGTACGACGGAACCGCTTCGCGAATCCGCTCAAGCATTTCGGGAGTTGGATCGACATCGTAAAGCAGTGATGACAGAAACAGCTTAAGTGTCGCGGTGAGGTCAGAACACACGCGGCCTTTGTCGCGCGGTCGGACGTCGATGCCTTCAGGGCGCATGACGTAGATGTCGTCAAATCGGTGCGATGTCAGCGGCCGTAGCACACGCGACCGGAGTGTCCGCGGTTGGTTGCGCTTGACGAACTGTCTGCTGATGTCGGCGATGCTGGATGAATGTCGGAAGTAGGTCTGCATTAGCCGCTCAACCGGCCGTCGTCCGGCGTCCGCCTGAACGTTGCGTTCTTCCGTGATCCGCAACTGATCATCGCGTGTCAGAATGTCGTGTGGTCGACCGGCAGAGAGATGCAAATCGACACGAATGCGAGTGATAAACTCGTACGCTTCGGCCAGTGCGACGGCATCTTTCTTTGGAACCAGATCGCGCATCCGGATTCCTTCAAGGTCGCTGACTTCCGCGACGGCATAGGCGATCCACTGCAGTAAATGCACGTCTCTAAGCCCGCCGGGAGCCCGTTTAACGTCTGGTTCCAGTTGTTTTACGGCTTGGCCAGCCTGTTCGCGTTCCTCTTCGCGGCTCTCGACGCACGCCTGGATGAAGTCTGTCTGGCGGCGTTTGATGACGTTCCGCAGCAGCTTTGACTTGAACGACTTTACGAACGCGTCATCGCCAACCAATGGTCTGGCTGACACCAGTGACGTAAGAAACTGAATCTCCTCGCGCGCCATCGTGCGGGCTTCGGCGACGGTTTGAACGGTGTGCCCGAGCTTGATTCCGAAATCCCAGCAGTCTCGGACGACGGCTGAGGCGATGTCTGCAAACTGCGAATCAGTTTTCTCTGACAGGAACAGGAGGTCTATGTCAGAGTAGGGACAGAGTTCGCCGCGTCCGGTCCCGCCAACAGCCACAACGGCACAGCGCTGCCAGATGGAATCGGAACTTTCTGAACCAGCGGCCGCTGCGGTCGATTCGATCATCGAAACCAGCAGTCGGTTGGTGGCGTCCGACAGGTAGGCGGTGATCTGGCGTCCGGCTGCTCCATCGCCCAGCAATGTGGCTGCATGCGCGCGGATTTCAGTGAGCTGCTTTTTGCGGGCAGCAATCTGTTCGGCAATGGAAAGTGGTTCTGAATCAGCCATAAGCGAAGCCTACGTCAGAACCGCTTGCTTGGGTAGCAGAGCTTGTTCGTCGAGTCGCCGTTGCTCGGGCACCCAACCGGATTTGTAGTCACCAACTTCAGCGAATCCACCAACGGCTGTGTGGCGAGGGTTGGAGCGACGCAGGAGTGAAACCCCAGAGCGTGGTTCGGACGGTTCACGAGAATAGGAGGCCTGTTGGTTGATCGCACCGGGGTTTCACTCGTGCCTCGCTCCAACCCCGGCCACCCTTGGCGGGTCGCCGTTCCTTACGTACCCAACCGGATTCGCAATCGCCAGCCTCAACCAACCCACCACCCGGAATCCGATCGAACGGAACGTTCGGTTAGTAGAAGATGTAGCCTTCTTCGCCGTGTTGGGAGACGTCGAGGCCTTTGAGTTCGCTTTCCTGATTGACTCGAAGACCCATCGTGACATCGATGATCTTCAGCAGGACGATGGTTCCGACGATGGCGATCAGTGCTGATGCGCCGACGCCGACTAATTGGTTCCGAAGTAAAGTGAGCCCATCGACGCCGGATTCCAGGACTCCGGATGCTCCGCCGGTCACAGTGGCGGTTGCGAACACGCCTGTCAGAATCGCTCCCACAGTCCCGCCGACGCCGTGGACACCAAAGGCGTCCAGTGAGTCGTCGTAGTTGAACTTGTTCTTGATGGTTGTGCAGAAGAAAAAGCAAACAACTCCGGCAATCAAGCCCAGTACCATGCCGTGAATTGGATTCACTGCACCCGCTGCCGGCGTGATGCAAACCAGTCCGGCGACTGCTCCGGAACACGCGCCCAGGAGACTGGGGCGTTTGTGTTTCGCCCATTCGCAGGCCGACCAGGAAAGCACTCCTGCAGCGGCGGCCAAGTGTGTTGCGACGAACGCGTTTGCGGCGGAAGCGTTGGG
>CAZAIB010000181.1:0-8934 GCA_964485095.1 uncultured Planctomycetaceae bacterium | reverse complement strand
TAACTAATTTACTTAACACCGCTTCAGAGCCGGATAAGGCTCTTATTGGCGGGATTATTCCCGACTGAGTCGGGTGACTTGTATCTTATTGCTGACTTGGAATCGCCGCAACCTTCCCTGTGCGCACGTTCTGCTCAGGCTTGACTGACGGTTTTTCTATCCGAACGACTTCACTTCCTCTCCGCCGATCATGGAGTCTCTAATTCGATCCGCACCTTCCACGCCGCATCGTAGGTCTCGTAGGTCTTCATGTTTCTGGCCAGCCCACGTTCGATGACGAGCGGCCCGAGCTTGTAGTCAGGCCAGTGGTACTCGCCGCGATAGACATGTTCGCCAGTTGCCAGAGTGTATCCTCGCATGCGACGGAAGCCGGGAGACAAACATGCAACCCTGCTCAACACCGACGATGTGCGGTGACCAACCAGATATCGGCGCGGTTGAACGCAAAGAAGACTAAGCGAATAGTCGCCGGATTGGTTTTCCACGATCGGTAATCGGAATCGGTCGTTCGCCGGCGTAGAGTTCTTCAGACGGATCCACACCCATCGCGCAGGCGATCGTGGCGTGGAAGTCGGGGATCGAAACGGGCTCGTCAAGAATCTTCATGCCAAGCTCGTCGGTTTGGCCGATGGTGAGTCCGTTCTTTAGGCCACCGCCTGCGAGGACCATGCTGAACGCAGCCATGTGGTGGTTCCGGCCACCTCCACCGTCCCAACCTGCTGGTCGGCCGAATTCGGTGGCCACGACGATGAGCGTCTTGTCCAGCATTTTGTGTTGTTCAAGATCGGTGACCAGCGTTGCAAGCGACTTGTCTAAATCCTGAATCAACAAATGTTGTTTTAACTGGCCCTGCCGGTGCGTGTCCCAACCAGAACCGTTAACGAAGTTCATGTTGTGTGACACTTCGACGAACCGAACGCCCGCCTGGCACAACCGTCGAGCCAACAAACACCGCTGTCCAAATTCGCTTCCATAACTGTTGCGCAGGTCGTCGGGTTCTTCATTCAAGGCGAAGACGCGTTTGAAGTCGGGGCCCGAAAGTCGCAGTGCTTCTTCAATCGCCTGATCGTAATCCTGAATCGCCTGATGCTGCTTGTTCCTGCCGACGTAGCCCTTCTTCAGATCCGCCAGCAACTTCTCACGCCGTGCTTGCCGCGCGGAGTTGACGGAACTATCTCTGGTAAAGCTACTTGGCCCGGATTCCGTGTCAGTCAGGTACACATAGCCCGACTTCGGCCCAAGATAGCCGGGACCGCGCGATACGTTCGGGTAACCGATCAGGATATAGGGCGGGATCTGATCGTTAATTGGTCCGCGCGAATGGGTGATCAGCGAACCGATTGACGGGTAGACGATCGTCCCACTGGTCGCGCGACCGGTGTGTACGAAGTTGGTCGCCGCTGCGTGATCCGGAAAGCCTTTGTGGTTGCACGTGCGAACGATATTGAACCGATCCAAAACCTTCGCGCAGTGGTTGAGGTGCTCAGAAACCTGCGTTCCCTTAATCGCTGTGTCGATGGCCGCGTAGTTTGAACCCGGCTTTCTGGTCTTCGGATCGCCAACACGCTTCGGATCGAACGTATCAATCTGGCAGGCTCCACCACCCAGCCAAATCATGATGCAGTGTTTGGCCTTGCCTTTGGGAAAGTCTTCGGCAGCCGAGACGCTCCGCGCCAGAGTAGCGGCGACGCCCGTTATGGCTGTGGCCTGAATAAAAGTTCGTCGGTTTTGCATTGTTGACCTATGGACTAAACCGAAACTCGGGTGAGTTCATCATACTCCAGATCAGATCCTCAAGGCGTTCTCGCCAGTCCGGATCGAGCCGTCTCGTTGGTAGATCACCACGGCGAACAACCTGTTCCAGTTCCTGCTTGATCGTACTCGCTTCTTCTTCCAGATGATTCGACCACGAGATTGTTCCTCGGCGATCACGAGCCGGTTTGTTAATTGGTTCATCCAAACGCCGCCGCGTTTCAAAGCCTGGCGACAACAAGTCAGTCACAACCCGAGCCTCAGCCAACGTCGGCCGTCGCGTGAACAGTCGCAGGTGGAGTTCTTCTGCAAGCGTCTTAACGGTGAGATCCGCTTTCAAGGCAAGCTGTGTTAGCTGATGGTCGTCGGAAAGCCGACAGGTTCGCCGGGCAAGCACTCCATTAGCGAACTCAGCCGGTTGCAGGGCTGTAAGGTCGTCTGGCCGTTCGTTAATCGGCGCCTGCCGCGCGCCGCGCCAGCCGAACTGTTCGAGGAACGTGACGAAGGGTTGGGCGAACGGCATTGCGAGGCCCGGGCGGTCGCGTTCGTTCGATGTGGATGTCAGCATCCACGCGCGGCGTGGTGAACCGAGATTGAGCGACAGTGTTGCTGGCCTGGCCCCATCGATGTCGAACGCGATGAGACCCGCGTTGTATGGCTTGCCGCTAAACACGAACATCGAATCCAAAAGCTGTTCGGCCGTCAGCCGGCGCTGTTGCGGACCCGCGAACTGTTCAGCCTTGTCCGATGTAATGGGAGCCCGTTGATAGACCCGACTGTTAAGAATCAATCGCGCGATGTGCTTGATGTCGTAGCCGCTGGCGATGAATTCGTTGGCCAGCCAATCCAGTAGTTTTGGGTGCGATGGTTCTACGCCTTCCCAGTCGTCCAGGTATTCAACCAGGCCGCGGCCGAGGTAGCGATGCCAAATCCGGTTCACCGTGACCTTTGCAAAGCGTTCGTTTTGGGGCAGAGTCAGCAGAGCAGCCAAACGTTCTCGCGAGTCACTCTGTTTTCGCAGGACACCTGAAGGGATCTCTTCACTGGATTGTTCGGGGAATGTCCAGGCAGGTGGAACTTTCGAACCCGGCTTTAGTGTGACCTTGACCGCCATGTGAGCCAGCTCGTCAGCAGGCACGTCGATCGAGCTTGTCATGGGAACCTGTTCTGGCCCGCGCTTCAGCATCGCGGCCAGGGAGAACAAATCTTTCTGCTGCACGTCATGGCTGGGCGCGTCGTGGCAGCGGGCACATTGCATTTGGATGCCAAGGAACGCCTGGCCAATGATGTGCGATTTCGCGGCCATCGGAACGTCGTTTTCTGACGCCATGCCAAAGCCAGCCGGACCGCCTTCAAACTTGCCGCCTTCCATCATGACCAGTTCGGTCACGAACCGATCGAACGGTTTGTTCTCCAAAAACGATTCGTGAATCCACCAGCGAAACGGCCCGGTGTTGTTGAGCGACGGGTTTACGATATTCGGATTTTCTGCCAGCACGTCCTGCCAGTAGCCAACCCAATGATCGGCCCAGCCTTCGTCGTCCAGTAACCGATCAATCACCCTGGCGCGACGGGTGCGGGGCGAGTCGGCAAGGAAGGACTCAATGTGTGCGCGTCGCGGAATGGTTCCGATCGTGTCCAAAGCGACTCGCCGCAGGAACTCCAGGTCTTCAAGTCGCTCGGCAACTGGCACACTCTGTTTTGCAAGACTGCGGTCAACGAACTGATCAATGGTTTGAGAGCGATCGTGTTCCTGGCCAACAACATGTTTGCGTGCCAGGTCATGACGGAGTTTCCAGTACTCAGTTTCCTCAGAACCAGCCTCGTCACGACGGCGTTTGTTGGTCGCAATAAGCTGCTTGCGGTTCCATTCCCGGAACTCGCTCCAGCCGTCATCGGTTACATCAAAAGACTGCCCAAAACTCACGATGCGAAAGTCACCGGCTGCATCCGCGATACTGACCGAAGCGTCGCCCATTTCCGGTCGCCGATTCTTCAAGCCGACCAGAATCTCCAGCCGCAGTCGGTGTGGCTTGTCGTCGCCATCAATCTCAACCACCGCCTGCCGGTCGCCGCGTTGTAGTGGCCGAATGTTTGGACTGTGACTTCGATCGAGTTCCCAAATGGGACCATTTGCATCAATCGTAATTTTGTACGGCTGTGTCTCTGCGACTTTCTGATCGTCAACAAACAGTCGCGACATTTCGCGCGATCGGAACAGGATGCGGTGCTTGCCCGAGGGGATGACGACATCCGCGTGAGCTCGAACCAAAAACGGTGTCGGGCGAGCCGTATGCACGCCGCGTTCGTTGTACCGCTTCGGCAACTCCGGGAATGCAAAGATGTCCGATGTAAACGACTCAGCAAATTTGGTTCCCCTAAAGTTCCATCCGTTCGGAACGCGTTCCAGAATCTCAACCAGCACTTTGTTTTGAGGAACCACAACCGGGGGAAGCTTGGGTGCGTTGTACCGATAGCGTTCAGCAATCCGCGTGGCCGGTAGTGCTCGGCGGTGAATCGCAATCTCATCCATTCGCCCGACAAATGAACTACCAGGCTTGCCGCCCATCGCTGAACCAATCCAGACCTCATCATCATTCACCATCGGCGCGCGGGTCGTATCGCCGCCGAGCCCCCACTTGCCCGTAACACGTTCGCCATCGATGTAGCCGCGAACGCTGCCCTTCTTTCCAAAGGTGTAAGTCAGCGCGACGTGGTGCCAGCCGTCTCCGACGGAGAACGTTTGGTTGGACTCCCACCGGTGATATTCGTTGCCTTCACCCCGGGTACGAAACAAGAACGAAAGCCCCGCGCCGCCGCCTTTCTTTTGTAGACGCAGCGCCCAGTTGTGGTTCTCTTTGACCTGTCCGGCCAGATAGGTACGCCCTTTGCCGATGATGTATGAATAACCGCCCGGCAGCCTGGTCGGAGCTACCCAGGCTTCGATTGTCATGCCGTCGCCAAGGTCAAAATCGAACGGACTGTTCTCGCCAGGATCTGCGATCCGAAGATAGCTCCTACCGTTCAGCTTCAGCGCCGAGTTGTCCTCGTCGAACAACGGAAACTCAGGAGCCACCGGCCCGGGTGCTGTTCCAGGCTGCCCCACCGACTGCTGTTGGAAGTCGCCACCAGTCGCAACGTCCACGAAGGACCAGTGAGCCGCAGGCTGATCGCGCTGCAGTTGCTGAGCGTGCTTGACCTGGGCACTTGCGGAAAGCGCCACAGCAAAAATGATGAGGATCGTGCGATAGTGCATTCTAAATCCGGTAACCGAACCGGTTCAGCATACCGACTCTAAAGCACTCCAGGCGAGACAAGTCTCGAAATCTGGCAGGCGAGCGGCGGGCGTCAGCCCGGTGATGTCAGCGCACCACACGCGTGGGTGATCACACTGCACCAATTGAACTTAAGACCTTCTCCAATCAACTCGCCGCGACGATATCGCAACACTTCACCCGTACTGTTGTGTGACATTGCTGGGCTGACATCACTGGGCTGACATCACCGGGCTGACGCCCACCGCTCGCCGTTGGGGGGGGCGGCGACCGCAAACTGAGTCTGCGGTCGCTGCGAAATCCTGGCTGGCTACGGAGTATTACTTGCCGTCAGCGTCGCCTTTCTTCTCGGAGCTGGCATCGTTGTCGGATTTGGCGTCTTTCTTCTCTTCCGAGTCGCCGTCGCCCTCGTCTTCTTCCTCATCTTCGTCGTGGCTGCTGAGATCAACTTTATGACCGGCTTCGGCCATGAGTGTCTCAAGTGCTTTGTCGAGTTCAGCGCCGTGAACGTCCTTGTAGCGAATTTTGCCTTCGCCATCGAGAACATAGATTGTCGGCCAGGCTCTGACGTTCCATGCTTTTGAAATTGGTCCGCTGGTGCCTTCGGGGCCATTCCAAAAACTACGCCACGAGATGTTCTCTTCTTCAAGGACGTCCTTGAGCTTCTCGCGATCACGATCGCTGTTAACGCCAATCAAAGCAAATGGTTTACCTGCGAGCTTCTTTACGAGCGACCGCTCGTAAGGGTACATAGCCCGGCAAGGTCCTCACCAATTGCCCCAGAAATCCAGCAACACAATTTTGCCTCGATAGTCGGTGAGTTTGAACTCAACACCATCCAGGTCTTCGGCTGCAATTTCCGGAGCTTCCTTGCCAATGCTCAAGTACTGAATTGCAAACAATGCATCCTTCGCACTTTTTCCGATTGGTACACCGCGTCGTTCGACAGAGGCGTACTTTTTGACGACCGTTTCGTACAGTGCTTCAACTTCTTTTAGTGTGTCGGGCTTGCCTTCACCCGCCAGCATGTCGGCCAACGACATCGTGGCCAGGGCCTTTACTGTTTCGGAAGGGTTCCCTTTAATCAGCGATCGGAACCGCGCTTTCGCTTTTGAAGGAGGCACTCCGAATCCAGAGATTCCCACGACCAGTTCCATGGCTTCGCTGTCGGCGTGGTTTTCAAACAGGAAATCCAAAGCGGATTCCCGTTTCCCGGCTGGTCCGTTTGCCGCAACCCAAGCCATCGATTGAGCCACAATCTGCTCCATCTCAGCCAGGTATTGTTCTCGGTCTGGTTGACCCTTCGATTTCAGGTACTTGTTGACCGCATCGCGACCTTCCTTAGCTGCCTCGCGGTAACCTTTCATGAAGCTCTTATCGCGAGTCGCCTTGATGAACTCTTTGGTCCTAGCGTCATAAGAATCAGCCAGGCTCTTCACAGCATCCAGAGCCGGAGTCTTTACGACTTCTTTAGCGGCTTCCTTTTCGGAAACTTCCTTGTCGTCTTTCGAGCTCTCTTCTTCTTCTTCTTTGGTGTCCTGCTTTGCTTCTTCCTTCTCGCCCTTTTCCTGGTCTTCGGCCTTCTTGTCCTGAACCGGAGCGAAGGCTACCGGATCTGGTTCAAACGCGTTCGTCGCGTCGAGGCCGAACAACAGCAAGAGGCCGGCGATCAATATGCCGGAGTGCCGCATGGTCTGTCTCCAAAGTGGTGAATGATGTGTGTCGAACTGGATTGTGCCTTGGATTGCATCCGACCGAAAGCTCAAACATGAGTATCGGGTCGGGTTTACCTCACGCACTGGCATTCTGTGTCCACCAGCTTCACGATATAGCAATATCGTTTGAACCGAGAACATCGACCCATGATTGTTAAGCCCCTCGTATTCGCTGTGCTTGTTGCCTTGTCTGCTCAAGTTCTGGCAGCCGACCAGCCCAACATTTTGTTCATCACGGTTGATGACATGAGCTGCGATTCTGTTGGGGTCTACGGCTGCAAATTACCCGGCACGACACCCAACATGGACAAGCTGGCCAGCGAAGGTCTGCGGTTCCTTCACGCTCATGTGCAGGTCGGAAACTGCATGCCGTCTCGTAACGTGATGTGGACGGGGCGATATCCACACAATAACCGAGTCGAGGGCTTCTATCAGATCAAGCATCCCGACTACCCGCACCTTGCGGATTTGATGAAGGCAGCTGGTTACTTCGCAGCCATCCGCGGCAAGCACACGCATTCGACTCCGTACAACCCATACGCCTGGGACGCGGTGTTGGATGCGAACAAAGGCCGAAAGAACCTGAAGAAGGCCGCCTCGTACTACGAGTCGACAAAGAAAGGCATCAGCATGAGTGGCGACAAACCATTCTGCGTGATGGTCAACATTTCCGATCCGCACAAACCGTTCTACACCGGCCCCAACGATCCGAACCAGCCATCGAAAACATTCACCGCGGATGAGGTACCGGTGCCTGGATTCCTGTTTGACAATCCTCAGATCCGAAAAGAACTCGCGTTGTATTACTCGTCGGTCCGTCGAGCCGACGACTGCGTGGGTTCGGTTCTGAAAGCACTGGATGAATCGGGCGAGCGTGAGAACACGATCGTCTGTTTCCTGTCCGACCACGGGATGCCGCTGCCGTTCGCGAAAACTCAGTTGTATCGCCACAGCACTCACACACCGCTGATGGTTCGTTGGCCCGGCGTGACAAAACCAAACTCGGTTGACGATTCACACGTCGTGTCGGCCATTGACTTGCTGCCCACACTGCTGGACATGACGGGAACCAAACACCCTGAAGGTCTGGACGGGCATTCGTTGGTTCCAATCATCAAAGGTGAGACACAGGACAATCGAGAGTTCGTGTTCAAAGTCTACAACGAGAACGCCGGCGGTTCTCGGCAACCAATGCGGAGTGTCGATTCCAAACGGTTCGGCTACATCTTCAATCCCTGGTCAGACGGAAAACGAAAGCTCACGGGAGCCACTTTGGGAACAGCTTCTTACAAAGCCATGCAACACGCGGCACCCAACGATCCATTTGTCGCCGTCAGACTCAGCACGTTTGTGTATCGAGAGCGCGAAGAATTCTTCGACTATGCGGCTGACCCCGACGCGCTGCGCAATTTGATTGACGACCCAAAATACGCGGACCAGATCGCTCGACACCGCGCGGCGATGGTTGGGTTCATGACTCGAACGCACGACCACATACTAAACGTCTTCAAGAACCGCGACGACGAAGAAACCGTGCAGGCCTACATGGCCAAAGTCGAATCAGAATCTGCTGAACGACGTAAGAAGAAGCGAGCCCAAAAGCAAAACGGCGGTGCTAAGCGAAAACGCAAACTGATTTCGATTGTGCCGGGTGACGCGAAGTCAGGCGAACCGCTAACGGTGACCATCAACCACAAACTGCCCAAAGCACTGGGAGAACAGAAAGTGCACGTCACTCTAAAAAGCGGCAACCAGAAGCGTCTTGACCGCAAGGTCATCAAGGTCAGCGGCACTGGCCAGACCACGGTGACCTTCAACGTGGATGCAGGCAAAATCGTGAACGGCCGCGTTCTTTACGCCGCGTTTGTTGGCGAAGATTATGGCAGTAACCTGCAACACGTGACTTCGAAGCCAGTGAAGGTTCGCTGACCAACAGAACCGCCGGAGCGTCACTTGCCAATGTCTTCGTTCCACAGTTCTGGATGTGCGGCGATGAAGTCTCGCATCAGCTGAATGCATTCCTCGTCGTCACGGATATCAAGTTCCACACCGCGCGAACGTATGTAGTCTTCCGGACCGCGGAATGTTTGGTTCTCGCCAATCACGACTGTTGGAATGCCGTACAACAAGGCGGTTCCGCTGCACATGTCGCACGGGGACAGCGTTGAGTACAAAACACACTGCGTGTACTC
>CAZAIB010000180.1:0-9056 GCA_964485095.1 uncultured Planctomycetaceae bacterium | reverse complement strand
GCAGTGGGCAGGCAGTTTGGCCCGTGGCTAGCGCCAAAACGGCTCACAAAGACAGCGGTGCGTGAAAAAAGGGCGAAGGCAACTTTGTGTTGCTTCCGCCCTTGTTGAGTTGGCTGTCGTTAGGCGACTACTTTTCTTCGCCTTCTGACTTTGCGCCTTCGTCGGCGACGGCGACGGGTTCTTCATCGTCAGGTGCTTCGTACGAGCTGATGAATTCCAGCTGCTTCACGTCGGCAACTTCTTTGACCTGAACCTTGATGACGTTCTTGCCTTCGAAGGTTCCGCGAAGAAGCTCTTCTGACAACGGGTCTTCGATGTAGCGTTCGACACTGCGTCGCAGTGGTCGAGCACCGTAGTCCAGGCCATCGTCTTCTGAGCCCTTGTCGATACAGAACTCGCGAGCTTCGTCGTTGAGGGTCAGTGTCTTGCCGCGTTCGGCGAGACGTTCTTTGACCTTGTCGAGTTCGATGTCGACGATCTCTTTGAGTTCGTCGCGTGTCAGTTTGCGGAAGACAACGACTTCGTCCAGACGACCGATGAACTCCGGTCGGAACTCTTTTTGAACCTCGTGCATGAGGTTCTTCTTGAGGTCGTCGTAACTCAGATCCTTGGTTCGCCCGCCACCGCGGCTGAGAACCATGGAACCACCCTGGGACATTTTGTCTGCCCCGGTGTTGGTGGTCATGATGAGAATCACGTTCTTGAAATCCACCCGGCGACCGAAGCTATCGGTCAGGTGGCCTTCTTCCATGATCTGCAACAGCATGTTGTAGATCTCGGCGTGAGCCTTTTCGATTTCGTCCAGCAGCACGACCGCATACGGACGGCGACGAATCTGTTCGGTCAGCTGACCACCTTCTTCGTAGCCGACGTATCCTGGAGGAGCACCAATCAGTCGACTGACGTTGTGCTTCTCCTGGTACTCAGACATGTCCAGTTGGATCAATGCGTCGGAATCACCGAACATGAACTCAGCCAGCGTCTTGGCGAGCAATGTCTTACCGACACCGGTGGGGCCTGCGAACAGGAAGATACCAGTCGGACGCGATGGATCCTTCAGGCCACTGCGGCTTCGACGCACAGCCTTCGAAACCTGAACGATGGCTTCGTGCTGGCTGATGACGCTCTTGTGCAGCTCGTCTTCCATTTGCAGCAGGCGGACGGTGTCTTCGCTGGAGAGTCGCGTCAGCGGGATGCCGGTCATCTTGGCAACCACTTCAGCAATGATCTCAGCATCGACAACGCCGTCGGTTTGCTTTGACTTCTCACGCCATTCGTCGGTGAGCGTTTCCTTCTTCATCTTCACCTTGTCAGCCTGATCTCGCAGGCTGGCGGCTTTTTCAAAGTCCTGTTCGCCAACAGCGTCTTCTTTCGCCTGGTTCAGACGTTCGATTTCTTCTTCCAGTTCTTTCAGATCTGGAGGGCGAACCATGGACTTCAGTCGCACGCGGGCACCGGCTTCGTCAATCACGTCGATGGCTTTGTCAGGCAGACAGCGAGCCGTAATGTAGCGCGATGACAGTTCGACAGCTTTTTCCAAAGCGTCGTCTGTAATCTGCACGCGGTGGTGTTCTTCGTAACGGCCGCGAAGTCCCTTGAGGATTTCAACAGTCTGCGATTGTGTGGGAGGGTCGACAGCAACCTGCTGGAACCGGCGTTCAAGAGCGCCGTCCTTTTCGATGTACTTGCGGTACTCGTCCAGCGTTGTGGCTCCGATGCACTGCAGTTCGCCACGGCTCAAAGCTGGCTTCAGAACGTTGGAAGCGTCGATCGCTCCCTCAGCACCACCAGCACCGACGAGTGTGTGGAGTTCGTCGATGAACAGAATTGTGTTCTTCGCGCGGCGAACTTCGTTCATCACGGCTTTGATGCGTTCTTCAAACTGACCGCGGTACTTGGTTCCGGCGACCATCATTGCGAGGTCAAGAACCACGATGCGGCGTTCGGCCAACAAGTCGGGTACTTCGCCATCGACGACCATCTGTGCGAAGCCTTCGACGATGGCGGTCTTACCGACACCCGCTTCACCAAGAAGAACAGGGTTGTTTTTTTGACGACGGCAGAGGATCTGGATGACGCGTTCGATTTCGCGTTCGCGACCGATAACCGGGTCGAGCTTATTTTGCTTGGCAAGTTCTGTCAGGTCGCGACCAAAGCTGTCGAGTGCCGGGGTTTTGCTTTTGGCTCCCTTGGCGGCGCGTTCGCCCGATGCGCGTTCGCCTGTTGCGCCTTCCTGAGCTTCCAGGCCGTGGCCGAGCAGGTTGAGGACTTCGTCGCGAACATCTTCCAGCTTGAGTGCCAGGTTCATGAGAACCTGAGCAGCAACGCCTTCCTGTTCGCGAAGCAGGCCAAGCAGCAGGTGCTCGGTGCCGACGTAGTTGTGGTTCAGGTTGCGAGCTTCTTCCATCGCGTACTCGATAACCTTTTTGGCTCGAGGCGTCTGGGGGAGCTTGCCCATCGTGACCATGTCAGGTCCCGACTGAACGATCTTTTCGACTTCGATGCGGATCTTGCGGAGATCAACTTCCAGGTTCTTCAGCACGTTGGCTGCAACTCCTGAACCTTCTTTGACCAAGCCAAGCAAGACGTGTTCGGTACCGATGTACTCGTGGTTGAACCGCTGCGCTTCCTGATTCGCGAGCTGCATCACTTTGCGAGCGCGGTCAGTAAATCGTTCGTACATTTCCTACCTCATTCTTTTCCGAACCACCAACCGTTCCTGGCCGGTGTCCGGTACTGTTGCAACCGCGTCGATGCGGCCGTGTAAGTTCACGGGAGTGTCTCTGGAGCTGCTAAAAGGGCGATACAGGCATACCCGTCCTCGGTATCGGCAAATTTAGCCGGATGCCTGCCAGGAAAGCTTCGAGTCACGCTGGTTCCGCGTAGAATGACGTCGTCCGCCTCGTACGATCTACGTGACCCACAACGTTACCAGGTTTGGAACCGGCGCATCCGTCGCCCCCTGCCACCGCGCGTCGAATTCTAGACCTGTGACTGTAGACTGACAAGATGATCGGGCTCCACAATCTACGTAAGCCGTGGCGATTTCGGAGATTGTGATACCAGCCCCACCCTATGGAACTACCGAACGCAGCGGGCTGGCCCGTCAGATCGGTTCAGAACCCACAGACCGCGTTTATTCCGAGTGAGCAGATTCACCTATGGCATTCTCAGCGTCAATAACCCCGGGTGCTCAGCGCAGCCTGGAGCGAGCGACACAACTGGCTGTGTCTGATGGAGCCGATCGAATCGACACCCGCCATATGTTGTGGGCTTTGTGGCTGGAGGAAGGCCATGCGGCGGCGCTACTGGAAACGCTGGGCGTCCGCCGTGACCAGCTGGAACTCACCATCGTCGTGAACTCAGACAGCAGCGTCGCTCTGGATGCCGAAAGTATGTCTGAGGCCATCATCCAGGAAGCACGACAGTTTGTGCGTCTGTTTGAACAAAGCGGAGAACTGACCAGCGAGCATTTGCTGTTGGCTCTTACTCGTCAGTCTGAGGCCGAACTCGGAAACCTGGGCATCACTCGCGAGCGGCTTGTGGAACTCATTTACCCGGACCGCGACACCACCAGCCTGCCGGTTGCTCCGGAGTACCAATTGTCTGATGCGGTTCCTCAAACGGATCCCATCCGCGAGGTTCAACCGACTGTTTCTTCGGATAAGCCAGCGTCCGTCAAACCTAATTTGGATGAACCAATACAGGCTTACCGCGCCATCGATGCCGCCGCAAACCGCGCTCGGGAAGGGCTGCGTGTGGTTGAGGATTATGTTCGGTTCGGACTAAACGACCGGATTCTCATCGGAGAACTTAAGTCATGCCGGCACAATCTTGCGGAAGCTTTGAACCAGCTTGATCCGACGCAGTTGATACGCAGCCGCGATACTCTGGGCGACCACGGAACCACCGTAGCCACATCTCGCGAATACACACGGGGCTCGTTGGAATCCATTGCGATCGCCAACATCAAACGTGTTCAGGAAGCGTTGCGAACTCTGGAGGAGTTCCTGAAGTTCGTCGAACCCACCGGGGCTGCGTCCGCGAAAATAGAACAGACTCGTTACCGCAGTTACACAATTGAAAAGGCTCTCGCGACAACAATTGCGGCCAACCAGACGTTCGCCGGGCGAGTTCTTTACATGCTTGTTACAGAATCGCTCTGTCGTCGGCCGTGGAAAGACGTTGTGATTGAAGCGTTGGCTTCGGGCGTCAACGTTGTGCAACTGCGTGAGAAGGCGTTGCCCGACGTAGAGATCATTGAACGCGGCAAGTGGCTGCGACAGGAAACATCGAAAGCAGGAGCGCTATTCATCATGAACGATCGCCCCGACCTGGCAGTCGCAACCAGCGCCGACGGTGTTCATGTTGGTCAGGAAGAAATGTCGGTCAGCGACGCGCGTCAGGTTCTGGGACCGGCAGCTTTAGTCGGAGTATCGACTCACAACATGCAACAGGCGCGCAAGGCGGTTTTGGATGGAGCCGATTATTTGGGCGTTGGGCCTGTGTTCCAGACCAACACAAAGAGATTCCATGAGTACGCAGGAACCGAGTATGTGGCTGAGGTCGCTGGCCAAACAAGCTTGCCATGGTTCGCAGTTGGCGGCATCGGTCCATCCAACCTGAAAGAGGCCGTCTTGGCCGGAGCAAGCCGCGTTGCCATAAGCGGGGCGATTTGCGGGGCCACAGATGTCGAAAAAGAAACGAAACAGATGGTAAAATTGCTTGTTTGATGATGTGTCTTTGCAACTCTTCGTGAGAACAAGCACTTTGTTGTTTTCTGGCCAATGTAACCGCAATTCGTAAACGAATAAGTCCTGAACGACATCTATACTGAAGTCACCCGTCCTTCCTACTTGCCCTCACCGCAACCTCTGCGTCATAATGTCTGCCTGTCCACTAGGCGTTCACCTTCCCGGAAGATCATTCATGTCCACACGGTGCATAAGCGTAATCGTCCTCCCACTTTTGTTGTCGCTCGCAATGCCTGCCTTTGCGCAGCGGACCCTGACTGCCGAACAACTTCAGCAGCTGAAAAGCCAGGGCGTCTCGGCTGAGCAAATACAGCAAATGCAGAAGCAGATGGCTGCTAGTCAAAGTGCCGTGCAGGATGCAACTAAGCAGGCTGCCGCTGCGGCGGCAGCAGCTAAGGCAGGTGCCGCTACCAAAGCGAAACCCGAAGACAAGAAAGCTGCGGACAAAAAAACTGGAGACAAGAAAGGTGCAGACAAGAAAACTAAGGCTGCACCTCCCAAGGCAATCAAACGCCCGCAGAAGTTCGACGGCAAAGCCGACCCCAAAGAACTCGAACTCAGGCCAAACGAGGAGGGTCGCCTGAAGTTCAACTTCACGGGACAACCCTGGCCTGGTGTTCTTCAATGGTTGGCAGATACGTCCAAGCTGTCGCTGCAATGGGAAGAACTACCCGGCGACTTCCTGACACTGATCACACAACGCTCCTACACCGTGGACGAGGCGCGTGATCTCATCAACAAGCAGCTGCTGTCTCGCGGGTACACGATGCTACTGGACGGCGAACTGCTGTACGTCGTTCCGATTGCCAAAATCAACAAGGCAATGATTCCAAGAATCCTGCCGAAGCAACTTGCTGAGCGTCAGCCACACGAATTCGTACGTTGCTCGTTCCGCCTGGATTGGCTGGTCGCCGGTGACGCAGTGACCGAACTCAAGCCGATGCTAAGCGAGCATGGAAAGCTGCAGCAACTTGCCAGCACCAACCGTATCGAAGCCTTCGACATTGTTCGCAACCTGCGCGCGATTCATCAACTGATCGAAGAAGAACAGTCAGACCAGGTCGAAGAAGGCCTGGTACGTCAGTTCGTTATCAAGCACCGCCGCGCCGAAGAAGTTATGCGTTTGGTCCAGCGGCTCATGGGCATCAACCCGGACAACCCGGCTCAGCCAATGAGTTCTGCGCAAATGAAGCAGATTCAAAAAGCCATCGCTGCGGCCCAGAAAGCTGCGAAAGGCACTGTGGTTCGGCAGCCTGTGCCTACAGTCATGGTTCTTAATCAGCCGGAAAACAGCATCTTGATTACCGCTGAACCGGACAAGATGAAGCAGATCGAACAAGCAATTCTGCAATTGGACGTGCCGAAGAAGAACGGAGCCCTGTTGGGCAATATGACGCGGATGAAGATTTACCGACTAAATACCTACGACCCGGCTCCGTTGGTGAAATTGCTTGAGGATCTGGGCGAACTTGATCCACAAACGCAACTCACGGTCGACAAAGACAACAGGTCGATCATGGCATACGCGTCGCTGGCCGATCATCTGCTGATCGAAAAACTGATCGAGAAAGTAGACGGTTTGACTCGCACATTCTCAGTCGTCCAACTGCAGAAACGGGATGCTGAAGAGGTTGCAGGGACCGTGAAGAAGATGATGGGCGTCGAAGACGACGACAACAACAACAGCTACGACTATTACTACTACCGAAGTCGTTCCTCCAATAAGAGCGAAGACAAGTTTATGGTCGAAGCGGACGTTGAGAAGAACCAACTTCTGCTCAAAGCGAACCCAACTGAATTGGCTGAGATTAAGAACCTGCTGAGGAAGCTTGGTGAAGACCCGGATCAGATTATCGCCAGCCCACGAAACGGTGACCGAATCCGAGTCTACGATATCCCGCCGAAGAACGCGGAAGAGGTTCTCGAACGACTCCGCAAGCTGTGGCCGCTGGACAACAAGTTGGAAATCGATATCCAGGACACCAAGCCTGCACCAGCATCAACGGCTCGCAAGACGACTCGATTGGAATCAAAGCCACGCTATCAGCACACCGTCGCACGACCGGTTCAGGAAGAAGATCCAATCGCGAAATTCTTCAAGGGGGCGGCTGGTGAAGACGAGCCTCCGACACCATCCCGAGTGCAGGGGCCGGCGCCGGTGCGAATCAGTATTCGCAATGGCCAGCTCATCGTGACGTCTGACGACCCAATCGCATTGCAGGAGGTCAACAATTTGTTGGAACAGCTGCTGCCGGCCCAGTTGGCTCCTGCTGAGGACTACAAAATCTACACGATGCAGCATGTCTCGCCATTCTGGATGGCTGGGACGCTGGAAGACTTCTTCGACATCGAAACCGACAATGGATTCTTTTACTACGGACCACCAAAGAAGGACAAAGCTACCCTGGGCAAGAAGAAAGAGATGCGGTTCGTCACAGACAGCTACACCAAGACGCTTGTCGTGCTTAACGCAACGCTGGAACAGCACGCCACAATCCAAGAACTCATTGACCGCATGGACAAGCCTGAACAGACTGAGGCGCGGCTTCTGAGAGTCACCAAGATCTTCCAGATTAAGCACTCACAGGCGACCGCGATCCAAAATGTCATCAAGGAAGTTTACCGTGACCTCCTAAGTGGTAACGACAAGGCTTTGCAGGAAGGCGGGGGCGAAGAGGGCGGCAAGAAGAAGGGTGGCGGCACAGCCCCTCAGTTCTTTGGCAGTAGTTCGGCGACGTACCTGACAGAAGACGAAGACGAAAAAGTTAAGTTCACCGGCCAGTTGTCAGTGAGTGCGGATCCGCTTTCAAACACGCTGACAGTTTCGGGAACCGCTTCGCTTGTCAAAGACATCGGAGAAAAAATTGAGATCCTGGACGTTGCCGCCAAGCCCGCTTCAAACATGCGAGTCGTCCCGGTCAGCAAGAACATTACTCCAGCCCAATGGCAACGGCTCGAAAAGCTCATCAGCCCACAGGCTCCGCCTCAGCAGCAACAGCAAAATGGCAAGAACCCACAACAGGGCAATCAACAGCAACCGCGGCAGCAGCCAAACAACCAGGGCCGACGCGGCGGACGCAACAGGTAGGTGACAGCGGTGGGGCACCGATAGGTTGGAAGAACTGGGGGAATCCTCGGATGCGAGTTAGCGGCCTTTCACCGTACCCCGCCGCTACCCCTTCACCACGAAGTTCACCATCCGGCCGGGGACGACGATGACCTTCACGACGTTCTTGCCGTCCAATTGACCTTTGATGGTCTCGTCAGATTCGGCCGCAGCCTGAATCGTATCCTTGTCGGCCTTGGCGGGAACCTTGATCTTCGCTTTCAGCTTGCCGTTGACCTGGACGGGAATCTCAACTTCATCTTCGACCAGATATTTCTCGTCGTGAGTCGGCCATGACTCGTAAGCCAACGTCTTGTCGTGACCAAGTATCTGCCACATCTCTTCCGCAATGTGAGGAGCGAACGGACTTAACAACAGCACGAACGGTTCGATCACGTTACGAGGGCGGACTTCGTTTTGACCGATAGCGTTAACGAATTCCATCATGCGACTGATGGCCGTGTTGAAGCTCAGCTTTTCGATGTCGTTGGTGACAGCTTTGATGGTCTTGTGCAGAACCTTCAACTGGTCGTCAGTTGGGTAGGCATCCTGAACAGCCGGGTTCAACGTCGGGTCTTCCGCCCGTTCGTCGGTGACCATTCGCCAGGCACGGCCGAGGAACCGATAGACGCCTTCGACGCCTTTCATGCTCCAAGGTTTAACTTGTTCCAGCGGCCCCATGAACATCTCGTACAATCGCAGTGCATCTGCGCCGTAGTCTTTGACGACGTCGTCGGGGTTGATGACGTTGCCGCGTGACTTGGACATCTTTTCGGCTTTGCCGGTTTCCGGATCTGGTTCGCCCAGAATCATTCCCTGGTTGACCAATTGATGGAACGGTTCCGGCATGCTCACATGGCCGCGGTCGAACAGCACCTTGTGCCAGAACCGCGCGTACAGCAGGTGCAGTACAGCGTGTTCGGCTCCGCCGATGTACAGATCGACCGGCATCCAGTATTTCTCTTTCGCCGGATCGATGAACGCGGTGTCGTTCTTTGGATCGATGTAGCGAATGAAGTACCAGCAGCTTCCCGCCCACTGCGGCATGCTGTTAGTTTCTCGCTTCAGGCGAATGCCGTCTTCGGTCTTGTACAACCAGTCGTCGCCGGCTTTGGCCAACATCGGATCGGGCGAACCGCTTGGCTTGAAGTCGTCCATGTGCGGGTGCGGAACCGGCAGCGATTCGACAGGTTCGG
>CAZAIB010000179.1:0-9438 GCA_964485095.1 uncultured Planctomycetaceae bacterium | reverse complement strand
TTATCATAGTGTGTATGACACACTAAGAAAGGCGAAGGTTCACCAGTTTTCAGAAAAAAAATTCAGTCACTCTCTGCCTGACCCAATCTTTGACACGTCGTCAGCGCTGGCTTCTAGCCTCTGATTCCTGACGAGATAGATCTTCACATCTCGCCAAGTTCCTTCGCGTACCCACCTGAAAGGATCGGGAACCGACACCACGTCCTGGGGTCCAGGTTCTCGTCATCAACATGAAAAGCCGGAGCGTAGCGTTCGCGTTTCCATTGGTTGCGTGACCACAGGCGGAAGAATTTCGTAATCCATTTCCGCAGCTGCGTTTCACCGTGTTCCGGGAACCGAACGTTCATTTGAACCAGAATCTCGTCCGGCATCGCCTTGTCACGAATCGCCGCGCGTTCGATTGCATCCAGCAGAGGGTAGGGCATGAGATCGCCTTCGTCCGTTTGATCTTCCCCACTGGGCCGCAGTTCGGCTGTCGGCTGCTGGCAGTTCACAAAGCTCAGCGCCGGAATTGCGCTGCCGCCGGTTGGTCCTTTTGTTTCCATCCAACGCAGCCATTGGCGCAGGAAGGCTTTGTCGATGCCGCCGATGGGGCTTAGTCCGCCGCAAGTATCGCCGTCCATTGTGGCGTAGCCGACGGCGGCTTCGGATCGGTTGCTGGTGGCAAGTAGTAAAGCGTTGCGGATGTTGGCCAGCATCCAGACGCCCGGCCCGCGGGTTCTTGCCTGAATGTTTTGCAGAGTGATATCGTCGGTTTCCCAAGTGAGTTCGCGGCCAACGGCTTGTTCGATCGTGCTGACGTACGTGTTGACTAGCTGGTCCACGTCCAGCTTCATGAATTGCCCGCCGACACCCTCAGTCACTTGCTTAGCAGCTTCCAGCGTGACGTCCGAACTGTTGGCGGTTGCCTGGTAAACGCCCAGAAACAACCCGTCCATGATTTCGTCCACGGTTTTGGCGTTGGCAATTGCCGCCAGGTAGGCAAGCCGTTTCTTCACGCCACCGACGCCGATGCCGTCCACGGTGAGTTCCACCATTGACCGAACCAGACAGGCAACGGCCGACGAATCAGCTCCGCCACTCATTGATACAACAAACCCACCCGATCGACTCTTCCGCAGATAATCGAACAGCGACAGTGAAATCGCTCGCGTGAATTCTTCCTCGCGTTCGGTGACGTCGGGAACCAGTTCTGCTTCTGTTGGAGCCCCTTCGGCTTCCGGGATATCGAAGTCGACACGGATAATGGCCGAATCGTCGTCTTCGATGATCTCTGTGTGCATGGCAAACGTCTTCGCCTGTGCGGTTCTGTTGAGGTCGATGTCGATGGTCGCGGGCGTGATGACCGTGTCGTCGTAAGTGAATCGCGGCCCGGTGGCGACAAGCGTTGCGGCCGATGCAACCAGTGCTCCGCCATCGTAAACGGCGCGCCCGGATTCGTTGCCCAGCAGGTTCGAATACACATAACTCACGCCAAACGCGCGGGAACCCTCCAGTACGAATCGCTTGCGAACCTGATGCTTCCCAAATGCAAAGTGACTCGCACTGGGGTTTAGAATCATGTCGATACCGCGAGCAGAAAGTCCACTACCGGGTCGGCTGGCAACCCATGCGTCTTCGCAGATTTCGAAACCGATCCGAACACCGCCAATGTCGAACACACAGTCACCAAGCAGGTAGTCCTTGTTGTCGACCGTGATCTCAGTGACCGCATTCGGCGGCCATGCTCTAAACCATCTCGGTTCGTAGTGCAGACCATCTCCGGCCAGGTGCCGCTTTGCCACGAACCCGGCAATCTCACCGTCCACTGCGACGCAGGCCGTGTTGTAGACGCCATTCCCATGGAACAACGGCACACCAAACGAGACCACCATTCCGCGAGTTTCCGCGACCAATTCCTGCAGCATTTTCCAACACATTTCCCAAACGCCAGGCGACAGGAACATGTCTTCGCAGCCGTAGCCACTGATGCAAAGTTCAGGCAGGCACAGCACGCTGACGTTTTCATCTCGCGCCTGTTGGATGGCGGCCCGGATGTTGGCGGCGTTACCGTCCCAGTCCATGGGAGTCTGGTTGAGAATGGATGCCGCGACGCGAATGAGTTTCATGACGTTTCGTGTTCGTTCTTGATGTTGTCTGCGCTCAGACCGCGGGCCTGGCGAATCAGCCGTGACTTGAGCTCGAAGAGCTCGGCTTCCAGGCCAACCGGGTACTGGTGTGGGTTCACGAATCGTCGAATGCCGCTGTGGCATAGTGCCAGTTGAGAACGCGTTCGTTCGCGAGCCTCGTGAATGCTGGGCGGATCGTAGACGCTCTGGCCTTTTCGGAATATGGGAACCAGTAAATCTTCGAACTCACCGGCCGTGGGCAGCGATCGCTGCCGAGTCGGATCCATCGGATCCACCATCCGCTGTGCGTCGGTAATTCCGATGTGTTCGTCAAACATGACGTCCGCAGAGAACTCGTCACGGTTCAGGAATCGCCGAACCTGCAGGGTGCCGGGGTTCGAGATCTTGATTGCCTGTTCGGACAGCTTGATGCGCGGTTCCCAGTCGCCACCGGGTTCTCGCACCGCAGACAGCTTGTAAACACCGCCAAGCGCCGGTTGATCAAATGCCGTTGCCAGTTTCGTTCCGACACCCCAGACGTTGATCTTCGCGCCCTGATGTTTGAGGTTCTCGATGAGATTTTCGTCCAGATCGTTGCTGGCCACGATTGATGCTTCGGGGAACCCGCCGGCGTCCAGTAGCTTCCGAGCTTCAATACTTAGCCACGCCAGGTCGCCGGAATCTAACCGGATGCCAACCATTTCGTGGCCGCGTTCTCGTAGTTTGTTACCAACAGCAATTGCTTTTCGAACGCCTTCCAGTGTGTCGAAGGTATCGACCAGAAACACACAGTTGTTGGGCATGGCATCCGCGTACGCTTCGAACGCTGCCAGTTCGCTATCGAACGACATGACCCAGCTATGCGCGTGGGTGCCCTTTACGGGAATGTCGTACAGCTTGCCCGCCAGCACGTTGGATGTCGCCGCACACCCGCCGATGTACGCCGCGCGGCTGGCGGCCAGTCCGCCGTCGATACCCTGAGCTCGCCGGAGCCCGAATTCCAGAACCGGGTCATCACCGGCTGACTGACATATTCTGGCCGACCGGGTTGCGATGAGCGTTTGGAAGTTGATGACGTTTAGAAGAAACGTCTCCAGAATCTGACACTGAATAATCGGGCCACGTACACGCACTAATGGTTCGTGAGGGAACACGACGGTTCCTTCGGGTACGGCGTCCACGTCACAACAGAATTCCATATCGCGCAGTTCGTGAAGGAACGCTGGTTCGAACAGCGGCTGTCCATCGTTGCCGGTCAGGCCGCTCAGGTAGCTCACATCTTCTTCGCTAAACGTGAAGTCAGACAGCACTTCGACAACAGGTTGCAGCCCCGCCGCGATCGCATAGCCACCGCGAAACGGGTTCTTGCGGTAGAACAGATGGAACACAGCTTCCTTGTTGGCTGTACCCGATTTCCAATAGCCGTAGCTCATCGTCAGCTGATACAGGTCGGTCAGCAGGGCAAACGAATGTGAGTAGAGCTGTTTGGTTGGATTCATGGCTCTCTTATCGTCCCGGTAAAGGTCGTTGCGTTAGTGTTTACGTTACACTAACGGTGCCGGCGGGATCCGGATCAGGAATTGTGCCGGTTTTTGGACTGATTATTTCGATAGAAGCCCACGCGTGGTAGAGCGGCCTTGCTGCGGTATTGCGACGCTGACGGCAGCGTGTTCAAATTCGCGTTCCACTCCAGCCTGAATCAATGCTTGATCTATGCAAACAACAGCCGTTACTTCACAGCAATTTGCGTCCTCAGTCCTTGCCGTTCCACCCCTCGCGCGGGATGCCAGTGGGAAGATTAGTCGCGAAGAGAACCAAAAGATCGTGCAGCACATTGAGAGCGGGGGTGTCTCGATGCTCCTCTACGGCGGCAACGCGAATCTGTATCACGTTCGTCCCAGCGAGTATGCGGACCTGTTGAGCATGTTGCAGGACATCGTCGGAACCGACACGCTTGTCATTCCGTCCGTTGGTCCATCGTACGGGATGATGATGGATCAGGCCGAAATCCTGAAGAACACCGACTACCCGACAACGATGGTTCTTCCTGCCAGTGCCGTGATGACGGAAGCTGGAGTATTAAACGGTTTCCGCGACTTCGTGCAGGCGTTTGGGAAACCTGCGGTGCTTTACATCAAAGCTGAGGGGTACGTTAGTCCTGACGGCGCGGCAGATCTGGTCGACGAGGGCCTGGTGTCGTTCATCAAGTACGCGATTGTTCGTGATCGTCCTGAAGAGGACGAGTTTCTGACTCGATTGCTGGAGCGAGTCGATCCGAAGAAAGTTTGCAGCGGCATTGGCGAACAGCCAGCCATTGTGCACATGCAAAAGTTTGGCCTGGCTGGTTTCACATCCGGTTGTGTTTGTGTGAACCCCGCCGCTTCACAGCGAATGCTTGCCGCCATTGGCAATGGCGACTACGAGGCGGCAGAAATCGTCCGTAAGGCATTTGGTCCATTGGAATTCCTTCGCAATGAGATCCATCCTATCCGAGTTCTGCACGAAGCCGTCCGGTTGGCCGGGATTGCAGAGACTGGTCGCCAGCTACCTCTCTTGTCGGGCATCGCTGATTCAGCGGAAGCCGATGTGAAAAAAGCAGCCAGCGACCTGCTTGCGATTGGCTAACTTGTTCGGCCGGTCCGCGGTTTACTCGAGCAGCAATCGAACCGACCCTTCATGACCTGCTCAATCTGCCTGGTACGTTTGCCCAGGCGATTATCCACAACGCGCGATGAAGGTTGTACGTCCGGACTTTGTCGCCGCGCCCGCCGCTCGCCTTCGCCAAACCGGATCTCAGGCAGAATCTCAGTCGCAGTTCTAAAGACACCGAGGTGCCGCTGCGGGAGTCGCTGTGCTTTTTTATTGACGTTTCTTTTTCATCGTAACTTGCTCCAACTCTTTTGGGCTGCCTGAATTTCCGGGCAGTGGCATGACAAAGAACGTATTCAGGGTTCGTTCTGGACTCTACAGCGCCGTCATGATCGCTCTGATTGGGCGAAGCCATCATCGTGCGAAGCAATTGGCGCACATTGGACGAACCTCACTCAAGCTTCAACGTCCATCCGTGCTCGTGTTCTCTCGGTTTATTGCGTGGCCCCGGTTATTCGGTTCCTGACGCCGCGAGAAGAAACAAGTGTGGGACGCCAGGTATCTGGCCGAAGGTCGAAGTAAGGGGTAGACGGACAGGCCCAATTTCAACTCCATGGAAGGGAGGCTGGATAGGACATAGACGCACTGGTGGAAACGAGCCATGCTAAATCAATCAACGGTTACAAAATTTACTTTGGTGGTTTTCGTACTGGGAACAGGTATTGGGCTGTCCCAACAGGCAAGCCCGATTAAGCCAAAGGAACGCCGAATCGCCAGGGTATTGCCTCAGCAACAGTTCCCTCCACCGGCCAGGATCCAGCCGCTGCCACAGGAGACTCCACTACCTGCACCACAGCAGGATCCGTTGCCGGAAACGGATGTCATTCCACCTCCATCCATTTCGGATTCAAGCAAGGAACTGCCTGTCAGTCAGGAACGAGAAGCTGCGATCGACCCCAACGCTCCGGTTGAAACCGTCGAAGAAAAATTCGAAGACGGGCGTGTGAAAGTTCGTCGGGAAGTCACTCTCGATCTCAACGGTAACTACGTCAACCATGGTTCGTGGACCATGTTTGACCGCGAATCCAACGAAGTCGCGGGCGGCAAGTTTGAGAACAACAAACGCATTGGACCATGGACCCGCCAGTACGAGTTCGGTGCTGCGGCTCTGCTAAATAACCCTCCGTATTCGTCTTTTGAAGGGCCGTTTACTTCATCTGCTGAATTCAAGGACGGCAAGCTTCACGGCAAGTGGTCGATCGTCGACAAGGAAGGTCGAACCTGCAGTGAGTGGAATTACGAAGACGGACTGCTGCATGGCGAATCATCCTGGAACTTCACTTCCGGATCGCCTTACAAGCAGATTCAATACAAACGAGGCATGCTGGACGGAGCCTACAAAGAGTGGTCTGAAAAAGACGACGTCATTGCCGACGACACATATCAGTCAGGTCGCAAGCTCGCGTCCAAGCAAAAGCTGTACGAAAACGGAGCTGTGATGTGGGAAGGCATGTTCCTCCACGAACGCGTCGAAATCGAATCGCCGGATGACTGGTGGGCATGCAAGCCAGCTTCGTACAAGGAAGCAGGCGAACCGATCCGGCATGGAAAGCTAACTTCGTGGTACACCTCTGGTCAGAAACAATCTGAGGGTTTGTTCCAGGATAATGTCCGAGCTGGTGAGTTCACCTGGTGGCACAAGAATACTCAGAAAGCCGTTCAGGGAACCTTCAAAGACGATCAGCCACACGGTTCCTGGAGTTGGTGGCACGAGAATGGACAGAAGTCGATTCACGGGCAATACAACATGGGTAAGCCAGCAGGTGAGTGGCACTATTGGAAAGACAATGGCCGTCTCGAAAAGCGTACCAACCACGATGACGTGAACGAACCCATTGCCACCCGCGAATTCCTCCGAAGCCGATCAAACATCGGGAACCTTGACCGCAAGGTCGTTCCAGTTGGTGGCGAACGAATCAGCCTTCAAATTCGCAAGCAACACGTCGCTCCGCGAAAGAAGTTCAACTAAACCCTCCGACACGTGGGGAAGGATTCCATCATGAGTCGCAAGTCATTCGTATGGCTTCTCGCAATAGGTGCCTGTGCAACAGCATTCGCTGTTGCACAGGATAAATCTGAGCAAGGCCAAGGCGCGCCTTCAGCGTTGCCGGTTCCTCTGCTTTCGTTTGACGATGGGATAGAAACCGTCGCCAACCCCGAGAATAATGAAGCTCCGCAGACCCCGAGTCATGCAAGCTCAGTTTCACTGATTCCAATGCCTGCCAGCAGTGTTCCACCGCTGGCGGCGAAGCTGCGCCTTCTGCCTCCTAAGCGAACCCCAAAAGCAGCCGTGCAGGCCCAGAGCAAGAACCTGCATGTTGATAGCGCGGTTCCGAAGATGCGCGTTGTGACCAAAGGTCCTGACACGCTGGTCGTTGGGAAGAAGTCTACCTACGTCATCGCGGTTCAGAACCTCGGCAAGGATGAATCGGGAGCCGTAGTGGTTCGTTGTTCTCTGCCGTCCTGGGTGGAACTCAACCGCCAGAAGGCAACAGCCGGCAAAGTTAAGGCCCGCAAAGACGCAGATAGCGTCGAGTGGCAAGTGGCGTCGGTCCCTGCCAGCGGTACCCAGGAGTTGAGGCTGGAACTCACTCCACGTGCGGGAAAGCCGTTTGACCTGAACGTCGAACTGGCTGTTCAGCCAGGGCGTTCGAAAACCCAGATTGCTATTCGAGAACCAAAACTGGACGTCCAGTTGGAAGGGCCGAAGAGCTTTGTGTTCGATGAAGATGGCCGATACACCGTGACCTTAAGCAACCCCGGCAGTGCTCCGGCGGAAGCCGTTATGTTGTCCATCCGGTCGGGTGACCTGACGTTGGTCCAGCAAAAAGTTGGTACCGTGCCCGCTAGCGGACAGCAGGTTGTCGAACTGGATCTGAAAGCAGCCCTGGTGGGCAACTTTCCGGTTGAGGCGGTTGCTGTTGCCGATCTGGGTCTGACTGACAACGCGAAAAGTGTCGTACTGGTCCGGCGTGCTTCACCGCAGATTTCAATCCAGGGTTCGGCATTCGAATTCGCCGGAACCGACTCCCTGTACAACGTGAAGGTGTCAAACAACGGCGACGCGCCGATGAGCTACGCGACCGTCAAAATGAACCTGCCAAAGAACGCCGGGTATGTTAGCGGACTGGACAATCCGCGCGTTTCTGCGACAGACGTGAGTTGGGTGATTGACGAACTGGCCGCCGGAGCTCACAAGGTGTTTCCTGTGGTTGTTCGGCTGGCCGAAAAAGGAAGCCACGAATTCAAGGTTACCGCGACAACAACAGACGAACTGATGGCGAAGGCGTCGGCGACGACGAACGCAGACACGTCAGCGGACTTGAAACTACACGTCTCTGAGCCTCGCGGTCCGCAGCCGATGGGCAAGGTCGTTGAGTATGAAATCCGCGTCGTCAACATCGGTAGCGACGAAGCCAACAATATCTCCATCATCGCCGCCTACCCACCGGAACTCGAAGCTGTCGATGCCACCGGAGGTGCGGCGATTAAGTCAGGACAGGTTTTCTTCCGCCCGATTAAGCAGATCGATCGCGGCAAGGAAGTTGTTCATAAAGTCAAAGTTCGGGCAACAGAGGCCGGTAACCACAACTTCCGGGTTGTCGTGAAATGCCAGGATCCGAACCTTCGTTTCGCGTCTGAAGACACCACGCGTTTCTTCGATCGAAATGCGCGTCGTTCGCGGGCTGCTGAAGCGAAGAAGCCCAGAGCGGTGGCTGTCCCCATTAACAAAGTGGCATCGAAACTGCCGCGAATCGTTCCCAACTGAATCGCCATCGCTTTCGCCAACCTCGGTTGACGAAAGAAAAATTGCCGGCAGGGCTCCGGGTGTTCGCACTCGGAGCCCTGTTGCAATTATGGTGTGGCAGCGTGTGGGGACTTGGAATTCTGAGAGGTCATGGCCAGAGGGGTGGCATGTCGAAATCAATTGCCGAGGCGTTTGAGTTCTGTCCGGCGTGTGGTTCTAAGAACCCGGCCGTGGGCAGCAATCCGCTGAATTGTCAGTCGTGCAATTTCCGATTCTTCTTTGGTCCGGTGACCGCCGTCGGTGCGATTGTTGCCGATCCGGAAGGGAGAGTACTGTTTATTGTCCGAGCGAACGATCCGGGCAAAGGCAAGTTTGGGATGCCCGGCGGCTTCGTCGATGCCGGCGAATCTCTGGAAGATGCGCTCACGCGCGAAGTGTTTGAAGAGACCGGACTAAAAGTGACTCAGCTGAACTACCTGACGTCCGGACCAAACAAATACTTGTACAAAGGCGTCGAGATCCCTGTGACTGACATGTTTTTCGTTTGCACAGTGGAATCATTCGATGGCATGACGGCCATCGATGGTGAGGCGGCCGAGTTTCGTTTGGTGCGCCCAACAGAAGATGAACTCGGAAACATGGCTTTCGAATCCAACCGGCTGGCCCTGGAACACTACTTAGCGAAGTAGGCCCGCTGGCACACACACACACTCGACCGCCTCTACTCGGGGGTTGAAATGGAAGTGTGAGACCGAAGACAACAGCCCGCTGGCTCGCAGTCTCACACTCCCGTTGTTCGCTGCACAAATAAGACGACACGCAGTCGTTGCAGCGAACAGAAAACCCGGGAGTACCAAGTGATACGTATTGATTCCGCCCGCTAGCAGGGTGTTGAAAAACCTGGTGCGTTTGTTGTCAAGATATTAAGTTTCT
>CAZAIB010000178.1:0-9551 GCA_964485095.1 uncultured Planctomycetaceae bacterium | reverse complement strand
ATTCGAAGGCGAGAGCCGCGAGATCTATTCGCATCGAGCGAAGATTGTGGAGGCGTGCCAGATTAAGCCAGGCATGCGAATTGCCGATGTGGGATCCGGAACAGGATTGTTCACGCGGCTGTTTGCGGACAAGGTTGGCAAAGACGGTTGGGTGTATGCCGTCGATATTGTTCCGACGTTCCTGAAACACATTCTTGATAGCGCTGCGAAGACCAGCACGAATAATCTGACGGCGGTCTTGTCTGCTGAGAACTCCGTTCGACTACCGTCATCAAGCGTTGACATGGTTTTCATCTGCGACGTTTACCACCACTTTGAGTACCCGCGTTCGACAATGAAATCGATCGCTTCGGCTTTGAAACCAGATGGAACGCTGGTTGTGATCGACTTCGAACGTATTCCTGGTAAGAGTCGCCGGTTCGTCATGGGGCATGTTCGGGCAGGGAAACCGATTTTCCGCAAAGAGATCGAAGACGCTGGGTTCGAGCTTATCGAGGAAGTCAAAGTTGATGGCCTGGAAGAGAACTACTTCCTTAGGTTCAAACGCAAGTGAGTCCCTCCCCCAGCGACATCTCTGACTCTGCCGCGTCGAAGCGGATGTTTGGTCTGTGGTCATGCGTTGCCTTAGTGGTAGCGAACATGATCGGGTCGGGGGTATTCGTATCGTCCGGCTTTGCGGTCGGTGGTTTGCAGAATCGCTCGTTCGTGATGCTGGCATGGGCCGTTGGTGGTGTCATCGCACTGTGCGGCGCGATTAGTTATGGCGGGTTGGTTCGGCATATCGCGGAATCGGGCGGGGAGTACCTGTTCTTGTCACGAACAATCCATCCGTTGCTGGGGTTCCTGGCTGGCTGGGTTTCGTTGCTGGCCGGTTTCACAGGCGCGATTGCGTTTGCGGCGTTTGGATTCGCTGAATACGCCGCGCCCGCGTTCCCGCAGTACAGCAAGCACATTGCCGCAGCTGTTGTTGTGGTTTTTGGACTGCTGCACCTGGTCAAAGAGCCCGGCGTGATACTGCAAAACGCCATAGTGGCCATCAAGTTGCTGGTGATTGGTGGGTTCATTGTCTTTGCAACTGCGAACATGAGTGACTGGCCTGGGCGGCAGGGCGAGGTGTCGCTTAACGGTGCCTTTAACCTGACAGAGTTCGCTACGACTGTGATGTGGATCTCACTGGCCTACAGTGGCTTCAACGCTGCGATTTACATTACTGGCGAAGTGAAAGATGCCGAACGCAACGTTCCGCGATCGATGTGGATCGCGACTGCTGTTGTGACTGTGCTGTATCTGTTGCTGAACTTCGTGTTCGTCTACGGACCAGAACCAAACGCGATCGCAGGTGAACCAAGAGTGGCGATGGTTGCGGCTGATGCGGTTGGAGGTTCCTCTCTCGCGCTGTTGCTGCGAATCACAATTTGCCTGGCATTGGCGAGTTCAGTGTCGTCGATGGTCATTGCCGGGCCGCGTGTCTACGCGAAGATGGCTGATGACGGTGTGTTCCCAAAGATCTTTCGGTTCGATACTCAGAGTCCGGCGGCTGCGATTTCGCTGCAAGTGCTGCTGGCTGTCATTGTTGTGAGTGTGTCGACGCTGAAGGGACTAATGGATTACCTAAGCCTTATTCTGTCGCTAAGTACTGCGGCGACAGTGGGCAGCTTGCTGGTGCTTCGAATGCGAGCACGGACAAAGGGCAGCCCAATGCTTCCTGTTGTCGCCGTGATCTTTGTGGTCGTAACGTTGGTGCTGGCTGGGATTCGCTGTACGACTTTAGACGGGAAGTCGATCGTGGTCGCAAGTGCGGCAACCCTGGTGTCCGGTGTCATTGCGTACTTCGTGTTCCGTGCAACGTCGGGGCAGGGAACCACTGAGGTCTGATTGGTTTGGCGGCAGTTCGCCGGGATGGATCGATCTGGGAAAACTGCGTACGCTGATATTGGCCCTCGATACCGGAGATTAGCGTGCCACAGACAACCCGCCGCGACTTTCTTGCCACCTCGACTGCCGCGATTGGCTCGGCGCTATTTGTGGCACCGACGCCCGGCTATTCCAAGCCCCGCCATCGTATCGAACGCCCTGGAGTGGGCTCCATCGGTCTGCGTTATCAAGGATCAGTCGATACACACAAAGCGGCGATGTACGGCGACATCGTAGCGGTGTGCGACGTAGATCGACATGTTCGTGATCAGGCGAAGGCGTCGTTCGGCAGCACACCGCGCGCGTTCGAAGACTATCGTGATCTGCTGAAGCGGAAGGATGTTGACGTCGTTGTGATTGGAACGCCGGATCACTGGCACACGAAGATGGTCATTGATGCGTGTCGAGCCGGCAAGGATGTGTACTGTGAGAAACCGTTAACGCTGACCATTGATGAAGGCAGGAAGCTTCGAGATGTCGTGAAGGAAACCGGGCGCGTGGTGCAGGTTGGATCGTGGCAGCGAAGCGACTCACGGTTCCGGCTGGCTGTTGAACTTGTTCGTCAGGGGCGGATTGGCACGTTGGTGAAGGTCGATATTGTCCTCGGGAAGAACAAGGTCGGCGGCCCGTTCCAGACGCGGTCGGTTCCTTCGAATTTCAATTGGAACATGTGGCAGGGCCAAACGCCCGACATGCCATTCATTGCTGAGCGCTCTCACTACACATTCCGGTGGTGGTACGAATACTCCGGCGGTCAGATGACCGACTGGGGCGCGCATCATCTGGATATTGGGCAATGGGCGATCAACGATCTGCCGGTCGCAATCGAAGCGACTGCAAAGTATCCGCAGATCGGAACAGACAGGTTCAACGTCGCTTTGGATTTCCACGCGAGATACACCTACGGCAACGGCGTTGTGATGACTGTCGCCGATGCTGGCCGGAACGGGATCATGTTCACAGGGACCACGGGACGCATTTTTGTGAACCGAGGAACCGTGACCGGCAAGCCTGTCGAAGATCTCAAGTCGAACCCACTACCTCGCGACGCGTTCTCCGTCTACAACTTCGACAATCTCAGCCGCCCCGAACGCGCCGGGAAGCTGGACGCGATCATCAACCACATGGGCAACTTCTTTGACTGCGTGGCCGACCGCAAGGTTCCGATTTCCGATGTGGAAAGCCAGCATCGCAGCGTCAGCACATGTCACCTCGGCAACATTGCCATGAAGATTGGCGGCAAACTGAAATGGGACCCGAAAGCCGAGCGGTTTATTGGAAACACGGCGGCAGACAAGCTACTCAAACGCGATCAACGCGCTGGATTCGAGGTGGTGTGATGACGAAGTCGGTGGGTGACGCGTATACAAACTGTCTGGCGAAAGTTGCATCGCTGACAGGGGGTGATTGCCATGGCGTGCCGTGTGCGCCGGATGTGTTAGCTGAGCTCAGAAAAAATGTCCCGGTTACCGCTGAGATTGTCGAGTATCTCACGATTACCGACGGCGACCGCGAATTGCTGTCGCCGTACGAATTGATGTCCGCTTCAGAGATTCAGACAGCATACGCTCGGTTGATGAGCCCGATTGCTGGCGGCGGTGGAGGCTACCCTGAATGGCATTTCGAGGCTCCAAAGCCCTTCATGTTTGACCAACCGTGGCGCGCCGGCTGGGTTCCGATTGCTCAGCAGAATTACGAAGCGTACATTTTTGTTGATACTGAACCCGGGCCCGGTGGGACACTCGGTCAGGTTGGGCTCTGCGACGACGCGCTCGAACTGACCCTGATCGCTGAGTCTCTCCTGGCGTTTTTTCTTGAGTTCCCAAACAAGGTCCTGGCCCCGGATCATGAAGACAACCCGCTCGAAGGAGGCGGCACTTACCTGGAAGTCGGGTAAGCAAACCTTCACGGCTGATTCTGCATCTTTGATTCTGGCGGCTACAGACCGGGTGTGATGCTAAGTAGTTGGCGGATCAGGCCCGGGTCTTTGACACCACGTTCGACTTCTGCCCCGCTGGCGATGTCCAGTCCCCAGGGTTCGACCTGTTCCACGGCGGCCGCCACGTTACCTGCGTTCAGACCGCCGGCCAAAATCAGGCTTGGCCAGTGTTCGGCGTACTGGTCATGAATGATATTCCACGGAGCGACCTGGCCGGTGCCACCTCGCTGCCCGCTGACGCGCGCGTCAAGCAGGCATGCCCAGGGGTAGATTCCCGTTGAATCGCACCGCTGCAGAAACTGCGACACCATGTGCAGCCCAACCTCATCAATGGCGAACGCTCTGATGATGAAGTGCCGGGGTAGTTCATGAGCCAGTTCTGCGAGGTACGTTGCATCTTCGTCGCCATGCAGTTGGATTCCTTCGACACCCGTTTGTTGCACCTTCGTGACCAGGTCCCGAAGCGGTTCGTTCACGAACAGCCCCACGCACATCGCCTCACCATTAACGGCTGACACGATGTCCCGCGCGGTCTCAACATCTGTTGCCCGGACGGACTTCGGATAGAAATTGATGCCAATCGCATTGGCGCCGGCTTGAGCCGCGATTGCTGCGATGTCGGGGTTCTTGAACCCACAAATCTTGGTCCACATGATCTTTGTGCGTCTCCTAGCGCTTTGCTGTGCAGTACAAGCTAAGTCCCATGTGCGATTTGCACAACTTGTCGGTTGCTTTCTCCGCACGATCGTTCGAACCCAACCGTAGATTGACCGCGCACGGTGGAAGTCGTTGCTCATGCAGCGATACACGCGACCTACATTTGGATTGAGGCTTGAACCTTCGTTCCTGCCACTGTCCCTGACCGGAGGTGCCGACCGATGTCGAAGCTGCAAAATCTGATGCAGTCTGGAAAAGTCCAGCTGAGCGATCGACGCGAACATCCGCGATTCCGTTTTCGGGGGCCGGTTGAGGTCATCGCTGTGGACGTCGTCGGGGCGATCGTGCCTACAGACATCAGTGGTTGGACGACTGATGTTTCCTCCGTGGGTGCGGTGATCACGTTGCAGCAGCCGCTGACCAACAAGGGTTTGTTTATCCGGTTCGCTGACGCAGATGAATTGGTCATGCCAGCCAGCATCATTCGCACGCTGTCAGAACAAAGCGGGTTCTACACTTACGCTGTTGAGTTCGCGTCAATGTTTGACAACGATCAACTGGTGCAGGTCATGAGCTACGAACGCCCGTCGCAAGACAGCTCTGGGAGTCAGTCTCCGGTTGAAGACAAAGCCGTCACAGGGTAACGAGTGCTACTCGTTCTGGGCTTTTGCGTTCTTTAGGAAGTCCAGCGCTTCTGAACGGTTGGGGTGTGGTACCCAGAAGAAGTCAGTCTTCACGTTTTCCAACAGCATCAGGTTGTCGAGAACGTCTTTCATGTCGGGCGTTAGTCCGCAGAGAGCCGCTTCGCCGCCGCCACCTCGCACAGCTTTCGCAAGCTTAATCAGCATTCCGATAAACGCTGAACCGAAGTGGCCGACTGATTGAAAGTCGATGAGCAGGTGCTTAACAGACTCGTCCGTGATCTTCCGGTACGTATCGTTGTACGCGTTTCTGAGCGCTTCAAAGCGGTACTGGAACAGGTCACCTTGTGGGGTGACCACAAGGACGTCTTCCAACTGCTCGTATTCAAAAACTTCGGCGTCCGACATGTTCTGCCTCGGAATAGTCCAACTTCAGGCCGCGTGTGGTGGAGTACGTAGCCGCCGCGAGTATACTGTGGCCAACAGAGTTTCGACAGACATTCCCCATGTCATTCAACGTTAGGAGAACGAAATGGCTTTGCGCATTCTGGCCGCCACGCTCATTATGGTTGGTCTTACAGATGCCGCGTTTGCCCAAAGAGGTTTTCGCCGCGGATTCTACGGACCTCGCGGTTCAGCCCGACTGGCACCGACTCGCCGTGCGCCGGCTCTTCCTCCTCCTCCAGCGTACCAGCAGCAGGGTACGGTTCCGTACTACCCGCCATACGTTCCCATGTACGGCGGTCGATTTGCACCGGTTCAGTACTACACACCACCCGTGTTTATCAATGGCTACCGTCCGCCCGGAATCTATTCGAACCAGCAGTTGTACGGTGTTCAATATCGCCAGCAGCAAGTTCCAGGTGGGTTGAGAGTCACGGGAACACCGAACTTACAAAGGCCACCACAACGCGTGACCGTTCAGAAGCCCGTGGAGATCGAACCGGCCCCGGTGAATATCCAACAGGTTGCTGCTGGTGACAAGGTCGCCTCGATTCGTTTTCAGACGCAGGGTGATTCGTTGTTCCGGACAGGCAACTACAACCGAGCATTCAGTGCTTACAAGTCAGCCATTGAGGCAGATTCCGGTCGGCCTGCACCTTACTTCAGGCTGGCGACGTTGTTTTCTGCACTAAGAACTTACGACTCAGCAATCCGCTACCTCAAGCAGGGTTTGGATCTGGCGCCTGGTTTTGCTCGGGACGGTGACCGACTTGATGCGATGTACGGTCCGGCCGGAGGCAACCAAAAGCGCACACTCATCAGCAATGTCGTCGGGTGGGCTCAACAGAACTCAAAGAGCCCCGACCGTCAACTGCTGGCGGGAGCGTTGTTGCACTTCGACGATCAACCAGCCACCGCAGCCTCATTCCTTGAACGCGCATCTCAGCTCTCGCAACGACCGGCCAGAGCAACAGCGCTGCTCTCGGCTCGCGACAATGAGTTCATTCCGCCCGCACCTCAGGCACCGGGCTTGCTGTTGCAGCCAGAACCGGAACCCGAAACTGGTCAGCTGCCGCCACCGGTCCTTCCGATTTCTGAAGAGAAGGAAGTGCCACCAACACCACCGAAACTTCCAATGCCGAACCTGGACGTGCCACCAGATCCGGTCGAAGGCGACGACGGCTAAAGTCCGGCGACGTCAGCCGGGGAGAAGGGGCAACCTAAGAAACTCGCGAACCGAGCACTTTGGTGCGCACGATTGCCGGGTACGCTTCTTCGATGCTCAGCGGTAATGGCGAAACGGGACAAATAGATAGCACCGTGCTTGTCGGACTCGCCCTCTCCCGCGGCTGAGACCGCGACCTCTCCCGCAAGCGGGAGAGGTGACTGGTGTGGGGGCGGTATGGGCGACACCAATTTGTTTTAAGCCGTTCTAACGACTTAGGGTTTCGATTTCGCCTTGACCAATTGCCAGATTGGTTGGTTCATCCCTTCGCTGATGATGTGCAGCTTTTCCCCATCTGAACCAAAGCAGATTGCTTCGATCTGCGGAGCGGTTGGTGTTTGGAAGGCTTCAGGTTTTTTTGCCACTGCTTGTGACCACGTTTCACCGGTGGCTCGGTTCACTATGAATCCGAGACGTGGGGTGATGATGGCTAATTTGCGGCCGTCCGAGCTAAGGTCCAGACCCGTGACGACTGGTACTGGTACATCGGCCACTTTCTTCGCGATCGCTGTCTTCTTGTTTGGCTTGAGTGGCAGAGAGTAAAGGTGGCAGCCACCGGGGAGCAGCGATTTCGTGATGAGCAGGATTGTCTTCGATGCGGTGTCGACAGCGATGCCTTCGCAGTCGTGTGGTCCATCTTCGTACTCGAACTCGATGACGCGTTCGGTCTTGAGTTTCAGTTTCTTCTTTATCTTCTTGGGTTCTTCAACAAGGTACAGCTTCGCCCTGGCTCGCCGGATGCCTCGGTTCTTTGGATTGTCGCCAGCGTCTGCGATGAGCAACCAGTTGGAATCGTCCAGGCTGAACGAACAGATGTCTTCCCAGTCAATCGCCTTGGCGCCTTTGATCTCAGCTGTTGAACGAGTCTTGCCGTTGAGTCCAACCAGGTACAGCCGCGGCGCGTCGCCGGAATCGTTGTGCAGCCACAAAGCATCTTTCACGGTGCGCGAGATGGCGATACCGCTGCACTCGTTGATGCGATCGTTGTTGATGGTGCCCAGTTGTGCTGACTTAAACTTCGTCTTGTCCAGCATGAACCATGGGCTGGGCGCAAGGGGTATCAGCAGCGGTAGCAAGACCAAACCAATGAGCTTAAAGCGATCCATGCGTTTCCAGGTGTTGTTGGCCAGGGCTTACCCACGAGTCTGTATGGCGAACGGGCCTGTCTTCGTGGGGAAATAAAAGGTTAGCTCAGGTAGGCGCTCGGAGCAGCATCTTTCGCGAGCCGACTGACGATCGATCATACCAGTTACGCCGATCGTACGTACCACTCACCGCGCGGGTCAGGACGACAGCTGTTCCCAGACCCACAGGAGCGTTTTGAAGCCGACGCCTGCACAGACAACTGTCACCAGGGCTCCGAGTGCTGCGTACCATTTCGGCAGTCTAAGCGACTTCTGTCGCGCGGCCAGGTACAGCATGAACGCGGCGATGAGCGGTAGTAGTAATCCGTTGGCGGCCTGAGCCGCAATGATCATGTTCAGTGGCGACCAGGAGGTTTCAGGCCACATGGCTTTACTTAGGCTAAACAACACCGCGGTCAGCAAGACCGACAGCCATACCAATTTGAACCGGGTTCCATTCTTCTCCCAGGAGAACAGTTCGCTGATGCCGGCCGCCGCGGCCAGAGGAGCCGTAATGGCTGACGTCAGTCCGGCGGCCAGTAGCCCCAGACCGAACAGGTACTTCGCGGAACGGCCTGCGACGGGTTCGATGAGCTCAGCAAACTGGCCCACCTTGAGTTTTGGTTTCTTTGGGATGAAGTCGGCGTGTTGAGCCAGGAACCCGTCCAAGTCAGGTTTGTCACCGCGCGCCTGCCGATCGAGCATTTGGTCTAGCTGTGCTGTCATGTCTTTGAGCCGCTGGACCGTTGCAGGTGACGGGTCAGTGCTTTGGTTCGCCTGGTCGAGCTGCTGTTGCATCAACTGTGCTCGCATCTGCTGCATGCCACTGGTGACATACGCGTCAGAATTACTCAACGACGCCCCACACAACATGATAGCCAGCGAGACGGCTCCACCCAGCGGAATAAAAATTGCCATTCCCTTGAGTTCCTGAAACCAGGCTCGTCGCGTATCTGGTTCCCGTTGCCAGAACTCGCGCGTGGTTGAGGCGTGGAGGAACAGGTTGTACGTCACGACAGTGGTTCCAATCAGGGCGGCCACTTTCAGGATGCTGTCTTCCGGGATGGATGGAACCAACATCCCCGACATGGCAGCGGACCAGTCGATTGGGGTGACACAGGCGGCGATCAGAAACAGCACGCCCATCAAGGCGACCATAACGCTGAGAACGCGAATCAGTACGCGGATATCCAATAGCAGCATGATTCCGGCGCTGACGGCGAGACCAAGAACGTACCAATGCATCGGGATGTCGCCACCCACAACATTGGCCAGCCCGGACGCCGCTCCAACCAGGTTCCCAAGCTCAAACGACGCGCACCCGATCCACAGGCCTAACACAACGAGAACCCGAGCCGCGATGGAAAACAGCGGTCCGCCTTGCGTGGTTCGAATCGCTTCCGCCAGTCCTTGTCTGGCCAGAATGCCGGTCGCAGCGGTGAACGACTGCAGGATGAACACTGCGGCGGTGGCGAACACGAGTACCCAGCCCAGGCTGTAGCCGAACTCTACGCCGGCGGATGCACAGGTTAGGACTGTGCCTGGTCCGACGAACGCAGCGACGACCACGGATGAACTGCCGAGAGAGTTTCGAGACGGGGCGGGGG
>CAZAIB010000177.1:0-9796 GCA_964485095.1 uncultured Planctomycetaceae bacterium | reverse complement strand
GGCACTTCAGAAATTGCGGCTACCGCTACACATAAAAGAGACGCGCTCTAGTGCCTCGAAGAATGCCTCTGGATCATCAACGGTGCTGAATTGGGCGTATTGAATTTTGCGAGTCGCAGGGTCAAAGAATCCAATCCTGCCGGCCCGTGGCCCGGCCTGACCTGGCACTCTGGAGAGGGACGCCATCTGGGAGTCGGGAAGCGACAGGTTGAGGTCAGAGATCAGGTTTAACCGGTACTCCCATGATCTCTCAGGATTTGGATAGGACTCGAGAACGCACGGTTCCAGATCCCCTTGGCACAGTAGTAGAAAGACGCCAGCGATAGCGATCATGGTCGTACTTTGAGGTTGTCCGAGTCTGCAAGTGAATCTAACGGAGCCATCCACTTTACGAATCCGCCAGTGAATTAGAACAGCCGGTTATAGCCGTTCAGCGCCGCGACGCGGTATGCCTCAGCCATCGTTGGATAGTTGAACGTTGTGTTCATGAAGTACATCAGCGAGTTTGCTTCGCCCTTCTGGGACAACACGGCCTGGCCAATGTGAATGATCTCGGACGCGTTCATGCCGAAGCAGTGGACTCCAAGAACCTCCAACGTTTCGCGGTGGAACAGCAGCTTCAGCATCCCGACCGTTCGGCCGGTAATCTGAGCTCGAGCAAGGCTGCGGAAGTGAGCCATGCCAACTTCGTACGGAACCTGTTCTTCGGTGAGTTCGCGTTCGTTCTTACCGACGGAACTGATCTCCGGACTCGTGTAGATGCCGGTTGGGATCGTGCTGACTAACGCTCGGTCGGCTTCGCCTTTGACAATGTGCATGCCAACGTAACGACCCTGCACGTATGCCGCGCTGGCCAGTGATGGGAACCCGATGATGTCGCCGACGGCATAGATGTTGGGAACAGCCGTTTGGAAATCGTCGTTGACTTCCAGTTGCTGGCGACTGTTGGTTTCCAGGCCAATCTTGTCGAGCCCCAGGTCGTCCGAGTTCCCCGTTCGGCCGATCGCGGCCAGCAGAATATCTGACTTAATCTTCTTACCGGACTTCAGCGACATCACGACGCCATCGTCCAGTCCCTCGATTTTGTCGTACCGTTCGTTGTGCCGCAGAATCACTCCGCTCTCACGCAAGTGGTAGCTCAGGGCGTCGATGATTTCGTCGTCGAGGAACGCCAGCAACTGATCGCGGGCGTTGACCAGGTTCACTTTGACTTCAAGGTTCCGAAACATCGAACCGTACTCGCAGCCAACCACGCCGGCTCCCAGAACCGTGACCGAACGCGGAGTGCGATCCAGACTTAGAATCGAATCGCTGTCGAAGATGCGTGGGTGACTGAAGTCGATGTCGTCCGGCTGATATGGCCGCGAACCGGTGGCGATGACGGCCTTCTTGAATTTGATTTCCTGGCAGGCACCCTCATGGTCGGTGATTTGGATTGCGGAGTCGCTGATGAACCGCCCGTGACCGTGAAACATGTCCACGTCGTTGCGTTCGTAGAATGTGCTCCGCATGTCGACCTGCTTGCCAACGACCTCTGTCGCGGTTTCCCTTAGCTCAGGAAACGACAGCGTTTGCGGGTTCGCTTTGCGAAACCGTGGGTCGGATTCGAAGTCAGTCATCTTGAAAATGGCGTGCCGCAACGCCTTACTGGGGATGGTTCCCCAATGGGTACATCCGCCACCGATTTGATGGTATCGCTCGACAACGGCCACTTTCTGGCCCAATTTCACGGCCTGCATGGCGGCTCCTTCGCCACCTGGACCGGTTCCAATCACGACAACGTCGTACTCAAGAGTGTTCATCCGCGAATCCTGCGCGTTGTTTTTAAGTTGGTTTTTGCATGGCGCGTCGCTGTTGACCGTTCCGATGTGGGTTTAGAGAATCCAGGCGAAACAGTCATCAGGCCGTCGCTTTGAGCGCTGAGCGGCGAATCATATCAACTTGGGTCGAATTGGACTCCGTCGGATTGCCGGAGCCGGTTTTCTGTGGATTCCGCAGTGAGAACCGGCTGGTTGTCTCCCTTGCCAGGATTGGCTTTGTTGCGAATGGAAGGATTCTAAATGCGAATCTGGCCCGGTCGGCCGTATCCACTGGGTGCCACCTGGGACGGAGCAGGCGTTAACTTTGCGATTTTCTCTGAACACGCAACACGGGTCGAACTGTGCTTGTTTGATTCTGAGGAAGATCGCCACGAGACACACTGCATTCCGCTCAAAGAACAAACTGAACAGGTCTGGCACGGATACCTACCCGACGCCAAGCCCGGTCAGCTGTACGGCTATCGTGTTCACGGTCCGTACGATCCCAACAACGGTCATCGCTTCAACGCTCACAAAATCCTGCTGGACCCGTACGCGCGAGCGATCGGACGGCAGCTGACCTGGTCGGACACAATGTTCGGCTACAACGTTGGCGATCCCGCAGGTGACCTGTCGTTCGACAATCGAGACAACGCCGACTGCGCGCCGCTGGGTGTGGTTATTGATCCGACGTTCCGCTGGGGCAACGACAAACCGCTGCGGACTCCGTGGCACAAAACTGTCATCTACGAAACGCACGTGCGTGGGTTCTCTAAGCTGCATCCCGATGTTCCCGAAGGTCTACGAGGAACCTATCTGGGGCTGGCATCGAAGGCATCGATTCGGCACTTGCTGAAACTGGGCGTGACGGCCGTGGAACTCATGCCGATCCATCACAACGTCAACGACCGCCATTTGGTGAAGCAGGACCTCACCAATTACTGGGGCTACAACACGATGTCCTTCTTCGCGCCCGAAGCGCGGTATTCGTCGTCTGAGACGCCGCACGAAACAGTGCGCGAGTTCAAACGGATGGTTCGCCGGCTCCACCAGGCGGGGCTCGAAGTTATCCTGGACGTGGTTTACAACCACACCGGCGAAGGCAACCACCTGGGCCCAACGATTTCGCTGCGCGGAATCGACAACAAGTCTTACTACCGAGTCCAGGACCAGGCGAACCGGTACTACACCGACTTCACCGGCTGCGGGAACACGCTCAACATGCTGTGTCCGCGTGTTCTGCAGCTCATCATGGACAGCCTCCGGTACTGGGTGCTGGAGATGCACGTCGACGGTTTCCGGTTCGACCTGTGCAGCGCTTTGGCCAGAGAACTCCACGACGTCGACAAACTGGGCGCGTTCTTTGACATCATTCACCAGGACCCGGTTCTCTCACGCGTGAAGCTCATTGCGGAACCGTGGGACCTTGGCGCCGGCGGGTACATGGTCGGCAACTTCCCGCATCTGTGGACGGAATGGAACGGGAAGTACCGCGACACGATTCGTTCGTTCTGGCGAGGCGACGGGCATGTTGTGTCTGAGTTTGCTACTCGGCTAACCGGCAGCAGCGACCTTTACGAACACAGCGGGCGCCGGCCTTACGCGTCCATCAACTTTGTGACGTCGCACGATGGGTTCTCGTTAAACGACCTGGTGAGCTACAACGACAAGCACAACATGGCCAACGGTGAAGACAACCGTGACGGCGACAATCACAACATCAGCTGGAACTGCGGCGAAGAAGGCGAGACGAACAACGCCGACGTTAACAAGCTGCGAGAAAAACAAAAACGCAACTTCATCGCCACGCTGTTGTGTTCTCAGGGCGTGCCCATGATTCGTGGTGGCGACGAACTTAGCCACACTCAAAACGGAAACAATAACGCCTATTGCCAGGACAACGAACTCAGTTGGCTCAACTGGGATCTGGATGAAAAGCAGCAGGCGTTTCTGGAATTTTGCCGCACGGCAGTCGGCATTTGGCGCGAACATCCTGTTCTGAAGCGCCGCAAGTTTTTCCAGGGCCGTCGCATTCGGGGAGCCGGAGTCAAAGACCTCGCGTGGATTAGCCCTGAGGGAACCGAAGTCAGCGACGCTGACTGGCAATCCGATCGCGTGCACTGTCTGGGTATGCGACTGAATGGTGAGATGATTGACGAGTTCGACGAACGCGGTCGCCGCATCGTGGGCGAAACACTGCTGATTCTGATGAACACAAAAGCCGAAAATGTGCGGTTCATTCTTCCGCCACACAAACCGCACGAACGGTGGTCTGCGATTCTGGACACGGCTCGCAAGAAACCCGTGTCAACGTGGCTGGCCGGTGGAGAAACCTACAACCTCCGCAGTCGGTCACTGGCAATCCTGCAACTCAAACGCGGCTGGACTCGGTTAAGGAACCTACTGCACGCGCCGCAAACGTCGCCACCACCGGGGCACTCGGACGACAAGGGGAAATGATCGGTTGCGTGAGTTCCCAAGTGAGCTGGCTGTCGTTTAACGGCTCCTGGCTTTCTCAATTCGTACTTGGGGCCTCCGAGTCCCAAGGTGAGTGATTGTGTTTGCTCGCAGACGTGGATCAGGATTCTCGCTGAGGATCGCGTCCTTAAGTTGTTAGGCGAAGGTGCTTGGGGCTCGGAGGCCCCAAGTACAGAAAGCTGGGCCATTGGGCGCGAGTCATCGGGTCGGTGGCAATTAGAATCGCCGTTGCGGCTATCGTGACGGCAAGTATTGAGCTGTTGACTCAGTGCAATGTTCCCGCTGCTCACCCGAGGCCTTACGGCCTGCGGCTCACTGGAGGGAGCCGGAGCAGACGCTCATCGGCGCTGACGTCAAGTTTGTCGTCAAACGGGATCTTCATTGTCCATAGTACACCCTGCACTGCCAGCCGCCGGTAAGCCTCGTTGCGCCAGTGATCGTGGTAGTGACCTCCGCTGAAGCCGAACGATCGGCCGCCATCGGTGCGCTCCCATGCCCAACCAACCGCGTGTGTTCCTCCGTCCTGCTTGATTGTCAGCAGCGGCGTGATTCGGTTTGGGTTCTTGCCAAACTTCAGTGCGTAGTAGAACTCCTCTTTAATGTGGAACGGTTTGATGTTCTGCACAACCGGATGCTGCGGAGTCGCAACTGCCACATCAACGTCCATGACTTTGTGTTTACGATCGGGCCCGCCGTGCGAACCGCCGAACAGATTGACGAACGCTTCAATCGGCGGCGCTTCTCTGGTTCCCATGCCCCAGTGCCAGCACGATAGCCCGCCGCCGCGTTTCGCGAGTCTTTGGAACGCGGCCAGTCGTTTCTTGTCGCCACTAATCCACTTCGCGCCTTCGCTGGCGAACAGAAAAACGCCATCGGCGGAGTCGATAAGATCCGGTCCACCTTCCCACTTGCCGTCCGCCTTGACGACAACCGGTTGAATGCCGTCAACGCGCGAGAGCAGCGTGTACATCAGCGCGACTGCGGGCATGTATTCGTGGGTGGTTGGCTTGTGCGAATCGGGGCTTTGTCCGATCAGGAGAACCCGTTTTCCTGGTTGGTTCCCGAAGGCGGTTAGCGAACACAGCAGGACAAGCACCAGAACCTGGCTAATGAATCTGAATCGCATCACTTACCCAATCTGTGGTTGACGACTTGTTTCCGCGACATTGGCGGCCGATTCGAAACAATCTCAGAAACGCGGCAGAAACTTGTACGGATTGTGTCTCGCAGCGCCACTATTAGCTATGGAGCCGCGTTTTCGCGGTTTGTGATGGGCCGAACAGTAGACTTGAGGCTGCGAAATGCGATTAACACTCAGAACTTTGCTGGCTTACCTGGACGACATTCTGGAGCCGAGCCAGACTCGCGAGATCGGTAAGAAAATCGAAGACGCACCGCTGGCTCAGGAACTAGTCACGCGGATTCGAGACGTTGTTCGCCGTCGCCGATTAATCGCACCGACTTTGGAAGGGCCAGAATCCGGCGTCGATCCCAACATCGTCGCTGAATACCTGGACAACCAACTCACGCCGGCTCAGGTCGCGCAGACAGAACGCATTCTGTTGAACTCAGAAATGCATCTGGCCGAAGTCGCGTCGGCTCATCAGATTCTGACATTGATTCTTGGTGAACCTGTTGAAGTTCTGCCCGAATCTCGCAAACGCATGTACGCGCTTGGTCCGGTGAGTGAAGAAGACAAACTCGTCGTCGAATCGGCTCCCGTCATGGCGCCGACTATTGAACCGTCTGACCGACTGGCAGTCACTGCGTCAGAGGGTTCGGCGGAAGCGGGCGATTCAACCGACGCCGGCGTTTCGCTGACAGACTACGTGAAGGAACGAACCGGTAAACGCAAATGGTGGCCATTGATCGGTGTCGGTCTTCTGGGCTGCTTGTTTGTCGCGTTGCAGATGACTGATCCCGGCAAGAAACCGGCCAGTGATCACGGCACTACGCCAGAAATCGCCAGCGCTGACCCGGCGCCAAACCAAGACGCAGCGCCGGACGCGAACGATGAAGTGGAACTCATCGATCCTCCAGACGAATCCGATAGCGGCCAGCCAGCTATTGCAGCAGCAACGCCTGACCCAACTGAACCGAACGCAGACGAACCTGCAATCGCGGCCGCTGTGCCGCCAGCTAATCCGGGCAATGCGGTCGACGCACTACCGCCGCTTGACGAACCGCCATTGATCGACCTGCCTCCACCAAACGACGCGCCGCCATCAACAGCGGCTGCAGAACCGACTGAGGTTCCAGGCGAACCGGCTATGGCTGCGACCGAACCATCGGGCGTCGATCCCGCGACTGCCAAACCAGCTGACACGGCTGCGGTTCCAACAGGTGTTGAACCGGGCAGCACTCCGGACGTCACGTTTGTCGCACCACCGGGCGGAGCGGATATCGGAACCAAGGATATGCCAGGGCCGCCGTCGACTCCGAATGTCATCACGATTCCGGACAAGGCGACCCAGCCGGCGCCAACGGGTGTCACCGGGCGACTCACGAATATGTCTCCGTCTGGCATCCTGCTGCGGCAGATGCCCGACAACTCCTGGAAGGTGGCTCCGCGACCGGGCACGATTTCAGATGGCGAAGGCGTGGCGTCGCCAAAACCGTACGTCACAATGTTCGCCGTGAAGGACTTGCCGTTCCACTTGCACCTCGGCGCGGGTAGTCGCATTCGTACCTACACCGCGGCGAACGCCAGCATGGGGATTCAAATCGAACGCGGGCAGGTCGTGCTGTCCCGACTGAAAGACGAACCACTTACAACACCAGCCGCCGGCGCAGATGCAAAAAACAAGGCAGCGCAGGAACCGCCTGCTGCCACACCAGACAACAACGAACCGGTCGTCGTGGAATTGAAAGTTGCCGACCAAACGTGGCAGGTCACACTTCCAGGGTCGGACTGTGAGATCGCGTTCGACGCGACGCCCGTGCCGCCGATACGACTGGATACAGCCTTCGATGGGTTTCCGTACAAAGTCTGGGCCGTCGGCAGCGTGGGCGCGGTGACGGTGAAACCAGCCGACGCCGATGCGAAGACAATCGGTTCAGAAGACCGCATCGCTTTGGCCGGACCCAGCCCGGGCGCGGTTCTTGTTGAACCGGGCGCCGCGGCGAACTGGTTGGTGAGCAAAGACCCTGTCGCGAAGTGGGTGACCGGACCAAGCGCACCGACTGAAAAACGTGATGCGATCAGGTTCCAGAGAGAATTCGATCCGGTCGATTCGATTGCCGACACGATGCCATCGCTTGTCAGGCACGAACGATCGTGGATGGCTCGGCGAGCCATCCAGTGTTTGTCGCTCACGAGCGACTACCAGGCGTTGGTTCGATCGCTGTCGGTTGCCGAACACGACGAAGCCACCGCCGAAGCGATTCACGGTTTGCGAGAATGGTTGCCGTCAAATCCAGAGAACGGCGAGATGCTGAAAGGCGCGTTGGAACAGGAATTCACAGACGATGACAGCCTGGCGATTTATCAATTGCTTTGGGGCTACGACGAAGCGCACGCGCGCGATCCGAAGACGTCGCGGCAACTTGTGCGGTGGCTGGCCGCAGATCGACCGGCGATCTCGCGGCTGGCGTACTTCCACATTCTCAGGCTGACCGGCAGCCAGGACGACTACAGGTTCAACCTCTCCAAGGATCGGCTGAACTCATTCCGCAAACGCTGGGAACGCCAAATCGACAAACACGGCACTCTGCTGAACGAGTAGTGCCCTGCCAGGCTTTCAGATTCGGGTGCGCACAACGGAACGACTGCTCCGTTGTCGCTGGCAAACGGTTGCCCACCCAAATCTTCGAAGCCTGACGCAAAACTAGCCAATCTTCTCACGCAGTGCAGTCAGCAAATCGGCCGCATGCCCAATGTCTGCCTTCTGCTGTTCCGGATCTTCAGGGATCTCGCGTTCGATGGTCAGTGGTCCGTCGTAGCCGATTTCCTTGAGCGTTCGCAGATAAGTTTCCATGCCGACATCGCCGTCGCCGAGCGGAACCTCGCAGCCCCATTCGGTTCCTCTTACACCTTCGGCCGCCCACGTGGCGTCTTTGCAGTGCACACTGCGAACGTACTTGCCAACCTTCTGCAGAGCCTCAATTGGTTCACCGGTTCCGTACAGAATCATGTTGGCCGGATCGAAGTTGATGAACAGGTTGTCGCGTTCGACATCGTGAATGAAATGCAGCAGGTGGTCGGCCGTTTCCTGACCGGTTTCCAGGTGCATCCTCTGCCCGTTGCCACCAACGTGATCGAGGATATCTCGCGTGACGGCAATCAGATTCTTGTAGTCGTCTGAGTCACGATCTTCTGTCACAAATCCGATGTGCATACCAACCGTGTCGCACTTCAGCATCGCGGCGAAGTCAGAGACTTCCTTGAAGATGCCAACACGTTCTTCGCGAGTATCCTGAGGAACCAAACCGACCGTCCGAGCCGTCGTGGCGATGTCGGCGTAGCTTTCGCCAGTGAACCCACCAAACACAGCCGTCACCTGAATGCCATCACACTTCGCGATGAACTCGTCCGCATCCTTCTGGTTCCGCTTCTCTTTACTTGGAGCATGCAATTGAACCGTGGGAATCTTCAGTTCTTTCGCAACTTCCAGATGAACACCAAGCCCGTGATCGACGGACGTAAACACACCAATGGGCCACTTCGACATTTGTACCTGCTCCATGATTTTCGGAAGCCAATATGGTAATCGTGACTGGTCAGGTTCGCGACCATCCGTAATCAGATCGCTTCCTGGATCTCGTCTGGCTTATTGTCCAGCAGGTCACTTCCGACTCTGGTAAAGAACAGATCGTAACACCGAAACCGAAAATGAATGCCAAAATGAAGCTCTCACCCGTGGTAAAGCTACTGCAATCGGAGGCGCATCTGCGCGAGGTGAGAAGGACTGAGGCTATGTGGCAATCGAACAGTGGCCCGGATCGATCGACGATCGAAGTTGCTGTTGAGCTATCTATTACCACCACAACCACAGAGGCAGATTTAACCAAAGCTGTTGAGAAAGCGTGGTGTTTGCGAAAGCCAATTCCGCCCGCGACTGGCAATGTGTCTGACGGTCGACTTCTCGTCACGGACTTCGATTGTGTGATTGGCGATGGTCACGCCAGGGAAGACAGCGCAGGGCACCTTTCTGACCTGAACGCACCGCGACCGATCTTTTGGCTGGCGTGCCAAGGTCGCTGCCTTGTGTCATGGATTCCCGAACCGATCGTAGAGCCCATCAGCCTGGCAATAGAATGCAATCCCGAAGAGTCAATCTGGTGGCTGGATCTGTGAAGAACCTCGCCGTCGGTCCCACACACCTGCCGTGGCACCCCCCACTCGTCACCCAACCGTACTTGAGGGCCTCCGAGCCCCAAGCACCAGCGACTCAACAACCGTTTGTCAGCGTGCGATCCACAGTGAATTTCGATTCACGCCTGCGAGCAAACAACACCAACCCACCTTGGGGCCTCCGAGCCAGTCTTTTCAAGGTGTCACTGGTGTGTTCGTTGATCGA
>CAZAIB010000176.1:0-9890 GCA_964485095.1 uncultured Planctomycetaceae bacterium | reverse complement strand
ATTCTTACGTGTTGGCCGCGCGCGTCAATTGGGAAGTGGATGTGTGAAGTTGCTTCCAGTGAAGCAAGGGGCTGCACGGTGAAACTTCGCACCGTGGGTCTGGAGTTGATTGGCCTGCGTGACCTTTGGACGGTCAGCCCCAGCGCGCTTGACCCTGCGTATTACCAGATGGATACTGCTAAACCCCTGCTCATGTTTCTTTATAAAGCGACCAATGCCAGCTGTAACCGAATGCCCAAATTGCGAGGCGCGACTGGATCTGAAGACGCGAGATAGGTACGGCAAGAGAGTCCGCTGTCCGCGCTGTCGCGAACCGTTCACAGCGAAGCCTCCCAGGAAGTCCCAAAAGTCCCAGCCACCGCGTCGTGAACGGGACGAATATACTCCAAGCGCTTCAGGACGGCGACTTCCTGCGAAGAAGGGGAAGTCTCGAACGCCTGCCCGACGGAAAAAGAAGACCAGCAGCACGAACCTCAAGCCAGCACTAATCGGCTGCGCGGCTCTGTTTGTTATTGTTTCTGTCGGCTGGACCATCGCGAGTCGGTTCCTGCCAAAAGGTGGTGATCCCGTTTCGTCGACCACTGGTGGTTCCGTTTCGCCGACCAGTGGTGGTAGCTCAAGACCAGGAATGGCTGAGGCTCCGGAACGCTTCAGAATTCCTTCCGCAGCGGTCACCGAAAGCGACGCGCAGGTCTTTGTGACCGAGCTGGAGCGGGCGGCAGCATCAGGAAATACAAGCACATTCAATCGCCTTATTAACTACCGCAGCATTATCGATCGGGCGATATCCGATGTGGACGTGCCGCAGACAATGAAGAACCAGTTCCGGCTGGGGGCTCTCAAAAGCAGTTCTCAGATAACGACACAGATCCTGCAGGCAGTTAAGGCTGGCGGGACTTACAAAGTCGTCAACCACCGCGCTGAGAATGGTCAGCGAAGCGTCTTGTTTCGGCTAAATGCTGAAACGGGACTCAACTACCACCTGTTCGAGTTGATCAAGGTCGATGGCGAGACCCGCGCCGGCGATCTGTTTGTTGCGCTGACCGGGGAATACGTTTCCAGCAGTCTGCGCCGGGTATTCGTTCCACTTGCCCAGCAGGCGAACCGTTCTTTGTTGGACCGCCTGTTGGGTAAAGAGAAAGTAATGGTCAAGCACTGGCCGACCATCGAGAAACTTCGACGTGCGTTTCAGTCCGGACAGTATCAAGTCGGAATGAGCCACTTCAACAAACTGCCTCCGGAGTTGCAGCGAGAGAAGTTCGTTCTGATTCTGCGTTTTCAGGCAGCCAGCGCAAACCCACTTGGCCAGGAGTACTCCGATGCTATCGGTGCATTTCGGACAGCGCACCCGGACAGTGTCGCGGCCAACTTCATGGCGATCGATTACTTTGTTTTGAAGAAGGAGTACGCCAAGTCTCTGGAGGCGGTTGAGGTGCTTAATGAGTTCACCCAGGGCGATCCATATCTGAATGTCATGCGTGGTAACCTCACGTTGCTGTCTGGTGATGCGAGTGGAGCGCAGAAACTTCTGAGCCCAATGTTGGACGATCCGGAGTTCGGTAACGAAGCAACAACGCTTTACCTGGACGTCGTATTGGCACTTGGCGATCACCAGGGAACACTGGAGACCCTGTTAGCGCTGGAGGCGAAGCACGGACTTCAGTTTCCACGAACTCTACGCGGCGCGGAAGGCTTTGAAGCCTTTGCCAAGTCGCCGCAGCACGAAGATTTCCAGAATCGGTAATTGAGTTCTCTTAGTCCAAGTCTTTGAACTGCTGGCAATACTTCGCGGTTCCGCCGGCCAGGCACCCGGCAGCAAACTCAATCACCATGAACTCGTCACCGACGCCGTACTCATTTCCGACTTCGAAATTGGTGGCCGGTTGGAACCCAAACCGCGAGTAGTAATTCGGGTCGCCAAGAACCACAACGAAGTCCGTTCCTGATTCTTCACACGTCAGTAAGCCAGCCTCAATCAACTGCTGACCAACGCCCTTGTGCTGGAACTCAGGCAGCACGGCCACCGGAGCAAGCCCGGTTCCGACCAACGCCTCACTGCCTTCAATGGTGACCGGACTAAACGCAATGTGTCCAACCACCGCCGATGAATCTTCATCCTCTGCGACAAGTGAAGCGTCCAGGTTATTGGCCACGCGCAAAGCGTCCACGAGTTCGGATTCAGCAGCGGTTGGGAACGCCGCGACATGAACCTTACGGATGGCGTCCAAATCGTCGGCAGTTTCGGGGCGGATCATGGCGTCTTATAGGTCCACGTCGTCTACGAAGCTGGCCTCTTCCATGATGAGGCGGTACCGCTCAGACGCGTCCTTGCCCAGCAATGAGTGGAATGTATTGTGGGCTTCGAGCTGGCTCTCGATATCGACCCGCAGAAGGATTCGTTTGTCGGGATTGAGAGTCGTGTCACGAAGCTGGCTGGCATTCATTTCTCCGAGACCTTTGAAGCGACCTACTTCAACTTTTCGGTTCTCGGGGATCTGCGCCAGGATCTCTTCCTTTTCGACTTCGTCCTGGGCGTATTGAGTCTGCTTGCCGATGTGGATCCGGTACAGCGGCGGCTGAGCGAGGTACAGCTTGCCCTGGCGGATGAGTTCGGGCATGTGCCGGAAGAAAAACGTCAGCAGCAGCGTGCTAATGTGGTAGCCATCGCTGTCCGCATCCATCAGCAGAATGATGCGGTCGTACCTGAGTTTGTGGATGTCAAAGTTCGGTCCGAACCCGGTTCCCAACGCATCGACGAGGTCGTTGATTTCCTGGTTCTTTAGCACCTTGGAAACCGCCAGCGATTCTGTATTGAGAATCTTTCCCTTGAGAGGAAGAACCGCCTGCGTCTTGGTGTTCCGCCCCATCACGGCAGTACCACCGGCCGATTCACCTTCCACAATGAACAGTTCGGTTTCCCCATTCTTACCCGGGCTACAATCAACCAGCTTGCCGGGAAGGTTGGTTCTCTTTGAAGACGGCGTCTTGCGTCGCACTTCTTTCACCGCATCACGACTCGCCATTCGCGCGCGAGCGGACAGGACGATGCGGCCGAGAATTGTGTCGGCGACGGATGGGTTGTTGTTGAGCCACGTTTCCAGAGCCGGTCGAACCAGGCCATCCACGAAACTGTTCATCTCAGGGTTGTTGAGCCGTTCTTTGGTTTGCCCCTGGAACATTGGGTCGCCATGGAAAACGGACAAGACGGCAACCACGCCTTCACGAATGTCGTCCGTCGTAATCGTGACGCCCTTCTGCTTGAAGTTGTGCACGTCGATGTAGTTGCGAACAGCCTTGGCGATGCCGCTGCGGAACCCGCTTTCATGCGTTCCACCACTTCGTGTTCGAATACCGTTTACGTAACTTCGGATCTGTTCGTCAGTCGATTCTGACCACTTCAAAACGCACTCGACTTTGACAACTCCATCGTCCTTGGACGTGGCGAACATCGGTTCGTGAACCGGTCGCTTTCCGCCTTCGTCAATCAGCTTAGTCAGGTAGGACGAGATGCCTTCGGGGTGCGAAAGCTCGTAGCTCTCACCTTTGACCTCATCCTTGAACACGATGGTCAGGCCGCCGTGGATGTACGAAATGTCTTCCAGATGCTGACGGATCGTGTCCGCGTTGTAGTGCACTCGGCGAAAGATCGTGTTGTCGGGGCGGAAGAAGATGCTGGTTCCGGTTCCACGCGTCTTCTTCACTTTCTTAACGGGCGTTGTTGGCTTGCCGCGTTTGTATCGCTGGACGAATTCATGACCATCTCGCCGAACCGTCGCGACCATTTCCTCAGACAGAGCATTCACAACGGAGGAACCAACACCGTGCAAACCACCACTGCGTGCGTAGTTCTTGGCTGAGAATTTTCCGCCCGCGTGGAGCGTGGTCAGAATCACTTCCAGCGTCGACTTCTTAACCTTCGGATGCTTGTCCACAGGGATACCGCGACCGTTGTCCTGCACCGTGAGCGACTCGCCATCCTTGTGCAGGATCACAGTAATCTTGTCGCACTCTTTCGCGAGGAACTCGTCAACTGAGTTGTCGACGACTTCCCAAAGCAGGTGATGCAACCCACGAGAATCGACGCCGCCGATGTACATCGCGGGACGCAGGCGGACCGGTTCCAGACCTTCCAGGACATCAATGTCCGCGCCGGTGTAGTTTTTCTTCTTCGTTGCTGTTGCCATGAATTGTTCTCATTTCCGTCACCTCTACCGCTCGCGGGAGAGGTCGGGCTATCAGACCCGGGGAGAGTTACTCCGATTGATTGCGGTCTGCACCTTCGCTGCTCAGCCCCCTCCCGCGGCTGAGACCGCGACCTCCCCCGCGAGCGGGAGAGGTGACAGTTTTCTGTTCGACTTTGTCCGACTTTTTATTCGGGCTTTCTATTCGTCTTCGTATTCGCTCCAGTCAACCAGTTCGATCTCTGGCTGAACGATGGTGTCGAAGCCGTTGCGTTGACTTGTGCGAACACCCTTGCCACCGCGCGAGGTTACGCCGTACTTCATCTGCCCGAAGCTAAGTGTCTTGCCGTTGGTGTTCACAACACGAAGGCAATCGCTTGGTCGCGACAGTTGGACAGCACCAAGAACTTCGTCACTGCCTTCCAGTTTGATTCCGCGAACACCCTTGCCTGCATTGGTCAGTAGCGGGACTTCTTCGACACCAAAGTGAATGACTCTGGCGCCCTTTGTCGCGATGAACATGGTTTCGGCTTCGTGGTGCAGTTGGGTGTAAATGACCCGGTCGCCTTTTCGTAGCCGGCAATATTTGCGACCCGCTTTTGTTGACGCCAAACGGAACGCGGACAACGACATCTTCATGATCTGCCCATTGGCCGTCACGATAATCAGGTACGGAGCCGGTGTTGGCTGGCCGCGTTTTTTCTTGTCAGGTTCAGTGAACCGTTCGTCGGTTCCAATGGCCGCGACGATCGATGCACCGTCGCCCATGCGAACGTATTTTGCCAGCGGGTCGCCATAGCCGGAAGAAACCGGCAGTTGATCGACGGGCAACGTAAAGGCCGCTCCGCAACTGGAGAAGAAGATTACGTTGTCCAGCGTGCTGGTTGGAACCACTTCCAGAACCTTGTCGCCTTCACGCGTTCGGGTACTCTCAACACTCTTAAGCGTACCGACACGTTTGACCCAGCCTTCGTGAGTCACGACGACATTCGTGTTCTCTCGAATAATGTAAGCGGTCGGGTCGAACTCAGTAATCTCATCAGCCGAACCAACAGATGTCCGCCGCTTGTTGCCGTGGTCGGCAGCGATCTCGTTCAGTTCTCCCTCAATGACAGCCCACATGCGTTTTGTGGAGCCAAGGATCCGGCGAATCTTTGCAGCCTCGGCGCGTTTCTCTTTGAGCTCGTCTTTGATTCGACCAATCTCAAGCGTCGAAATTTTGTAGAGCGCGATTTCCAGGACAGCGTCCGTTTGTATTTCGTCCAGCGGGAACGCTTTCATCAGCTTCACGGCCGCGTCCTGCTTGCCGGTACTCTTGCGGATGATTCGCAGCGCCTTGTCCAGACCGTCAAAGACGATGACAAAGCCTTCCAGAATGTGAATTCGCTTTTCGAGTTGGCGTAATTGGTACTCGAAGCGACGTTTGACCGTTTCGAACCGGAAGTCCAGGAAGTGCTGCAGCATCTCCGGCAGAGCCAGGACTCTGGGCACAAGAGTTCCGCGTTCATCCGGCGCCAACGCGGTTAGGTTGAATGAGAAGCCGCTCTCCAGGTTCGTGTGGCGATACAAGTACGCCATGACTTCTTCCGGATCAGAACCCGACTTGGCTTCCAGAACAATCCGCAGACCGTTTTCTTCGTTGGTTTCGTCGGTGACTTCCAATAGCTGTGGCAGCTTGCGGCCAGCGATCATTTCACCAATGTCGGACAGCAATGGCCCCGTCGCCACACCGTAAGGAACCGAGTGAACCACGATGCGCGTTACTTTGTCTTTGCCCCGAGATTTCTCTTCCTTCCATTCACCTCGCACTTTGATTGTGCCGCGGCCAGTCTCGTACGCTTTTCGAATCTCGCGTCGATCTGTCACAATGCGACCGCCCAGCGGGAAGTCGGGCCCCTTCACGTACTTCATCAACTGCGCGGTGGTTGCGTTGGGGTTCTTGATGAGGTGCACGCTGGCCTTGATGACTTCGGCCAGGTTGTGTGGCGGAATGTTGGTCGCCATTCCCACGGCGATACCCTGGGTTCCATTGACCAACAGGTTCGGATACCGAGCCGGCAGAACAATCGGTTCTTCGCGCGTTGCGTCGTAGTTGGGACGCATGTCGACAGTGTCGTAACGCAACTCGTTCATGAGTTGCTCAGCGATCTTCGTCAGCTTCGCTTCGGTGTATCGTTCGGCCGCAGCTCGCAGGCCCATGACGGATCCAAAGTTACCCTGACCATCAACCAGCGGACACCGCAACGAGAAGTCCTGCGCCATCCGAACCAACGCGTCGTAAATCGCAACGGTTCCGTGCGGGTGAAAGTTACCGGACGTGTCACCCGTAATCTTTGCACACTTGCGCGCTTGCGCGTCGGACGTGAGTCGCAGCCCCTGATACATCACGTACATGATGCGCCGCTGCACGGGTTTCAGTCCGTCACGAACATCCGGCAATGCGCGAGATGTGATGACCGACAAAGCGTAGTTGAGATACCGCCGGCGCGTTTCTTCGCTGATGCTGACAAACTTGACGTGATCCGGATCGTCCCCGTTGTTCGCGAACAGGTCCATCGTTCCGCCAGAACCATTGGAACCGCCGCCCCGTTTCCTGGTGGACTTCTTGCTACCGCTTCCAGAGCCTTTTCCGACCGGCTTCTTTCGGCGACTGCTGGCAGCGGGCGCTTTCTTCGCAGCTTTTCTGCTGGCCGTCTTCTTCCGGGTCGTCTTGCCTGCGACCTTCTTTTTGACCTTCTTCTTCGCCACGTTCGCGCCCTGTCTCTTCCACTGTCCCAATGCCGTCCCAGTGTCATCTTCGGAAGGTTGGGTTATCTAAGTTCTGCGGTTCTGCCCGACATTGCGGAATCGCCTGTGTAACCGGGTCAAACCGGAAAGATAGGTTGAGATGTTAAAGCTTGAGGGTTCTAACGCATAGCGCGGGCAAGGATTTGGAAAAACCGTGTCTCGTGTCATGACACGCAACCAAAGATCGATTCGTACGATCCTCACAGCCGAACTTTCCTATGCCCGGCTGCATTGCTGCCGAGTGGGCCACGTCGTGTTGAACATGTGGTCGCCATTTGCTGAAGCATCAGGAGAATTGACATGGTTCGCAGAGTGTGTATCGCTTTGCTGGTCACTACCGTTGTCGCCCAGACAGCGATGGCCCAGAGTCAGGGAACAACTGGCCGGGGCACCTTTGTGGGCTGGCTAAAGAGCAAGGTGACAGGAACCGGGGCACCACGGGCCGCGGCTCAGCAATCGCAACAGGGCTACTTGCAGCAACAGCAGCAGGCGTGGGCGGCTCAGCAGTATCGAGCCCAGATGGCTCAACGAGCTGCTGCGGCTCGACCGACTTCAGCGGCTGAAGTGCAAAGAGCCGTCGCCGCTGCGACTGGCAACCAGCCAAACCAGTACCAACAAGTTGCCGCCCAGCAACAAGCGGCTCAACAACAGCAAGCTGTTCAGCATGCCGCTCAACAGCGAGCCGCTCAGCAGAAAGCACAGTACGCTGCGGCTCAGCGAGCTCAATACGCTGCCGCCCAACAACAACGAGCAGCACAGTACGCCGCTCAGCAGCGAGCCCAACAGGCGCGAACTCAGCAACAGCGACCTCAAATGTCGCCGCAGCAGATGCAGCAGTACCAGGCTCAAATGCAGCGAGCCCGTCAGTACCAGGCTGCTCAGCAAAACCAGTTCCGGTTCGCGTCGCAGTCACGACAGGTCCCGGCTCGAACAGCACCAATGACTCGGCTTAGCCCGACGCCAGCAAGTGCACGCCGACCGTACGCTCCGCCTGTTCGACAGGCTTCAATGAGCCAGATCATGGCTCAGGTCAGTGGTGGCAGTGTGATGCCTGGTGGTAGCAACTCAATCGGACAGTACCCAACAACATCTGCGGGACTGTACTCGTCGCCACAGCCAAACATTCCTTACCAGGTCGGCATGACTGCGATCACGAATCAGGCTCTGTACCCACACGAGTTCCTGTACCCACACGAATATCGAGCCATCTACCCACCTTACTACTACAAGGTTAAGGGTGGCTGGCTTTCAACTCCATTCGGCGTCTGGTCAAACGAGACCTGGAAGCCAATGGGGACCGAAGTCAACGTGAAATACAAGAGCCGAATCAGCCCGTTCTCCGGGTTCATTCCGCCACTGAATCGCTGAGCTAACGACAGCGATTTTGAGTATCGACGCAACAACTGATGTCAGTTCGCAATGTGCCAGCTGCCTGGAACACAAGTGACCGACAGTCAGCTCTCCACTGATTGGAAACGACAAATGAAGAAAACAAGACTCATCCAAACGTGCGTTTTCGCCGTTGCAGCAGTTGGGCTGTGTGTCCTGGGGTCAGTCGCTCAGGAACAAGCTGGCTACGCGACTCTTTCGGGACGACCAAACCAGCCAACCTACGCCCAGCGTCAGGTTGCGGCTCAAAAAGCCTCTTACAACGCTGCTCAGGCATACGCTAGGGCCGAAGCCCAAATCGCTCAAACCGCGTACCAGGGCATTGGCTGCACAACAGCTCCACCTCTTAGCGCACCTGCTCCCGCCGCAACAGGCTGTGGCAGCTGTGGGCAAACTGCGGCCACCGGCTGTGGCTGCAACAGTGCTGTGCCATTCCCGAGTGGTAACTGTGCCCAGGGTTCATGTGCAACGGGTTGCGGTGAAAGTGCTCCCTGCAACACGGCTGTACCATTCCCGGCGGGTGGCTGTGCCTCTGGCGGCTGTGCTACTGGCAGTTGTGGAACTGACGCTTGTGGTTCAGCATCAGTCGGTCGCGCTACAATGCGACGCACACCGGTACGCAATTGGATGCAGTCAAACCAACGCATGCGACAAACCAATCGCATGGGCCGGCGGATGCAGGCGTCTTGTGATCCATACGGTGGTTCCAGCTACGGAGCCGGCTACAACAACCGCATGAACCGACTTCTGGGAAGTCGCCGTGGCAACCAAGCTTGCGGAACAGGTGCTGGTGGTGCATGCGGCCTTCGTGGTGGTCTCGGCGGCCTCGGTGGTGGTGGTCTCAGCGGCCTTGGTGGCGGCGGCGGTCTCGGCGGCGGTGGCGGTTCTGCATGTTCCAGCTTCTGGGCTCGTAGCTCACAGTCGTACCAAAGCCGTAACGCTCGACTCAGCCAACACCTCTTCGGCTGGCTGGTTCCATCCGGAAACGGTGGTCAGGGTTCTCCACCAATCGGTAAGTACCACACCACATACGCTCAGAACGCCAACCACTTTGATCAGCGGGACGGCGAAGTCTACGCGGCTCAGGGTTATGGAACCAACGTGACCGTGCCACTCGCGCCGAACGTTCGTCACGCATACAACTATGGCTGGGGAATGCCCAGCAGTCGCATTACTCGGGTCTCGAGCGTCGCTCCTTACACGACACTCCGCCCTCTCCACTGGTAAACAAAGTGCGGCCTAGCCCGCTTGCTGCGTGAGGCCTGACGACACCCCAGGCCTCCGCAAGTTTGTCTGTTCAAGAATCAGGAAACCCAAATAATGTCCCGGCCCCATTCTTTCGCCCTGCTGTTAGCTGTGTGCTTTGCCGCCACATCTTCCAACGTCATGGCTCAGCTTAACCCTTACCCTGCTCCGGCACCGATTCCCGGAGCCGGTGGAGTCACCGCTCCTGGACGCCTTGCGAATCGAGTACCACTCCCGACCCCGGTACCCGATCCAGGCGTCTTCAAGGCCCCGGTGACAGTCCCCCCT
>CAZAIB010000175.1:8279-9971 GCA_964485095.1 uncultured Planctomycetaceae bacterium | reverse complement strand
CCGGTGAAAAAGACCAACCCTACTCCCGCATATGTTTATCCGCAAAATCCAGGTACTGCTTCCAGTCATACTGCGTCACATCATGCTTACCAGTTCGCATGTGGTAACCAATCCGCCCAACCACCGGTGTATCAACCGCAGGCATGACCGACGCCGGCAAACCTCCGGTGCCAAGCATGCGGTAAACAGAATCTGCATACTTCCCCGATAGGAACTCACCCTTCGGATCAGCCCACTTGTCTTCCGCCGCACTAGCGATGTAGACAGGCCGAGGTGCGATGGCCGCGATCAACATGTGCTGATCAACGGGGCACGCGTTCTCATTCTCGTTGTACTGCAGGTAATTGTCGCAGAACCAATGCGGGAACACCGTATTGATGCGACCGACCGTCTCACCAATCGCGCGGCGGCTTAAGGCCGCTCCACCGCAGCCGGAGTTATTCGAGATCACCAGTGCGAAGCGAGGATCGCTGGCTCCGGCCCACAGCGATGTTTTCCCGAGCCGTGAGTGACCAAACACGGCCACCCGTTTGGCGTCAACAAGTTCCGTTTCCCCCAGAACATCCAACGCACAACTTAGTCCCCAGGCCCAACCTGCGATCGAACCCCAATCGCTTTTCTTTTTTGGCGGCGATAGAGCGTGCACGCCATTCTTGAAGCCATCGTCGAAGTCCGGATCGATATCGCCGTAGTAAATCGTCGCCAGTGCGTAACCGCGTTTAACAATCGTCTCAATCGGCCAACGACTGGCCGCCGCACCGCGCGTCGCTTCGCCGGACTTGTTGTCCTTCACTCCAGGACCGCCACGCATCCAGGTCTCAGACAGCTTAATGCTGGGATCAGGATCGACCGAGTGGTTGCCGCGAAAATTGAGCGTAAGAAACGCGGCCGGTTTCTCGGTTCCGGTCGGCACATAGACCAACACGTCCATATGCGGAGCACTCTCGTCGCCAAAATGAACGCGAACCTCTCGCCGCACCGCCGCGCCACCGAAGACCTCTTTCTTACTCAAAACAGAATGCGACAACTTCTCCGGTCGCGGTGGAGCCACCCCATACACCTGATCGGCAAACATCGCGACAATCTCTTCGCGGCGCTTGAGCCAGTCCGACGCGGTTCGAACGGGTGTTCCGTCATTGAACAGCAGGGCGTCCGGCAATGTGAATTCAGGAATCCTGGCTTCGTCGTAGTTCGCGCCGAACTTCTTCTGAGCCTCCACAGGACCAACCATAAGCAACACCAATGCAGCAACAAACAGACCTGGGCGATTCACGAGCGGATCCCATCAAACCAAACGAAGCGTATTCACACAGTCTTCAGCATGGCTCAAAGACTAAAGCAATACAACCGCTCACATGCGAGTATGCGCTCGATGGCAACCCCTTCATCTCCTCCATTCTTAGCCACAAAAAACGCAAAAAGACACAAAGAGCCGCAGCGAATACACCCAGTACTTTTTGTGCCTCTTCGTGTTTTTCGTGGCCAACAACCGTGTCCAGTCAGGTTCAACAAACCTGAGCGATTCCCGAGCGGATCCCATCAAACCAAACGAAGCGTATTCCACACAGTCTTCAGCATGGCTCGAAGGCTAAAGCAATACAACCGCTCACATGCGAGGATGCGCTCGATGGCAACCTCTTCATCTCCTCCATTCTTAGCCACAAAAAACGCAAAAAGACACAAAGAGCCGCA
>CAZAIB010000175.1:0-8179 GCA_964485095.1 uncultured Planctomycetaceae bacterium | reverse complement strand
TTTTGTGCCTCTTCGTGTTTTTCGTGGCCAACAACCGTGTCCAGTCAGGTTCAACCACTCAGGCAGCCTGGCGACTATCTCCAGGCTCACAGCCCACGATCGCATACGATGACAGCGACCGCAGTGGTTCGTCACAAATCGGAACAGATTCTGTGTTTAGATATCGCTATGCTTGCGGGTAGAACCACAACAACAACCAGCGATCATGCTTAGCACAACGCCATGACCATCGCACTCAAGCACCCGAAACTAGTCTCCTCACTTCGCCTGGCGTACTCGGCAGAACGCGCGGCGGCGTTCGCGTACATCGGCCATGCCGGTTCGCTCAGGAACCCCGCCGAAATCGAACCCGTTCAACAAATCGAACAGGACGAGTGGGACCACCGACGCCACGTTCTGGCCATCATGAACGAATACGGTATCGCTCCGTCAAAATGGCTGGAGCTGAAGTTCTACATCATTGGCAAGGTAATCGGCTTCAGCTGCTATCTCATCGGCCGGTTCATGCCGTACTTCTTCGCTGGCAAGTTGGAAAGCGGCAACGTTTGCGAGTACTTCATCATGCTGCAGCACTTTCATTCGCTGGGCATCACCCATCACGACGAACTGCTGTACGAAATGGGCATGAAGGAGAAGGAACACGAAGTCTACTTCCTGGACGTCATCAAAGACGCGCGATGGCTGCCCTGGTTCGAAAAGATCTTCCGCTGGGGAGCCAACACCAGCGCGAACGATGTCGAACTTGACGAAAAATACTCACTGGAGAACGCCGAGAACTACTGCCAGCGCGGGTAGCGACCTGGGCGCACTCAAGTCCATCGGTGCGACTCACTAAGAGACGATGTCGTGCACGACTTCACCAGCAATGTCGGTCAACCGGAACGGTCGTCCCTGATAGCGGTAGGTGAGCCGTTGATGATCCATGCCCAGCAGATGCAGGATCGTCGCGTTCAGGTCGTGTACGTGGCAGGGGTTCTCGACGATGCCGTAGCCCAGTTCGTCACTTTGTCCGTAGCTGGTTCCCGGTTTGACGCCGCCACCAGCCATCCACACTGTGTACGCTTCTTTGTGATGATCGCGGCCAGCCTTCGTGTTCGCTCCACCCAGTCCGTTGATTCCCTGAGCCATCGGAGTGCGGCCGAATTCGGCGGACCAGACGACCAATGTTTCGTCCAGCAAACCGCGCTGTTTCAGATCCTTAATCAACGCGGCAATCGGCTGATCAACCTGTTTGCATTTTCGCTTGAGCCCACTGAACACGTTGCCGTGCATGTCCCAGCCCTGGTCGAATAGCTGAACGAACCGCGTTCCGCGTTCCACCAATCTCCGAGCCAGCAAACAGTTGTTCGCGAAACTCACTTTTCCAGGCCGCGTTCCGTACGCTTCGTGCACGTGCTTCGGTTCGGAATCGATATCCATTAACTCGGGCACCGATGTCTGCATCCGGTACGCCATCTCGTACTGACTGATTCGCGTCGCAATTTCCGGATCGCCAACGTCCGCCAACTGAGCCCGGTTCAGTTTGTTGACGGCATCCAGAACATTCTTCCGACTCTCCCGAGTTGAGCCGCCTGGGTCAGACAAAAACAGAACCGGATCACCCTGACTACGGAACTCAACACCCTGGTAAACCGTCGGCAGGAACCCGCTACCCCAGCCGCTGTTTCCCGCTCCAAGAATCTGCCCGGTGACGAGCAAAACAAAACCCGGCAGATTCGCGTTCTCGCTTCCCAGTCCGTAGTTCACCCACGAACCAATACTCGGCCGCCCGAACCGCCCAAAGCCAGTCAACAACATCAACTGCGCCGGCGCGTGATTGAACTGCTCTGTGTGCAGCGACCGAATGAAACTCAGTTCGCCACCGACACTCTGTAAGTGCGGCAACAGATTCGAAATCCGGTTCCCGCCGCCCACATCGCGGAACTGATAGTCACGCACATTGGGCGTGCCAAGCAGCGTTGGTTGCTTGCGAATGAACGCCAACTGCTTACCAACAAAGAACTCATCCGGACACAGTTCTCCGGTCCGCTTTTGCAGTTCCGGCTTGTAGTCAAACAAATCCAAATGCGACGGCGCGCCGACCAGATGAATGTAAATCACATTCTTCGCCCGCGCGGGAATCAGCGGTTCGCGCGGAACCAGATTGTCTTCAGCCTGCAACATCGACGTCAGGGCGATACTGCCAATACCAAAACCTGCACGCTGAAACATATCGCGCCGGCTTAGAGACTTCTGGTTCTCATCCATTGGTGATTGTCTCGTCAAGGTTTAACAGCGTGTTGGCGACGGCAAACCATGCGGCCAGTTCGGCGCGATCAACGCCAGCCGGCACAGAATATTCCGCCACGCCCTTGAACAGTTGGTTGGCCAGCTTCGGGTTGGCTCTTAATCGAGCAAGCTCTGTTTGATAAACATCGGCCAGTACCGCGACTTCATTCCCGCTGGCTTTTCGAGCCACGCATAACCGGAAGCCGTGCTGAATGCGGTCAACCGCCGCGTCGCCGCCGGACATCATCCGTTCGGCCAGACCAAACGCCATCTCCAGATAAGCCGGATCGTTAAGCAAAGTGAGAGCCTGCAATGGAGTGTTCGTCCGAGCCCGGTTCACCACGCAAGCCGCGCGATCGGGTGCATCGAAGTTAACGAAACTAGGATACGGGGCCGCTCGACGCCAAACCACATACACACCGCGACGGAACCGGTCGCTGTCCTTCGCCGTCTTCCACTTTGGAGCATTCCGTCCAACGGCCCGCCAAATGTTACCCGGCTGATACGGCATGACAGGAGAACCGCCCATCTTCGTCGACAACAAACCACTAATCGCCAAAGCGTTGTCGCGAATTGCCTCAGCCGACAACCGATAACGCGGCCCGCGACTGTACCAGCGGTTCTTCGGATCAAGCTGCAACGATTCACTGTGCATGGCGGACGAACGCTGGAACGCGGCCGACATCACCATCAGCTTATGCATGTGTTTCATTGACCAACCGCTGGCCATGAATTCGGCCGACAACCAGTCCAGCAGCCGCGGGTGCGTTGGCGGTTCGGACTGAGTTCCAAAGTCTTCCGGAGTCTCCACAATGCCACGCCCGAACATTTCGGTCCACCACCGATTCACCACTACCCGCGCCACAACGGGGTTGTCTTTGGACACCAGCCACTTCGCCAGCCCCAATCGACTCGGTTCGAACTGTGCCGCATCGAATCCATGGAAAACCGAAGGAGTGCCCGCGGTCACCCGAGCTCCCGGGTCCAGGTAATTGCCGCGGTTCAGCACACGACTTTCGCGAGCTTTCTCCATCTCGACCATCACCAATGTCGTCGGCGGCTTTAAACGCGCGACCTGCTTTTGCATCCACGCGACATGGGCTTGCAGCCGTTTGCGTTCTGGATCGGACGACGTGTAGTAGTCGTTGATCCGTTTCTTTTCTGCCTTGCTGCGTTTGTTCCGCGGCTTCTTAATAGCCGCGGCAATTTGCGGGCTCACACCCACCGCCGACGGTTCGCCGGAATACGTGGAGAACAAAACTCGTCCCAGCGTGCGACCGCTGCCGAAGTTCTGTTCCAACCCAACAACCAACGTCTCGCCTTCAGTAAGGGTGAGCGGTCTGGCCAGCAGCAGCGTCACATGGTGTGGCTTTGAGAACTGCGGCGCGATGGCCCAGCCGCTCTTCGAATCTCCGTCAATCAGCCCTTCCACCTTCCAGCTTACCTGCGAGAAATCTGCGGTCGGTGAATGAAGAACAAGCTGCCGCGTGTCATCGCCACGGCGAACGGACAACGTCAGTTCGTTCAGCACAAAGTTGTTGCGAACCTTGTCACCACGCCCCGGCCCCTTGCCCGGCAACGAGTCGTGCAACAACGCGTCCATTCGAATCGCGGTCACATTCTGAACGGGTTTTGCGAACTCAATTTCATAATGCGTCTTCCCTTTCGGAACCGTCCCGCCAACCAATACCGACCCGTCTTCAAGCACAGATAGATCCTCACCACCGGTCGATGAATAGCGGGTCGGCGGACAGGCTTCCCAGTTGACTCCTGCGGCAACAGCCGCAGTGAGTCTGTTCTCCCAACGCCGACGATCTTTGGCCGAACCAGTCACCGCAGCAAGTTCCTTCTGCACTGCTTTGACCTTCTGCTGCAAGTCGTCGTACTTCGCCTGTTGCGCTGGCGGCAGCGGCAAATCCATCTCCGGACCATCAAGCTCCCATTGCACACCGCTATTTAGCTTCACCTCCAGCGGCGTGTTATTGAAGAACGCAAACAGCCGATAGTATTCTTCCTGCGAAATCGGATCGTACTTGTGATCATGACACTGCGCGCATTCGACAGTGGCGCCGAGGAACACGGTGCCCGTCGTATTAACGCGATCGAATACCTGGTTATGCCGGTTCTCTTCCGGATGCACACCCGCTTCGACATTTGTCGTAACGGTTCGATGGAACCCCGTCGCAATCCGCTGGTCGATTGTCGCGTTAGGCAGCAAGTCGCCCGCCAACTGTTCGATGGTGAACTCATCGAACGGCATATCAGCGTTCAGCGCGTTAATGACCCAATCGCGATACGCCCAGATTTCTCGAAGCTGATCAGCCTGGAACCCATTCGAATCCGCATACCGCGCCAGGTCCAACCAATGCTGCGCCCAGCGTTCGCCGTAGCGTTTGGACGCCAGCAACCTATCGACCACTTTCTCGTAGGAGTCATCTGATTCATCGGCCAGGAAGGCATCCAGTTGTTCAATCGACGGTGGCAGGCCAGTCAGCGTCAAAGATACTCGGCGCAGCAACTTCGCTTTGGTCGCTCGGCGGTTTGGTTCAAGCCGCGCCTTGGTCAGCTCAACCGCGATGAACCGATCAATCGCGTTTCCATGCGCCGGAACCCTAACGTCCGGAAGAGCAGGGCGTGTTGGTTTGATGTACGCCCAGTGCCGACCGTCAATCCCATCAGGCCACTTCGCTCCCTGGTCAATCCAAGTGCGAAGCGTCTTGATCTCGTCGGCCGACAACGGCTGCCCATCAGCCGGCATTTGGTCGCCCAGTCCGTCGGAGACAATTCGCTTAATGAGCAGACTGGCATCCGAATCCCCCGGCACGATGACAGGTTCTTCAGAATCAGCCGGCGCGAAGGCCGACTTTCGAATCGACAGGTTTAGTCCACCTTCGCTTTTTCTATCGCCATGACAGCGACTGCAATGCCGAGTCAGTATCGGCCGAACTGATTCAGTAAAGCTGATGGCGTCGTCGTCCGCCGCGACAACAGTCACTGGCAGGGTGAGAAGCGAAACCGAGAAGCTGTATTGAACAAACTGTAAGAGGAACCGGTTCATGGCATGCTCGGCAAGGGCGGGACCTTCAGCCTAACCGAATCGAGGAAGCGATGCATCGCTTTTCGTACGTCTACGCCAGACCGTGCTTCGAACCGGCTCTCTGGGCGCGGCGATATCTTATTGTTGCAGCCGAGGCCCAGAGAGCTCCCACGCTCAGCAAAATGATGCCCGGCACAGCATTCAGCTCGAACGCTCCAAACTCAATGTACTCGTAGATGTGAAACGCAGACATGATAAAAGGAGCCATACTAAACAGCACAGAGAACCCGGCCAGTGACCGCTCGTGATTTGGGTCCGCAACACGCCACGTCCTGAGTTCCCCGATGAACAACCAGGCGATAATCGGAGCCGCCAGAAGCATCAGGAAAAACAGCAACCGCTCGTCCGTGCGCGATGTGCCGAAGCCCATGATGGCGGTGAATCCAGCCGCGAAGACACTTGCCGCGATGTAGGCTGCGTACGCGAGAATCTGCAGCGCGATGACCGCCCGCCAGACTGCCGGACGACGGTGTGGCTCGTCAGCATCGGGGATCAGGTCGCTGCCAACTTCGTAAGGATTCGACGAGAGTGACATACCATCCTGAGCAACGGGACATTGCGATTCACTTAGTCGTTGCGATTCGCTTAGTAGAACGCAGTCGCCAGCCGGCGCCGGTAGGTGCTGGCGAGCTCTGAACCGCGGCCCATCATGTCCAAAATCCGAACCATCGCTTCCTTCGCCTCGGTGCCGCCCGGGCCAAACTTGTCTTTGGCAACGACATCCAGACACAGATCGCAGGCTTCCTCAAATTTCTTCTCAGCAGAAAGCGCGTTGGCAAGTGCGACTTGTAGGCCGAGATCGTCAGGACTCGCCTCCGCCGCCGCGCGGGCCTCTTTCAGGCCACCGGATTCTTCGACGTTCGCAAGCGCCTCCAGTTGGCTCTTGATGCGTTCGGCTTCCGGTTCAAGAAATCCACGGCCTTCCAGCACGTTGATAATCTCTGCGCACTCTGTTTCCAAACCAAGTCCCAGAGCAGCGCGGGCCATCGCGATCAGATAGCGAGGTTCCTCAGGTTGCAGCCGGATTGCTTCGCGGTACTTCGCAGCAGCGCCTTCGAGATCGCTTTCCTGTTCCAGTATCTCGCCAGCTTTGAATGCTTCTTCGGCGGGCGAAGGCAGGAACTCATCCAACCACTTGCGGAGTTCTTCCTCAGGTTTAAGGCCCTGGAAGTGAGCCACCGGCTGGCCCTGATGAATGGCCGCAACAAACGGAATCGACTGCACCCCAAACGCCTGCGCGATTGGCGCGTTGGCCTGATCTTCAACATCGACCTTGGCCAGGATAAACCGACCGTCGTACTCGACCGCCAACTTCTCAATGATCGGAGCCAGCTGTTTACACGGCCCGCACCATGAGGCCCAGAAGTCAATAACAATCGGCACATCGTTGGACCGCGCGACGACGTTCTCTTCAAACGTCTCGGTCGATACATCGATAATCCACGGTGAGGCATCAGTCATGACGATATTCGTCGCGCACTTCACTTACTACTTGCGCGACTTTCTTCCTTTTCTGGTTTTACTTTTTTCCACTTTGGGAACGACTGCGTCCCACCACCAGCGCTCACCTCGCAACTCTTCTGCGACCGCCAGCGCTCTCCCCATACGGGGTGTCTCCTGAGCGTCTTCTTCCAGTACTTGTCGCGGAGAGATCACAACCCCGCCGCCAAGAATTCCAAGCACCAGTCGCGAACCCTGACGCTTGCAGTTCGCTGATGAGGGAATCTGCTTTGCCGGGACAAGTTTCTCCGACGGAAGCCGCTCAGTATCCATAAACAGCGACATGTCCCAACCAATTCGTTCCACAACGTTGTGCTTCTTCATCAAAGCAGCAAATACAGTCAGGTCAAACGCATTCTGCAATTCTGAGAACACCGCAATGTTTTGGCTGAGCTCATAGAATCGCTCCGTAAACTGTTTGGCAAACTTGTTAGCGGATTGGGCTGTGTGCGGTTTTGCGAACCGCTGACCTGCCGCGTTCGCATACTCTTCCTGCGAGAGCAGTTGAGCCCGCTGACCGGCGAACCTCCATGCCGTCGAATCCGCGTTTGTCTCAAACTTATCGTAGAGCGGAATGAACCACCAGCGAAACAAGCTGCCCTTGCCCGGTTTCAGCATCGTGAGGTGACTCTTGAAACCCTTGACCCTCGGGTTCTCGTGCCCCATCACAACTTGCTTCATGCGATAGTCGGCTTCCACGAGCACGTTCGCCAGGTGCGAGTCCTCGGGCAGTCCCCACACAGTCACATCCTGCAAGCCAAGGATCTGTGCCATCTTCTCATAACGCGCTTTAACAACCTGTGTCGTGGCCGCCGTGCTGTTGGCCTTGATCCAGCTTTGCGTACGAGCCAGATTCGCAGGAACCGGGTCGATTGAACAACCAAGTTCGCCGCCCTTCGCCACTGCTCGCAGTGCGACAAGCAAGTCGTCCAAACGCAATGGTGGACGCGCGGTGGTAATGCCGAGCGGACGACCCGAAGGACCAGGAGCGAACCCTTCAGCCGGCCCCGCAAGAATAAGGTCACCTTCTTCAGGCAGTGCGAACACAAAGTCGATGCGCTGCAAACCGGCAAGGTACTGCATGTCGAATGGAATATCCGAATCGGCTTCCACCAACTTCTCAAGTTCTGCCTGCAGTTTGACCAAAGAAACGCACCGCATCTCGGCCCATGCATTCACGTCTGCCGAAAGGTGCGTTTTGGCCAACGCCTCGCGCTGCTTCTTCGCCAGCTTTGGTGATGGAGCCTTGTACTGAATGTTACTGACGACGCCATCAGGATTGATTGCGATTCCAGCGGGCAGGTTGTTTCCAAC
>CAZAIB010000174.1:0-10147 GCA_964485095.1 uncultured Planctomycetaceae bacterium | reverse complement strand
CGGTTGGGCACAATGCTGCCGACGATGTTTCGGTTCCGAGGAACGAAGAGTTCTGTAACGATCGGAAAGTCGGCGTCTGGCGCGGCTGTTTCGAGAGCGAGAACGCTTTTGATCACGCGCGCGTCTGAAGCAAGGTGATCCTGATGCTTCGCGTTGTTGTCGGCGTCCGCCAGCACAATCACACTTCGCGCGGCGGATACGCTGACGCGTTGTAGTGCTTCGACTGACGATGGTTTGCCGCTGCGGGTCACGACGCGGGTGTTTCCAAGTCCTTTGACGCGATTGCGCAGGTGCTCGTCCATCAACGGCTTCTCTTCGTCGGCCATCACGACGACGCAGGGGTTGGTGTCGGTTTCTTCGTTGGCTTCAACAAGTTCTCGAATGATCTCAGGAACGCGGTGAGTCCACCCAAGAATGAGGGTGTGTTCCTGCTCAAGCACTCGGCTGTGCCCCTGACGCAACCGCGCGATGGCCTGGTGCAGGGCCGTTGTCAGTGTCGCGATGAGCGTAGAGAAAATGATGAGGCCCGTGAGTCCCGCGAGGATCGCGGCGATCTTGTAGATCCAGGGCGACTTGACGTCCTGGTTCATGTTGCCGGGGGCGGTTAGTTCAAGAAACACCGTGTAGATGTGACGAGGCCAGTCGAACTCATGAGCGGGCACCAGCCACTGAAACAGAAGCCGCAGTAGACAGATCGCAACAAACGCGATCAGAAACGTAATCAGAAGCGAAAGAAACAACGCCCCACTACCCCGCGCGAGGTAGTTGTCCATCTTGTAGTGAATGCGTTCTCTAAGAGACGTCTTTCGACTGCCCATTACCGGTCCCGCCAGTTTGTTCGATCATTGGTGTTCAATGATGATACCAGGCAATAAGTGAACATTCTCTCTTGATGGCCGAGAGTATCCTGAGGTGGTTCAGGGTTCAGGAGACTCACGCGTGACAAGCAACTCATGTCCTAAGCTGTCACGGTATACCGATCGAACCACATCGAACCGACCGGGGATGCCAGGAATAGGCACGCTGGCTATCCTACCGATTCCACCTGAGACGGATCCCAACATGCAGAACTACAAGCTCGTTCTCCCTGAGAATCTCAATCACTACGGCTATCTGTTTGGCGGCTACATGCTGCAATGGGTAGACGAAGTTGCGTGGATTGCGGCGACTATGGACTTTCCGGGATGTCGGTTCGTGACCATCGGTATGGACAATGTCGAGTTCCGGGAGAGCATCCTGGAGGGCACGATACTACGGTTTGACGTGAACAAATCTCGCGTAGGCAACACCTCCGTCAGCTATCTGGTGGAGGTCGCCAAAGACAGTCGAGAGAACGGTTCTGCGTTTTCAACCACGGTTACGATGGTTCGAGTCAATAAAGATGGGGTGAAAACTCCACTAACAGCTCCCGCAGATGAGCCGCAGCCGACGTAAATACCGTATGTACCTGTAGTAAGCGTAATTGTCGGGTACCATCCGCTTGCGCTGGGCCAAAGCTTGCGTTATCCTGATCACATCCGACTCCGGGAAACGTCGGCCGCTCCGGCTGCCCTCAGGGCCAGTTGCCAGATTTTGAGAGGTTCATTGTGCGGATTGCTATTGTCCTGACGCTAATCCTGATGCTGTTTTTTGGCGTCATCGGTTACATCATTTTCGCTGAGCCGCAAGTTACTGAGCAGACTCTGGCTGATGCCGAAACCGCGATGGCCAGTCAGGATCTTGAGACCGCAAAGACGCTGGTGACTCGGTACCTGGAGGAGAATCCGGATTCCATTCGAGCGAACTCGGTCGCCGGTGATCTTTATCTACGGATGAACGAACCCGACACGGCGTACGAGCATTTTGAAAAGCTGTTGGTTGACGAAAATCCGAACCTCATGGAGAGCCGGTTCAACTGCGCCCGTCTGGCGATGAGTCTTGGTCGCGCGATAGACGCTGAAGCTCACATGCGTGCCGTGCTGGATATCAATCAGGATCACGGCAACGCGCACCTTGGTCTATTTGAGTTTCTTCGGGCTCAGGGACGCAACAACGAACTGGCTCCGCACTTCATGTTCACAATCCGGCAACCGCAGGCGTTCGACCTGAAGCAGTTGCTGGTTATGGCCGCGCCGCACTCGGCTCACCTCACAAAAGAAGACGGTGAGTTTGTTGATGCGTGTATGAAGACATTTCCGGATGAACCGCTGCCGCTGCTGGGGCAGGCTCGCAGTTTGGTGGATAGCGTTGAAGTCATGGAAGCGATTCCGATTCTGAGTCAGATTTGCGAAAAGCACCCGAAGGTTCTCACCGCGCAGGGCCTGCTTGGTTCTGCCCTGGTGCGCTTCGGCAGCAACGAACAAATTAAGGCGTGGATTGAACAGCTACCTGAGAACGCCGACGAGTATGCAGAGATTTGGCTGGCTAAGGGCGACCTGGCGGCACGCAATCAAAACCAACATGGTGCGGCTCGATGCTATTGGGAAGGGCTGAAGCGCGATCCGATTCACAATGTCTGTGCGTATCGGCTGGGTCGATTGCTGTCGGACATGGAAGGTTATGAGGAGCAAGGCGCGAAGCTGCAGGATTATGCAACTGGTCTTTACAGATTGACGAAGCTGGTCTTCGACGCGGGCCCAAGAGAACCGGGCAACATGCGGAAGGTCGTCGATGAGATGGTCAAGTATGGTCGCCTGTGGGAAGCGGCGGGCTGGTGTTACGCCGCGGGGCGAATTCCCAGTCAGCAGTCATGGGCGCAGATTGAGGCCGAGAAGCTGCTGACGAAGCTACGGGAAGAACCACCATTCATTCTTCCGGAGGCCAGCCCGGCCAACGATTTGGATTTCAGTGAATGGGCCATCCCGTCCGTGGATGAGTTGGTTCTGACAGTAGAAAATGTTCCTATTGAACCTCCGATGTCCGGAGCTGTTTCGTTCAAGAATGATGCTCGCTCAAAGGGCATTGAGTTTCGGTTCAACACGGCCGCAACTGACCAGGCGCGGATGTTTGAGTTCAGTGGAGGTGGCGCGAACATCATTGATTTCGATCGTGATGGTTGGCCGGATGTATACTTTACGCAGGGCGCCATGTGGCCGGTAAACCCTGAACAGGACAGCTTCCTGGACACGGTTTATCGCAACGTGGGCGGCGAGGTGTTTGAAGACGTTGGGTCTCTGGCGATGGAAGGCGACAACGCTTACAGCCAGGGCGCATCGGTAGGAGACTTCGACAACGATGGTTTCCAGGACGTCTTCGTTGGCAATATTGGGGCCAATAGCTTCTACCACAACAACGGAGACGGCACGTTTTCGAAGATGGATTTGCCAGAACAGATTGCTGGTTCGGAATGGACCATCGGAACGATGCTGGCTGACATCACCGGCGACGGTTCTCCTGATATCTACGCGGTTAATTACCTGGCCGGTGACGAACCATTCACGCGCACATGTGAAATCGGACCAAACCGAAACGCTCAATGTCCGGTTGGGTTCTTCGACGCGGCGGACGACCAGTTCATCCAGAACGATGGTCAGGGCGGCTTTGCTTCGATTGACGGCGCGGGTGTTGCTCAGCCGGGCGGTAAAGGAATGGGAATTGTCGCGTTCCGACGTTCGGGCGGAGCCCAATCGATTCTCGTCGCGAACGATACCACGCCAAACTTCCTGCTGAATGCAGGCGACACAGACTTTGCAGAAAATGCCCGGTCCGCGGGAATCGCCGTCGGAGCCAACGGCGACGCGCAATCGTGTATGGGTATCGCGGCCGGCGATGTGAACAACGATGGGCTTATGGATTTCTTCGTGACTAACTACTCGTCGCAGCCGAACAATTTGTTCCTGCAACTTGAGGACGGATTGTTCTCAGACGAAATTGGTCGAAGCGGAATTCGCGAACTGGGCTTCACCGACATGGGCTGGGGAGCCCAATTCCTGGACGCCAACCTGGACGGCCATTTGGATCTCATCGTTGCCAACGGCGGGTTAGAAGCACTCGGCCCCGATAGCGGCTCAGAGCAACGCGCGCAGTTTTTCCGTAACGTCGGCGATGGTCGGTTTGTTTCGCCCGAAGGACGCACGGGTGAGTTCTTCCAGAACCAGCACTTCGGTCGCGCTGTGGCTCGAGTAGACTGGAACCGAGATGGGCTGCCGGACGTTTTCTTCACACGAAAGTCTGCACCACCCGCACTGCTGACCAACACAACCAAAGAACACGGTGACTCTGTCCGGTTGACGCTCATCGGCAACAGCGCGACAAGTTCACGTGATGCTGTGGGAACCGTGGTGACGATCACGACCGACGCCCATACGCTCACGCGGCAGGTAACGGCAGGCGATGGGTTTCAGTGTACGAACCAGAAAAGTCTGATCTTCGGTATCGCGGAAGGCAGCGTTCCGAAATCGATAAAGGTTGTGTGGCCTTCCGGTACGGAAACGATGCTCGATCCGGAATCCGTCTCGCGGAATGCTGATTTGGTTCTGATCGAAGGCAACGATCGCGTACTTGAGTTGCCTCGCTAGTCAGCGTTGCCCGCTTGTGGTTCTGGACTGAGGGGACACGGATGCCGCGCGTTGTCTGGCTGTCTGACATTCACCTGGATCACGCTTCCGAAGCGGCGATTGACAGCCTGGTTTCTGATTTGCGAGAAGCCAACGCGGACTATGTGCTGATTGGCGGTGACATTGGTGAAGCCAGCAGCTTTTGCGGGTTCCTAACGATGTTGGCGGGCAGTGTGCCTGGCCACGTTTGTTTTGTTCTGGGCAATCACGACTACTATCGATCGTCTATTGAGCAAGTGCATCTGGCGGCGAGTTCGGTTTGTGTTGAGGGCGCGATTAGCTGGCTGCCGCAAAGTTCTGTACTGCAGTTGTCAGAAACCACGGCGTTGGTTGGGCACGGCGGGTGGGGCGACGGACGGATTGGTGATGTGTTTAAGTCAGAGATCTACCTGAATGACTACCGATTGATTGACGAACTGCGATCGGTTGCCACGCCCGGTTACATGACGGACGAATTGGTTCTCAAATTGAACCAGCTTGGCGACGAAGCGGCTGCATTCTTAAGCAAGCAGGCTGCTGCCGCGTTTGAAAACGCGAACCACGTCATTGTGCTTACGCACGTGCCACCATGGCGTGAGGCGTGTTGGTATCAGGGACGGATCAGCGACGACAACTGGGCACCGCACTTCACCTGCAAAGCGGTTGGCGATGCGCTGGTCGGAGTCATGGAGTCCGTCGGTGCTGACAAACGCATGACAGTGCTATGCGGTCACAGTCACGGCGGCGGCGTGGCTAAGATACGGCCGAACCTGGAAGCCAGAACGGCTGAGGCGGAGTACGGCCAGCCGGGTATTTGCGAAATCATTGAAGTCTCTTAAATGTTCCTGGGGTGACATTCCTGGCGGACTGTGTCGAACGCCATTCGTGGCGAAGACGGCTGCTTGACCCTACACTGGAATTTCACATGTTCGTGTCTGTGGAGTTTGATCGGTGACAGGAATTGTTCGGTTACTATTTGTTGGGTCGCTTGTCACCGGATCTGCGCTGGGGCAAAACTGGAATCAGTTTCGTGGCCCGCATGCGGATGGTTCTACTAAAGCGACCAGGTTACCCACGGAGTTCTCAGAGGATTCTGCGACCTGGAAGACTCCGTTGCCAGGTCGAGCGTGGTCATCGCCCGTGGTCTGGGAGAAACAGATTTGGGTGACGAATGCTCCTGAACTGCAGAACCCGCCGGGCGCTTCAAACCGACAGGCCGACATCGAACAAAACGAGCCGCTAAAGACGCCGGTTCGTTTGTCGGCCGTTTGTCTGGACCTGGACAGCGGCAAGGTTCTGCACGACTTGACGATCTTCGAAGTCGATCGGCCGCAGTTTACTCATGAAACAAACAGCTATGCCTCGCCGACTCCGGTCGTTGAAGAGGGACGGCTGTATGTTCACTTCGGAACCTACGGAACGGCTTGCATTGATACTGCGACCGGGGAGAAGCTTTGGGAACGGCGCGATCTCAACGTGATTCACTGGCGTGGAGCTGGTTCGTCACCGATTGTGCATGGTGACAAGTTGTTCCTGACGTTCGATGGGTACGATAAGCAGTTCATTGTCGCCCTGAACAAAAAGACCGGCGACACGATCTGGAAACGTGATCGTGGTATTGATTACGGCAAAGACAACGGCGACTACAAGAAAGCGTATTCGACTCCAACGGTTGTGAAAGTCGGTGAGCGCGATCTTTTGGTGAGCCCGTTTGCGGTCGCGACAATTGCCTACGATGTCGAAACCGGAGATCCGGTGTGGACGGTTCGCCATGGTGGCATGAACGCGGCCGCTCGGCCTTTGGTCGGGAATGGGCTGGTGTATGTAAACGCCGGCGATGGTCGGAATGCACTGGTCGCGATTAAGCCGGACGGGAAAGGCGATGTCACAAAGACGCACGTTGCATGGCGAACAGGAAAGGTCGTTCCCAAACGCCCATCGCAGATTTTGGTGGGTGAGCGGTTCCTGATGTGTGATGACGGCGGTGTGGCAGCTTGCCTGAATGCAAAAAGTGGCGAGCTCATGTGGAAGGGGCGCGTGGGCGGAAAATACTGGGCGTCACCGCTTTATGCGAACGGGCACCTTTACTGCTTCTCACAGGACGGAAAAATTGCCGTCGTTGATGCTGATGGCGATGAGTTCAAACTTGTCGCAACCAGCAAACTGTCTGAAGGATTCAATGCGTCGCCAGCGGTGGCCGGTGAGTCTTTGATCCTGCGGACATTTTCAAACATCTACCGCTTTGATGGATCTGCCAACTGAGGCCAGCGTCCAATCAGGATTATTCGGGCCGCTTTCTGCCAGGAAAAAACATGAAATCTATCTCTCGATCTGCCGGTCTGTTTTCGCTTGCGATGGCGTGTGTGGTTGTTATCGGTAGTAGCAACACCGCAAACGCTCAGCGCCGCAACGGAGTGGTGAAGGACCTGCTAAAGGATCTCATCGAATCTCAGCTCCGCAAAGACCAGCGACAGCGGGGGCCTGGGCGAACGAATCTGGGTCCGGCCCGACCGCCCAGCGCGATGACGGCTGAGCAACGTCAGCAGTTGCAAAGACTCAAACCTTTGGCGGGGCAGTACGTCAACGCGTCAGCAAAACTGGCCACCGGCATGAACGACGAACTCGGCCGTTCGCCCGCGCTGCGTCCGTTGGTGGTTCAGGCGCTTCAATTGAATGCCAGCGCATCGGCTTTGGCGAAGCGACTGGATGGGAATGTCACGCCGGAGTTGCTTGCAACCAGCTTGCGTCAGATGGATCAGGAACACCGCCAACTGGCGTTCCGGATCGGTCAGATCACGCCGCCACCACCGAATTGCATTCAGAACCTGGCCAGCCTGGACCGTGTCCGAGATCAGGTCACGGCACTTTATAACCTGGAACCACAAATCAACCTGCAAGGTGTTAACGACCTTTCCGGCGCCCTAAGTGTGACGTTGGACGCGCTGGTTGAAGATGTTGGCGTCGAGCTGCGATCGAATCCCGGTTGGCGCGATCTGCTGGTTGAGGGTCGTCGGGTTCAGTCGCAGTGTCGTTCGTTCCGCTTCGTGTGTTCGGAAGCAAACAGCCGTGATGCGGTTGTGCGTGAGTACCAAACATTTGCGAAGATGTGGAGCCCATACGCGGACCGGTTGGCGTCGTTCAATAACCAATACCTGGCCCGTCAGATTCGTCGCGCTCACGATCTAAATCGGCAGGTCGCCCAGCAGTTGCTCATCCCAATCGGAATCGACCGAACCCGCGCGCAGCATCTGGGTGAGTTGATCGAGGAGGAACTCAAGACTCTTTACGGTTACATCAACTTGAATGTGCTGGCGGCACTTCCTGAAGGGAACCAGCTACCCGGAGCCGCATTGGATCTGAAACTGCAGACCCGGGGTTTCTGTGAGTGTGTAACCAACAACGAATCGCCGGCACAGATGAATCAGCGCTGGCAGACACTGCACAAGGCCTGGACGAAGTTCACGTTCCAAATCGATCCGGTCAAGAACAAGCGGATCCGCATTTTGACTCAGGAAATCGACAGCAGCGTTTTGGCTCTCCGAGACGTCCTGAGGATTGTGCCAACGTTTGATCGTCGTCAGGTCACTCGACTCGCCGGAACTGTAGACAACCTGTCAGAACAAATGCAGTTGCAGGTCGAACGCTGGGCCCGACGCGGCGGTTCACCCAAGAACATCAAACGCAGCGTCAGAGAATTCCATGACCTGGCACATCGGTTTCACGACGCGGCGCTGGATCGTGAACCGGCCAACCAGCTGCTGGCCGATTGCGACCGCGTTGTCACCGACTGGCGAAGGTTGCGTGTGAAGCTCGCGACCTGCACCAGCCCGGAAGCCGTAGCCCTTGAGCGTTTGTCCGACCAGGTCACTGTCGCTCTGGTGAAACTGGAAACGCTACTGGCTCAATAGGAGTAGTTCCAAGCGAGTCGGCAGGTCGTACATTGGCAAGCCGTAGGCATCTGCGGCTTGCCAAAGGTGAGTGCGATTCACCTTAGCGATTTGCTCGGAAGAGGTTCGCTGGCATATCTGGTTCTGGCGGTGCCTTGGCGGTTTCCAGAAGAATTTCGATGTCGCTTTCTTCACGCAGTTTCTGCAACGTGCTTTCGCGAGCGGATTGGGCCAGGTCTGCCACCAGGGTTTCGCTAATCTTTGACTGCAGTGATTCGAACGACTTGCGGAACCCGCCGCGTCGCTCGACGACTCGGACGATTTCGAAGCGGTCGGGGCGTTCAAACACTTCGCTGACTTCACCCTTTGGCATTTCGAATAGTCTGCCTTCGATCTCCGTGTCAACCAGCGAGCCGGCTTCGATCCAGTCTCGGATGCCGCCTTCGGTGGCTGTTGGGCCGCTGGAGTTCTCACGAGCCAGGTCGTCGAAGCTCTCGCCGGCACGCAGTTTTCTGAGGATGGTCTGCATCTTCGCGGTGGCCTTAGCCTTGTCGCCTTCGTGGTTCACGACGATTTGCTGCCACTTCAGTTCCAGTGGGACTTCGTATTCTTCTGCGTGAGCCTTGTAGTAGTCCAGCATTTCTGAACGGCTGACGCTGGATGGTTCCTTGGCTCGTGCACGCAGGAACTCGGCCGCCATTGCCATCTTGCCGAACGCGTCTCGCGACTCAGACAGCGTTGTACTTGGTGCGGTTCCCATGACTTTTCGCCACGCCAGCATCATTTTCTCAAACAGTTCGTGATCCGGATGGATGAGAACATCTTCCAGTTCGGCTTTCGAGCTGAGTCCCGCCGCTCCGATAATTGTGTCTACGCGCTCAGAGAACAGCGAATCAATCTGCTCCTGGATCCCGTCAATCTGTTCCTGCTTCAGAGATCGATAGACAGACTGCAAAACGACTTCACGATCGATGTAATCCGGCAGCGCGCGTTCGAGTAGTTGGGCGGTTTCGGAATTCAGTTGCTGCATCGCGATAGACCGCTGATCGCTCGGAAGTTCTAAAAACGCATTGCGTCGCGTTTCGATGAACGGACGGAACGGGCGCAGCACATCGGCGGCGAAGACCGGCTGGCCAGAGACGCGTGCGACTATTTTCTCGTCCAGGACATCGATCAGCGGAGCGGTTTCGGCAACCTCAGCTGATGCCTGCAAAATTTCGGAGCTGGTTGCCAGTGGTGGCGTGTCGCTATCCAGCGTTGTACGCGGCGGCGGCGGTCCAAGAACCGGATTATCGTCCACGATCTTGCGGTTCTGGCATCCAACCAGGCACAGCAAAACCATGGCACCACAAATGGGGCGACCCATGACTGCAATCCATTGCAAGTTTGTTATCAGACCGCCAACCGGCCCAATTGGCCCAGCTCAGCGGGGCCGGGAAGTATAGAACCGAATCAGAAAACGGCTCTAGAGCAGTGCTTCGACGCTCTGGTCCTTGGTTCTTCTACGAATGATCACATGCTTTTGATGCGGCAGAACACGCAGAAACGGCCGATTGGACCTCGCTCCAAGATGCCTAGTTTGCCAATGTTACTTGTTGACCAGGATGTTCACGACTCGACACACAGAACCTTTGCTTCGCTTGTGCCGCCCGTCGGCGATTCGAACACGCATGCTATGGGGCCCCGATGGCAGTTCTGTCGCCAGCGTGTAGGCCCACGGAAGGTGCAGCCCTTTGCTCCACTTCG
>CAZAIB010000173.1:0-10234 GCA_964485095.1 uncultured Planctomycetaceae bacterium | reverse complement strand
CCGTGGCATTCAAGACGCAGTCTGGCTCAACGTTCGGCGACAGCCCGACCATTCACCCGACGATTCAACGCACATCGCCATATGAAGGAACGTCTTACGTTGACACGGAACCGCCAAAGAATGAGGGCCCAGACTTGGACGCGCTCGCCAAAGAAATTGCGATACTCACGAAGTCCGTTGCTGAAGCCAGGACCAAGTATGGCCCCAGGCACCCGAAAGTCCTGGACCTTGAGCGGCGAGAACGCTTCATGATGAGCTTTCTCCTAAGACAAGAGGCAGAAGATGCCATCAAGGCTGACAACGAAGTCGGCGTACCATTCGGTGGCTCCGACCAGTGAGACTAAGAAGAACCAACTGTGGGGACCATCTCCAACTGTAAAACCTCATTCGCCCTGATCGGTATCAGCGTTGTCGGAATCCGACTTGGGCGTTCGTCTTCCAATCGCCTGGATCGCGCGTTTGGCTGGGGTGCGGACGTGGGGCTGATCTGTCAGGCCTTCCAATAACGGGAGGCTGTCCTCGGTACCAATCTCGGCCAGAACTTCTACCAACGTCATGCGGGCGAATGTGTCGCTGACGCCGTCGAACTCGTTAAGGATCGACTGCTCCATTTTCGGTCCGTAGTTGATCAACATTGACTTCAGATCACGACGCAGCGACCCATCGCTGGTCAGCTTGATGATGGCGGCGAAGCTTCTCACGTCCTTGAACTCCAGCAGCTTGCGGATGGCTTCCTTCTTTGCGTCGCGGTACATGTGGTGACGTTCAGCCATGATGGTTCGCAGCTGGTCGACGTCATCTTTGGTTGCCCACTTGGCGAGGATTTTCGCCGCAGCCGAAGCAGTGAAGTCACTCGAATCGTTGAGGTACTGCCGAGCAACATTCAGAACTGCGTCTCGTTTCTCAGGAACCACAGCCAATGGAGCCAGCTTCTGTAGCGCCGTCCACGCGGGTCGCCGACCCAATGTTGCAAGTGCATCCAGTTCTGCATCTACTCGTTCAGGATTAGGAACCGTTCTCTCCAGTTCTTTCTGCTTCCTCAGTTCCTGTCCCCGGGCGATGGCCTCAGCGCGTTCGCGAGCGACTTCGGCGGCGTCGCGCTGGTTGACCTTCACAGATATGGGCGTCTCAGTGCGGCCGTCTTCATCGTTGGTCACCACGTTTGCGGTGTAATCGACACTCACCAATTGACCGGCGTTCTTATCGAACACAATCTCGCTCTTGCCCTTCGTTGAGAAGTAGGGGTTGGCATCGTCGTCGGTCGTGATGAACTCGTACGTCTTGTGAATCGTGACCCGGCCATCGGTCTCTTTGCCCAATCGGTAGCTGACACGCTGGATAGCGGGAATGATTCTGACAACTTTCTCTTTGGGTTCTGCTCTGCCAAACCGACTCGGAAACCCGCGCTTGAAACCGCCGAATCCGGGTCCTGGGAACCCGCTGCGTTCTCGCTTCACGATGCTTAGCGAACCTTCGGATTCGCCGCCCCATTCCGGATCGCCAAACTCGTCCAGTTCTTCCATGACAAGTTCGGCGACCGAACCCAGGACATAGGGCAGGCTGCCCTTCCCGGTAAAATTGGTCACCTGGCCGTGCACATCCACCTGCATCCGCCCGCTGTCGCGACTCGAACCAAGCAAGGAAGACTGTGAGAAATTTCCCTGGTAGTTCAACGCGAACACTTTGCCGACAGAGCTGCTGCGAACTTTGATAAACGCGACTCCCGGAGTTACCTGCTCAGCCAGCGTCGGACCGTCCAGCTTCTTGTTCTCGTCAGCACCGGGAACCGGGATCCCCTGCTCTGCCAGCATTTCCTTGAGTGCGTTGATGGGAACCGCAAAGCCTACCGAACTGGCAACACTGTTAATCAGCTTGCTACTGGCGACACCGATTACCTGACCGCGATCGTTGATCATTGGCCCGCCGCTGTTGCCAGGGTTAATCGGCGCGTCTGTTTGTATTTGCCGGCCGTGCTTCTTGTCATCAACCGTGCCAGCGACTTCGCCGGACGCCACTTTCAACCCGGTCCCCAACATGGTCGACAATGGAAACCCAAATGCGCGGACGGGTTCGGCCAGTCTGACTTCATCGGAGTTCGCCTGTGGCAACACGTGCAGACCGGTCGCGTCGATCTTCAGTAAAGCGATGTCTCGCTTCCGGTTCTCGGCGATAACGGTTGCTCGATAGACCTTTTCGTTCAGTGTCACATCGATCTGCTTCGCATCCTCCACAACGTGCGCACATGTAGCGATGTACCCGTTGGCGGCCACAACGAAACCGGTTCCGGAACTCTTTGATTCTTCGTCGTTGGTCTGACCTTGCCCCAACACGGAATAGGTGCAGGTGCCACTTAAAGTCCGGCGGGTTCGACCTTCGCCCGCGGCGACGGCCACGGAGTAGACATGCTTGTCGCCGGGCTTCCATTTGTATCGCAACACATCAACCGGTTTCTTCTGCACGATTGCGGGCGGCGTTTTTGGAGCCTGAACCGGAGGAACCACAGCAGCAGGTTTGTCCGGCTTGCCCGTTGGTGACTGGCTGACAACCGCAGGCGTGTCACTACCCTGTGCGGCTGGAGTTTGTTCCGTGGGTGCCGTCGACTTTGAGTGTTCCTCATTCTTCGGTGCGGCGGCGAGAGTCTTGGAATCGTCTGGCTTAGCAGGAGCCGGAGTTGGTTTTGTTTGAGCACGCTCGCTCGCGTCGGCTTGTGGAACCGGACTCGGCTTAACGTCCAGCGTGGGTACGGCCGGAACCGGATTGACGTTGGACGCTGGTTCGTTGGCAACCAACCCTTCATCGGCCGCATCGTCTCCAGTACCGACGTAGGCATACAGCATGCCTCCGATCGCAAGAAGTGGCAGCAACAACAACGCGCCCAGGCCCAATTTTTTTCCAAGCCCCCCGGAATCACGTGGTTCACGTTCGCGACGGTTATGGATGGTCGCTGAGTTCTTACTGCGGGCAGGCTGAGTGTTCTTTGTCGGCTTCTCGTCACCAACGCCGAAGTAGTCGAACACGTCCTGTACCGACTGCGGCTTCTCGCCCGGCTTCGTCGTAGCCTTGCGGCTTTCGATTACCGGCTCCTTAAACTCGGTCGGCTGGACGTCGATTGGTTCGTCGTCGTCCGCGGCCGCAACCACGATTCTCTGAGTGCACCCCGGGCACGCGATTGATGTACGCCGAGCGTCACTTTGGAATCGCAGCTTCTTGTGGCAGCGTGGGCACTCAACAACAGTCCGACTCATCGCAGGGCTCCGTACACATTGGTCTCAACACATTGTGTCGGTCCGAACCCCAATTTACGAGTCAAAAGTTCACGCCTGGCCCCACGTATGCGGCAGTGCGTATTACCACCCACTACCGCCACGAGTGCTAGTTGACCCCGGCGCCGATCCCGTCGAGGAACACCGGCGCAAATTAAAAAAGCACCCGAACTTGAGTTCGGGTGCTTCAGAAAATCTATCGACACAAACACGAATCTAGTCACGCTCAACCGGCTCAGCAGGAAGCAACCTCAGTCACCACCCCCACCGGATACCGATCGAACGGAACGTTCGCGTTAGTACATGTCGTCGTCGTGGCTGTGTCCGCCTTTGGCGTCTTTCGGCTTGTCGGCGATCAGAGCGTCGCTTGTCAGCAGAAGAGTCGAAACGCTGGCTGCGTTTTGCAGAGCGGTTCGAGTTACCTTGGTTGGGTCGATGACACCAGCTTTGACCATGTCCTGGTACTTTTCAGCAGCCGCGTTGTAACCGTGGTTGCCTTCCAGTTCAGAGACCTTTTCGCAAACAACACTACCGTCAATGCCGGCGTTGTTGGCGATTTGAGTCAGAGGAGCACGGCAGGCTCGAACGATGATGTCGAAGCCGACCTTCTCGTCGTCACTGAGACCCTTTGGCTTAACAGCCTTTGATGCTCGAAGAAGAGCAACGCCACCGCCAGGAAGAATTCCTTCTTCCACAGCCGCGCGGATTGCGTGAAGGGCGTCTTCGACGCGAGCCTTCTTCTCTTTCATTTCGCTTTCGGTAGCAGCACCGACGTTGACCTGAGCCACACCGCCGGACAGCTTCGCGATTCGTTCTTCAAGCTTCTCTTTATCGTAGTCGCTTGATGAGTTCTCAAGTTCGCGACGAATCTGTTCGATTCGTGACTTGATGTCTTTGCCAGCACCAGCACCTTCAACGATGGTGGTGTTGTCCTTATCCACAACAAGCTTCTTGGCTCGACCAAGATCAGAAAGCTGGACGTTTTCCAGCTGAATGCCAAGGTCTTCGAAGATAGCCTGACCGCCAACCATGATGGCAAGATCCTGCAGCATCGCCTTGCGACGATCACCGTAACCCGGAGCCTTCACAGCACAGATCTTGAAGGTTCCACGCAGCTTGTTGATAACCAAAGTCGCGAGGGCTTCGCCATCGACGTCTTCAGCAACAATCAGCAATGGCTTGCCGGACTGGACAACCTTTTCCAGAACCGGAACCAGATCCTTGATGTTTGAGATCTTCTTTTCGTGGATCAGAACGTAAGCGTCTTCCATCTCGCATTCCATGCTTTGTGGATCAGTCACAAAGTATGGTGAGAGGTAACCGCGGTCGAACTGCATACCGTCCAGCTTCTCAAGTGTGGTCTCAAGGCTGTTGCCTTCTTCAACAGTGATCACACCGTCCTGACCAACCTGGCTTTGAGCTTCGGAGAGGATCTCGCCGATCTCAGCATCGCCGTTTGAAGCGACAGTTCCGACCTGCGTGACTGCTTTCGAAGTCTTGCAGGGGATTGCCATGCCGTGCAGCTTGCCGATGATTTCTTCGACAGCCTTGTCCATGCCACGCTTCATGCCGATTGGGCTCACGCCGGCAACAACAGCCTTGAGGCCTTCGTTGTAAATCGCTTCAGCCATGATTGTGGCAGTCGTGGTTCCGTCGCCGGCGACATCTGATGTCTTGCTGGCAACTTCGCGAACCATGCGAGCACCCATGTCTTCAAACTTGTCGCCAAGTTCAATTTCACGAGCCACAGTGACACCGTCCTTTGTGACGGTTGGTGAACCGAAGCTCTTTTCGATGATGACGTTGCGACCGCGAGGGCCAAGCGTCACGCGAACAGTCTTCGCGAGCTTGCTCACGCCACGTCGCATGGCTTCCTGAGCTTCCTGATCGAAGGCAATAATCTTCGCCATTTCCGTTTTCTCCGCAGTGGGTTTGTAGTTTCTTGTGTGCGTACGAGACGCAGCGACCAGTCGGTCTGCTTGCGAACTCAGCAGTGAACGCTATTCGCGTTCACAGTCGCGTGACTTAGTAGGTCGCGAGAATGTCTGATTCTCTAAGCAACAGGTAGGTTTCGTCGCCGATGCTGATTTCGTCGCCAGCGTACGAACTGAAGATGACTCGATCGCCTTCTTTGACAGTCAAAGCAACGCGTTCGCCCTTGTCGTTTACGTGACCATCGCCAATCGCAACGACTTCACCGCGCTGTGGCTTGTCTCGGGCTGAGTCTGGCAGAACGATTCCACCAGCTGTGGTGTCTTCAGCCTCAGCACGCTTCAGCACAACACGATCGCCAAGCGGAATAATTTTCCCGCCGCCTTTAGCCGCTTTCTTCTTGGCCATTTCCGTTTTCCCCTGAATGCCGTTTCATCGCGAGCAGTCTGCCCGCAGGTTGTTTCTTATCAGCCCGCATGGGCGCAAGTTCTACGTAGGTGGCCGTTGGTAGCGACTCGCGTGCCTAACGAGCGAGAATCCCATTTTTGCCGTAAGCCGTTTGCCAACAATGCCTTGCACTGAACCTGTCAGATTTGGCTGGCCTGCCACTTCTCGACGGGAGAACCACCAAGCTGCCGATTCTGGTGCCACTATGGCAGAAACTAACAGATCGGCCGAAGACCACCACCGACCGTCGGTTCTGGCAGCCAAAGCCCGTCCCAATCGCCCTTAACTCGCACACCGCGTTTACCCCAGTGGCCTTCTGGCCTCTGCGCTACTAGACCCATCACTCCAGTCGTACGCATGCCATCATGTCACTGGACTTTTGACCAAAGCCTCACAATCTTAAGCAACTACACCCCACTACACGCCCACGAACACAACAACAGACAAGCAACGCGAGCCACACCGATGTCCGAAAATCCCTACGAACTTGCAGACAAAACCGTTGAGACACCAATCGACGGTGGCCCCGTTGTTGACCTACTCAAAAACCTCAAGCTTCCGCTGGATTTTTCCCTGCCTTACCGGCTTGAAAAGATGTTCCCAAAGACCGAAGGCTTCGGAGCCAAAGGCCAGGTAAAAAGACAGGCAAAGCTGATTCGCGAAGTCGAACCACGTCTGCGTGATTTTCTCCTCGAAGGTGAAGAAGTCTGGTACATCGCCAAGGGCATTCAGCATTCGATTATCGAAGCGATGACGATTGGTGCGTTGTGGAGCAACATGATTAACCAAACGGTCTTCGTGCTGACCAACGCCAGAATCGTGATGATGCACAGCAACGCCAAAGGCAAGACATCTGAACCCTGCTGGATGCTGTACTACAACGAAATCAGCACTTTCACAGCCCGCTTCACCGGCGTCGTCAAACTGAAGTTGAAGGACAAGAAGAACATCACCTTCAGCGGCTTCCCCAAAGGTGATCGCAAATCCATGCCGGCGATTTTCGAAGAAGCTATGGAAGGCTACCGAGCCAAAGGGTTCGCGCCGGAATGTTCGCAATCACGTGAAGATGCCTGCGGCCACTGCTTCACCGTCATTCCAAAAGGAACGTACGAATGCCGCAAGTGTCACGCAACGTTTTGGAAAGCCAGTGAGATCGCCACACGAAGCCTCATCTTCCCGGCGTGGGGTGACTTCATCATGAAGCACAATCTGCTGGCCATTGTTGAGATTCTTGGTTACCTGTTTTCCTGGGCCATCGCCGCCCGTGCCTTCGCCAGCGGTAACATTATCTTTGGCGTCATCATCCTGGCCTTCGCTCATGGCTTCGACGCTCTTGTTACTCTGCTGATCGCAAAGAAAGGACTGCACACAAGAACCGGGCCGAAGTAGTAAACGCGTTTACGCGTCCCAGTCTTCGTGCGCCATGCAAACCAGAATTCCGATTGGCAAAGCACAACTCATCACGCTCACCGTAATCCAACTGACAGCCGCCAGCCCCGCGTTCGTGGCACCCACCAATGCGAACTGAACAGCCAGGCTGTAGCCAAGACCAATAATGGCAACGACAATTTGTGCGATGGCCGCGGTCCAAACGACTCGGTCAGCCCAGGCTGTCCGTTGGAACAGCCCATAACCTCCAACGGCTAAAGCACCCCCAACGGCAAGACGAGCCAAGGTCAGGATCAGTACAAATACACCGCTGCGGAACCCCCAAAACAGGCTGGTCGGCAACCGCATCGCGAGCACCGCGATCATAATCATCACGGCGATCTTAGGCGTGCTGAATTGCGGAACCTGAGCCGCAGCAGCTTTGCGTTTTTTCTTTGGAGTCCGCTTCCGGCCTGGCAACGCGGGTGCCGGCTCGCCGTACTCGTCTTCGTCGTCGAGTTCGACTGACTCATAAGCGTCCGGATCAACGACAAGAATCTTCTCACCGCACTGCTTGCACTTAATGCGGCGACCAGCCAGTTCGTCTTTCACTCGATACTTCTGGCCGCAACCTTCGCACTCAGTCCTAATCGGCATGCTGGAAGACCCTCCCTGCAGACAAGGTTCCAGTCCCTCTGGTGGCAAGGGACTGGTCTCAGGCAATCAACTACTTCCGACTGGTTCGCTTCTTCGCGGCCTTCTTACGGGTCGTCTTTTTCTTTGTCGCGCGAGCCGACTTAGCCGGCGCGGTTGGAGCCAACGCAGCTGTCAGCATTTGGTGCAGCAGGCTTTCCGGATCGACTTGCTTCAAAGCCGCACGGAGACCTTCAGTCTTGGCATCGATTTCAGCCTGGATAGTTCGCTTCTGATCTTCCAGTTCGCCAATGCGCCGCAGGTCGTCGTAGAGTTCGACCTGAGTCGGAGCAGCGGGTTCTTCAGACTTTGTTGGGATGAGTTCGTTCATGATGTGTCTCGAAAACGGAATTGAAGGCTCCAGTGTCTCAACCGCACCCACCCGGTTCCAGCGCGTTTGCTGTCTGGCAGCGAAATTCTGGCAGTTAGTCTGACACCGTCAAAGCCTCGGCCCCATCAGGAGTTCTCCGAGGCCGGAGTGATTTGAACCAGTCCATCCTCGCGTTTCAGTCGAAGCTGGCCGCACGCGGCGTCGATATCTTCACCCTTCCGCTTCCGGATAGTCGCCGGCACACCAGCGTCCTCAAGGATCTTGGCGAACGCATATGCTGACACGGATGACGGTTCCTTAAACGAAAGTTCTTCGACCGGGTTCATCGGAATCAGGTTCACGTGCGCGACGCGGCCACGTAGCAGATCGGCCAATTCGCGAGCGTGTTCTTTATGATCGTTGCGGCCTTCCAGCATCACGTATTCGTAAGTGACGCGGCGGCCTTTGTGCAGCAGGTATTCTTCGGTGGCATCCAGAATCTCAGCGATGCCAATGTTCTTGTTCGGTGGAACCAATTCGGTTCGCAGACGATCGTTGGGAGCATGCAGTGACACCGCCAGTTTGTACTGCCGACCATGCTGGGCGAGTTCCCGGATCTTCGCTGGCAGCCCCACAGTCGAGATCGTGATCTTGCGAGCACCGATACCCAGCCCGCCTTTATTGTTAAGCGTATCCAAAGCGGGCAGCAGTTCTTTCAGGTTCTGAAGCGGTTCGCCAATCCCCATCACCACAACATTCGAGATGCGTTCGTCCGGACCAAGCAACCGATCCATCTGCAGAACCTGCTCCAGAATTTCGCTCTGAGTCAGATTCCGAGTCAGCCCCAACAAACCGCTCGCGCAAAACACACACGCCATCGCGCAACCGACCTGCGTACTGATGCAGACCGTGGTGCGTTTGGTTTCCCGCATCAGAACACACTCAACGCGTTCGCCATCGCGGAGTTCCAGCAGAATCTTTTCCGTCCGATCCTTCGCAACCTGATGAGCCACCACTTTGCTCTCAAACAGAACAAAGTCCGCTTCCAACCCTTCCCGCAAAGACTTTGAGACGTCGTGCATCTCCTCAAACGACGCGACACGCTTCCCAAACAACCAGCGTCGAATCTGAGCCGCCCGGTAAGCGCCTTCGCCGCGCTGAGTGCACCATTCCGCAAGTTGCTCTGAAGAGAGACCGCAGATTGAGGGGAGAGGTGTAGCGTCGGCAGACATCTGGTTCGCAATCGCAGAAGAAGATCAAACGTCAGAGCAATCCGTTCTGACCGGACGACGTTTATACCCACTGCCGACACCAGATGCATCACCACAGGGTCGAGTAAACCAGCTTCTACCCTCGCTTTGGTAGCTCCCGCGTCAGCACTCTGTCCCGTTCAGAAGCCAGTGACCGCTATCTATTCTCCTGCAAAGATTGCCGCTACTAAGAAACCTGGATGTTCCCAAAAACAAGTAAGGACGGCTGTTAGCGGCGCGTCTGGTTTGGCGGGCGGATGGATACGCCCAACACAACACTCGTTCAAGGAATAGAACCATGCGGCTTACAAACATCATCGCCACCTCAGCTATCGTCTTCGCTGCTGCCATGACTGCTCAAACACAAGCGGGCGAACACGGCAAACCGGTTTCTCGCGTAGTCACGCACAGCACGACCCACCGCGGTTCCGTTCATCGCACTATCAGTCACACGTCAACACTAACTCGGTCAGAACTGCCGACCACCTACTTCCAGCTCGCTTGCATAAACTGCGAGCAAGGCGACAAAAGCGAGGCCGCGAAGTACATCGAACGTGGTATCGCTGATCTGGTGAAGCGATCAAAACAAACAACTGCATACAACGCCGCAGCGTTGAAGAAGTCCGTCGCCGAACTTCAACACCAGGCACGACGCCTCCGTGCCAATCACTCAGTATCGGCAGCAAAAATCGAAGCTGCAGCCAGCAAGGCAAACAAGGCGTTTGTCAGCAAGACACGTCGCGTCGCTGGCGCAGTAGGGCAGCGTTCTTCGAAGGTCTTCAAGGCGTCTGCTGCGTTTGGCCACAGTGCTGTCAAAGACACCAAACGCGACGTGAAGTACACGGGTACTCGAGTCAAACTACTGGGTGGCCGAGTTGGTAAATTGGTCACTTCAACGGCATCCGCAGTTGCCGGACGCTAGCAGGGTGTTGAAAAACCTGGTGCGTTTGTTGTCAAGATATTAAGTTTCT
>CAZAIB010000172.1:0-10644 GCA_964485095.1 uncultured Planctomycetaceae bacterium | reverse complement strand
GGGTTTCACTCGTGCCTCGCTCCAACCCCGGCCACCCATTTATTCACAACCTCGGCGGGTGAACTGCAGGAAATAGCGGAGATTCCAACAGAATCGAGCCGTCGATCCTGAACGGCTGACTCGGACGTGGGTCACCTTACCGATTCGCATCTGCCGGAACCCCGATGTTCCGCGCATTTTGGGGGTTTGAGACCTCCTGCAGGGGGACTACTATCCGGCATTGCGGAATGTCTCTTCTGTTCGGTTTCCGGACACTTTGGTCGCTCGACTCACGAGAACACCCATGCCAGATGCGTTTATTATTGCTGCCGCCCGTACTCCGATTGGAGCGTTTCGTGGGGCGTTCAAGACTCTTAGTGCCACCGACCTGGGCGGCGCGGTTGTGGCCGATGTGCTGGGTCGATCGGGAGTCGATGCGGGTGCGATTGACGAAGTCATTATGGGCAACGTCATTGGCGCGGGTATCGGTCAGGCTCCGGCTCGGCAAGCGGCGTTGAAAGGCGGACTGCCGACTTCGGTTCCCGCTTTGACTGTGAACAAGGTTTGCGGTTCAGGATTGAAGTCAGTCATGCTGGCGTCGCAGGCGATTCGTCTGGGTGATGCGAAGGCTATCATCGCCGGTGGCATGGAGAGCATGACCAACGCTCCGCATCTGGTTCCGGGGGCTCGCGAAGGGTTCCGATTGGGTGATGGCTCGATTGTTGATTCCATGGTCAGCGATGGTCTGACCTGCGCCTTCGAGTCATGTCACATGGGCATGCACGCCGAACATATTGCTCGCGAACACAACGTGACGCGCGAAGACCAGGACGTCTTTTCTGCGGAGAGCCAAAAGCGTGCGGCGGCTGCCGTGGAGGCGGGTGTCTTTGCTGATGAGATGACGTCGGTCACAGTGAAGACTCGCAAAGCGGAAACAGTTGTAGATGCCGACGAGTGTGTTCGACCAGAAACGACGCTCGAATCACTGCAAGGTTTGCGACCTGTATTCGATCGCAAAGAAGGAACCGTCACAGCGGGCAACGCTTCGACTTTAAGCGACGGAGCGGCTGCGGTTTTGGTGGTTGATGAAGAGACAGCCAACGCCAGCATATCAGCGATCAAAGCGAAGATTGTCTCCTGCCACACTAGTGGAACCGATCCGAAAGATCTGTTCATCGCGCCGGTCACGGCGGTTCAGGGTGCTTTGGAGAAAGCGGGACTCACAACAGACGACATCGACCTATACGAAATCAACGAAGCGTTCGCGGCTCAAATGGTCGCCTGTCTTCGCGGGTTGAAGTTGGATGAATCGAAGGTCAACGTTTACGGTGGCGGGATATCGTTGGGTCACCCAATCGGTGCCAGCGGAGCTCGAACGCTGGTAACGTTGTTGTACGCGATGCAGAAGAACGACGCGAAACGCGGCGTGGTTAGTCTGTGTCTGGGTGGTGGCAACGCGGTCGCCATGGTTGTCGAACGAGTGTAGCGCGGCTTAGCGGAAACACGAATCAAAGTAAGGCCTGGGCTTCAGGCGCTTAAAAAACACAAACGGTCAGACTCATGCTCACAGAAACAGAACAGTCCAAAGTCAACTCGGGCGGTGGCGAAGACGCCATGGCACTCATTCTGGCTCAGGCCGGAAAGTCGGCAGACGAAGTCGCCGCGCTGTCCACCTTGGATGACGCCGACAGCAGTGCCGAGGGTCAGTTCTCTGGCGAAGCACCGACGATCGCTTCGCTGTTTGGAACCGGTAAGGCGCGTGAGTTCTACGCAGGGAATTTCTCGCCGGCGCCGGAAGTCGCCAAGTGCATGGGCGAGTGCCTTGAGTTCCTGATGAAGACTAAGAAGGACGGCAATCTGTTCGACAACGAACGGATGCTGTTTAAAGAGTCGGTCATTTCCGGTCTGGCCGAACGTGGTTTCTTTGGGCTGGCGATTCCCAAAGGATACGGCGGTAGCGGCGCGAAGCTGGGTGACCTTGGTCCGCTGCTGCGAGCCCTGACGTTTGTGCATCCAGACCTTGCGGTTCTGTTTGAAGTGCACAATTTCCTTGGCCCGGTGACGCCGATTCTGGACTTCGGAACCGCCAAACAGAAACAGGATTACCTGCCGCGGATGGCCAAAGGCGAACTGCTTGGTTCGTTCGCTCTGACAGAACCGGGTGTCGGAGCTGACCCCAGCAAGTTGTCCATGACGGCTCGGCTTGAAGGCGACGAGTACGTGATCAACGGCGTGAAGTGGCCGATCACGAATGTTATCTACGGCGGCATTTGCGTTTTGGTTGTCAAACTGGAAGGCCACGATCTGCCCAAGGGACGTGATTCGGGGATGGTCGTTCTGGAGGTTCCAAAACAGGACACAGACAACTTCAAGATGAAACGCAACGACCTGGTTGCGTTTGACTATCTTTGGAATGCTCGATTCCGGCTCATTGATTATCGAGTGCCCAAGACCTGCCTGCTGGGTCCAACCGGCAAGGGTCTGTCGCAGGCGTTTAGTTCGCTGGCCAAAGGTCGCGGCGGTATCGGCGTCAACAGTGCAGCCAAGACGTTCAAGCTGTTGGCTCACATCATTCTGGATCCGGAGATTCAGAAGAACGCGAACGCGGAAGCTTGTGAGAACAAACCTGGCGAACCAGACGGTGGTGGCTGGACTTCGTTTAGAGCGACATTTGGAAAACCTATCGGTAGTGCTCCACGAATCCAGACGTGGGTTGGCCGATCGACTGTTCGCGGGCTGGCTGGTCGTGTGCTGGGCGACCTTTGTTTCCGGTTGGCAGCCAACGGCGTTCGCGATGAAACTCAGGGCATGATTGCGAAGGTTTACGCGACGAAAGGCCTGCTTGAGACCGCGATCAACTGTTACCAAATTCAGGGCGGTCGATCGGTTCACACCGACGAACTCCGCAAGTACTCGCGCGGTATCGATCGCGGGACCGCAAGTGCGGATGGCATGCCCGAACATCCGATCGAAAACTACATCGGCGAGAACATGCACGAGTTCACTATCGCCACTGTCTACGAAGGGCCGAACCCGGTTCTCGCCGACATTGGTGCTCCGAACGCGATGACTCGCTCTTTGCGAAGTAAGTACCTCGTTCCCATCGGGTCGGCTCAGGTGAAGGGTAAGTTTGGTTTGATTCCGAAGGCGAAGTTTGCCTTCTTCCTGGCGAAGACTGTTATCGGTTCTTACTTCCCATCCGGTGACACGTCTGGTCTGCAGAACATGTTTCCGGTCAAGGAGAACTTTGTTCGACAGGCGCTTAAGCGGAACCGGATTCTCGGCCGCCGCATTTTGATGATTATCGCGAAGTACCAGACTTCGTTTATGGATCAGTCGTTCCTGCTGGGTGACGAGGGTGGCATCTTCGATCAGCTGTGCCACAACCTGGCATCGCTGTGCTTTGCACTATCGATGGATGAAGCAAATCCCGAGTACGTTAAGGTTGCGGACGCATTGAACCTGGAAGCCGAACTGCGGTTGAAGGGGCGACAGCTCTCACCGGAACTCCAACAGTCATGGGCCGAGGTCGGGAAGCTCATGATGCAAAAAGATTCGCAGCTGCATCGCGACCTGATCGCCGACATCAAGGTCGCTGACATCCCACTCGACCCTCGCTTCATCGACCGCTTCATCTAACGAACGTTCCGTTCGATCGGTATCCGGTGGAACGGTGGCGGGGGTTGTTGGGTGCGGGGCCGGTTGAGTGTCCTGGGAGCTTCGCAAACGTTGGCCGGTTCGCGGCAAATCGGAATTCACCAATTACCCGAAAGCCGGCGATCCGCTGCCGAAAGTAAAGCTCGGAATTGTCGCACCAGACAAACCAGACGCCGTTACGTGGATCGATCTCGATGGCTACGATGACGAGCTTCCGAGCGCGGCCGTTGGTGAGCCGACACACATCGAGATTGTGCAAAGCGTTGGGGGAGGCTGGTTTCAGCCGGAATAACCGGCGTTTTCGGACCAACACAGAACCTTCCGCCAGGATACCCACGACTATCCGGCCAGGGTTTAGGTTGGAAGCAATGCCGTCTTTCGAAATGGCATCTGGCTTCGAGCGGTTTGAGGCGGGTATTATTGAGTCAGTGCGTAGCCGGACTTTTGTGGCTCGCACAACCACCCTACTACCTACGTCGAGGATCCGATGCGGACCGCTCAACTTGTGCCATTGCTAATGTTCTTCGCCACCATTCCCGTGGCCGCACAGAACGTTCCTTCACCCAGCAGTCTTGCCCGGATTGGTCTTGAGCGAGCCTGGGTTAGCCAGGCGCGAGTTGATCCGTCGCGGGGTAAGTTGACTCACCTGACTGTTGACGAGCGATACGTTTACGCTCAAGCCAGCAACGGTTCGCTCACAGCATTTGATGCGGAGACTGGAAACCGGCATTGGGTGGTTCGGCTGGGTTCACCTGACCGACTTACATTCGCTGCTGCTTCTAATTCCGATATCGTGATGGTCGTCACCGGCACGCGCGCCTTCGGCGTCGAAAAATCCAGTGGGCATGTGATTTGGACAGCCAGGATGCCCGCATCGGCGTCGACATCCGCACTGATGGATGATGAGTTTTTCTACATCGGTACCACCGACGGAAGCGTCTACGCTTTCAACATGGCCGTTGTCGCTTACAAAGAACGAACCGGTCGGCTGCCCGGCTCGTTTGATCCAGGTACGAAACAAACAGCAAGTCCGGTGGGACCAGTTGCTGCATCACACATTTGGATGTGGCGATACCGAACAGGTCGATCTTTGTCACAACCGCCCATCCTGGCTGCGGGTTCGATTCTGCTGGGTGATACGAAAGGTCAGGTTTATGGAATTACACCTGGTCCTCCGGAGAAGCTCGGCGGCAAGCTGATCTTCCAGTTCCAGGCAGGGCAGGGCAGAGCTGGCGCGATGTTGGCCAAAGGGCCAACGACTTACATCGCGACAGGTGACAACCGTCTTGTTGCTGTGGATTCAGTGGAAGGCCAGATTCGCTGGCGATACTCGGTTGGTCACAGAATTCTTGGTTCACCGTTACTGATCGATAACCGGATTTATCTCGCCGCAGAAGCCGAAGGCTTGGTTGCGATTGACCTTGAAGCCGGTCGGCAGGCAACGACTGCCAATGGACCGTGGCGGCTACGCGGCGCCACAGAAATGATCGGCGCCTCGGCTTCGACCGTGTATGCATCTGACCGACAATGGAACCTCATCGCTGTTGATCGAGAAACGGGTAGTCCGCGTGGTCAGATCCCGCTGTTTGGGTTCAAAGAACGAATCAACAACGACCTAAACGACCGGGTCTACGTGGCATCCGAACAAGGTCTGATCATGTGTCTGCGACCGACCGGCGCAGAAGACCCAACTTTTTATCGCAACGCCGATCGCACTCCGATCACGCCGATCATTGCCGATGATGAGGCGCCAATAGGATCAGGAACCAAAGAAGAAATAGGATCAGGAACCAAAGAAGGCGGCGATGGAAATTAGAGATTTCGCAGGGTGACAGCTTGTTAACCCAGCGGTACAATCGAAGTATGTGATCGGTTGATTAGCGGGCCGCTTCGGCCGGTCACGAGCCTCTCGCGTAAGCGGGAGGCTCACTTTATAGGTAGACGAAAAACTTGCGGAAGCGGAATCATGGTCGGAACCTTCACAGCGGAAGAGTTTGACAGTAACCGGTTCGAACTGCCTGATTCGGGACGATGGCACGAACTGGAATCCGGCGAAGTTCTGTCGTTGCAGCCGCCCGATTCGCTTCACGGTGCGGTCGTACTGAACCTCACTCGCGCGATTGGTACCTGGTTGCATGAGCAGGGGTCGGCCGCCATCGGATCGACAGCGTTCGACATCGGCCTCATCGTGGCGCGATGCCCGGATACGGTGCTGCGGCCGCCGATTAGCTATTTCACTGGCGGGAACCTGTTCGCGCAGTGTGGCGAGACGCTCACGGGCGATTGTCCGAAGCTGGTTGTCGAAGTGGCCAGTACCAACGATCGCCGAACCATGATGCGAGAGCGTGTTCGAGATTATCTGGCACTGGGTGTTGATACGATTTGGGTTGTTGACACGGACCAGAAAGAAATCAACGTCATGAGGAAGTCGGAAGCCAGCAAGTTACTGGGCGAGCACCGAATTCTTCGGTCGGAAAACCTGCTGCCGGGTTTTTCTATCCAGGTTCGAGACATCTTCCACGAAGAAGAATAAGACAAAGATTCGCCGTTCCCATATCCAGCATGGTACCTCCCATCAGGATCCAGCGATGCGTCAATTCCTAGTTGCAGTACTTGTTGTCATCACCGGCGCTTGCCCGGCTTTCTCACAGGATCGCGAGACAGTCGTGTTCCTCGGGCCGCGGGGGCCGTTTTTCATCGGTGTTCGGTTGACTGTCGATGACAAGGATTTTCAGGAGTGGCTGACCGGCTACTTGTTCGACAAGCTGGATTCAAAGCGAGACAAGCAGCTCACCAAAGATGAGATCGGGTTGATGCCGGCTCGGCTGCTGACCCGGCTTGGGTTCGAGTCCGGAGAATCGCTTGCCGCCAGCGTGCTTGGCGACAAGAAGTCCATTAAGAAAGACGACTTCGTCAACGATATCCGGGAACGCCTGGCGACATCATTTTTGATTTCCGAGAAGCAACAGTCGGCCGTTCAGGCAATCAACATCCTGCCAAAGTTTGACGCCGACGACGATGGTCATCTCTCAGAGAAAGAACTTCAAAACGCGCTGAACCATCAGGCTCAGCGCGACATCGACGATGACGAAGCACTTAGCGCGGCTGAGTTGTTGCCGTTTCGCGATCCCGCCGCCCGCCTGGCAGCAGTTGCGCCCAACCTGGACGACCTTCCGTTTATCCAGGTGGTTCAGGGTGGTGAACAGAAACTGGCCGAACGACTTGTGCGGTACTACTCACAGAAGGACAGCAGCAAGCTGACGCCCGAAGGGACTCGGTTCACCGCTCAGCAATTCAAAACCATCGATGCTGATTCGGATGGAAAGTGGAACGCGGCTGAGACAACCGCGTTCCTTAAAGATCCGATGCATCATGTTGAACTTACCATCCAATTTTCCCGCCGGAGACGGCCGAAGCTGGCTTACAAAGTTCTCACCAAAGACCCTTCGGTGGTGGCGAAGGACGAAAAGAAGGCGGATCGCCTGAGTCTGGTTCTGGACGGACTGCCGATTGCCATCCGTTGCAATCAGTCCCTCAGTTCCGACGTTAAGTTCACTCGTTCATTCTGCGGACAGCGGTTTTCTGTTTCAGACAAAGACCGCAACAAGTACCTGGACATGGTTGAATTTGGCGAGTTTGCCGGGGCCGTGATGGGCAGCGTCGGTGCATTGGAGTTCGACGCTTTGGATGCCAACGACGACGAAATGGTGACTCGAGCAGAATTGTTTAGGCATCTCGACCGAGACTCCATCGCGGCTCAAAGCCAGCTTGAGGTTACGGTCGCTGCTGATGGACGGTCGATGTTTCAAATGCTGGATACCAACCTGGATCGCCGGCTTAGCATGCGAGAACTCAAGACCGGCTTCGAGAAACTGATCGCGTTGGATCGCGATTCAGACCGACGCGTGTCGCGAATCGAAGCATCATCGCCAAGCCAGTACACACTGCAGGTTGGACTCGGCCGCCCGCGGTTGTTTCAAAACGGAATGAACGCCAATCAGGGAATGATGGGAACCAATACTGTGATCCGTGGCACCGAAATGCTGGAGGGCCCCATTTGGTTCCGCAAGATGGATCGCAACCGAGACGGGGACGTTTCACGTCGCGAGTTCCTTGGTTCTTCTACCCAGTTTGACTCGCTCGACACCGACAAGGACGAATTGCTGAGCGCGGCTGAGGCGGAGGCTGCGAAGAAGGGCGACTGATTGCAGAAAGACTGGCTGGCAGCGTAAATTGTTCCAGTCAGAACTCGATCTTTGTTGCCTGTGAACGCGGAAGGGCACGGTTTGCCCACGAAAATTATCATTGATGCTGACGCCGGTATTGGCGACGCATTGGCCATCATCTGTGCCTTGATTGACCCGTCCATTGAAGTTGTCGGAGTGACAGCGACTGCCGGAACTGTTCCCGGTGTCCAGGCAACACGCAATGTGCAGGCTATCATCGGCCTGTTGGACCCGCCGCTCAGGCCACGCATCGGTGGTTGTTCAGAACAGCCGCTGGATGATTCGGCCACGCCTCAACAGAAGTTGATTAACGGTCAATGCGGCCTGGGTGAGTTCATTGCTCCGGACATCGATCTACACAATCGCAGGGACTCAGCGAAGCTGATTGTCGATCTCGTGCGCGACGCACCGGGTGAGGTCACGATTCTGACTTTGGGACCGCTCACGAATATTGCTCGCGCGTTTGAGTTATTCCCGGAACTTCCCGAGATGATTCGCGGCATTGTGTGTCTTGGCGGTTCGGTGAACGCCGGCGGCGATGTGACAGCGATTGCTGAGTTCAACATCTGGGCGGCTCGTATTGCGGCGCGAACCGTGTTCCGGTCGCCCGCATCGAAGACATTGGTGCCGCTGGACGTGAGTCGCCGCGTTGTTTTGACGCCGCAGGAAGTCTCTGCAATCAAGCCGGTTCCGTCTGAGATGGCTGATGTTGTGGAATCGATGCTGCAGTTTTTCCTTCGCGCACATCGGCAGCATCTTGGGATTGAGGGGATCCGATTGGACGCGGTCGCCGCGCTGGCGTCGATTGCGGGGCCGGATTTGTTTGAGTATCGGCCCATGTCGGTGGATGTCGAAACATCGGGCGAGTTGACTCGCGGGATGACGGTGTTCGATCGCCGCGATACGCCCAACTGGCGATCCAATATCGATGTGTTGACGGGCATCGACTACCTGGGCGTTGCCGACTACTTCATGCAGGTCATTCGGCGCGTCTGACATGAACAAGCCTCGCGTCTGCAGTTTTGAAAGCCGCCGGAACGCTGAGATGCGTTCGTTGATCCAGCGGCATGGCGGTGAACCGACCGTTGTTGCTTCTATGCAGGAAGTTCCGCTGGATGACAATACGGCTGCAATCGAATTCGCGGACAAAGTCGAAGCCGGAGAAGTTGCTGTCGTCATCTTCATGACGGGCGTCGGCGCGCAGACGTTGCGGGATACTTTGGAACAGCGGTCAGGCTCAACGGATTCACGGTTCGAACCGTTTGTCGAAGCCCTTAAAGCGACGTCCGTCGTTTTGCGTGGCCCCAAGCCGAAAGCCGTTCTGACGAAGTGGGGTCTGCAGGATTTCCACGTCGTTCCCGAACCCAACACATGGCGCGAACTGGTGACGCTGCTTGATGAGAGCTCGCTGGATATCGCCGGCAAGACTGTCGCGGTCCAGGAATACGGCGTTCCGAACAGGGAGCTTTACGCAGTTCTTGAACAACGCGGCGCCACGGTCCTGCCGGTTCCCGTCTACCGCTGGAAGTTGCCGGACGACACAGCACCGTTACGTGTGGCGATTGAACAAGTCGTGGCCGGAACATTTGATGCTGTGATGTTTACCAGTGCGAATCAGGTTCGGAATGTCCTGCAGGTTGCTGGCAACGCGGGGCTCCACGATCGGTTCCTTGCGGCGGCCAACAACTGCCTGGTGGCATCTATCGGACCCACCTGCAGTGAAACCATTGTGGCCGAAGGCATGACGGTTGGGTTCGAAGCCAGTCCGCCAAAGATGGGCCCATTTGTACGTGGCACTTTGGCAACACTCGAATCGCGCGAATGAACGCGTCAATGGTCGATTACGACCAATCCTGGAATTCTTCCAATTCCGCGCGAACAATATCGACTCGCCGCGCATCTACTCCCTTGCTGACGCGTTGATAACTTCATCAACGACAGCAAGGTGAAACAGGAATACAACAAGCGATGATGGTTTTAGTCTCAGGTCTTTATAGCGAACAGAACGGGAAAACCCGTTGCGCGAATCGTATATCCGATTCCGCAATTGTGTGGCCCCTACCGCTTCGCCGTTGACACCTGAGCAACCTCATTCGTCTTTGAATGTAAGCCCGGTGTCACAGACACCGGGCTTTTTTCATGCCACGTTCGTGGCGTTGGGTCTGCGACGCTTTTGGTTTTGGAGTTTGGAAGTCAGTGACGCGCTTCGCTGGCTGACGGGATTTATTTTTACAAAGCGGGCTCTTGGGTTCGCAACAACATATTGCTGACGGTCCAGGACCACCGGGGTTTCATACGCCTCACAGCCGGGAGCATCACCCGGGTCAGCCACTTGCAGGCTGTAGGTATGAGGCAGCAGGCGGTAGGAAACAAACTCCTGCAGCCTCAAGCCTCACGCCTCCAGCCTAACCACGGCACTGTAGTTTCTGATGGTAGAAATTCCTGACTTTCAATCAGGAGTTCGCCGGTTCGATTCCGGTCAGTGTCATGGGGCGTTCGCCCCTTTGGGTCTCCGACGGCGACATACTCGTCACGGAGGCTCAACAACACGGCTTGCTAGTGAAATTGGATATCACGAGACGCTTCGAACGTCTTAATCCGGGTTCGAGTCCTGGGCAGGCTACTCCGGCCGGCATTCGCCGGTTCGGGTCTCCGACGGCGACATGCTGTTGGAGGCGAAAAGGTACATACGGAATGTGGCGTAGTTTGGCTATCGCGCCTGGTTTGGGACCAGGAGATCGCAGGTTCAAATCCTGTCATTCCGACTGGGGCGTTCGCCCCT
>CAZAIB010000171.1:0-10763 GCA_964485095.1 uncultured Planctomycetaceae bacterium | reverse complement strand
AGCTACAACGGTCTGATCACGAAAGATGATCCCCCTGCGTATAAGAAACATCAGACGAAGCAGACGGGTGGTGACGGAACCAAAACCAATCTGCGAGCAACGCTGGGTACGGTGCCTGAGTACGGCGACGATGTGAAGGGCGTGCTGATTGGCGAACCACGTAAAGGGTTGGCTGGAGAGAAGGCGGGACTGCAGGCGGGCGATGTGATTATCGAACTCGCCGGTCGCAAGATTGAAAACATCTACGACTACACGTACGCCATTGGTGCTCTGAAAGTTGGCAAGGAGACGACCATTACGGTTCAGCGTGGTGACAAGAAGATGAAGCTGAAGATCACTCCGACGTCCAGGAACTAAGTTGGTTCAGAGGTGAACGCGAGAGAAGCCCGGCATTTCGTTCGCCCAAGTCCGGTTCTCTCGTTCGTTACCGTTTCGATTCCCATGCAGTTGGTCTAGAACGAAATGCCGGGCTTCTATTCTGTGCAACATCAATCTCCTGGTAGCGCAACCAACAACGGTTCCGTCTAAACATTCACAACCGCAGGCCACACAATGAAGCAGACAGGTTTCTACTTTGCCCTTCGTCGCATCGCCGCGCGGGCATTGTTTGTGCCGACGTATTTGTGGAACCGCTTAAACGCGGGCGTGCTGAAGCGGCGGAATTGGTGGGACCGCGTTGACGAGAATGTCATCGTCGGTGCCCTGCCGCACACGAAAGATGTTCCGCAGTGGAAAGACGACAATGTGACCGGTGTCGTGAATACCTGTGAGGAGTACGGCGGACCGGTAGCGGCTTATCAACAGGCCAACATCGAACAGTTCCGAATGCCCACTATCGACTTCACTCACCCGCACATCGATGATGTTGAGGCGGCGGTTGAGTTCATCAAGAAGCACGCGGATGGCGGCGGAACTGTGTACGTTCATTGCAAGGCTGGGCGAGCTCGAAGTGCCACTGTGGCCCTGTGCTGGCTGGTTGAGGCCAGAGGAATGTCGGCCGCTGAGGCTCAGGCTCACCTTCTGGCTCACCGCAGCCATGTCCACTCGACTCTTCCATCTCGCCCAGTTGTGCAGGAATTTGCGTCCAGACGCGGAAAAATGGGCTGATTCGCCCAGAGGCGGTGAAACGTCGCACAGGAGCAGTTTTTGCCGACGCGAGCGGCGTTTTGGTCGTACAGAATGCTGTGGGAGCGGTCTGTATGGACCGAATCCGTTTGGTATCATTTCCTTACTGTCGCCAGCCGATGGCCCCAATAGGCTCCGGCGGCGATTTACGGAGTATGAGATGTCTACTGCAGAAGACACGCGAATGTCTGAAGAACAAACTTACGACGTGCCCGCAGCGGCACCAATGTCAGATCTGTCCAACGAGTTCGACTACACGCCCATGTCACCACTGGCGCCGATAGGCCTGGTGTTGGCTCTGTTTGGTCTGCTGGCGTTTTACATTTTCGGCGGCATCTTCATTGCGTTCGCCGCGGCCATCGTGTGCCTGATTGCAGTGACGAAGATTAAGAATGCCGAAGGCGCGATTGGCGGTGGCATACCGGCGAAGATCGGGTTGACACTTTCTGCTTTGACCGTGGTCGGAAGTTCGGCCATGTACTATTGGAACTACGCGACTGAGTGCCCCGAAGGCTACGAGCGACACAACTTCGCTCGCGAAATCGCAGCCAAGCAATTTGTATACAACGGCCGCACGCGTTTGATCCATCCGGAAGTGGAACCACTTATGGAGAAGCCAGTCTTTATTAAAGGGTGGTTGTACCAAACGCGTTCGACCAGAAACCAACGCGACTTTATTCTGTTGAAGGACAGCGGCGACTGTTGTTTCGGCGGCGACCCGGCTCAATTCGACATGATTCAGGTAACAGTTGACCCGGAACATCCGCCGGTGGACTTTCCGATGCTGACTCACATCACCGTCGCCGGTGTGATTTCTGCCGACCCCACTGCGCCAGATGGCATGCCCGTTTACACGATGAAGGCTGTAAAATGCGATACTGCATGGACGTCGTTCTAAATCGAAATTCAACCCAGACTTCATGGTGGAAGTGCGCGGTTGTTGCTGGTTCTGCTCTGGCCTGCCTGACGCTTGCCGGCTGCGGGACGAGTGCCAACGGTGAGTACCGTGACTTCGACGAGACCGTAAAGTCAGTCAGCGATGCAGAACTGCCTGTAATCACACCAGCTGTGACTGATCCAACACCAGGTGACGATTCAGTTGATGCAGCGAATGATGCCGAAGTCAGCAGCGACGAGATGGTTGTCGTCGCGACGGAAACAGCTGGCGGAGAACCAGATGTGGCAGCGGCACAGGTAGCTGGCGATGAGACCGCGACCGAACCAAGAGAAGTCAAGCTGCTGGTCGCCAACAAAGACTTCATCAGAGATAAAAAAACAAAGGCGCTGCGAGTCAGCTACGACGATATCGACCTTTTGAGAATTCTGAACATGGAACCGGTTCCGGCCGATGCGTTCGATCACTTCCCCGACTGGTTGAAACAGCTCAATGGGAAAGAGATTCGAATCCGCGGCTTCATGTATCCGGCGTATTCGTCAACGGGCCTGACCGGGTTCCTGTTGGCTCGCGACAATGACATCTGTTGCTTCGGTCGCGACCCCAAGATCTATGACTTGTTTAAAGTGATGCTGGTGGATGGGCAGACGACTGACTACATCGAAGGTCGCCCATTCGATGTGGTCGGAACGTTCCACATTGACCCGCTGGTAGAGGATGATGAAGTGCTTCAGCTGTATTCTATTGATGAAGCCCGCGTCATCGCGAATTAGAGTTCTCACCTGAATCCAACGCTGTTTTCCGTTCGGAGATTTGGAATGCGTCTGTCTTTTCCTGCCTGTGCACTGGTCCTGTCGCTGACTGCGGTCGGTACCAGTCTAAGCTGTCCCTTCTGCAGCGCGCCGTCGTTGACGCTGACTGAACAGTTTACCGATTCTGACATTGTCGCGTTGGTAAAATGGAAGGGTGGCGAACAAGCGACGGACACCGATCCGGGTTCTTCGGAGTTTGAGATCGTCAAGATTGCAACCAACAAGGGTGTGAAGCTTGATAAGAAGAAGGCGCTGACGCTGCCTCGCTATCGGGCTGCCAAAGAGGGCGACTTGTTCGTGCTGATGGGCGCTCAGAATGAGAAGCTCGAATGGAACACAACGCTTCCCGTGACTGAAGAAAGCTATGCCTACATGTCCAAGGCACCGTCGCCGGACAAGGCCACGGTCGATCGACTGGGTTACTACCTCGACTATCTTGAACATCCGGACGAGCTGATTGCCAATGATGCGTACGGCGAGTTCGCGAACGCTCCCTACAAAGACATCACGCCACTGAAGGCCAAGTTCCCGAGAGAGAAACTACGCAAGTGGGCTCTTGATCCGGAAACGTCACCCACACGCGTTAGCCTTTACGGTCTGCTGCTGGGTTTGTGCGGTAACGACGACGACGCTAAGGCGATGGAAAACTTCATCGTGCAGCCGAGCGAAGATTACCGACTGGGTTTGGATTCAATGATCTCAGGCTATCTGCTCATCAAGGGAGCCGACGGACTGGATGTCATTGACCGAGCGAAGCTTGTTAGTGCTGAGATGAAAGACAAGGATGGAAAGGTCGTCAAAGACAAAGACGGCAACGCATTAGAAGTCCCGTTCAGTGAGACCTACGCCGTTGTTGGAGCCATCAGGTTCATGTGGACCTACGCTCCGGAAAAAATCTCAAAGGCACGACTGAAAAAGTCAATGCGACTGTTGCTCAACCGACCAGCACTCGTAGACCTGGTCATCCCGGACCTGGCTCGCTGGAAAGACTGGGAGATTGCCGAGCAGCTTTACAATCTCTATGGCAAGAAAGAATACGATCAACGCGCCATCAAACTGGCGATTGTGAAATTCCTGGTGCACTGCAGTCGAGACGTGCCGAAAGTCAAAGGAGATGACAAAGAGGAAATCAAGGTTCCAAAGCACGCGGCCGATGCGAAGAAGTTTCTGGAGCTCATTAAAGAACGCGATCCAAAGACGGTTCGTGACGCCAAACGCACAATCATCTAACCTCTCAGCCGACGCCGTGAGCCTATCATGAGTCGCCGACACTTCCTTGTCTCCGCGATACCGGTTCTCGCCGTTCTGCTTTGGTACGTCGCACGAACGCCTGGTGTCGAAGATTGGCGGCACGGAAACGGTGTCAGCGAAGTCCATGGAATACAGATGAGAACCGAAGAGGTGCATGATTTGGCCGGACACATCAGTTTCCTGCCCGAATACATGGATGCCGCCTCGCAGTTCCCCGATGCTGGCTGGTATCGAGTACAGCGAGGAACTGTATTCCAGCCGAGTCGGAAGATACACGTCTGCTCGGAGCGCGAGTCCGCCAGACAGTCATGGATGGAACAGAATCCGTGAGAGTAGCTTGGCCCGGCGTGAACCTTTGCTGAGTTCTCGTGTCGTCACCGATTTGGGAGATGCCGCGATGAGCCACATCATGGTCGATATCGAAGCGGATGGTCCGATTCCCGGTGACTATTCGATGATCTGTTTCGGGGCCGTTATCGTTGAACCCTCGCTGGAACGAACGTTCTACGGTCAGATTAAGCCGATTTCTGACAAGTGGATTCCCGAAGCACTGACCGTCAGTGGGTTCAGTCGAGAGCAGACCGAAGCATTTGATGAGCCATCAGAAGTGATGCAAAGGTTCGGTGAGTGGATCAAAGACAATAGCAACGGTCGCCCGTTTTTCATTTCCGACAACAACGGTTTCGACTGGCAGTTCATCAATTGGTACTTCCACCACTTCACGGGTGCCAATCCGTTTGGTCATACTTCCACCAATCTTGGGTCGCTGTACAAGGGCCTGGTGAACGATACGTTCAAGAACTTCAAGCACCTGCGAAGAACCAAACACACGCACCATCCGGTTGACGACGCCAAAGGCAATGCCGAAGCACTGCTGCAGATGAAACAAGACGGACTGAAGATCAGCCTCAAGTGACTCCGTTTTCGTTACGAGTCAGATTCATCCGCGGCAGTGAGTTCCTGACTGCGAAGCATGAACACGGCGGCTGTCAAAGCAACAATCGTAATGGCCAACACACTGCCAACTTCGATCGCGAGATTCGGGTCAGGAACGATGAAGCGGGACAGTTCGCCGCTGTCATCTAGCTCCTGCAGGCGAAGCGATCGGACAATGATTGACCGGATCGGGTACTGCACGGTGATTCGACTGATGAGGGCCGGTGTCCCGAACGCGGGAAGGAAACTAATGAATCCTTCCAACACAAGCGTGTAAGCCACCGAGACCACCATCGCGCGACGCGGGGCGATGGTCCCGATGAACGCATAGATGGCGCCGTAGGCAGGAGTGCTTAGCAGTATGGTGAATGAAAGCGGCCAGAATAGGTAGAAGAAGCCTTCGGGGATGTCGGCAATCCACAGCGACACCGCAAGAGCCGTGAGTGTGGCGCTGAGCCCCCAGACGACTCCGATGGCGTACTTACCCAGCAAAACGCTAACTGGTCCGTGTGGTCGAGTCGCAATGTAGGCCCAGCTGCGTCCTTCAAGCTCACTTGCGATAGCCGGTGCCGACCAAAGGAACGTGGCCAGCATAGTGACCACAGAAGGCAGCAGGACAAACAGGCCGGCGCCCCAGAAAATCGACTGCGGCGATGGGGGAACCAGATTCGGTTCAGCTTCCCCTTCTTTCACAAAGACGACTCGAGAGAACTCGGCTGCGGATAGGTTTCGGGCAATGTCCAGCCGACCGTCGTCTTTCTGCATGGATGCCGGATAGTGCACGACCAAAATTTTCGGTGAACCCGGACGATTACGGCGCGGTGAGGGGACTCTCATCCGTTCGTCTATCTCGCGCTTCACAGCTCCTGGTGTGAGGCTGGCCATGTAAGTGATCGTCTTGAGGTTTGAGAGAGTTTCGCCCTCAATTTCCACTGTCGGCAATACGGCTTTCTCTGCGAATGTCCATCGCTCGACGGACGGTGTTCTGTCTGGTCGACTTCCTTGTTCGTTCTCGGCGAAATGCAACAAGGCGGACAACAGAACCGGGAACAGCGTCAACGCCAACCACCATGCCATGCGAGGAATGGTCGCGGCTTGCCGGAGTTCGAATCGAAAAACGGTGAGGATACTGCTGAGGTTGATCATAGTTCACCTCGATGAATCTTCATGAGCGAGGTAAACAGGTCGTGGAGCGAACTGCTGCCTGATTCCATTTTTGTGATACGTGCGTTCGCGTTCGCACACACTCCCGGCAACACCGAAGCCAGCGCCGCCGCGCTATTGGTGTGAACTGTGATCTTGTTGTCGGCGACCGAGACTTTCTCAGTCGAAGGTTCTTGAACCAACAACGCCGCGAGTTCACGAGCTTCCAGCGAATGGATCTCGACTTCCGTCGGGATGTCGACCATCAATTCGTAAATCTCATCCTTGTTGCCCGAAGCGAGTACGCGACCGCCGCGAATTAGCAGAAACGACGATGTCAAAGATTCGATATCGTGCAGCACATGACTGGCAAACAAGACGCTCACACCACTTTGAACACGCTCTCGCAGCAGCTCGGTCATCTCGTAGCGACCAACCGGGTCCAGCCCGCTGAAGGGTTCGTCAAGAATGATAAAGTCGGCGTCGTGAGCCAACGCCTGAGCCAGCTTGGTGCGCTGACGCATGCCTCGAGAGTATCCGGAGATGTGCCGGTGCATGGCATCTTTGAGACCAACCACGCTTAACCAGTGTTCGGCACGGCTCCTTGATTCTGATCGGCTAAACCCACGAAGTTCGTTTAGGTAGCTGACCCAGCGGAAGCTGGACACGTTTGCGTATAAGCCTTCGCTTGAGGGGCAATACGCGATGCGCCGCATGAGGTCGTTGTTGTTCCGAGGGTTCATCCCGAAAACCTGAACGGCACCCAGTGTTGGCGAAAGCTGTCCGACCAGGAGATTCAGGAGAGTGGTCTTGCCGGCTCCGTTGGGACCCAGCAAACCATACGCACCCGGCTGAAGATCAAGATGGATATCGTTGACCCCAAGCACGGTCCCGTACAGCTTAGTGACATGGTTGAATTGAATAAGCATGATCTGTCCCCTACGCCTTCATTGGTGCAGAAATGCGGCGGAACAGAATCATCAATGCTGCGGCAGTGCCGAAGAACAAGATCGCAATGAACCACTTCACGTCGGTGAATGATTCAAGCCCAAAGACCCGACGCTGGACAGCTCCGAAAACGTGATGGATCGAAAAGTACTCTTCGAACCGATGAGGCGCGTCGCCCCAATAATCCCGGTTGGCTCTCCAGATGCTGACAAACACCCACGTCACTACGCCCATCGTCCACAGCGCGAACCATGCAAAACCAGCGTAGCGACTGTCGCGAGTCAGCGATGAAAAGCACAGCGAGATCACACCCGCCGGACCGATGACCACAACTGATGCAACCAGAATCCTTAGCGGGATGTCCCAGGTATCCAGGACGACTTCCGGGGACGCTGATAGGGCCACTGCCATCAAGTACATGCACAGCGCGGGAATGGTTGTGATCGCTGCCAGGTATACCCACACCGTGGACAACTTCCCGAGGAGGTACTCGAACCGGTTTAGCGGTCGGGAAAAGTAAAATAGGAACGCGCGGGAACTCACATCATCTGAGATGAGTCTTGGCGAGATCAGTCCGACGACCAAGACCAAGGCAATACCCTGTGGGTAGCGGAAGTAGATCTGAATCAGACGCAACCAACATTCATGCCGCAGGCTGACCAGAACCTTCGTCACATCTTCGGCTGATCGAACGTCCTGAAACTCCTCTGCAAAGCCCCATTCCATCAGGGCAGATACGACAATCTGCTGTGTTGGTCCGCCGCGGGCGCCCCATTCGAAGATTAGAAACACGCCGGCAAACAGTAGCAGTGGCAACCACGCGAAAAAGACGATGCGTCTTATCCACGCACTTTGCCAGACTCGACGGATACCGGTCCCGGCAATTACCTGCCAACGAGTGGCCCCGGAAACCAAATGGCCGCTCCATTTCCGATAGCCAAGATCATGAATTGGCATGGCTACCCTCCCGAATGGCTTCGAGGAATATCTCGTCGATGGAGTTTCTGGCCGGCAGGATAGATCGGATGGACGCGTTCTCCTGGCGAGCCGCTTCCCAAAGTTGCGGCAACCAGTTTTCACCCTGGCCCGGAATTGAAAACGCTGGCTTACCCTCAATTGGTGTGACGTCAAAACCGCGTTTCCGCATCGCTCGCATCAGCGGTTCTCCATCTCCGACGTAGTGCACAAACTGAGCCGGATTTCGGGGAACGCTAAGTTCGTCCAGGCTGGCCGCAACTTTGACCCTGCCCTGCGCCATGATGATGACGTCGTCGCTGACTTTTTGGATATCCGGCAGGATGTGTGTGCACAGGATGATGGCCTTCTCATGTCTCTGAGCCAGGATGCGAACTCGACTAAGCATCGCTTCCCGTTCGTCCGGGTCCAGACCCGAAGTTGGTTCGTCCAGAATCAGCAAAGGTGGGTCGTGCACAATGGCCTGAGCGAACCGTAACTTCTGTCGCATGCCGGTTGAGAAGGTGTGAACATCGCGATACCGCTCCTGCCCTGCTCCGCAGAAGTCCAGGATTTCATGAGCACGCCGCAGGGCTTCGGTCCGTTCCATTCGAGACAGCCGGGCAGCCAGTTGAACGCTTTCAACGCCGCTAAGGCCGTGCAGATAACAATCATCCTCAGGCATGTAGCCAACTTTAGAACGGATGGCTTTGACGTCGGTCCCAATCTGGTGACCCATTACCGTGCCGGTGCCGCTGGTTAGCTTCACCAGTCCCAGCAACACCTTAATCAGCGTGCTCTTCCCCGCGCCATTGGGGCCCAACAACCCAGTCACGCCCGGTTTGATGGCCATCGACACATCGTCCAGCGCGCGAAAGTGACCGTAGTCCTTGTAAATATTGTGCAGCTCGATCAGGTTGTTCATCAAGTGGGTCCGACACTCGGCGAGAACATGTCGCTCTCGTTGGTTGCGTTTGAGTGTATTCGACAGCGACTGGCTTTTCCTGGCAAGAACCCGGCAAACGTTCGCAATTTTGGCCCAACCTAAATCAGGTCACGCAGATAAAAGTGATGCTTGCCAAGCTTCCCACCGTAGTTTCCTGCAGAGATCAGTACGATGCCATCGGTTTGAGTGGCGGTTTGGACACCGGCTCGCAGAGCGTTCTGCACAGTTTCAAAACTGGTTCCGTCAACCACGATCTCATAAACCGCTTCGGCATCGTCCGGCAATTCGGTCGTTGTCTGCGAACGCAACGTTGGACACCACTTCTCATTGGTGCTGGCCTTGAGCGCCTTGTACTGCGAACCGACTTTGCTGCCGCTTCGGACAAAGCCCCCCGGGAACGGTAGAGCAACATCACCCGCGTTCCGCATCGCCTGGACCGCATTGATGGTCGCGGTCAGGGCGGCGTCTCGTGTGTTGCCGGCAATCAGTATGTTGCCGCCACCGACACCTTTGAAGGTTCCGAATTGATCCTCACAGATGAACTCGCCATCCATCACCGGAATCCGCCACAACCGGCGGTTGGCCAGAGTCTTCGATATCTGAAAGCCGTCTCCGAAGAACCGAATCTGTCCGCCAACTCTGATTCGCTTTGTTCCGTCAGTAATCGGCACACCATTGAAGCACGCAGTGGTCGCACAAGTCAGAACACACTGACCGACTCGCGCTGCTGCTGCTTTCTGTAGGCCCTTGGCGCTGAAACCAAACATCATGACGCTGACGCCAGGTCGTCCGTCGGGAGTTTCCGACGGCTCCCACTCGCGCTCGACATCAACTTCGGCGTCGCAGGCGATCACGCTGGATGCGTAGCCGCTCATTTCCGTGGCCGCGATTTGAGCCAGATTTAGCGTGGCTGCCGTGATGATGAGGCGTGTGCCCACCACGGGAAATGCCTCCGCGAAGGTGTCGGCGACGGGCACATCATTCAGGCTTAACGCTGCTGCGGTAGACACAAAAAAACCTCGCGAACACTGGAAGGTCACGCGAGGTGTTTTAGCTCAACGACAAGAAGTCGCAAAGGTGTCTAAGAAATCTTAGTTGGCCGAACCCACCTGTTCCGACAGGCACATTCGCACCAGGTGTGCGACATCCTGTGCCTTTGTCTTTGACATGATTTTTGATCGGTGCGCTTCGATAGTTTTGAAGCTGACATCCAGCTTCTCAGCGATTTGACGGCTGGAAAAGCCATCAACTACGAACGACAGGACTTCCGCTTCCCGCGGTGTCAGCCGTTCGATGCGTTCTCGAATTTCTTCAAGCGGTACATCGCAGCGACGCCCCGTCAGGGCAGGCCTAGCCAAAGCGAACTCCAGAGCCGCAGACAGTTCTTGCTCACTTACCGGCTTCGACAGAAAGTCAGTCGCGCCGTTCTTCATGGCTCTCACAGCGGCCGGAACATCAGCGTGTCCGGATATCATGATTACGGGTATCTGATCACCCTGCTCGACTAGTTTCTGCTGCAGTTCGATACCCGACATGCCGGCCATGCGAACGTCCAGGAGAAGACATGCGTTCTCCTGAGGCTTATAAACGTCGAGGAAAGACAAAGCAGATGGAAAAGAAGATACCTCAAATCCCATAGCTTCAATCTGAAACTGCAAAGATCGCCGAACTGCCTCGTCGTCTTCTACCAGGAAGACCAGAGATTTCGATTCCGCCATTTGAAAGCCCTTAGGTTCTCATCCTCATTTCATAC
>CAZAIB010000170.1:0-10863 GCA_964485095.1 uncultured Planctomycetaceae bacterium | reverse complement strand
TACCCTGGGCCTGCCAACCCTATCGCACACTACATAGCACCTTGAAAAGACTGGCCTCCGAGCCCCAAGGTTCTATCACGCCGCCACTTCACAAAGCCTGCATCAGCGGTGCTCTTGGTTCGCAAACCGTTTCACCATCGCGCGTGCTTGGGGCTGGAAGCCCACAAGTACGACCAGAACCGAATGCCGCCTGGACCCGGACCGGGGTCAACACTCCAAACTGCGCCACAAATACCAGGACGCCATCGAACCATACGGCGACCAGCAATCCGCAATCGCACTGGCTTCAGCGTTGGTCGGCATCTCTTCCAACTGATACTCATTCCGAATCGCAGCACGCAATCCAAGGTCATCCGGTGCGAAGACATCCGGTCGGCCCAGCCCAAAGATAAGAAACATCTGAGCCGTCCAGCGGCCGATACCCTTCACCTTAATCAGCTCGGCAATCACGCCTTCGTTGTCTAACCGGGCCACTCGGCGGAAATTCAGTTCGCCGCTTTGCACGTGTTCCGACAGGTTCAGCAGGTAACCTGCTTTCTGCCGCGAGATCCCAATCGTCCGCAGTTCGTCCACGGACAACCTGCAAACCTCAGCCGCCGAAACGCGCCTGTTGGGCATGCTGTCAAGCAACCGATTGCGAATCGTCCTGGCAGCCGCCACAGAAATCTGCTGCGAGAGAATCGATCGAACCAACAAAGGATACCGATCGCGCGATGGTTTCAGTTTGAACGGACCGACGCGTTTAATGATGCCAGCCATGACGGGGTCGCAGCGTCTTAGATGCCGCAATCCGCGTCGTACAACGGCTGGATCTCCAGTCGATTCGGCCACGCTACGGACCGACTTCGACAACAGCAGGCGTTGTCATCGTGCTGGTTCCAAACTGCGGTGTTGAGTACACCGGTACTGCAAAACTACTACTGGCTGAGTGATCGACGATCCAGATGTTGCGGAAGCGAACCGGGTCGGAGTGGTTCTGAAGCTTCGTTGGAAACAAGTCCGGACCTTCTGGCTTCCCCGCACCCGTCTTACGTTCGACGTTGAAGTTGCTGTGAACCGGATACCCGTTGTGCAGCACCGTGAGCCTGGCGTTTTGGTACTTCTTGCCCTCGGAATCAAAACGAGGTGAATAGAAAGTGATGTCGTAGGTCTGCCAGGTCAGCGGTGGCAGGCACATGTTTATGTTCGGTTCTTTGTACCGATACAAGGCTCCGCATTCATTCTTCGCTCCGGCCAGGCCAAACGAATCCAGAATCTGCACCTCGTAACGGCTCTGCAAATACACGCCGCTGTTGGATCGCTTCTGCCCTTTCGAGTTCGGCATGTAAGCCAGTTGGAACTCAAGGTGCAGAGTGAAATCTTTCATCATGCGTTTGATCTGAGTTCCCTCTTTCAGCAAACCATCTTCCGTCATCTTGCCATTCTTGAACTCGTCCGTATTCGTTCCGTCGAACAATACGATCGCGTTTGATGGTGGAGCCTTCCCCAGTGTCGGGCTTTTTCGCTGAACCTGATAGAAGCTGCCAAGCTTGTTCCCAATGCCAGAAAACACGGTCGCTTGCCGATCCTGAATTGACACCTTCATCGACTCAGCAGAAAGCTCCAGGACATCGCCCTTGCGTTCGCCTTTAAGTTGATACTTCTCCTGCCCGGCTCCCTGCCCAGGCAGTCCGCCCATGTGAGCGACGCCTTCGAACTTGCCGTTCCCGCGAGCAATCACCTGCAGCCCAACGGTTCGCAAAGTAGAACTGTTGTCCGGCAAAGTGAGTCCGCTGTATTCGCCCTGGAACGCGAAGTCTTCATCAACGTCGGCCAGTTTTGAAATCGCAATTCGATCCTGAGCACCCGCAGCCAAAGTCAGCGAGGTAACAAACAGCAGTGTCGCCGCAATCCGCATTCGATCATTCCCGGTAGAACGGAACCATTGTCCGTCGCGTGCATGCCTCCAACGCTATCAAGCCTCTGCCCGACTCACGTTTTGTTGAAGACTAAAGACTCACGTTTTTCTCGCCCATTGCAAGCGTGAATCAGAAACCTGACGCAGCTTTGCCGACTGTGTTGACGCCGCGGACTGGCCGACGTTGAATCTGACGTTGAAAACTCGCGTAGCCGTTGGAGCATGAAATGTTTGCAGGTAGATTCTCGGCGCGGCGGCAGGTTGAGGTTTTTGAACTGCCTGACGCGACGCTTACCGCAGGCGCGACCGGCGAGATTCTGTTCCAGCCTGAACTCGTGTGCCTGTGTGGTTCTGACCTGCCATTCTTCGACGGCGATTTTGAAGGCCACGACATCGCCTACCCGTCCGAGAACGGCAAGTCGCTGCACGAAATGGTCGGCACTGTTGTCTGTACCAACGGAACGCGGTTTTCCGCGGGCGATCGTGTTCTCGCTGTTCCCGAAGAACAGCTCGGCTTCTTCGAACGCTTCACACTTAGCGAACAGCGAGCCATCCCGCTGGATTCAACAATCCCCGAAGACGAAGCCCTGCTGGCTCAACCGTTCGGAACCGTCCTGTTCGCGCTGCAAAAACTTCCGGACATGACAGACAAGACAGCGGTCGTCGTCGGCCAGGGCCCCATCGGTCAAATGTTTAACGCCGGACTGAAAAGCCTAGGTGCGAAGAATATTGTTGGTGTCGATTTGTTGGCTGAGCGACTGGCCGTCAGCCAGTCGATGGGGGCGACCGCAACCATCTGCAACAGCCAGTGCGATGCCAGCGAAGCGTTGCGAGACATCCTGGGGGACGTCCAGCCGACTGTCGTCATCGAAGCCGTCGGCCACCGCGCGCAGGCGTTTGATTTGTGCGTTCAGCTGTGTGGCTACGAAAGTAAACTGCTGTACTTTGGAGTCCCCGCGGAAACGATTCGCATCAACATGAAGGCGGCTATGGACAAGAATCTGACGATTCTGACCAGCCTGCATCCTGACTTCGAACACACGTTTCCACTGGCAATGCAGTGGATTGGTGAACGCCGAGTCGATCTGACGCCGCTCATCACGCACCGCTTTGATCTGGACAACATCCAGGCCGCATTCGATACATTCCGCGATCGCACGGGTGGAGCGCAAAAGGTGCTCGTCGAATTCCCGGCTTTGAAGAAGGCAGAAAAATGATCATCGCGAACGGAAGGATCCGCATCGCACTGGTAGTTGTCAGCACGCTGACAGCCACCCCGCTCTACGCCCAAGCACCGGTTCCGGTTGTTCAGAACGCAATCAATTCGATCGCGCAGAACAACCTTCAACAACATATCAACGTTCTGGCCAGCGACTCACTGGAAGGTCGGGAAGCCGGTTCCCGCGGCGGCCGTGCGGCGGCGAACTACATTGTCGAACAGCTGCGAAAAATCGGCATGGCACCCGCCGGTGTGAATGGCGAGTTCTTTCAACCGTTCGGCGGCGCGGCCGACTATCGCAACATTCTCACAGTCATCCCTGGTTCTGATCCCGTTCTGCGGAACGAGTACGTTGTCATCGGCGGCCACTACGATCATGTCGGATACGGGAATGCGACAAACAGTTTTGGCCCGTTTGGTCAGATTCACAACGGAGCCGACGACAACGGCAGCGGCTGCGCGACGTTGTTGGAACTCATGCGAGCCATCAAGACTGCCGGATACCAACCAAGGCGTTCGATTCTGTTTGCGTTTTGGGATGGCGAAGAGAAAAACCTGCTGGGTTCGAAACACTTCGTCACAGCTCCTGTGGTTCCGCTGCAGCAAATCAAAATGGTGCTCAACGTGGACATGGTCGGGCGCCTGACCGACGAGCGCATGGAAATTTTGGGAACACGTACTGCTGTTGGGTTGAGACGTTTCGTCAGCCGCCGCAACGATCAGAAAATCAACATCGACTTCAATTGGGACATCGTCGGCGACAGCGATCACTACCCGTTCGTGCAGCGGCAGATCCCATTCGTCATGCCGTTCACCGACAAACACCCGGACTACCATCGTCCGTCCGACGACCCCGACAAAATTAACTTCGACGGCATGCAGCGCGTGGGCCGACTGGTCCTGCGCTTGCTGGCATCGTTTGCCGACATGGCCGCCATCCCGACCTACCGCGCGCGGTGTCGGGTTGAGAGTGAAGGAACACGCCGAGGCTTCGAACGCATACTCCCGCCCGTCGCGCCCCGGTTGGGTGTTCAAACCGACCCCGCCGATGCCGGAGTCATTGTCCGGACAGTCGTGCCGAACACACCGGCGGCAAACGCCGGCATTCGTCAGGGCGACCAAATCGTACAAGTCGCTGGCCTGCCGGTTACAACAGAAACCTTCCGGCCAATCGTCCAGGCCGCACCCACGCCCACCAACATCCAAATCGTTCGCAACGGCCAAACAAATACCGTGGAAGTCCGCCTGGACGGAACACCGCGGCGCATCGGCATCGCCTGGCGCACAGACGCGGCCGAACCCGGCACCATGACACTCACCCGAGTCATCCCCGGTTCTTCAGCTGGTGTCGGCGGATTAGAAGTCGGCGACCGCATTTACGCACTCAACGGCGAGCCAACCACGACAGATGAAAAGTTCATGGCCGACATCAAGGACCAAACCGAACTGCGTTTCGACGTCGAACGCAAAGGCCGCCTAAGATCCGTCGTCGTCAAACCGCCCCCACAAATGGCGCCCTGACAACGCCCCCCCCCGAACGTCGTTAGACCAGCGGGCCGGTTCTAAATTCACGCGCCGCTCGCGTTGACAATCGTCCGATTCCGCTTAACACTTGCACAGACATCCCTCGCGGTAAACTTCTGTCCCGATCGATGCATTGCATTCGTTCGCGACTGGTTCCCTCCCACCGCAAGTTGCGTTGCAAGAAAGGTCGGCGGCATGCCGCTATCTGTATCCTGTCAGTCTTGCGGGAAACAACTCCGGCTCCGAGACTCGCTGGAAGGCAAAACAGTCGCGTGTCCGGACTGTCAAGCCGCAATCAAAGTGCGAACCAAACGCACCAAGCCCACGAAAGGCAAGAAGTCTCAATCGCGCCCTCCGGCAGCCGCTCGCCCCAAAGCTCGCCGCAGGACCCGGCCAAAGCGACAGCCTGATTACGAAGAAGACTTCGACCTTGTCGAATCGGCTCCAAGGTCCGCGCTGCCGACTCGATCGTCGTCGCGTCGAAAACGGAAGCCTTGCCGAGCCTGTAGTGAGATGATTCTGGCATCGGCGTCTGTGTGCCGATTTTGTGGAGAAGACTTCCGACGAAAACGCCGCTCATCGCCCTCGCGCTCTCGCAGTCGATCCAACGACGAAGAGATGTCAGGCGTCGACGCCCTGATGGTTGTAATCTGCCCCGGAATTGGGTTTCTATTTGCGCTTGTTTACCTGGTTCAGGGTAAGCCGAAGGGTGCGAAACTAATGCTGGCGATCTTCGCGCTGTGGGGACTTTTCATTCTCGCGTCAATCGTCGTGAACTCGATGCAATGAGTCTCGCTGGAAAAACGACCCACGTTTGGAACCGGGACTGCCTGGTCCTCGAAGAGAACGCGGATGCTTTGCTGGTTATCGGTATTCCGAACCTGCCGTTGGAGACTCAGCAGTGTTGGCTTGGCGGTCTTTGCACCGGCATCTGGCCGCGAGCCGCATTCGAACAGCGCCGTGTTGCGGTGGTTAGTTCTCGGCTGGGACGCAAACTTGGCCAGCATTCCGGCTGGTTCGATGCGTTCAGAACACTCGTCTGCCAGCTTGATCCTGAACGTGATGTGTTGATCACTGCCGACGGCACAACGGCAGACCGCTTCATCAATCGAGCCGCTAAGCTGTTCGGCCTGCGCCACTTTCCGATCGTCATTGGTGAACAGTCAGCGTTCCGGCAGTCGGCTCGGTTCCGCGAAGGAACCACAACCACTCGCATTGAACTCTCCACACCGCTAGTTGAATCGGTGGGCATCGATTTACCCGTGGGTGATCGGCTTATCGCAACGCTCGCCGACCACGTTCGAGCACTCTCGGTGACGGGCGGAAGCCAAACCCATCGGCTGCTGTCTGAACGGTTGGCCGATAGTGGGTTCCCGCCAGCAACCGTGCATGTTACCAGCGAATCAAACGTGGCCAACGAACTGGCCGACGCTGGAGCCGCACTGCGAATCTTGATTCCGTCAGAGACGCCGCAGGTTGACGTTGTCACTCCGCCCGCCAGACGCGCGCTGACCAAGCCACCATTCGACGACTACCTTCTGCACTGGACAAGGCGGCCTGACGGAACCTGGCCTGATGAGGATGTCGATGACTATCTCGACGGACTTATCCTGGGCGTCGAAGCGGGCGACCGAACCGCGTTCGCCACACTCGCGCGAATCGTTGAGACTCGGAAGCTGATGGCCACGTCTCACTTGATTCGTGGCAACCATCCGATGGTGTGCCTTAGCGACGTGCCGCTTGAGAAACTCGCTTCACGTCGAACTTACCGCAAACACCTGCGCCGTTGGGACTACGAACCGTACGGGATTGGAGTTCGAAAGAACCGGCTGCTGCAACTCGGAACCCGCCCGGTGCTCTACGGAGAGGCGACTGAGTTCGAACAGATGTCGGAGGCCGATCGACCGTACTTCCAACTGCAGGCAACCGCCGACGCAAAAACGCAGTGGACCGACGAAGCAGAATGGAGACACGCCGGCGATCTGAATCTCAACGAACTCGGACCAGACTTGTTCGTCTTTGTTCCGTCGCACGATGAAGCGGCCGCGATTAGCCGGCGCTGTGACTGGCCAATTGTTGTCCTGGAACCGAGTTCCGATTAGTCCGGGTGTTGCCGTGAAGCAACGCGGGTATTTCAGGCAATCGATTTGACAAACTTGAGTTTGCTTGGTGGGCCAGGAAAACTAGGTACATGTCCGGCCTCGAAAAATACCAGCTCAACAACTCGGTGCTCACTCATTTGGCGTTCCGAGTTTCCGCCCTGAACGCGTTCGATCTGCTCAAACAGACGGCCGCCGATCCGACTCTCCGCGATTACGGGTACCTGTCCGAATTACCACTAACTCGCGAGGTCGCGCCGCAGGTGCAACTGGATCTGCTGTCCAAGACCTGGAGAAAGGGCTGCGACGCCAAACTGTATCCACCCACCATAGTGGACGAATGCGTGCTTCACTGTACGTTCGAGCGATGTGTCCAGCTAATATTGACGGAACCTCATACTGCTAAGGAGTTTCTGACAAGCGGCCTGAAGCCGATTGACCCGGATGAACTCACTTGGTTGCCTGTCAGGATGCGTACTTTGCAGCTGACCCTGCCTCTGCCGACGTCAGTTGAGGCTGCTCAGACCGTAGAATCCGTGGAATCTGGTCGCGCACAGGGGTATAACGGAATTCCCGTGGGCCCCGTCCCTCGCGATCAGTTGTTCGAGTTACTCGGACGCTGGCAGGTCAATCGAAACCTCGCATGGAGCTTCGAAGGCCTCCTGACAACGTCTGAAATGCTTGAGATGACCCGGTTCATGAACTCGAACCGAAGCTTCTGATTTGTGGGAATGTGGCTCGCGTCCAAGCCCTCCCTCGCCCTCCTCGGGCACTAAACAAATCAACACGAGAGACGCACGATGGCCACGAGTAAGTCAGCTACAAAGTCGTCAGCCTCGGGTTCACGGAAGACATCTACCCGATCATCATCCGCCCGGAAGCCTACTGTCCGGAAAGCCAGCAAGCTTGGCCGTTCTCGCATTCCCGTCGACGCTCCACTGGACGTTGTGTTCGAATCAGATCCTGCTGCCAGGCAGGCGTTTGATCTTCTGGGAATCTCGACAATCCGTGAGCTTCAAAAGTTGGGTCCGGACGAATTAATCATCCGACTCACCAGTCCGACCAAGCAAACTGTCGGCCGAATCCGTAAGATGCTCGCCCTTAATAATCGTTGCCTCGATGGCGACGAACGATTCGCTCTGGATATCCAAAAGCAAAAGAAATGACTGACGACGGCGACGTGCTTCAAAACAGCCGGTTCCTTCGCGCGGCTCGCAGGGAGCCGGTCGACACGACACCCGTTTGGATTATGCGGCAGGCAGGCAGGTATCTGCCCGAGTACAGAGCTGTACGTGAGAAGGTCACGTTCATCGAATTGTGCAAGACGCCCGAACTGGCAACAGAAGCCACCGTCTCAGCCGTGAAGGCACTGGGAGTTGACGCGGCAATTCTGTTTGCCGACCTGCTGCCGATTTTGGAACCGATGGGTCTGAACCTGGAATACGTGACCGGCAAAGGTCCCGTGATTCACAATCCTATCCGCACATCCGCGGATATCGATGCCATTACGGCTCTGGAAAACATAGACCCACTGCACTTTGTTCCCGACGCGGTTCGCATGATCCGTCAGGAACTGCCGGCCAACATCCCACTTATCGGTTTCGCAGGCGCGCCGTTCACGCTGGCGTCGTACTGCATCGAAGGCGGCGGTTCGAAGTCGTACCAACACTGCAAAACGCTGATGTTTAGCGACGAAGGCGCATGGTCGACGCTCATGAACAAGCTGTGCGACAGTGTCACCATGTACCTGCTCGAACAAATCAGAGCCGGCTGCCAGGCGGTTCAGTTGTTCGATAGCTGGGCCGGCTGTCTGTCACGTGATGACTACCGTCGGTACGCGCTGCCCTACAGTCAGAAGATTCTAAGCCGGATGCCAAAGGACTTTCCGGTCATCCACTTCGTCAACGGGAACCCCGCATTGTTGGAACTCCAGCGAGAAGCTGGCGGAACAGTCATGGGTGTTGATTGGCGCAGCGACATTGGAGAAGCGTGGGACCGATTCGGACCGGATGTCGCTGTTCAGGGTAACCTGGACCCGATCACACTGTTCGCCGACCTGGACACCATCCGCGCGCGAGCGAAGGCGGTTTTGGATTCGGTTGGAAACCGCAACGGCCACATCTTTAATCTGGGACACGGTGTGTTGCCGGACATGAACCCGGACAACGTGAAAGCGTTGGTCGAGATGGTTCACGAAATGGGGCAACGCTAAAAGTTGCCGGCTGGGCACTAACGGTCCAGCGACGTTGATGGCCAGAACTCATGACCAACGCTTCAATTAACCAGCGAGTCGCTGTCATTGGCGGTGGCGTTACCGGACTGGCGGCAGCACACCGGCTGATTGAACTTGGCGGCGCTGAAGTTGAGTTGTTCGATGCGAACGCGGCTCCAGGCGGATTGTTGACCACCGAACGTGTGGGCGATTGCCTTATCGAACGCGGCGCCGATTCGTTCATCACCAACAAGCCGGCCGGTATCGAGCTGTGTTTGCGGCTGGGTCTTGAGTCCGAACTGATCCGCACCAACAGCGATTTTCGTCGATCGTTGGTTCTCCACAACGGACGGCCCGTCGAAGTCCCACGCGGCTTTCAGCTGCTCATGCCAACGCAGTTAGAACCAATCATGGCGACGGATCTGCTATCGGATGCCGGAAAACAACGAGTCGCCGACGAAGCCTCCATTCCCGCCGCCGATGGACTCAAAGATGAATCGGTCGCATCGTTCGTCAAACGCCGATTCGGTGCCGAACTGTTCGACCGGCTCGCTCAACCGATGGTCGGCGGCATCTACACAGCTGACCCGGAGAAGCTAAGCATTCTGGCAACGTTGCCGCGGTTCCTGCACATGGAACAACAACACGGCAGCCTGACACAAGCCGCCGCCATGGCCGAACCCGAAGCCGCCAGCGGCGCGCGCTACGGGCTGTTCGTTTCGCTGCGTGACGGAATTCAGCAACTGGTCACAGCGCTGGTCAAACGAATCGAAGCAGCAGGAACAATCCACCGCGGCCGCGCGGTTCAGAACGTTTCTCGTCAGGACAACGACTGGCTTGTCACCGATGCTGGCGGAACCACAGCTCAGTTCGATTCCGTCATCGTGGCCACATCGGCATGGCGCGCAGCAGATGTATTGGGCGAACACCCAAAACTTGCACGCACACTGACAAGCATCCCATACGCATCCAGCGCCGTGGTGTGTTCGGTTCATCGACTTGCCGACATTCAGCATCCGATGGACGCGTTCGGCCTGGTCATTCCGGCCATTGAATCGCGTCGCATCCTGGCCGTCTCATTCTCAAGCCGCAAATTCGCCAACCGCGCACCGGACGATTGTATCATCCTGCGAACCTTCGTCGGCGGCGCGATGCAGCCCGAGATGCTGGAACATTCAGATGCCGGGCTGGTCACGATTGTTCGCGAAGAGCTAGCAGAAATCTTCGGTGTCGGCGGAGAACCAGTCCATTCCATCGTCACACGCTACGATCGAGCCATGCCGCAGTATCACCTCGGACACATCGATCGCGTCGCGCAGATTCGAGAACACGTTGCCGGACTGGACGGGCTCGAAATTGCCGGCAACGCCTACAAGGGTGTCGGAATCCCGGATTCGATTCGAAGCGGTGAAGAAGCAGCAAAACGGATAAGTGACGAACCGCGTTAGCGTGTCGTCCTTGTGGGCGGCGGGCGCTAGCCCCCGGCATTGGCGCGACGTTCTTTTGCCGTGTTTGATCCGCCGGCGGCTAGCGCCTTGCCGCTCACTGCGGTGCCCTACTCGCTGGAGAGGTAGATCCCGTTCGGTCGCACCTGATGAATAATTTTTGCCTGCTTTAACCCCGCGGACAGGACTTCGCCAACGGTTGTGTTCTCCACTGACAGCGTGATCAACATGTCCGATTTCGAAGCGACCGGTCCATCGACAATTCGAGTGGCAGCCAGGCCGGACATTTCAGTTAGAAACGCTTGCAGAGTCAGATCTTCGGACGACTCGTAGCTCAGCAAAGGTAGCGACAGCCGCTGCTGTGTGGCCGCAATGCTGGCTGCATCGCGTTCCGCTTTAAGCCTGGCTTCTGCTTCCTCGGCGGTCTCAATTGGTTCCGGCGGTGGGGCATCGATTACGGGTTCCGG
>CAZAIB010000169.1:0-10961 GCA_964485095.1 uncultured Planctomycetaceae bacterium | reverse complement strand
AGTCGTCGTCCAGAATCTCACGAATGTCGCGAGCCGTCTTGATGGGAGGAGCCGCCTGGTTCTTCTTCTTGTAGTGCTTCTCAATCTGACCGACTGTTCGCTTCGCCTGAGCGTCGTCGACATCAACAATCGCCGCGATCTCACAGTTCGCAGCGTTCAGCCAAGCCTGAACATGACTACCACCCCGCCCACCGGCTCCGATAACCGCCATCCGAATTGTCTGACTATCCTGCTGAGCCTTAAACGCAGTCGGCGCGGCGATGACCCGCGAGAGCCCGGTTGTCGCCAGTGTCGCGCTGGCAGACGCGGCAAGGAAAGAACGTCGAGATTGGTCGGCCATGGTGGGTTCCTTGTACAGGATGGCTGGTGGAAGGTTTGTCTTCAGTCTATCGACAGGTGAAAAGCAATCAAATCAGCGTTCGGCCCGGTCCTCCGCCAGGCCACGAAAAGGTCCCCGACTTTCACCTCTACATCGGCTTCTCAGCCACCTGGTGTGGACACAACCGCAAGCCCACAGGGCTCAGTCCTCCTGAAGCGTTGCTGGAGATTTCTGTAAGGTCACCGCCCTCCGTGCGTCGGGCGTTGTGAGGCCACCGTAAAGCTCGAATGTCATGCCTAAAGAACAAATAGCGATCACAGCAATTCAGAAATGCAAGCCATTTGTGTCTTTGCGCCCCTCGGAAGTCCAAACTGTGGCGGCTCACGCGAAGCATTTGAGTTTCGAACGGGGAGATACCGTATTTCAGTCCGGGGACGACTCCGATTGCGTCTTCATCCTCACGGAGGGTTGGGCCGTGCTAAGCCACCGGGAGAACAACAAGCGAGCGATCATTGAGATGATCTGGCCTGATGAAGTGTTCGGTCAGTGCTCTCTAATTCATGCCGACCGACGCGAAGCCACCTGTGAGGTACCGAAATCCGCCTCGGTAATCAGGATACCACTGGGGGTTCTGTCTGATGTCATGAATAACAACCCCCGGTTCGCTCGCGATCTGATGGAGGACGTCGGGCGGAGCATGCGACGTCTGGCGTATCGACTCGTCTCAGTTCTGATACGACCAAAGCGGCAACGGCTGGTCGACGTCCTGCGCCACCTTGCGCAGTCCAAAGGAGTGACCTGCGATAGCGGCGGAGTCCTTATTCCAGCTCAGGTGACTCATCAGGCGCTGGGCGAGATGATCGGCGCGTCTCGAGAAACCGTGACAGTGATTCTTGGAGAGCTTCGTCGCGAGAAATCGATCGACTTTGAGGGACGACGAATCATCGTGCGTGAAATGCCTGGTGACGATGTGGCCTAGTCCACAATTTCACCTTGAAACCATTCTGTTTCCCGCAAAATTCGTGTCGAGTACCCGCGAGAGCTCTGCGCGCGAGAGGTCCGATTTCGCATGATCGATTTTGAGCACGCGCGACCAGCCTGTAAGGTTGCCTTCATCGAGTACGTCGAGACCTATGCACCGCACCTCGTACTCTCTGACAGGGAGCTGATCGATGAAGACAATAGCTGTTCACTCAATAGTCCTCGTGTTGGCCGGACTCTCCTGGCTTCAATCGCAAAAAAATGCTGACCCATCGATAGGTCGGAACTCTGCACAAACCGTTGAGCTTAATCTTCCGGCGTTTCTGGACAACGAGGAACGAACCACGGTGAGTGTCTTTCAGCGGGCATCGGGTTCCGTGGTCAGTGTCTGCACCAAGGCAGCGATTCAAAAGCGAAGTGTAGATGGGATGCCTGTGCGTGAGGCAGTTCCGAAGGGAACCGGAACAGGGTTCATCTGGGATTCAAGCGGCCATATTGTCACGAACTTTCATGTGATCCGGGGTGCGGATCAGGTTCAGGTGACGCTCTCTGATGGGCGCGGTTCCAACGCAAAGATCGTTGGCGTGGCACCGGAGTTCGACATCGCGGTACTGAAAATCGAAGTACCAACAGGAAGCCTGCAGCCACTGAGGCTGGGGAAATCGCATACGCTGCTGGTCGGTCAAAAAGTCTTCGCCATCGGCAACCCTTTTGGCCTCGACCACACGCTGACCACGGGAATCGTGAGCGGTCTCGGGCGCGAAATTCAATCACCGGATGGTGTTCGAGTTAAGGAAGTGATTCAGACCGACGCGGCTATTAACCCCGGCAATTCCGGCGGTCCACTGCTGGACAACCGAGGAACACTGATCGGTATCAACACAGCAATTCTAAGTCCATCGGGTTCATCTGCCGGCATCGGGTTCGCAGTCCCGGTTGATACTGTCCGGCGTGCGGTGCCGCAGCTGATTGAACATGGTAGAATCGCCCATGCAGGGCTCGGGGCATCTTTCGTTCCCGACCAGGTTTCCAGCCGACTGGGAGTCAGGGGAGCCATTGTGCTTGAGCTCGCTGACACCGGTCCCGCAAAGAGTATTGGACTACGAGCAACGAACTTCAACGAAGATGGCACGTTGGTTCTCGGCGATGCAATTGTTGCCATCGACGGAGCCGCCATCGACACACAGACGCAACTTCGCGAACAACTCTACGAACACAAAGCGGGTGACATCGTCACACTAAGCGTCCGAAGGAATGACGAGGTCGTTAAACTTGAGGCGCAACTGACAACCGCGAAGTAGTTCCATTTTGAACCGGAAGTCCCAGAAAAATCCGAAGGAGAACACAATGATCAGGAAGCTCATACCCGCATTCGCTATCGCTGCGATTGTCACAGTGGGAGTCAGCGTAACGCTTGCTCAGTCAGGCAATCGAGGCAACCCGCCGAAACACAAAGAATCGTTCGAAGCGCGGATGTGGAAGTACCTTAGCAGCGTCTGCTATCAGCAGTGGTCACCGGCCGGGGACAACGGCGATTTCCGCGAGAGCGAAGCACCGCACGGAGCTTTGGTGAAGACGTATATGAACCGCAAAGCTGCGGGCAACCCAAAGAAGCTGCCGTTCGGTTCGATCATCATCAAGGAAAACTACTCGCCGGCGAAGAAGCTGATGGCGATCACAATGATGTATAAGACTGAGGGATACAACAAAGACGCCGGCGACTGGTACTGGGTCAAGTACATGCCAGATGGCAAAGTTGCCCAGATGGATACCCCAAAGGGTAAGATGGGAATCGCGGGGAAAGCCAAAGGCTGCATCGAATGCCACGATGGAGCTGACGGCGGAGACTTTGCGTTCTTCAATGACTCCCTGAAGTAACAAACGATCCACGAAGGTCGCGGGAATCAAGATAGCGATTCGGCGTCAGGCCGGATCGCTATCTTTCATTCGAGCCGAGTGAGAACATCCGAAACGATTCGGCCGTTCGGCTATACACCAGCCTTGAGCGACGATCGATCGTTTCCCACGCCGACCACAGATCACTTAACACGAACTATTTCTTAGGTCATCAATGTCCGGAACAATCCAGAAGTTTGATTTCCAGAATGCACGTGGCGAAACCCTCTCGGGGCGACTGGAACTCCCATATGGCAAACCCAGCGCCGTGGCTCTTTTCGCGCACTGCTTCAGCTGCAACAAAAATGTGCACGCTGCCGCCAGAATCAGCCGGGCGCTACGTGAACAAGGCATTGCGGTTCTTCGGTTCGACTTCACCGGCCTTGGGCTAAGCGAAGGCGACTTCGCGAATACAAACTTCTCGTCCAACCTCGACGACCTGCGTTCTGCTGTCGCCGCTTTGACAGCTCAGGGATATCCACCGTCCATGCTGATTGGTCATAGCCTCGGCGGTGCGGCGTCGCTGTTTCTGGCTGGGGAGTTGGACCAAATCGGCGCCGTGGCTTCGATCGGTTCCCCAAGTGAACCAGCTGAGGTATTGAACTTGCTGGGGAAACAGACTGTGGATGAGGTCCGCAGCAAGGGGCACGCCGAAGTAAAATTGGGTTCTCACTCGTTCCAGGTGAAGAGTCAGTTTCTGGAAGACGTCTCAGCAACATCCTTGAAAGAACGCATCAGGACCCTCAACAAACCGACTTTGATTATTCACGCCGTTGAAGACGAAATTGTGTCGCTGCAACAGGGACGCGATCTGTTTCTTGAAGCTCCCGCATCGACCAGCTTCGTCGCATTGGACGGCGCGGACCACATGCTAAGCCGAAAGGCTGACAGTCAACAGGTCGCCCAATTCATCGTCCAATGGGCACAGCAGAATGTTCTGGCTCAGTCAGACGAATCAGCGGCTCCATCTCCACACGGTACCGTTGTTGTGTCCGAAGTCGACGGTGGCTTGACTCAGTTTGTTACCGCAGGTTCGCACACGCTTGTCGCTGATGAACCGATCGAGGTTCCCGATGGACACGACGACGGCATGACACCGTACGACTTGTTGCTGGCGGGACTGGGAGCCTGCACGTCAATGACTCTGCGAATGTATGCAAAGCGAAAGCAGTTGAACCTGCGGCATATCGCAGTCGAGTTAGAACACGACAAAGTCCACGCCAGCGACTGCGATACCTGCGAAGATCAGACTCAAAAGATCGACCGCATTGTCAGGCGCATCCGCATCGATGGTGACCTGACAGAACAGCAACAAGAAAGAATCCTGCAGATCGCCGACATGTGCCCGGTACATCGTACACTCACGAACCAGAAACAGTTCGTGACGACCAGTGTCATGACCGACTAAAGTTGCCAAACACGTAACGCGGCGTGCCTTTGGATACCCCGCGTTCCGGCAATAGTGGCAGGAACCTTCCACGCTGAATGGCCGATAGTACCGGAGTTGTGGCAGCCACGACGCGACGTCAGCGGCAGCCGGCCAGATTCATCCAGTTCATGTGTGTGTGATCTGGTAGTAGATTTAACATCGGCGGCTATGTCTCATAGCCAATTCATACCGCTGTTTGCGGTCGCTTTTCTCGTCGGCTGTTCCAGCACGGCGGATACCGATGGGAACCCGAACAGCGCCCGACCGATCCCGGGTGCCAGCTTGCCCGAACGCGCGAAAACCGCCGCCACTGCGCTGGACGATGCAGTCCACTTTAGAAAACCAAGTCGTCCAAAACTGGGTGAGATGTACAGCAAAGCGGCGCAGTTTCATGATGGCCATCGCAACCCGGTTATTGTCATCCCTGGCATACTTGGTTCTCGTCTAACGGACCAGCAGACAGATCGCGTGCTGTGGGGAACCGTCGGCCTGCACGCTGCCAATCCCGCCTACGCAGATGACGCGCAAGCCATTGCGCTGCCGATGCGACCTGCGGTTCCTTTAAGTCAGCTGCGAGACCGTACTACCGCGGACGCGATTCTGGGTGACGTGCAGTTAACTCTGCTTGGTTTTCCGGTTCAGGTGGCCGTGTATCACCAGGTTCTGCGCACGTTGGGCATTGGTGGCTACCGAACTGACCGGAGTCCAACTCTGGATTCGATTGATTATGGCGAAGACCACTACACATGTTTCGAGTTCCACTACGACTGGCGACGCGGCAACGACGAGAACGCGGCCGAACTGGCAAAGTTCATTCGTGAGAAAACGGAATATGTCTCAGAGATCCGCCGCGTCCGATACGGCGTCGTGGGTGAACCGATTCGCTTTGACATTGTTGCACACTCCATGGGCGGCCTGCTGGCTCGATACTACCTTCGCTATGGCGATCAGCCGCTAAGCGACGATGGTTCACCTCCAGCACTCACGTGGGCCGGAGCGGAATCAGTCGAGACGCTCATCATGGTCGGCACGCCCAACGCCGGATCCGTTGACGCGTTCAAGGCACTTGTCGAAGGCGCGAAGCACAACAAGTTTGTGCCGCGTTATCCGGCAGCCGTTGTGGGAACCATGCCGGCGTTCTACCAACTCATGCCCCGGCCACGTCACGGAGCCGTTGTTGACTGCGCGAACAAGCAGCCAGTTAACCTGTACGACGCGCAGACATGGGCGCGATACCAATGGGGTCTGGCTGACCCGCACGAGGACGCCGTGGTGAAGGATCTTCTCCCCGGCTGTGATCAACCCACTCGGCGGCACGTCGCAATGGACCATCTGCAGAAGTCCCTCAACCGCGCACGACAATTTCACATGGCACTGGATATCCCCAGTCAGCCTCCTGTGGGTACGTCGATCTTCCTGATCGCCGGCGATGCAAAGGATACCAACGCCAGGATTGAAGTCTGCAATACAAACGGCGGTCTGGAGGTCGTCAGTCAGGACGCAGGCGACGGAACCGTACTCCGATCCAGCGCGCTCATGGATGAACGGCTTTCGCCGAACATCTCATGGAAGCCCCGACTGGTCAGCCCCATCAGCTTCCAGAACACGACCTTTCTGTTCGCGGACCACATTGGACTGACGTCTGACCCAGTCTTCACAGACAACGTGTTGCATCTGTTGCTGGAACGCCCAAGAACACCACGACCACAACACCAACAACCGCTGCACCAACACCCAGTCTATCCAACGGAAGCAGTACGGCTCGGCCCGCACATCGAGTAGCAGCACTGCCACCCTGTGCCGTCGGCGAGCGGTGGGCGTCAGCCCAGTGATTTCATCAAGTGGATGTCATCCACAATTGCGTAACCGTCATCGCTGCGAATTGATTGACAGAGAGCCAACCGAGTTCTCGACTACCGTGTTTTTCGTCACCGGCGGGTTTTTCATCACCGGCGGGTTTTTCATCACCGGACTGACGCCCGCCGCTCGCCGGTGTTCTACTCCTGGTCTTTGTCTGCACCCGCTGCCGATCGCTCGCCCATCGCTTTGGCGACGTCTCCCGCTTTGTTGGTGTACCGTTCGACCTTTGTTGCGTGATAGTCGCCCGTTAGCCACTCGACAAGTAGATCCAATTCTTTGTTGGACATCTTGTCGGCAAACGATGGCATTTGGTTCTTTGAGTCGTAGAACTGGGGGCTTTCCGGATGGCGGATGAAGGCTTTCAACCATGCGGCCGAACCGTACTGGGCAAGACTAGGATAGCCGTCACCTTCGGCTGCAGTGTCCTCTGCAAAGTCTTCGCCCATTGTTGAGTGGCAGTCGACGCAGGATGTTCCGTTCAGGTCTCCGGCCCAGGCTCCTTCTAGTGCAACTTGCTTTCCCTGTTGAACCTTTGCCGCGTCGAACTCGGCACCGGGATGGTTGGCTCGTGAGACGAGGTACTCAATCAGTGCGTCGAGGTTGCCAGCGTTTTCTGATCCGCTGAGAGCTTCTTTGTTGCCCGACCAGTCAGCCATTTCTGATTCGTCCGGGTTGATGAACTCAACGTCGTCATTCGCAATTCCTTCCTTGTATCGGTTCGAGAATTTCAACGGCGCGAAGTGTTGTTCGTAATTGACCAGCACATTTTTCATCCAGGTGCGGCTTGCGAAGTCGCCAAGGTCGGCGGCTTCCGGCATGGCCAGAACTTGTCCGTTTTCTGTTTCTTCATACAGCAGGCGACCGCGACCGTCGTGTCCGTCGTAGCGGTGGCAACTGGAGCAGTGCTTGGAAAACAGTCGCGGGCCTTGTGTAAACGCGTCTGCGGCAAGCAGACTCACAGCGCCGTCGGTGGGGATACGGGTTTCCCGTTGAGCCAGTTCGACCACGCGTTCTGCATCACGTTCAGCTTCTGCAATCGCAGCCTGGTGACTCTCGTTAGCGTTATCTTCAACCATCGCCATGCCGGTAAGTACGACGATCCCGATCGTCACCGCCCACATGAAGGCAACGTTGAACGCGTGACCTTTGCGCCATTTCATCGCAATGATGGGCATGGCAACCAACACGGCCATCATCGCGCCGGGCACGTAGATCGCGCCGAATGCCAACCCATAGTGTTCGACCGCTTCGAACTTCAGGAAGCGGAATAGAAACAGGAAATACCATTCCGGGCGAGCCGCCGCGTACGACTCCGACGGATTCGCCGGCGCGCTGAGTTCAGCGCCTTTGAAGACTGCAAGTGCCAGGACGACCGCAAAGACACCCAAACATGCGACCGCGTCTTTGAGAACCTGATCCGGCCAGAACGGAGCCGTCGGACGGGTTTCGTCGTGCGCTTTAATGCCGTGTCGGCGGAATACGTAGATGTGCAGTACCAGAAACGCGATCAGCAATCCGGGGAGAACTCCGGCGTGCATTGCAAAAAATCGTGTCAGCGTGTGGTGCCCATATTCGGTTCCACCCTGCGCAGCGTTTTGGATAACCTCACCCACGACGGGTGTGGCGCCCATGATCTTTGTTGAGACTTGTGTGGCGTAGTAGCCCTTCTGGTCCCACGGCAGCAGATAACCAGTCAGAGACAGACCAAGCACGATCTGCATGAGGATTAAGCCAAGCCAAAAATTCACCTCACGCGGAGCCTTGTAGGCACCGTCAATGATGACCTGCATCAGGTGGATGGCCAGTAACACCACCATCGCCTGCGCGGCAAAGTGGTGAATGCCGCGGACGATATTACCCAGCCACATTTCGTGTTGAATGTAATAGACACTCTCCCAGGCGCTCTGGGCACCGGGGCTGTAGGCCGTCCACAGGAAGAGACCGGTGATCACCTGCAGCGAGAACGTGAATACCAGCGTGCTGCCCCAGACGTATCGCCAGCGAGCTCCACCGGGAACCGGTTCGTACAAGGTTTCATTCATTACCTTGCGGATACCGGTTCGATCGTCCAGCCAGTTCATCAGAGAGCGAATCATACCGCGACCTTCTCTGCCATACCCGCACGGTAGTTAACGTAGCGAACAAGGATCTGCTCGCCCTCAAGTTTGACCTCAAGAGCATCCATGTCACGCGGGGGAATTGAGTTCACCTTCTTGCCGTCGATGTCGAACGTGCTGGTATGACACGGGCAGAAGAAATCATTTTGAGATGGCCGGTGCTCAACAGCGCAACCCAGGTGCGGGCAGACCGTATTGAACGCAATGACCTGATCACCAATGCGTCGCAGCCAGATCGATCCGACCGGCTGGTCAGGAAAACCGCTCCACGCATCAACGCGGTCGGTAACAATCGTGACCAGCTGAGGCTTGCCATCTTCCGGCAACGCAGACAGCGTCAATTTCGTGTCGATAAAAGCCGACTCGCCATTCTTCTTCTTCACAGCAGGCGCCATGAAGAACAAGGCTCCGATACCCGCAGGAATAAGGGCCAGGGCGCCGCCAATGAGGCCGCTGGCAACTGCCATAAAACGCCGACGCGGGTTCGGCTCGAACGCCGGGGGAGTCGTGGATTCGTCAGACATAAGTCTTCCTTTGGCCGTTCTGTACGATGTCACCTTGTGTCTTTATCTCGACACACCACCTGCCAATATCATCAATGATCAAACATGGATTGAATGAACGGAACCTGGTGTCGCAGTCGGAACAGCAACAGCGTGCAGGCGACAGTCGAGACCATTGCCATCGCGAACAGGATTCCCAGTTGTTGGTCAAACCCAATAACCGTCGTATGCGCAATCACAGCACCGCACATGACGCCCAAACCCAGCAGGCCACCCCAGGCGGAAACGCGTGAGCTTAGTAGCAGCACCACCGCGATTAACTCAATCACGCCAATCAGTATTCGTCCGCCGGGTTCCATATCCAGCGATTTGAACAGTGCCACAGCGCTCGGGTCGGCGGTGAGCTTCATGAACGCAGCGCGACCGATAATCACGGCGGGCACAATGCGTAGCACCCAATTCAGAATGTTGTTTACAGATTGGTTCACGATGCGTCCCCGATTGCAGTGTGTGAATGGACAAGATGATGCAGTATCGACCCTTCGGGGATGTAAAGGTCTTCCCAGGTGAGCTGCCGATGAGACGGTTTACCGGTCGCAGCCTGAAGCTGCTCAAAATCGTGTGTCAGGTTGTGGACAAAGTGATCGATGCGGACAGATTTGGAAGCAATATCCAGACCACGTTGTAGTTCGGGGTCATGCGTCGTAATGCCAATCGGACAGGTATTTTTGCCACATTGCAATGCCTGGATGCACCCCAGTGCCAGCATGAAGCCGCGAGCCGAATAGCACGCGTCGGCTCCAAGAGCCATTGCCGTTACCATGCGAGCGGCGTTGATTAACTTGCCGGACGCCAGGATTTTCATACGGTCGCGAATGCCGGCTTCGATCAGAATCTGATTAACCGTGTGCAGGCCAGCCCACAACGGCATACCCACGCCATCCATGAACGATTTCGGCGCGGCTCCGGTCCCTCCTTCCGCACCGTCAACGGTGATCCAGTCAGGGAAAATATTCTGTGCTTTCATCTCAGCGACGAGATCTCGGAAGTCGTTTTCGTTACCGAAACAAAGCTTGATGCCTGTAGGCAGCCCACCAACCTCCTGCACATGACCTATGAACCGAACCGTCGATGCAGCGTCCTTACATTCCGCGTGGCCTGATGGCGACACGACGTCCTTATCGCGGGAAACCCCACGCAGCCCGGCAATCTCTTCAGAGATCTTCTCCTTCGGAAGCAAACCACCTTTGCCAGGCTTGGCTCCCTGCGAGAGTTTAATCTCCAGCATCTTGATGCATGTTTCGTTCGCAACGGCGCGAAGCTTCACGTCGTTTAGCGTTCCGTCTTCATTACGAACCCCAAACTTGGCGGTGCCCATCTGGAAGATCAGATCGCAGCCTTCCATCAGGTGATACTTTGGAAAACCGCCCTCCCCCGTGTTCATCGGGATGCCCGCCGCTTTGGCTCCTCGAGCCAGCGAGCGGACTGCATTTTCACCCAGCGCCCCAAAGCTCATTGCACTAATCATGATGGGCTTGTCGATTGTGTACGCCGTGGGCAACCCGCGTTCTTCACCAAACACGATGCAGAACGGCTCAAGAGCATCAGGTTGCACAGGGAACATCGAATGCCGGATCTTCACTTCATGAACGTTGAACTCGTTCTGCGAACCGAATGAAGACGCCGAATCGACATTGTAAGCCTTGCGGTAAACCTCAGCGCGTTCCTGTCGGTTAAACGGTCGCTCTTCCACATCGCTGGCAAACAAGTACTGCCGCATTTCCGGCCCGATACTCTCAAGAAAGTACCGAGCCTGGGCGAGGATGCCGAAGTTCCGCAGCAGCGTGTGCCGCTTC
>CAZAIB010000168.1:0-11304 GCA_964485095.1 uncultured Planctomycetaceae bacterium | reverse complement strand
CATTTGCGTTGTTCATGAATCGCCCGCTTCGTTTAGGGCGGTTTCGTAAAAACCTCCCGTTGGGCTACCGATGGCAACTCTCTGCTTAGTCGATTTCACGTCTGCCGACTTCTGCCGGCTCGCAGATGCGAATAGCCCAGCCGAGGGGGGGTTGTCATCTTCTGCAAATTGGCACTTCTCCACACCTGAATCCGTCTCCGTTGATCGCCCATTCGCGATGGAGTATTGGACGCGACTTTGCGACCTCCCATCCGACCAATCTGCCCGATGCCATTTTCCTTCTTATGGCATCCGTTTCCTCGACGGCACTGATTCGGTCGGTGGTGCTAGTATTTGCTGGCAGTGCAACAACGTGTATCTGAAATTTCGCGACCTAAGCGCAATGCTGACGTTTGACGGTGAATCTCCGGCTGCCCAAGAGTTGCTCGCAGAGATGAAATTGCTCTTCACTAACGCTTAATTTGCCTAACACGCACACCGTCCATGTTTGGCGACGCTCTGGTCTACGCCATGGGCCACCGCAGTGAACCACAGGCCGCGCGATCTCAGAACCAACGAAGAAAGGGCAGGCTCACCCAGAGGAAGCCTGCCCTTGTCTAACCCACGATTCTGATTGTTAACCAGAAATCAGCTTACCAACGGCGTCCCCCGCCGTAGAAACTTCGACCGCCGTAGTAGCCACCACGGTAGACTGGTCGAGCGTAGTACACAGGTCGCTGATAAACAGGACGACCATAGAAGCCGCCGCGGTTGAAACCGCTGCCGCCAAATCCACGGTTGAAGTTGCCGTAACTTCGGCCATAGCTAAGTCCGACGCCGCCACGGTTTCCGATTGAGATCGTGTAGCCACGACCGCCGCCGAATCCACGACCGCCAAACTGTGCCTCAGCTGTGTCTGCTGTTCCAAGCGCTGTTGCCATGGTCAGCACGGCAAGTGCAAGAAATCTCTTCATTGGTTCCCTTTGAGTTGAGGAGAGAAAAAGATGGGGACGCGCACGGCCCCGTCAAAAACACGCGCCCATCCCCAGTCGGACATCCGACCGGAGCTTACAGAGCATAGACCAAGCCACTATTTGCGTCTTGATCAAAACGCAGCCACAACTCTCTACTGCTGCAGGGTTTAGGGATCAGGAGATTTCTCAAACTACCCAGTGTCACACGGGAATCCGTCTCATTGATGCGACAAAGCGCCATCAGAGAGACTGCAGGTTCTTCTGGCATCGCAGCAATTGCCGCTATGGCCGACCGTGGCAGAATCTGCGAGTCCTTCTGCTATTCAAAACGACCGATGTTGCCCATGTTCACAATGTCGTTTTCGACAGATTCAGATTGCGACAATTTTGTCCTGCCTCATCTGGATGTGATCGTGGGTCTGGTTCTAACCTCACGGCTCGAAACCGACGTACCGGAACAGAGCCATGAAGCTCAGACTGACAAGAGCGATCGCAATCGCACTGACAATCGGCGCAAGTACCTTTTCCGCCGGATGTACGTCTGTCGCGCCAACGCGGATTAAGTCACCGGCTGAGTTGTTTCACAACATGGCGTTTGGTGGCAAAGGCCTGACCACCTCTGAGTACATGGGTTCTGAACACGCTCGCGAATGGGACATGGCCAAACACGCCGAAGCACTGGCCAACCAACAACGACAAGCCGCGGCGGCAGACGCTCAATACAGATAGTTGCTGTATCCGGTTGCCGATCCGCGACTGTGCGAGTTTATTCGGCCACGACGATTTGGATCTCGGTCAGGTACTTCTTCGGGTTGCCCTTGAAGATCATTCCCGGGCCTTTCAGGTACACCTCGCGACTGGGACGAACCAGCTCGTAACCCTTCTCAGCAACGTAGGCGAAGACTTTCTCGTACGAGTGCCGTAGCGTTTCGTATGGGCCCTGATGGACCAAAGTGACGCACTTTGCTTTTGGTAGTTCGTGAACTTTGATGCCGTCGGTGTCTTCACCTTTCTTCACAGGCATGCACGGTTCGAAATCCGCATCGTCTTCTTTGTATTCGCTGTCGTAGCACAACAGCATCGCTTTGCCGTTGAGCTTCGAACCAAACTTCCGGCCGATCTGCCCATACGCCTTGCCACAGTCGCTGTACTTGCCTCGCATCCGTACGCCGGCAACCAGGACAGGTTCAACAATCTTTTCTTCGATCTGAAATGTTGTGTCTGCCATAGTTTTGTGATCCTCGTCTACTTGCGCGTATCGACGCCCGATAGTTTGCCCTGCGTCTCGCCGTCTTCGTTGCGAATCATGACGGCCCATTCGATTCGGTCGTCGCTGACTATCTTGCTGACAGAATGAGTTGTGAGCCCGTCTTTGTCCGGTGAACTGGACTGATAGAGCGTCTGCTTTTCCTCGTCCCAGCGCCCTCGAAACACCACAGGGGCACCATTATCGGAGAACATCCAGGTGATGTAGGTCTCTTCCACCGGGTCCCAACCCATCACAGACATGTGATGGACGATCGTTTCACCCGTGTCGATGTCAAACTCGGACTGCAGGTGTGTGCCGCCGAGGATCCATTTGGCCGAACCGGTCGCCCGCGCTTTCTTCCCGTCGCCGAGATCAACGTCTTCAACCCATGTCCCGGCGAACTTGTCCAGGATTCTTAGCGTCGGGATGTCGGCCCGCGGCTTACCTACTGCCGCGCTTTTTTTTTGACCATGGGGATCTCGAAGTCGGACACTTTCAGGTTCTTGTTGAACGTACCGAACCCAAACGCGGTCGGCTTGAACTCACCAACAACTCCGACGTCGGTTCCCTTCTCCGGGATGTCCATCTTCATGGCCCAGTACATCCCGTTCATGATCATCCGCCGTGTTCCTTCACTTACCAGGTCAGTTGCCGCGCCCATGGTTGTCGTGAACGAACGGCCGGTCTTGCCACCGGGCACCGTGTAGCTTTTGGTCCAGGCAATTGGCATTGCCGGATCACTTTTGGCTTCGTTGATTTCAGCGTCCGTTGGTCGCATTCCAAAGAACGCATCTTTGCCATCGCGCTTGCCCGGTCGCTTAACAACCTTGCCCAGAACGATTGGTTCAAAAGTCTCTGGAAGATTCTTCAACCGAATTCCATAGACATCGCTGGGGCCCCAGATCTTTGAATCCTTCAGTCCTCGAGCAATCGGATGGTCGGCCGCAGTGGGAGCCACAACACCAAGCGCGCTTTCGTCTTTGTGGCGACCGTGGTGGCTGATCCATTTCTCACCGAGAACCAACCGGCCGAAGCCGTCTTTCCATTCCTTCTTGTCGCCCTTGTACCCGTTCGAGTAGTGCTTCCATTTCGAATCGGGGTTCTTGACATTGAACGCATGTGTTGCGGTTCGCAGTCCAACCACCGCGCCGCCTCGCTTCAGGAAGTTGTCGATGGGGGTCATCTGTTCGTCGGGCAGGTCGCGGAAACGGGTGGCGATGACCATCAGATCGGCCGAATCCAAAGCTTCTGTACCGGGGATATTCTTGACGTAGCTTGGGTCAATTAGCCCCGTCTTTGGGTTGATCGGGAACAAAACGGTGCATTTGAAACCGTGTCTTTCAGCAGCAATCCTGGCTAACTGTGGAAGACCTTCTTCGGAACGGTATTCTTCGTCGCCCGAAACAAACACAATGTGTTTGCCTTTGCCGGGGCCTTCCGTACCCTCATAGACCACCCATTGCTTTTCGGATTTCGCTGTCTGGTCAGCTTGCCCAAACGTGGTGATCGGCATCAGACTAAGCAGAATGCACGAACCAAGGGTCAATGTTGTGGTCTTCATTGTTGCTCCTCTGGCGTGGATCGTATGTTGATCCCGCAGTAAAACAGTTACTTCTCGGCTGCATCCCGCCACTCGACGGGCCCTGCTTCCGCTAGCCAATAGTGTACCGGTCGCCTGAACCTGGTCACAGCGTCCTCTGGCCTTTACCGATTTGAAACCCTGACCCATGTCTGTTCCGAAGGTGGCGATTGTTGGTCGCCCCAATGTTGGCAAAAGTTCAATCCTTAACTGGATCGCTCACCGAATGGTTTCGGTGGTCGATCCCACCGCTGGCGTTACGCGCGATCGGGTCTCGCATCTGATCCAGGAAGACGGCCGCTATTTCGAACTCGTCGACACTGGCGGAATTGGTGTCGTCGATAGTGACGACCTCTCCGATCAGATTGACGAACAGATCCACATCGGTCTGGCAGAAGCCGACCTCATCTTGTTTGTCGTCGACGGACGATTGGGCGTCGCACCGTTGGACGAAGAAGTCGGCGAACGACTGCGCAAGGTTCAGACCAAGCAGATTCTGGTCGTCAACAAATGCGATTCGACTCGCACCGACGACGAGATCCACGAGTTCTTCCGCATCAGCAGCGCGCCTCATATCACGACCAGTGTGAAGGGGAACCGGAACCGCAAAGAACTGCTCGACATGATACTTGAGCACCTTCCACCCGCTGACGAAATGGAAGCCACTGACGGCGAACACCTTGCCTCAGAACCAGAACTCCAACTGGCCATCGTCGGCCGTCGCAACGTCGGCAAGAGCACTTACATTAACCAACTGGCTGAAGCCGAACGTGTGATCGTAAGCGAAGTGGCCGGAACCACGCGCGACAGCATCGACATTCGGTTCGACATGGACGGGAAGTCGTTTGTCGCCATCGACACGCCCGGTGTTCGCAAGCGCAAGAGTCTGGCCAACAACATTGAGTACTACGGGTTGGTTCGAGCCAAACGCAGTATCCGCCGCGCCAGTGTTGTGCTGATGTTTTTCGATTCCGTTAATACGATCTCGCGCGTTGACCAACAGTTGGTTGAAGAGATCTCTGACAACTACAAGCCGTGTATCTTTGTCGTCAACAAGTGGGACCTCGGCCAGGACGCTGAGATGACGACGGAGAAGTGGAACGAGTATTTGGTTCACAACTTCGCGACGCTCCGGCACGCTCCCATCGCGTTCCTCACCGCGAAAGATGGCCGCAACGTTAAGCAGGTCATCAACCTTGCTCAAACAATTTACAAGCAGGCTCGCGAACGCGTCTCCACCGGCCGCCTAAACAAAATCGTCCGCGCGGCGATTAAGCTGAACCCGCCGCACATTCGCAAGAACAAGCGACCAAAGATTTACTTCGCGACACAGGTTGCGGTCGAGCCGCCAACCATTGTTCTTAAGAGCAATTATCCACAGCTGTTCGATGCCAGTTGGAAGCGGTACCTGCTGGGTGTTCTTCGAGAACACACACCGTTCAAAGAAGTGCCCATCAAGTTGTACTTCCGCCCGAAAGCCGTCGAGGACGGTGACATCGCGCTGGACGATATCTCTGAAGAAACCACCGGCGCGGATGTGGAAGAGGACATCGATGTCAGCGAAGCTGAGTTTGATCAGGGCGACGTTGTTGAGTGAACGTTGCTGGTTTGTGGCTTTGCCGGGCGGGCGCGTTTGAGGGGTTAAGAGTCGTTGGGAATCGGGTAGGGAAACCCTCTCCCGGGCTTAGAGCCCGACCTCTCCCGCAAGCGGGAGAGGTGGCATGCTCGCTTGGGTGCTGTTTGAAACTGGTGAGCGTTGTTGGACATCACCAGCCGGAACCAGTTACTTCGCCTACTGCCTCATCAAGGCCGACCCACCGCGCGTTCGCGTCACCACACACAAGTCACCTCGCCCCTTTTTAGGGGAGAGGTCGGGCTGTAAGCCCGGGAGAGGGGACCGCGCACGCTCAATCAACCAAGAAGCCCGCCAAGCCGAACCCCCCAGTCGCACAGGTTAGAATGTCGAATGTCGAACAAGGAATTTCGAATGTCGAAGTTTGTCACAACATGAGTTCGCCCCAGTCATGCCACGAATCAAAGCCAGTGACTGCCGTCGCCCGGCGTTCGTAGTACAATTTCAGCTGCACTTTTCTTTCCCTTAGAGGCGGCTTCTCATGTGTGACCAGGACCATTTCGAAGACGATGTAGAACAGTACACTCGTCGCGACTTCAACGCGATGGCCGCCGCGGCTCTGGGTGTGGCCGTGTTCCCGCAGACGGCAAACGCGCTTGAGGTGACTGAACGCAACGTGGTGATTGAAACACCCGACGGCAAATGTGACGCCGTGTTTACAACTCCCAAGAAGGGCAAGCACCCGGCTGTGCTGGTGTGGCCGGATATCTTTGGTGTTCGACCCGCGTTCAGACAGATGGGCAAACGGCTGGCCGAATCCGGATACAGCGTGCTAACGGTGAATCCGTTCTATCGAACCAAAAAAGCACCGACCGCGGCCAAAGGTGCGAGCACTCCGATTCGCGACGTGATTCCGTTGGCTCGATCGCTGGATGCAAAGAAGCACATGACGGACGCGAAGGCGTTTGTGGCGTGGCTTGATAAGCAGGAGCAGGTGGACCCGAAGAAGAAGATTGGAACGACCGGCTACTGCATGGGCGGACCGATAGTCATGCGCACGGCAGCCGCGGTTCCAACTCGAATCGGCGCCGGAGCCACATTCCACGGCGGCGGACTTGTGACAGACAAGGCCGACAGTCCTCACTTGCTGATTCCCAAAATGAAAGCGCAGTTCCTGATTGCGATCGCTGAGAACGACGACAAGCGCGGTCCGCAGGCAAAGGTTGATTTGAAGAAGGCCTTCGGCAATGCACGCCTGGCAGCGGAAATCAAAGTGTACGCTGCCGGCCACGGCTGGTGCCCACCAGATACCAAGGTCCACAACAAAGCCGAAGCCGAAAAAGCCTGGGCACGCATGCTTGTGCTGTTCAAGAAGGCGCTGGTTTAGCCGATCGACGGGAAACAGGACGGGCACGTCTGCCCGTCCTGCACGGTGACTTACGACACACAAAACGACAGGCTATTGCCTAAACGTTCTTCGATCACAACTAACACAGTGAGAAACATTACCTCTCACTGCGTGAATGTAATGCCGAAGGAAATCGTCTCGACCAAAATCACGATGCTGACCTAGTATCCCGCCACGCGCAGCGAAGTCGTGGCAGGATACTGATGAATTACCGTAGCTCATCCCGAACCAATCTCGTGATCACGCTGGTGGTCTGCGCGATGACGATGGGTTGTGCGAGTGAGCGTTATCAGTATGGCACGAGTTCCAAGACCGCCAGTTTGGAACCACTTGGTACTGAGGCGACCAATCCTGTTTCCATTGGCGGAGATCATCCGTTGGTGGATGGACTGGAATCGGTTGTCCAAGCGCCACGTCGATTCGCGCGGCGGATTGTTGGACGGAAGACGCCGAGTCCCGCTGAGGCGACTGAGTTCCGAAAGGAAGCAGTTGAGCTGTCGCAAAACTACCTGGCTGCGAACGGCATGGACGATGTTCATATCGATGTGCGTCGCTACGAACCTGGCCAACAGTGGAAGCGGATTCGGAAGAACGATCGCATCTCGCCATTGTGGAAGTACACCGGCGGCACACTTAGCTGGCTCCGCTACACGCTCATTCCCGCGCGGGCGATGCAGTCTGATTCGTATGATGTCTACGCCAATACGATAAGCATCAACTCAGCAAGCCCCACCAGCGCGTTGTACCAGGCGGCTCGCGCGAAGGAGTTCCAGCAGCACCGATTCCGTGGAACCTATGCCATGCTGCAACGGGCTCCACTGGTGCCGTTTTATCACAACACTCGAGCCACATCAGATGTGCTCTCGTACGCGAAAGCAACAGATCAAAGCGACGAACTTTTGAAGCAGATGTACCCAACGGCGTACTCGCGACTGGCGTCGGCCGGTATCTCAGAAGCGTTGTTCTTCTCACCGCTACCGACTGACACGCCGTTTGTTGTGGAACCCGCCATCCGCATCGTCGGCGGAGTCATTGGTAGGGCAACCGGGCGGATTGCCTTGAGCCGGGAATTGGGATCGGAACCGGAATCGATACCAAAGTCAGAACCGGGTTTCGCGTCGGATCCAAAACTCATCCTGGCCGGGCACGAAGAACCATAAGATCTTCGACGCGTAAACGCTCTGCGTCCAGGACGAGATCTCCGTTAGAACTGGTCAGAGATTGGTTGTTCATCATGCAGTGTTCCGCGGGGTGTGATGAGTTGTTGCAGTACCTTTGGGTCGATGTCCTGGCTGAGGCCACGGGCGGCTCCATCGGCGGTGATGATGTTGACTTGTTCGTGATGGTTGGACGACAGCATTGGTCGTTGGTTTGACTTGGATCCGTAGCCGTTGATTGTCACGTTCTCCAACGGGTCAGGCCTGGCGGAACCTACTGACTTGGAACTCGGATCAATGGCGAACACGAACGCACAGTTATCCGGACGTGGGTCGGCCCAGTTTTGTTTTCCAGGTTGCAGGCGTTCGCTTAGCAGGATGGTGTTTCCGGCGCCGTCGTAGAAATCGTCCAGGCGCCAGCCGCCAGAACGTTCTCCGACTGATCGCCAAAGAACCCCGCAGTCGCGAGCGATTTCGTGATCCGCCTCGTTCACGGTTCCGTCACTGTTCCAATCGACACCGAGCTGATCGAAATCGTGCGGTTTGCCATTCCGGTAGTTCGCGAACCCAGCGTTCACGACGTAGTTGAGAGCCGCGTCTTCATTGGTGCGGTGAGGACACTTGAGGACCTTAAGTGCGGACTGACTGAGTTCCAAATTGCTGATGTCTGATTCGGAACCGGGCGTGTCTGAATCCCACCGAGCCTTGTGGTCCCACCGATCGGCGAGTGCTGCCTGATCGAGATACGGCAGCAACGGGACAATCCAACTGTGACGCGGATCGCCGTCTTCAGACCATGTCCCGTGTCCGGGTAGTTGCTCGGCGTTGACCGTCGCATAGTTGTGCATCGCGAGCCCGAGGTTCTTTAGGTTGTTCAGGCACTCGGTTCGAGGGCCGGTGACTCTTGCATTCTGCATTGCTGGCAAGATCAGGCTGAGCAGCAGAGCGATGATGGCTACCGTCACGATCAAGTCGATCAGCTTGTAGCCGTGTCGTCGTTTCTGGTTTGTCCGGCGATCGCTTCTATTCAATCTCCGCATGTCCAACATTCATTCGATCTACCCGTCGCACGCGTTGGGAAACGAATCTCCAGTGAGTTGTTCAATCTGAATCCTCAAAAACCACCAATACCGAGCCCGACACGGCCCTGACGACTTGCTTTGTCCACAAGACATCGGCAATCTCTAGAACCTGCCCGACTATCACCTGGACCGTCCAGCGGCCCGGCAGTCAGCAACTTCATTTCCGGTTCCTGCCGGATACCGATGCAACACAACGTTGCCTAACTGTGTGGATACGCCGTGACAGCTCTTACGCTTATTTCTTTTCTCGCTTTTACAGCTCTGGTTGCATTTGTGTCGTGGCGGGCGACTCGCAGCGATGATCATGAAAGTTCAACCGGCTACTTTCTGGCCGGTCGTAGTTTGAGCTGGATTGTGATCGCCGGTTCGTTGTTGCTGACGAACCTGTCGACGGAACAGTTGGTAGGTTTGAACGGTGGTGGCCTGCAACACGGCATGCAGGTGATGGCTTGGGAAGTCTGGTCGTCCATTGCCATCGTGCTCATGGCATTGGTGTTCCTGCCAAGGTATCTACGCGGTGGAGTCGCCACCGTGTCCGAGTTTTTGGCTCGACGCTATGACCGATCGGTGGGGACTTTGGTTTCGGTTTTGCTGTTGTTGTCTCTGCTCACAAACCTGCTGCCGTTTGTGTTGTACTCAGGTGCGTTGTTCATGCTGGAGGTGTTTGGTGTCGCTGACTTGTTTGGCGGCAACGAAACCACTGCCTTATGGGCGACGGTGGTTGCACTTGGTGTTATTGGTAGTGTCTACGCGGTTTTTGGTGGCCTGAAAGCAGTTGCAGTTTCGGACACCCTGAACGGCATCGGCTTGTTGATTGGCGGGCTAATGATTCCAATCCTTGGAACCATCGCGGTGGGCGATCAATTGGGTGACGGCGGCTTCATGGCCGGCCTGACTTACATGACCGAACACCAACCGGAGCGGCTAAGTCCGATTGGGGCCGAGGACGAGAACATTCCGTTCTCAACGCTGTTCACCGGCATGCTGTTCATCACGACGTACTACTGGTGCACGAACCAGGCGATCGTCCAGCGAACATTCGGTTCTCGCAGCCTTGCCGAAGGTCAGAAGGGCGTGCTGTTTGCGGCTGTCATGAAACTGCTGGGGCCGCTGTACCTGGTTCTCCCAGGCATCATCGCGTTCCACTTGTTTTGCGTTCACCGGGATGGCGCGGACGAACACGTTATCCACCAATTGCCCGAGAAACCTGCCGTGATGGTTCGCGATCAGGACGGCATGATCAGTGTCTTTGAACAGGCTGATGACGGTACAGTGGCATCACTGGACCAGTCATTCAGTTCACTCGAACCAGGTGCAACGGTTGAGAACGACGAGAAGATTTACGAAATCGAGAAGGTGATTGCCGCTAATTCTCTGGTTTCAAGAGACGCCGACGGTAACGCAATTATTGTCGGCGAAGGAACCGCGGAGGCCTTCCTTCCGTTATCGAAGGCAGACAAAGGTTATGGTCGCCTGGCACTCGAAATCGTTCCGTCGTGGATGCTTGGTTTCTTTGCGGCCGTGATTTTCGGAGCCATCCTGAGTTCGTTTAACTCGGGCCTCAATAGTGCGGCGACTTTGTTTAGCGTTGATATCTACAAGGCGTTGATGAACAAGAATGCCACCGAAGCGCAGATGGTTCGAACCGGAAAGGTCCTGGGCATCATCTTCGCTGTGGGGGCCATCTCAGTTGCTCCGCTGATTGCACAGGCGTCCGGTGGATTGTTTGATTTGATGAAACAACTCGCCGCGTTCTACAACATTCCGCTGTTGGCGATTGTTGTTGTTGGCATTTTCAGCAAGCGAGTTCCATCGATTGCAGGCTTCGCGGCCGTGGCGGTTGGTGTCGTTTTCTACGGCTACTTTGGCATGTACATGGGCAATACGATTGCCGGTACCGAGTTCCACTGGTTGCACATTGCCGGTATGAACTTTGTTCTGATCGTCGCCACCATGCTGCTGATTGGCGTGGTCAAACCTCGCGAGACAGCCTACGTTCAGACATACACGGAAGACGTTGATGTGACACCGTGGAAGCTGGCGACGCCAGTTGGAATCATCGTTCTGGTTCTGATCGCGGCGATGTACTACAGCATGTCACTGTTTGGGTAGGCGCGTAGTGCGTTGGGTCCGAGTAGGCAAATGAGAGTTTCCGGAGTCACCATGCAGAGCACTTCCGCCTCCGACTTTACGTCGGGGGTTTAACGGCTTCTGCACTACGGCGCACGCTGACTGGTTCTGTAGTGCAAAAGCCGTGGACCCACCGATGTAAATGTTCGGACCGGAGACATGGGTAACAGATG
>CAZAIB010000167.1:0-11322 GCA_964485095.1 uncultured Planctomycetaceae bacterium | reverse complement strand
GAGGCACTTCAGAAATTGCGGCTACCGCTACACATAAAAGAGACGCGCTCTAGTCCGGTACCGGAGCTTGTTGAGGAAGTCGCGGACGAGGTCTTGATTCTCGAAACAGGCAAGGTTTTAAAACACGATTCTGTAGCGAATGTTTGTCGTGAAGCGGGCGCCGCAACACTGGACGAAGCGTTGCGGAAATTGATCTTTCCGGAAACGGAGAGCGAACTGCAGGAGTACTTTGAAGCAGAGGTTGCCGCATGAGTAGTTCGGCGCGACGGTGGAGCCGGTTGGGGTATCCGCCGACCTGGCATCTGGCTTTGGCGGTCGTCACTCTTCTGACCTTTGACTTGCTGTTGCTGGCAATATGCTGGTCAGTTGGCTGGCAGCAGGATGCCACAGATCGGCGTTGGATGGTTCCATTTCTGACTATGCCGATGATGGGCGCGGTGATGCTTGGTGTGTATCTGGGCTACTACCGGATGAGCCGTTTCCCACGCGAAGATTCCTCGTACGGGAATTGGCTGTTGCGAACGCCGTGGCAGGGCAAACTGCCGACTCCGTTTGGGCCATGGCGTCCGATTGCCTGGGATGTTGTAGTGCTGGGTGGCTTGTCACTGTTTGGACTACTGCACGCGGTTGGCCAAAGCTGGTGCGCTGGTGATGGTCTTGGGATGTTCAACCAGTGGCTTGCGATGGGGGCCGGCATTGCCGGACCGTGGTTGGGTTTTGCATTGGCTTGGGTGGCTCGAGGCGACGCGATTGTCTGGGGGCAGTGGAAGTGGGACTGGTGGTTTGCGGGGCTAGCCATTGGGTTGGGGATCAATTGTGTGGCTCACGATGTCCCCCAGTTTCTTATCGTGCTCATCCCACTTTGCCTGATCGCGCTACTGATCACCGTTTGGAGACGGCTGGAACGCATGCTCCGAGACCTGCCAGAGACGACTTTGGGGAGCAGCCAAGCGGGAGGGATGTCGCGGCACATTGGGAAGGGGAGTTACGACGCTCAGCGGCCATATTTTGAGGCAGAGTTTGACCTTCGACGGACGAGTGTGGCTCATTGGCTGCCCACAAACTGGCGTGTGGCGGTGGCGACATCGAGTCTTGTCTTTGTGGTCTGCCTAAGCTTTACCCCTCTCTTTGTGTTATCGGACGCGTACCGGACAGCTTCGCTTAGTGCCGTGTTGCTATCAATGATGACGGGGCTGGTGGGCGGGCTGATTTGGTGTTCAGGAACGCGTTCGCACCTGAGCCTGGCCGCGCGATGGGCGACGAAGCGATTCTTGGTTTGGGAGTACGATCGCGCGCGGTTGGTTCCGCTGTTGGCCCCGCCGCTTGTCACTGCCGTGATTGTTTGGATTGGACCGTACGTGATGTGGCAATGGCTATGCATTCCAGCGGCTATTTCTGCGAGCGTGTTTACCGTACTTGTGGTGGGGCCGGACCGAAAGCAGTGGTGGTTCACCGCGCCGATGACGTACGTGGTGGCAACAGCAGGGAGGCGAACGGTGCCAGGTCGTTCGAAAACGTCGAGGACGCTGAGGAGCGGCGAGGTATGACTCTAAGAGTCTGCCCGGGGAGGTTTTGGCTCAACCGCGGGTGACGCTTCGGTTTCGACTTCGTGCCACTTCATGCTGCGGCCTGAGACCGGTTCGATTCGCAGGACGACTCGGCCGTTCAGGAAGATGCGGACGGTGCCCGTGGATTCTGAGACCGCGATTGCAACCGCGTTGGTCGCCTTGGAGATTTCAGCGGCGGCCCAGTGGCGTGCGCCGAGTCCCTTGGACAGGGTTAGTTCGCCGGTTTGGGCTCGCAGCATTCTTCCTGCGGCCTGAACATGACCATCGGCCGAGATGACAAACGCGCCATCGACCTGGGCCAGTTCTTTCACGCTTTCAACCACTCGCGGGTTGCGGAGGGCGCGTTCTTCTTTGCTGTAGCCGCGGAATGGATCGTGGATGGCTTCGTTGGAAAGCTGCATGACCTTACGGTGATGGCCCACGGTAAACAGCGTGCCGACGTGCTTGCCTTCGCGGCCTTCGATGCCGATGTCGGACGCGATTTCGACGACTTTTCGAAGGGTTTCCAGTGGGACCTGTGTTTCCAGACGGCGGAGGTCGCTAGATCGGAGTCGGGTCAGCTGGTCGCCAAGTTTGATGAGGCTAAGCGTGTCGGGTTCGTCCCGGTCGAAAGACGGGTACAGGGCGACGATTGAATCTCCTGTTTGAACCTGATCGTCTGCGACGGCTTCGAGCAATGCCTGTGTGAGCTGAGTGACACGGGTTTGCGGTTCGTGTTCCAGCTTGATGAGGGTGACTTCGTCCAGTGTGGCCGCCTCAATGACTTTGGGCTCATGAGCCGCGACAAAGAGAGCCACTCCACGCAGGAGTTTTTTGATCTCTTTGAAGTCATAAGCTCTGTCGACAAGGATGATCACACCCTTGGCTTCAAGCTCTTTCGCCATCCGACGCGCGTGCTTCACTAGCGTGTTGAGCTGTAAAGTCGGTTCTGCGCGTTTCATATTCTTAGTCTAGGGGATACCAACTTACTTGCAACGCGTCTAACGGCCAATTAGGCCCTGCGATGACTGGTTGGCTGGCTATTTTTTCTGTTCTGCATCTGTTGCCGATTCTGCGGCGTCGGATGTTGACTGGTTTGCTTTGGCTTCACGCTCAGCTTGTTCAGCAAGGAGCAACATTGTCAGGTTCTGTTCGAGTTCTCCCGGGATGAACCCGAATGGTCCCCGGCCGCCCTTGTACGCGACTTTGCCCGCTGAATCGATGACGTAGAGCCGGTCGGGGTGTCCGCTGTATTGGTTGCCGACAGCGTCGTCGATGCCATCGATCAACAGTGGAACTTGCATATCCAGGGCTGAGCAGCAGTTTTGTGCGGCCGCGAGCCGTTCTTTGAAAGTCTTGTGTGATGCGATCGCGATTCCGGCCTCGTCGTTGCTGGGCATTCGCCAGCCATCGGTTGGGTGAGCTTCCTTGATGTAGATCGCGTAGAAGTCTGCCTGGTCTTTGTAGCGGCCATAAATCTTGTCGAGGACTCCAGACTGGAGTCGAAAGGGGCCTCATGTAAAGCTACCGAAGATCAGCACGACGGGGCGTTTCCCTTTGGAATCTGCCAACTGGATTCGCTTGGTCGATAGCGTGAGTTTGTGGTTCTCTTTGTCTTTGGTCAGCATTGGCAGCCGGAAATTGGGTGCGTCGTCGTCCAGATCTGGTCCGGGTTCCATGTTGCCTAAGCCACCTGCCAACAGCAGATCCATGAGCTGCCATCGTTGTGGGATTGTCATGCGTGTTTGTCGGCGAATCTGTTCCATATTTGGCGGTGGAGCTGGTTTGAACCGCAGACCGCGTTTCAAATCGTCGGGGGTCAGGTAGTCGAACCCATCTGCGTAGCGCTTGAAGAACTTGTCCATCTCGGTCTTGGTTACGCGTCCGTTCGAGTCCATGTCCAGACGGCGAAACACATCGTTGGACGGCGTGTAGCCTTCCATCATGTGGTTCTTATCCCACTTCAGATCGCGCGATGTGATGGCTCCGTCCTGATCGCGATCCAGCCGGCCGAACTGGATGTCGGTCGTGCTCTTCGGCAGCTCCTGCCGTTCGACTTCTCCATCGCGTGGGTTCTTGTCGAAGTTTGCTCGCAGCCACTTCCAGTCGTACCTGGAGTCGGGTGCTTTGAACCATCCCTTGCCGACTCCCATGGTGTCGCGACCGTCCAGGATTTCAGACGCCATCCTGGCCCACTCAGGGTTCCCATCCCAATCCCGCGAGAGCAATTCAGAAAGACGCTGGGTCAGCACCGGGCCGACTGCAGCGTTCTGCTGCTGCGGCAGCTGCTGCCGAGATTGGGCCAGGCTGATAGTGGCCGTCAGGATAGTGATGGCGGCAGAAAGACTGATGATTCTGAACATATTGGCCTCTGCAAATCGTGTGTCTTGCGCAGGATGACTATAGCTCCCAATGTTGGTTGTGTGCCAACGTAAAGCGGTTCCTTCTGCAGATCGTGCCGCTTTGAGGTTCGAGAACTGGCTTCTGTGAATGGGCTTAGAACCGGAAGGACCGAAATAATCGTCACGGACGTCACGGACGTTACGTTCCTCCTATTTTTACTCAACTTGTCTCTACTCAGTTTCCGAACAATCAGAGTAACTGCCCTTTCCGGCGCAACCGGCACAGGCTGTCTACTCAGATGGATCGAGAGACAATGAAGACGAAACGCATTACTGGCTTTCTGGCCCTGACTGTTCTCGCTACGGCGGGCATGCTGCTCCCACTGGGGCTATCAGGTCAGACCAACGATGTTGGCCATGTAAGTTTAGGTGGCGGGCCCGCCGCACAACCGATTGGTATGAGCGCTCAGGCTCCCTACATGGGGGGTATGCCGCAGTATATGACGGCGGAACCAAGCGTTGCGGCCTACGGAACCTCCGCGATGCCGCAGTACTTTGGCCCGGATTCCGGAGTCGGTTTTAACATGACCGATCCGACCAGCACTCAGCTGTTCGGCCCGCAATTGAACTTTGACGCCAACTTTGGTGAAGGTCTGGGTTACAGCGAAGAATACTTCCGCCTGAACGCTATGGTCCCATGGCACCTGGTTCCTGGTCAGACAGTCTTGCTTCTGGATGTCGCTGCTTCGGTGACTGACGAAGGACGAGGAACCTACAACGGTGGTGTTGCCTACCGAAACCTCGACGCCTCACGGAATCGAATCTTCGGATGGAACGCATATTACGACCTGGACCAGGGAACTCGCCGCGATGAGGGTTACCAACGACTCGGCGTCGGTGTCGAATCGCTGGGCAAGTATCTGGACTTCCGGGTGAACGGGTACTTCGTGCTGGGCACTGACACTGAAGAGATCAGCAGTCAGCTAACCGGAACCTGCGACTTCATTGGCCACAACATTGTGGCAACCCGCGAACGCGTTCTCGAGTCCGCCTTCTCAGGCATCGATGCCGAAACCGGTGGACCACTGCCATTCCTCGGGCACTATGGAATCAACGGCTACGTTGGTGGTTACTACCTCGACAACGATGAGGCGGGAGACACGGTTGGTGTGTCCGCACGCGTTGAGGCTTTGATCAACGACGCGACGACAGCCAACTTCACTTACACAAACGACGACTTGTTGGGTGACAACGCCTACGCAAGCGTGTCGGTTACCTTGCCTCGCTGGCGAACTCGAGGTTGGTTCAAGCCACGTGTGTTGCAGGAACGTCTTGGCGATCAGGTCCGTCGTAGTAACCGTATCCACACAGATGTCGCGACATTCCGCAACAACGAGAATGTCGTGAATCCGCAGGACGGTCAGGCGTTCGAACTGCTGTTCGTCGATCCGAACCGTACCGTTAACGGTGACGGTAGTGTTGAGAACCCATTCAGTTCGCTGGAAGCGTTGGCGGCTGCCAACGCAAGTCGGTTCGACATCCTTTCTGTCGCTCCACGCACGGATAACACAAGTACCAATCTGTCAGTCGATGGCGGGTTGGACCTGTTCGCCGGCCAGCAACTACTTGGCCGGGAAAAGACACACCGCATCTTCGAATCTGACGGCTTGATTTGTGATCTGCCATCGTTGGTTGACGATCCGGATATTCTGGCTCCACTAATCACGAACCCAAGTGGTGGTCCTGGCAGCCAGGTCATCAGCCTGTCTGACAACAATGTGGTGAGCGGTTTCCGAATCGACGCCAATGGTGGTCGCGGCATCGTTAGTCGTAACCCACTGACTGACTTTGAGATTACATGCAACACAATCTTCAACCACACTGACGCAGTTGTTCTGAACAACGTGCAGGGCCGCGGTGTCTTCACGGACAACACAATCATTGGCGAAGATGAAGATGGAAACCAGTCAGCTGGCAACGGTCTTCTCCTGACCGTTGCAGCGGGTGAAACTCTGAATTTGCTTGCAGAGAACAACACAATTACCGGTCACACGGGCAATGGTATTGATTTGCTGGCTCGACCAGGTTCACGAATCCAGGCCAACGATCCCGCTGGCAACCTTGGTGAGCGTACCGGGATTTTGAACAACGTAACGGACAACAATAATCGCGGTATTGATATCGAAGCTCGCGATGGAGCGGTTGTCAATGCCTCAGTGGAAGACAACCAGTTTAATAACAACACTCGGGACGGCTTCCGGGCTCTGGCAGACGGAGGCTCCTTTGTGCTCCGCAGCTTCGCTCGTAACACGGGTAGCAGCAACGGTGACAACGGTGTGTTCTTCCACTACCGGAATGGTGGTCGATTTACGGTCATTACCGAAGACAGAAACGAGAACGGTGTGTTCGAGGTTGACGAAGACGTCAACGGAAACGGCTTGTTCGACCAGGGTTTTGTTCAGAACGTCCTCGACGACAACGGTCTGAACGGCCTCTGTGTCTTCGGCCAGGGCAGCGGCAGCGGTGTGTTTGATATCGGTGGTCCTGATGAATCGCTGGGGAACACATTCACCGGCAACCTGGGTTCCGGGATTGCCATCGATACGACTGGCACCGCTCGGGTTCAGACAGACATTCTGTTCAACACCATTACGAGTCCCGGTACGAACTCACCGTTCGTATCGCAGGATCAGGGTGGCTTGACGGTCGTTCTGGACTTCTTCGACCTTGCCACTCAAGGGGCACAGGCGGACTCATTCGGATTTAACCTAACTGGTTTTGATATCACATCGTTTGGGTTTGCCCCGGATGAGTTGGAAGAACTACAGACAGCAGTTCTCGCTGAGGTAATACGAGACTTCCGCGGGATTGTTACATCCGATGTTGATCCAAGAAGCCCGATTCCAGCTGGGCAGGAATTGGCCATTGACTTTGTGATCGGCGATATCGGCGGGGCTCCTTCGAATGGATCGACTGAGTTCTACACACACTTTATCAGTGGTACTGACACCGCAGGTGCACCGCTTGGTCTGGGTGTCTTAGGTGGAATCAGAGATCAGACAGGGGTCGGGCCAAACTTTGGCTTCGTAAATGGTGACCATGTCTCCTCAACGTACTCATCTGAGTTTCCACAGCTAGACGGGACATTCGGTATCACGCCGGGGGATGCTTTAACTTCGGGCAATCTCGAATTTACGACCTTCGCGCTGGCTGGAACTATCTCGCATGAAGTTGGTCACAACCTTTCACTCAATCACGTTGACCCGGGTGCCATTACTCCTTCGGGCAGCGGCAACGCAATTATGGGCACGGGAGCTACCGGGCGCCCGAACCAGCAGATTATTGAAGATGCTGAGTTCTCGCTGTCTGGTGTAAATGCGGAAACAGGCGGAACGCCTTCTATGAACATCCAGCAGCTGGTTGATGCTGTTGGACTTCGAACTGCCATCCCAATTGTTGGACCATCCGGCGAAGGTATCACGATTCGTAGTGCTGACAACAGCCGCTTGGAGCCATCTCGAATTCTGAACAACAACATCACGAACCTGCAGGGTGACGCGATCAGTGTCACGGCCTTAGACAACGCAAAAGCAGAAGCCCTGGACATTCAGGGCAACAATATCGAAGGAAACGGCGGGCGAGGTATTCATCTTGAAGCACGAGGTCCAGGCGCCATGATCTTTGCCGATCAGTCAATCGGCGGAGATGGCTTCAACTCACTCGGCGGTAATTCCTTCACCCAGCGAAACGTCATTACTAACAACATTGGTGACGGTATTCAGGTTCTTGCTGCCAACGGTGGCATGATCAATGGAAACGTGATCAATAACGAGATTACCGCCAACGCCGGCAATGGTATCGCTCTTCTAATCGAGAGTTTCGGAACCCTTGACTTTGGCGATGTGTCTGACGGGAACAACCGCATCATTCGAGACAACATCATCGCCGACAACGGTGGGTCCGGTATCCTGACTCGGACCGAATCTGTGCCGGGCGAACTGACCATTGCCAGAGTGATTACTGAGAACAATCAGATTACTGGCAACGCTGAAGGTGGCTTTTTCGCAGACCTGACAGGTTCAAACAACAGCCCACCAGCTGCAGCAGCACCAGTGACCAACAGCACGCTTGACCTGACTATCCGGAACGAAGTGTTCGACGGGAACGATGGAGTAGGTATTGCTGTCCACACAGCTGGTAACACCAAAGCGAATGTGCTGATCGAAGACTCAACCATCATCAACACTCAGAACGGCGCTCTTGGCGGTGACGGTATCGACTTCTTGCGAGCTGACTCATCATTCCTCGAAGCTCTGGTGTTGAATAACAATGTTAGCAACAACTTTGGATCCGGTATGGAGACAACGTTTGTCGGAAACAACCGGTTCGATGTCAACCAGCCGATGTCCGGGTCGATTAACACGGTGACATGGAATGGAAACACCTTCGAATTCAACGGGGCCAACGGCGTGGCATTCTTTGGTCGTGGAGATGCTCAGTTGCTTGGTGACGGTATGAACAACACTATCTCCAACAATGGCACCAACGGTATTCTTGTTGACACCCGCGAATTCTCGACCTTCGGCGACCCGTCTGACTTTGGGTTTGACCCACCAGGGCGACGTACGGTGTTCAAGAGCAATGTCATTACAGAAAACGGTGGAGACGGTATCCGGTTGACATCATTCAATGACAGCCGACAGCTGGTTCAGGTGACTTCGGCAGCCAGTTCTACTTCGACCAATCCACACGTGTCAGGAGCCACTGACGGTGACACTGTGATTTCCAACAATGGTTCTGACGGTATCCATATCGAAGCCACCGACGACAGTGATATTGACCTGCTAGTCGATTCAGGCGGCGGTCAGACATTCATCACCGATAACGGAAGTCTTCCAAACGGTGGTAACGGCATCCGCTTTGACGCATCAGGCAATACAAACTCGACGTTAACCGTCCAGGGTGTTCTGATTGCTGGCAGCGTTGCTGGCCTTTCTGAAGACGCCAACGGCAACGGTGTGCTGGACTTTGGTGAGGACGCCAACATGAACGGCTTCCTTGACACTGAAGACGCAGACGGAAACGGAAACCTTGACGCAGGTGAAGATGCTAACGGAAACGGTGTCCTTGATACGGAAGACCTGAATGGCAACGGTTTGCTTGACGGCTCAGAAGACGCTTCGAACCTGAACGGGTTTATTGCCGGTAACCTGGATATCGACGTTCAGAACGGTGACGGTATCCTGTTCAACTCATTGGATAACTCCACTGCAACTCTGCAGGTTGGCGGTACTGGTAACCTGGGTAACATCATTCAAAACAACGGCGACGACGGGGTCGCCGTTGTGGCTCGCGGCGGTATCTCCGCTCTTGGCAGCGGTGGGACAGGCCAATCACGCCCAACCGTTAACGTCGTGGGTAACCTTGTCGGCGGCTCTAATAACGGGAATCCGGCAGGGAATGGTGGCGACGGTGTCGACATCAACGTCTCTGGTGGAGCATTTGCGGCGGCTCAGTTTGACGGGACTGTCAACGCTGACAACCAGCCGGATATTTTCCCTCCGGATCAACCAGCGTTCTTCCGGAACGAAATTGGCCCGATCGTCACCGCGACGGTTATTGACAACGAGTTCTCTCAGAACATTCGACGTGGAGCGAACTTCCGGGTAACTGGAGCGTCAGGTCAACGTGAACGAGAAATCCTGGGAGGCACTGGCCCGTCAGGCACGACGCTCGACACAAACCTGTTCGTGTTCAACGACAATGTGGTTCGATCGAACGGTCTGGATGGTGTGGTGTTCCAGGCCAACGCCAGGTACCTTGAGAGCCGAGAGGCCTTCATTTTCCGCAACAATGCCCCTGGTTCTGGCAACTTGGGAATAGACCCACTTGGTCGACCGTCGGCCGGGCTGTTCTCACCGTTTGAACCAGAACTGCTGGCTCTCAACGCCGGTACGCTTAACGGACAAGCTGCCTACCAGGCTAGCTTCCTGAATCTGCGGACTGCTCAAAACTCACTGTTCGAGTCTCTTAACAATGAGATTACCAACAACGGTACTTCTCTGGCCGCAGGTCTCGGAACCGGTTTGACAATTCGGGTTAGCCCGAACGCTTACCTTGCTGCGGACGTTCAGGATACCACCTTCGGCGGAAACCTTGATGCCGACTTCTTGACCGAGTCATTCAACGTGGGTGGTGATCCGCTTAGCTCGATTGACCAGGTCAACGGGGACGCAACCGAGCTCTTTAACCCGGACGTTGTCTTCCTTGATGACACAGCTCAGCTTGATCTTCGATTCAACAACAACTCAGGGAATCAGATCAACGTGACCTCAGCCGGATTCCTGTTTGACAACATCGATCCATCGAAGGGGACGATCACTCCTGCGTTGTTCCCACGGAACACGTCGCTCTTCCAGATCGACAACGGACCGTTCCTGAGCAGCCCGAACAACATCTTCTCGTTCCAGGGTTCAGTCCAGGATATTCGAACGGAGTTCAATTCGAACGGCTTCAACGAACGTGCGGCAGCAGACCCACTGTTTCCGAATATCGATTTCCCACCAGTGTTGCCGTAAACACATCGAAACATGTGTCGGGGAAAAGACGCCGTGCGACATTGTCGTGCGGCGTCTTTCTTTTTGAGCCTGTCGGTGCCCTGCTCTCGCAGCCCGACTTTTCCGATTGGAATTTTAAGAAACAGGGAAACCAACAGTATCCGCGGCATGGGTACTCGTTTCGACTTGTAGTCTCGGATACGGTGTGAGTTCCTCCTCGGCCTGCCTGCGTCTTACTCAATGTCAGCTAAACCCACCGAAAGTCCCAAGTACTCAGACGATTCTTCAATCGGGATCGTTCAGACGCAACGAATGACGTTGTTCGAACGGCAACCGTTGGCACTGGTGTCTGACGATGGAACACTGGGCCCGATTGAGGTTGCCTACGAAACGTACGGTGAACTCAACGAACGCGGCGACAACGCGATCTTCGTTTGCCACGCCCTTACCGGTGACGCGCACGCAGCAGGGTGGCATTCGCCTGCGGATCGAAAACCAGGTTGGTGGGACCCGTTTATCGGTCCCGGCAAAGGGCTGGACACGAACGAGTACTTTGTAGTCTGTGCCAATGTGTTGGGCGGATGTCAGGGAACAACTGGTCCGGGGGATATCGATCGCAAGTCTCAGAAGCGGTTCTGTCTCGACTTCCCTTTCATCACGGTTCAAGACATTGTGGACGTGCACGCCGAACTTGTGCGAGCACTCGGTATCAACAGGTTGTTGGCTGTCATCGGCGGCAGCCTGGGCGGCATGCAGGCGCTATCCTGGTCTGTGCGACATCCGGAGATGGTTCACTCGGTCATTGTGTTGGCATCAGCAGCAAGTCTCTCTGCACAGGGAATTGCGTTTAACGCCGTTGGCCGTCGAGCGATCTTT
>CAZAIB010000166.1:0-11361 GCA_964485095.1 uncultured Planctomycetaceae bacterium | reverse complement strand
CGCAACAGGAACACCCGCCTTCGATGCAGCCGCAATGTCGGCGGCGTACCAGTCGTAGTCGTTCACCTGCATGCCGCGAGCGATAATGCCCACGCCCAGCGACGTGATGCGTTCCATTGAATTGCGAATGTCCTGAGGTTCCAGCAACACGCCCTTCAGTTTGAACTCTTCAATGATGTCCAGGGCCGCGCGCACCTCTGCGTCGGTTCCGGCTTCGAAGACTGCGATTGTCTTGCCGCTTTTCAGCGACGCCAACAGCTTCTCAGCCTTCTCGTCCATTGCCGCTTCAATCGAACCGGGAACGAACAGCCGAGTATCAAAGTCTTCGCCGTCAAAGTAGCGACGCAGCAGATCCACCTGACCGCTAAGTGCTGACGGGAACCGATTGGCACTGCGAGACGAACCAGAAAGAACAAACTTGCCCGCAATCGTGTGCGGCCAGTCATCCTTCATTGCGATTGGCTGGTCAGCTCCAAAGCGAACGCATGCCATCTGGCCTGCCACAACGTTTGTTGATACAGGAGCGTAAGCGACGGCGGTGAAACCAGCCTGCTGCATTTTTCGCAGGCCTTCGCTGTCAGGGTTGTAGTTGTCTGCCGCATGTGTGTGAGCGGCGACAGGATCGACCGACGCTGATGTACTTCCGGCCGCGTGCCCAACCACCAGGCCGGCAGTCACAACCGCGTCGCCAAGATCAAACGCGTCGTCCGGAGTGTCGTCGCCAACACTTACAATCTTCCCGCCCGCAACTTTAATAGTCGCCGGGCCAAACGTTCCGTCAGCTTTCTGAACACGAGAACTCTTCAACGCGTACGTATCAGGCAAAGCCAGCGGCAGTCCGCTGATCTCAGCACGTTCTGAAGGAACCGCAGTCAGCTTGTCAGTTGCTTTGTAAGTGATTTGTCCCTGAGACACAGTCAGCATCACAGGTGCGGCTGGATCAGTCGGATGTCCGGCAAACACCGCGACATCGCCGTGCTTGCCAACCTTAATCGAACCTAGTTTGTCAGCCAGTCCGAGTACCTTGGCAGCATTAATCGTGATCGATTCCAAAGCTCGGTCAGTCGTCAGGCCTTCAGCGATGGCCATCGCCGCGTGAGCACGCAGCAATCGAGAACCGCGAGAGTTCCGCGAGAAAGTGGCGATAGCCAAAACATTCTCGCTGGCTGCAATGTCTGAGAACCAGTCAGTTCGACGAGCCGGAGCGGTCTCCCAGCCAACCATCGGGCCGGCAACCAGCGGTGGTCGTTGTTCGTTGACCTTCTCCCAGCTTCGACCCAGCTTCGCCAAGCCTTCAAGAACAATATCGACTTTCATCTCGTCGCCCAGCTTCAAAGCGTGGGCAGCATCGTCAGCCGTGTTCACTTCCACTCGAAGAGGAATCTTGCGTTCCAGCAGTTTGACAAGAACGTCTTTGACCTTGTCCTTTTTCGGTTCCTTCGGCTTCCCGTCCTTGCTGGTACTCTTGGATGGGGAAGAACTAGCCGGCTTGGCTCCCGATGGCATCTCCGGAATCTTCATTCCGCGAGCTTTCAGCTGAGCCAGAATCCGAGGTGGAATCTGATCGATAGGCACTTCGCGACCGCGGAGGCGAATTGTCGGAACTTTTTTGGGTTCCTCTTTCTTCTCATCCTTTTTCGGTTCTTCTTTCTTCTTGTCGTCGGCTTTCGACTTTTCGTCCTTCTTGTCTTTGCCGTCCTTCTTTTTCTTCTGTGCCTCTTCCCACTTCTTCAGGGCTTCGCGGTATTTCTTCCACTCGTCCTGATACTTCTTCACAGCGTCCAACTGCCGCTTGAGAGCAGTGTACTGCGAGTAGCGTGTTGTCGAGTTCCTCGCGCCGGTTCCCAATGAAGCCTGGATACCTGAGGCACCTTCGATCGTGAGATGAGCTTCATCGTGTCCGCCGGCCACGCGAAGGACGACACAGCGACCACCCATACTTCCGGACGGCTGAACGCAAATCGCCGTAACACCCTGTTTGGCAACGTCGATCCAATCCTCAGAGAAGGTATCGATCGCCTTTGCCAGATCCAGACTGCCATTGGACGACGACGCCGTCGCTGAACCAGATTCGATCCACAGCTTGCTGCGAACGTCAATCAGTCCTGGGGAGACAGTCATCCCGCTGACATCGATTTTCACCGCGTCGTCAGGAATCTTCACATCGGTTCCCACACCAGCAATCTTCTCGTCCTTAATCAGGACGGTTCCCTTTTCAATAATCGTCCCGCCATCGACGGTCAGAATACGGCCATTCACTAAAGCGATTGGCTTGGGAACATCGTGTGCGGATGCAGACGGCAGCAGAAGCGCGGTGGCAGCAAATGCAACGAGCCACCGGGCCCGATTTTTAAGATATCGCATTGAGTAGTCACTCAAAGGAGGTGGGTTTCCCGCCCTTCCCGGACGAGCAAAACAACGTGAGGCAGCTTGCCTACCTAAAGTGACACGCAGACGGTGGTCTGTCAATCAGGTCGTGGCACTCTGAGAACACGTTCGCAGAGATAGTTGAACCGTGAAACGCAGCATCAATCAGACGGGCAGACGGAACCTAACCCCGAAACCCAACCACGGTTCCGAAACCCGTCCCAAATCAGATTTGATGGTGCGATGTCTCACAGCCTGAGACGACTCCATGAGCCGTTTTTACGCTAGCACCTGCCACATGCACGAGAGGCGTTAGCCACGGTTCTCAACCGAGTGCGCAAAAATCATGGCTAGGCCAAAGCGGCTATGCGCAAACTGTTTCCATTCCCAGTTGTCCGTTGCTCAGGGCACAGGCAAGAAATCGCCGGGAACTCTAAATAAACTTGGGCAAAACAAAACGAAGGCAGGCCCTCGTCCCTACGCCATCACTTCCCTAATCGGCTCTGCACCTTCAACCCCCACAAGCCTCTGATCCAGGCCGCCATAGAAGTAGCTCAAACGGTTTGGATCCAAACCAAGCTGGTGAAGAATCGTGGCGTGTAGTCGTCTCACATGGAACGGCTTCTCTGCCGCCGCGGCACCAAGTTCGTCCGTCTTACCGACTGAGATACCCGGTTTGATTCCACCGCCGGCCATCCACATTGTGAACCCATAAGCGTTGTGGTCTCGACCGGTTCCCTTGGCGTACTCGGCCGTCGGCTGACGACCAAACTCGCCGCCCCAAACAATCAGCGTGTCCTTCAACATGTCGCGTTGCTTCAGGTCTGCCAGCAGGCCTGCGATTGGAAGATCCGTCTCACCAGCGTGCAGGTTGTGGTTCACTTCCAGGTCACCATGAGCATCCCAGTTGGCGTCGTTATGGTTGCCGCCCGAATAAATCTGAACAAAGCGAACGCCGCGTTCGACCAATCGTCGAGCCAACAGGCACTGCCGGCCAAACGCCTGAGTCCGCCGGCCATTCAGGCCGTACATGGCCTGAGTCTCTTTGGTTTCGCTGGCCAGATCGACCGCTTCCGGAGCCGCCGACTGCATGCGGTACGCCAGTTCGTAACTCGCGATTCGCGACGCAAGGTCCGAATTCCCTGGCCGCGACACCATGTGTTCCTCATTGTATTCCTTCAACGAATCCAACAATCGCCGCTGCATCTTGCCAGACATCCCTGAAGGCGGAGCCAAGTCCAGAATCGGCGCGCCTTTGGAACGCATGACTGTGGCCTGGTAAGTCGCCGGCATGTAGCCGCAGCTCCAGTTCTTGGGTCCGGAAATCGGGCCACCACGCGGATCCAGCATTACTACAAAGCCGGGCAGGTCTTTGTTCATCGTGCCCAGCCCGTAGTTCACCCACGAACCAAGACACGGGTTACCACTAAGAATGCGGCCGCTGTTCATCATCAGCATTGCCGAACCGTGAATCGGCGAATCGGCTGTCATTGAATGGATGAAGCACATGTCGTCCACATGCTTCGCCAGGTTTGGAAACAGCGAACTCACATGCTTGCCGGATTCACCGTGCTGCTTGAACTTCCACCGCGGTTCGACAATCCGCCCCTGATTCTTATGACCGCCACGACCGAAAGTCTTTACATCAACCGTCTGATTATCGCGACCATCCAAAGCTGGCTTGTACTCGAACGTGTCCATGTGGCTGGGGCCACCGTACATGTACAGGAAGATCACGTTCTTGGCTTTGGGCGCGAAGTGCGGATCTTTGGGAGCCAACGGATTGGCTAACTGGGTCCCATCCGCCGCGTGCGTTTGCTGAGCAAGGAACGAAGATTCCAGCAGGCCCGCCATCGCGGTTCCCGTGAAGCCGGCTCCCGCCTGCCAAAGAAACTCGCGTCGTGTGCGTCCGCAGAAGTTAGTCGTGGGCTTGTTCATGATGTGTTCCGTCTCGCTGCTTGTAGGTGGGAACCGGTTTGGAACCGGCATCAGCAGGTAGTTAATCCAGGTACATGAATTCGTTGAGGTTCAAAGAAACCAGGCAAAGGTACTTGAGAGCATCGTCGGCCGACGCCTTGTCCTCGTCCCGAAGTTCCTTCATCAGTTTCAGTCCGCGAGCAACATCCGTCTTACTCGGTTCACGCTGCTTGGTTCTCCACAACGCCAGTGTGACCTGAGCCTCAACATCATCGCCAGCTGCTTCTTTCACAGACTCAGCAAGCGCTTTCGCCTGATCGTTAATGAACCGACTGTTCAACATCCCCAACGCCTGAGTCGGCTGTGTGGTGACGAACCGAACCGGGCAGGGCTTGTCGGGATCAGCAATGTCGAAGCTGGCCAGCATCGGCAGAGGCAGGCTGCGTTTCACATGCACGTAAATGCTACGGCGTTGTTGATCCTCAAAACGAGACGTCGGCCAACCTGCCCCCGGTCGTGAAAGGCCATGCAACACTTCTTGTGGAACCTTCGGGTAAATGCTGGGGCCGAACATCTTCGTGTTCAATCGACCGTTAATGGCAAGAATCGAATCGCGAACCTCTTCGGCAATCAATCGCCGTGAGTCGAATCGCCACATGTAGTCGTTGGCTTCGTCTTTGGCGATTGCATCCGTATTTTGCCGATCTGATGACATCCGATACGTGTCAGACAGCATGATCATTTTGTGCATTCGCTTCATCGTCCAGCCGCCTTCGACGAACTCAGCAGCCAGCCAGTCCAACAACTTCACGTGTGTTGCCGGCGTTCCCTGGAAACCATAGTCACTGGTACTGCGAACGATCCCGCGACCAAAGTGGTGCTGCCAGATTCGGTTCACAATCACGCGAGCCGTCAGCGGGTTGTCCTTGCTGCCAATCCATTTCGCCAAAGCCAGGCGTCGTCCAGTCGTGTTGGATTTTGGCGCGACAATGTCCGGTTCTGGCGGACTTAGTACTGACGGGAACCCGGGAGTGACTTCTTCGCCTTCTGCATGAGCGTTACCTCGAGTCAGCAGGAACGTTTTCGGCGACGTCTTGCCCGTTTCTTTGACACATAGCGCTTTCGCCAGGCCGCTGGGCGGGTTCGCTTCCAGTTGCTGCCGACGTCGTCTTAGGCTCTCGTAGTGTCGCATTCGACCGGCATTGATAAGCTTCTTGCCGTTCTTGTCTGAGTGCTTCTTCATGATCGCCAGGCGATTCATTTCGTAGACGAAGTCTTCAGCCTCAACGCCATCCAGTCCCTTTCGAACCTCTTCCTCAAGGTTCTTCATCTCACGTTTCGCCGCATTCAGCTGTTCGTCGTGCTTTCGCTGATCCTTGTTGAGTTCTTTATCCTCAGCCGGCTGGTCAACTTCCATCACAGAAGCCTGCAGAACTGAATCGTTACCACGGACTCCGTAGCGACGGATGTTCCGGAAGAACGCCAGCATCCGGTAATAGTCCTTCTGCGGGATCGGGTCGATCTTGTGATCGTGACACCGGGCACACCCGACAGTCAGACCAAGAAAGGTATCCGTCGTTGTGACCAGGATGTCGTCGAGGTCGTTGTACATCGACTCGACCTTGTCCACCGGCTCGTCCTGCCAAATGCCCAGGCGGTAGTAGCCGGTCGCGATGACCGACTCAGGCGTTGGGTTCTCAATCTCGTCTCCGGCCAGCTGTTCGGTAATGAACTTGTCGTACGGCTTGTCATCGTTGAATGACTGAATCACGTAGTCGCGGTATCGCCAGACGTAAGGCTTCGCCCCATCGCGTTCGTAGCTGTTGGTTTCACCGTAACGAACCAGGTCCAGCCAATGCCGACCCCACTTCTCGCCGTAGTGTTCCGATGCCAGCAACTGATCGATCACGTTTTCGAACGCCTTGTCGGAATCGTCAGCAATGAATGCTTTGACCTGTTCCGGTGTCGGCGGCAAACCGATGAGATCGTAGTACGCCCGTCTTAGCAAAGTGACTTTGTCAGCTTGCGCGTTCGGCTTCAGCCCCTTGCCGCTTAGCTTCGCGGCAATGAAATGATCGATCGCGTTGGTTCCCCACTTCGAACCTGAAGGAACCGCCGGCCGCTTGACTGGCTGGAACGACCACCACGATTTTGTTTTCTCGTTAACCGGCGGAGGACCACCAGCTTCTTCGTCATCGGCTGGTTCAAGCATGCTATCCGGATACGGCGCGCCGGCTTTGACCCATTGAGTGATCGCGTCGATCTGACTTTGAGCCAACTTGCCCTTGGGGGGCATCTCGTAGTCCTGGTAGTTAATCGCATTCAGCAAAATGCTCTTGTCCAGATCACCAAGATCCACGGCAGGACCAGACTCACCACCCTCAAGCAGACTTTCCTGGTCGCTGATTCGCAAACCAGCTTTCACATCTCCCGCGCCATGACACTTGTAACAGTTGGCTTTCAGAATCGGCAGAACGGTGCTCTCGAAGTGCTTGATCGCAACTTCTTCATCGTCCTGAGCGGTCGCTCGAGGAACGAAAATACTCAGGGCGAGAACAACAATCGCGACGTGCCGCATCATGAGGCTTTCCTGCTGCGAACCGGACTTTCCAAGCATTCTTGCAACCATTTGTAGAGGCGGTGGGGAACAAACAACCGTGGATGGCGTCTGTTGTCTTGCCGAGGCGGGATGCGTAGGGGTGATGCCGCGTTCGATTCGTCAAGCACGAACGCTACCATCTGTTTATAGATTACCCGAACAAGTGGCCTGGAAAAACCTCCAAGTCAAACCAACGCCCCTGTTCGTTGTATCAAAACGTTCAGAAGGACAATGTCGATGAAGATTCAGCAAATTGGCATCGCTGTTCTACTCACACTCCTCAGCGGATTTGTCCACGCGAACCAGGACGACGAACTTGCCGTCAAACGGTACCGCCAAGTGGCTCACGCCTACATCAGCCGGGCCAAAGCGAGAACTCAACTCCCTGAGATCCTTCGTGAGCAGGCAAAGAAACTCTCGCTGGACGAAGCCGCCGTCAAGAAGTTCGAACAACAGATCCCCGACATCATCACGAAAGCAGTTAACGAACTTGCAACACGCTGGGCGTCCAAACCGGATCAACTTCGGGAGGAACTCCGACTGGCTGGAGGCGGTTCGCTGTACCTTCTGGAATCCACCGAATCCTGGAAGAAAGCACTCGCAGCGTCGCTCACGAAAGACCAGGCCAAAGACTGGAACAAGAACTTCGACGCCCGGTATCAGGAAGAGACGGATCGCATCGAACGGCAAAAAAGAGCCGCCGAAGCACGCGCGAAAGCAGCCGAGCTTCGGGCGATCCAGCAACAGGAGGCGGCACAGGTTCGAGCGATAGCTGAAGCCAATCGTCTGGTTGTGATAGCGGGACTCCTGGGGCCTGACCAGAAAGCGCCGTTAATGACAGCCTGCCGAGCAGGTATCGAAAGGGCCAGGACGCAGGCCGAAAAGTCGTTGCAGAAAGAGGCCGCCTGGTTGGCTTCCACATACAAGCTCACCGAGAAACAGTCACGGCGACTGGACCTTGCCATCAAAGGCTCGCAGAAGAAGCGGTTCCGTGCAGAACTGGCTCAGATGGAAAACCTAGAGACGCAAGACTGGACTGACGACAACGAAGAAGAATTCATGGAACAACTCAAGCAGTTGTTTCTCTCAGTTCAGTCTGCAAAGACAGAACACCACGGAGATCCACTCTGGACGAAAGCAGTCCGATCGGCACTCGGCGAGACTCAGTTTGCTGAGTACGAACGAGAAGTATCCGCGCGGGCTAAGTTCCAACGAGAGGCTGAGATTACATCCGTGATTCTCGCCATCGATAAGCCGGCCCGACTCAGTATTGCTCAACGCGAGCAGCTTCGGTCAGCGCTCAACGAATACTCCGGACCAATTACACAACGGTCCGGACGTGCCCCAACTTCGTACCGCAGCCTCCCCAACGCAGTGCGGGAATTCGTTGACAATGTCCTGACTGTCGAACAACTGGAAGCAGTTCAAAAGCCAACAAACCGCATCCCTCCAGGCCGCCAACGGTAACCACACGGAAAGCGAAGCAGACCAATGGAACCAGTCCACTTAACCCAAAAACTAACGCTCATCTCCGACCAATGGTCGCCGCACATCATTGCGCAGATGAACGACACACAGTTCAAGCTCGCGAAAATCGAAGGCGAGTTCGTATGGCATTCGCACGACGACACCGACGAAGCGTTCTTCGTCGTGAAGGGCAGCTTCACGATGGAATACCGAGACAAATCAGTGGTACTTAGCGAAGGCGACCTCGTCGTAGTCCCAAAAGGCGTCGAACACCGACCGGTCGCCGCCAAAGAATGCCACATCCTCCTCATCGAACGCGCCGGCACCGTCAACACAGGCAACGCCGGCGGCAACATGACAGCCGCAGCTGACAAATGGATCTAATCACGGAAGGCCCACAGAAAGAGTCGCACGGAAAGACGCTCACCCGAAAAAGACTCCCGCCCCTCTACCAAACGCAACCGAGCCACCAGCCAGCGAGCGTTGCCAAAGGACGAAGGTGTGAAGACCCTTGGGTAGAAAACGTGTTAGGCGGCGGGCAGCTCGTTAGAGGTTGAACCTGGGATCGGACAGAACGCAGTCCCGATCAAAGCCAGCAGGGTTGAAACTATGGTTGCGGGGATGTGCCATTCACGGCCAACCAGCGGTAACCCAGCGATTCGTTGAGCGTGAGAAGCTGCAGATTGAGCAACGGCAGGCTGGAGTGCGAACGTGAGCGTCCAGCCAATGAACGCATACACACAGATTTTGGCGAGTTGTTTTGGGTCACGTATTCCGGCAAGCCAGCACGCCACACAAGGAATCACGGCAGCAGCAAGAGCCGCAAACATCGGAGCGTCAAAGGCGAGCATCAGCCACAGCCCAGCCAGCGATGCAATAATGCAGCCGGTAAAGCAAGAACCGAGAAACCGGAACCGCCGATTCATTTCGCCTGCCTAACGGAAGGGTTTTACGACACGTTTTTTCTCCGAAGCAAATACGCGTCGCAACCAGTTTATCAAAAGAATCCACGCTGCCAAAGACGGTGTCCACGGCGTGGCAAACCGAACCGCGTCGCCTAAGCGGTCGATGCGGCAACCAAACTATGCTCCAACGACGAAGCGGCGGCTTTGCGCAAAAACTCATGTTGTCCGGTGGCACGCGTCGTGTAGGAGTGAGTCCAGTTTGGGCACGACATCTTCGATTGATGTAAACGTTAGTTCGTCATGTTCGGCGGGCGATTCGAGAAATAGCTTCAGGATTGTCCCAGCATCGTCGAAATGGACGGGGTAAATATCGAGCACGAGATCATCGGCAACAACGTGAACGTAAACGGTTAGATCATCGAGAATAAACAGTTCGTGTGAGTGATTCCCAAATCGTTGAGCCAGAGAATCACACACAGCCGAAAGACTACGGAGATCGTTGGCAGCACATTCCGCCTGAACATCGGTAGGGTAGCGCGGGTCAATGTGCACATACCAGTCCGGGGTGTAGGCCGCGGGAAGATCGCGACGGTCAGAATACACATCTGGATCAGAAGACCAATCGGCGTAAGACGTAGCCCGTGCTGAGAAGATCGGATGATCGGCGAGTGATGTCCACGTTCGATAGTCGCGTGGGTTCATGGCTGACCTCGGTAGCCGCACAACGGAAGGGTTTTACGACACCGCTTCTCACCGAAGTCACCAAGCGTCGCAACATCGAACAAGTTATCAAAAGAATCCACGCTGCCAAGAGGCGGTGTCCGCGGCGCGGCAAATCAAAGCACGTCACCGAAGAAATTAAACGTGGTAATCCAAACGATTCTCCAACGACGAAGCCACGGCCTTGCTTAAAAACCATGTTGGCGGACACTTCGGACACGGCTAACTCCGGCGCATCCATCCCATCAGGTTGAATAACAGCAATTGAGGAAGTTTGGACCAAAGAATAGAAGTACCAAGCGGGCGGAAGAACGATGAGCGGCGACGGAATCCGTTACAGGTTTGCGTGCATTCCACGGTCACGACACGACGAGCACGAGCGATCCAGCGGAAGCAATAGCCCGCGCGACCGCCGCCCATGTCCATCGCCATTCCGGATTGCACGAATTGAGCGCATTCGAGGCAAGACTGACCGTCGGTGGTAGAGTCGACAATGGGAAGGGTGTCTTGCACGAGATTCAGGTTTCTGCGTCCGCCAATGGAAGGTTTTTACGACACCGCTTCTCACCGAAGCCAACAAGCGTCGCAACACCAAACCGTTTACCAAAAAGAATCCACGGTGCCAAAGAGGCGGTGTCCGCGGCGAGGCAAACCAAATCGCGTCACCGAAGCGGGAGACGTGGCAAACCAAAAGATGCTCCAGCATCGAAGCCGCGGCCTTGCGTAAAAACCATGTTGTCCGGCAACAGCGTTACGAGTCGGTGTCCACTGTCGATGATGTCACATACGCCTTGATCTGGCCAAGAAGCGATTGTGCAGCATCAGAATGCCCATCGAACGTACGCCATTCATATTCACCAGAGTTTGAGATAGAAATATTATTGCATTTCCAACATATGGCTGCGGTGTGGTATTCGCCACGTTCCATGCCAAGATGGATACCGTATTTCGGCGTATGACAGCGCATTTGCTCGCCGTCGGGGAGAGCAAGTATCTGATGCCAAAGGGCAAACGAAGTTTTGGCGTCACTAAGGACGACGCCGCCATCGAGTTTGAAGGAAAATGTTGCCGATGTGCTGAGTGCTGCGAGTTGATTCGCCGGGTCGTCTGGTCCGATCCGGAAGACGACACACTCACGGAAATCGTCAATGTTCATAGTTGGTTGCGGGACAACAGGGTGATTGTCCGACAGCATGTCGCAAAATACGGACGGCTTGGCGGACAGGGAATGTCAGGATACTCATCGCGCCTGAAAATGAAAAAGGGTTCCGTGATCTTCAAGAAAGATCACGAAACCCTAGTACCGGAGGGGGGACTTGAACCCCCACGAGGTTGCCCTCACTGGATTTTGAATCCAGCGCGTCTGCCGATTCCGCCACTCCGGCT
>CAZAIB010000165.1:0-11588 GCA_964485095.1 uncultured Planctomycetaceae bacterium | reverse complement strand
CCCAACAATCGTACTCATTGCCGCGCCTAGTTCTCCATGCAGTGGAATCAGGAAGTAGTTGGCTCCCAGATTCGCAGCGAGTCCGACCAATGAAGTTGCCGCAATCAGCCCGGTTTTGTTTGCGAAAAACAGGGGCTGGTTCGCCGCAACGAAGATGGTCAGCAAGAAACTGCCGACAACGACAATCCGCATGACAGGCACCGCCTGCTGATATCCGTCTGGAGTCAACAAGCCAACGCACTCAGGTGCAAGAAGGATTAAAGCCACACCAACCGCTGCAACAACACAGAAATACAGAGTCGCCGTTTCACCGTAGCGCCTGTTTGCATCTGGATCCTTCGCCGTGCGAAAGAAACCTGGGAACCATGCAGATCGCATTGCGACGGAGAACACGCCCAGTGTACTGGCCAGCATGTAACCGACGTCGTACACGCCGATTCGTTCCGTTGAAACACCGAACCGTTCAAGCAGTATTCGATCGGATGACGCGAGACCCCAGGCAAACAACATGTGCGGGACTACGGGCAAACAACAAGAGATCCTTTGCCGCGTGACCACACTGAAGTCTGGCCGGGCTTTCCGCGTGATATGGATCGCGACACCAATACACCAAAGCGTGGTAAAGACCGCTTCCGCACAAATCGCGCCCGATAACCCAAGGTCCAGTCCCACAACGGCGACGATGATTGCAACCGTGGTGCTGGTGAACTGGGAAAATGTAAACGCTCGATAGTGGACCGCCTGTTCTCGTGCCATCAACGCGTTCTCGTACACGTTTAGTCCGGCACGGAAGTAGCCGCTGATGGTTGCGATTACAACCAGAGTCAAAGGGACCGGTGTGTCTGTGTTTTGGCAAAAGTAGACACCGGCGAAAAGCAGAAGCCCAAGTAGCGGGATAGCTGCGATGGCTCGTGCCCAGAACATTGAAGACAGAAACACGTCCGCTTGCTGCGGGCTTTGTTCTTCCTCGGAATGGAACCGACGGACACCGAATCCAAACCCAAGGGACATGAGCGTCCAGGCGGCGATGTTGATCGCGAACAGGATAGCCAGCAACCCGACTTCTTCTGTGGCGAAGGCATGTGCATAGAATGGAATCAGTACAAACCGCGATCCTTTGGTCAGCAAATCGCCGATCGCGTATATTGCTGACTTATACAGAAACCGCTTGGTCTGTCCGTCCTGCTTGCTCATGCGGAAGCTGTTCCTTCCGCGGGTACCTTCTCTTCGTGGGAAGTCGGTGTGTATTCAGGGATGAGCCGTTCGAATGCAGCGCGAACTTCGTGGTTCTCTGCATCGATGAGGCTTTCCAGACTGTCAAGGCTCTCGACGACTGTCTTAAAGGTGAACGGCCTGTGGTATGCGGTTCGTAGTTTCGCGTGCGCAGACGGTAGAGTGGATTCTTCGTCGAAGTACAGTTCTTCGAACAGCTTCTCACCCGGTCGTGCTCCGGTGAATCGAATTTCAATACTGTCCTCGCCAAGTCCGGACAGACGGATCAAGTCCTTGGCGAGATCGACAATTCGGACAGGTTCACCCATATCCAGGACGAAGATATCTCCACCCTTCCCCATGGCTCCGGCTTGAAGAACCAGTTGGGACGCCTCCGGGATGGACATAAAAAAGCGTTTCATGCGTTCGTCGGTGATTGTAATTGGTCCGCCGGAACGGATTTGTTCCTGAAAAATTGGAACAACGCTGCCCTTCGAACCCAGTACGTTTCCGAATCGGCAGACAACACATCTCGTTGACGAATTCTCAGACGATGCCTGGACATAGCGTTCGGCCAGGTGTTTGCTGGCTCCCATGACGCTGGTTGGGTTGACCACCTTGTCCGTCGAAATCTGTACGAAGCACTCGCTTTTAAATTCATGGGCGAGGTCAACGACGTTGCGGGTACCGACAATGTTATTCCGGATGGCTTCGCCTGCGTTCTGTTCCATCAGGGCGACGTGCTTGTGAGCGGCTGCGTGGAATACGACACCGGGCTGGTATCTTTCGAAAGCCGCTCGCATGCGATCGGGGACTGTGATATCGCCGATGAACGCTCGAATCTCAGAATCATGTTCCAGCTGGGTAAGTTCGCGTTCCAGAGCAAAGATTCGGTTCTCCCCGCGGCCCAGGAGAACCAGTTTTCGCGGACCAAACTTGAGCACCTGCCTGCAAATTTCTGAGCCGATACTGCCACCAGCTCCGGTTACCAGGACGACCTGATCTTTCAGGAAGTCGGATACGGCCCCCGTATCCAGCTCCACGGGATCCCGGCGAAGCAGGTCTGAGATCTCGACTTCGCGAACGGGAATGCTACTGGCTCCGCTAAACATGTCTCCAATAGCTGGCAGGATCTGTAAGTTAAGCTCCTGATCTTCACACTTTCCGACGAGCCCTCTTAGTTCGCTCCCGGCAAGCTGACCGCTGGTGATGAGCACTTCTGACGACTCTGTCGTCCTGGCCACGTCAGCCACACAATCTAATCCGCCGTACACACGTAGGTGTCCCAATCGCGAACCGCCGCGTTGGTTGGTGGGGTCGATGATCGCCACGATGCGGTAAGGGAGGCTTGAGTGGGAGTTAAGCTGGTTCGCCAACAAGCCGGTTTTTTGGTCGCTGCAAATCAACAGCGCTGTAGGGCGACGATCAATGAAGTACAGCTGATAGTGTTCGCTAAGCAGCCGAAAACTACACCGAAGCGCCCCCAGCACGATTGTGGTCAGAAGTGCATCCAGCACCACGACGCTACGCGGAACCTGGTACTCGAGAACAAAGTGGTCCACGACAACCATTGCCAACAAGCTGATGCCCACTGCGCGAATCAGTGCAGAGACATCGGAGAATGCAACGTACCGCCACCAACCATGGAAATGCCCAAGGAAGAAAAACACTGGCAGCTTGATGACGACGAACCAGGGGACACTGTCCAGGAACAGCGAAATCATGTGTTCTGGTGGAGAGAAGTCCCAGCGCAACAACATCGCCAGCCAATAGACTGCGATAAACACAACCGAGTGGGCGATCGCAAGGACGAACACTCGAACGCTCTTGAAACGCACGATGTTCCGTAGCCTGCCGATCAATCCCGATGGAGTTGTTTGAGTTTCTGACATCCGTTTTCTTCTCGTGGGCCCGCACCCGCCGAGTTAACAACAAGAGACTGCGAAGAGCTAGGCTTCTGATTTAGCCCGTGAGTAACCGACTTTCTGGTCTTGCTCGTAGTACTTGTTGTCGCGGTACTGGTAGGAGTAGCTTTCGTCGTAGCGATAGTCTGAGTAGCCGTAGTGCTTCGCGAAGCGAGTTGAGCAGTTCACGATGACACCCAACAGGTTTGCCTGAAGTTCTTCAAGCAGTTCCTTCGCTCGGATTGAGGCTCCTCGCCCGTTCTTCAGGATTCGGAGAGCCAGCATTACGCCGTCAGCATGGTTCGCAATGATGCCCGGGTCAGACACTGCCAGCATTGGCGGGGTATCGAGCATGATGAAGTCATACTTGGTTCTGAGGACATCAAGGCATTCTCCGAACGCCGCTGAGGTCAACAGTTCTGCTGGGTTCGGCGGAATTGGGCCGGCTGGCATAATCGAGAGATGCTCAAGTCCCGAGTCCTTGATGACGTCGGGGATCTCTGATTGACCAGCGAGAACAGAAGACAGCCCGACCTCACGCGTGACCCCGAATATGGAAGCGACACGGGGTCGGCGAAGGTCACAGTCAACCAGCAAGACCTTTTTCCCGCTGCGAGCAATCGCACACGCAAGATTGGCGGTTACCGTTGATTTTCCGTCACCCGTGCTCGGACTTGTTACCTGAATTGTCTGCAGCTTTGACGACGCCGCTGTAAAGAAGAGTGAAGTTCGTAATGAACGGAATACTTCTGCTTCTTTTGACTTCGGGCGATGGGCCACGCAGATCTCGGGGACGATGTTTCCGAGATCAGGATCTCGATTCTGGTTTGGTGGCAAGACTGGTACGTGACTCAAGACAGACAGTTGAAGTACGTTCTCTACATCGTCTGGATTGCGGAATGTTGAATCCGTCAGGTCAGCCAACAGAGCCAGCATGAATCCAAGGACAATCCCACCGATGCCACCAAGTGCCACGACGATTCGTACATCAGGCCAGGCGTGCTTCTCCTGAGGCTCAGCGGCCGCCAGAACATCAACTTTGAACCCGCCGAAATCACGTGCTCGCGACATCTCACCTAGGTTCCTAATCGCCGACTTCTGCAGTTCCTTCTTCGTTTCGATGTTGTCGAGGAGCGTCTGCCCCTTTAACTCGTCAGACGCGAGAGTTCGAGCCAGGGCGGACTCTCGCTCAATTTCAGCCTGAATATTCTTCTCAAGCTTACGGTCCTGAAGCAGGTCGTTTGAGAGAAGACGCTCGTAGGTCACCAGCATCTCTTTCGGGTCCATTCGCTTCTTTTCGTCATCAGCAACCGCTTTTGGAGCGTTCTCATTAAGGAAGGTTCGCATGACTGCCATCTTGTCCCGGGTTACCTTGACCAAAGGGTGGTCAGGACCGAAGTCGGCGAGCAATGACTTTTCTTCAAGCATCAGAGCCAGTAGTTCCTCGTACTGAGCCTTCGCAGTCGCGGCGCGAACGGGCCCGTCTGCCTGGAACTCTTCGTTGTTTGGGTCACCCTTTGTGACATCAAACAAGAGTTTGAGCCGTTGTGTCTCGCGCTCACTCAGCAATGCCAGCCGCTCAAAGTCGGACACTTCACTTAGTTGCTTTGATGCCAGAACTTCGCGAATCACGTCCGCACGAGCGCTGGTTTCAGAGATCCGTTTTTGCACGTCGCGACGATCTGCTTCCAGGACAGTAAGTCGTTCCTGGTGTGTGTTGCGAGTCTTGTCGTTGTCCCACAGCAGCTGGGTGCCTTCACGAAACAGACGGTACTCTTCCTGTGCGACAGTCAGTTCTTTGCTGAGTTTTTCAAGTGACCGTTCGACGGCCTGAATGCCTGCGTCGCTCTCTCCGGTGAAGCTGGCTTTGACGTGTTTTTGGTAGCTGACCAGCACCGCATTCAGAATTGTCGCACAGTCATTCTTTGATGGGTCACGCAGTGTTGCGACGAGTACGCTGGCATCGCGGGCGCTGCCTTCACCGCCGACGTCGACGGAGAGCTGTTCTTTGATGTAATCAACTGCGGCAATCCCCTCGTTGTGTGCTTCAACGACGGAGGGTATTTGGTCCAGATGAGAAGTCTCGATAGCTTCTTTGATGATTGCTCGGCTTGAGAGCATTTGCATGTGCGTGGCGAGCAGTTCGTTAGTTAGTGACGAACCATCGACTTCACTTTGCGTTCCTACACCATTAGCAGGCACGCTGGAGTCTCGCCGCATTAGCATCAGTTCCAGGCGAGCTTCATAAAGCCGCGTTGCGAACAGTTGGTAGCCGATCGCCGCGATCAGTCCCAGCAGGAACGTGCCGATCAATAGCTTACGACGACGACGCAGCAAACCGAACAGCTCAATAGTGTCGTCGGATGATGACTCAGGGGTCCGTCCGCTTGGGTAATCAGAGTTCACTTGCCTCGCTCCTCGTCTTAACGGTTTGCATCAACCGCTTGAATTTCGCATTGCCGGGGTAGACACCCAAGCACCACTGAAGTTGTTTTTCTGCTTCGGCCAGCTGCCCAGAGTTATTCAGAGCATTTGCGTATCGGTACCGCCATTCCGATTGATTCGGACTTAAGCGAACCGCGTTCCCAAAATGCTCAGCCGCCAAAGTCTCTTCTCCAAGAAGGGTCGCTGCCCTACCTCGGTAGTAGTCTGATTCTTGCGGCGTTCGTTTGTTTTCCATGGTTAGTACGCGTGTGGCCAGGAGTCTGGCCAATCGCGATTCAGAGCTAATTCTGTGTTTACTTTCAGCGACACGAAGCAGAAGAACGGGGTCTTCGGGCATCACATCGTTGGCGAGAACTTCATCATCCAAGCGCGTACTACCAATGGACAGAATCAGATCTGCATAGTCTCGCGAGAATGCCAGACAACGCTTCCATGAAGCAATTGCGCGGGTTGTTCTATTTGCTCTTAGGTGTAGCAATCCGCAATCGAAGTTGGCTTCTGCATCAGTTTGCGACAGCAAATCCGCTCGATCCAAGTGCGGTAGATCGGACTCATTGAACAACGGAGCCAGAATGGCCAGGTAGACATGTGTCCGCGGGCGGAATGGATTGAAACGTCTGGCAATCAATAAGCGTTGTCGTGCTGCTACCAGACTCTCTTTGACCGCCGGTTCAGTCATGAGAGCGGACACCTGTCGGCTTTTGTCTTCCTCAGGCAGGCTCACCAAAGTCGCGTGCAACTGCTCTGCCGACGCTCGGTTCCATAGCTCAGCATCAGATCTCGCAAGGCCATCATTGTTGCGCAATACTTCAAACGCTCTGGCCTGATATTGAAGCAGCAGTTGCCTGGCTATCCGGAAATGCACGTCAGCGTTGGCTGAATCATTCGCGGAGGCTTGCCGCAGCAGCATTAGGGCAGCCTCCGTTTCTTCCACGCTGTCGCGATTTACGGTTCTCATCTCCAATCCCGTTTCCACCAAAGTCCTCGCCGAAGCCTCTGCACCCCGGAAGTGGTTCATCGCGAACACGCAGCCACCGAAGATTGCAATGTTCCAGACCACAGGTCGAGACAGGAACATCGGCATTCGCAACAGCCAGGACTTGCCGGTGGTTGCGGCGGTTCCTGAGACGGCTCCGCCCATGACCGCACACAAAAGCATGTTTGCTGGCAGGTACAACCCAAAGTCAGTCACCGCATGGGTGGCCTGTGAACAGATGACGAAAATTGCACCAATGCCAAACCAGGAGTGCACCCCGACTTCCCGCTGCGTTGACAAGTGCCAGGCTGCAAAGACCACCAGGCCAATTGATGCCAGCAATAGAAGGAGGCCTGGAACGCCAGCATCGACCAATGCTTCGAGATACTGATTGTGGGCATGCCTGAACCAATGCGGATTGTCGTTCTGCTCAACGGTGAGATAGGCGGACGAGTAAGTCCCCAGCCCGCTACCAACCCTCAGGAAGTTTTCAGCCGCACGAAAGCCATCCGCCCAGTGATCTATTCGGTTGTCATTTACAGTGCCGTCATTGCTCACAACAGAGGTGTACCGGTTGGCAAGCGGACCAGCGAACCCAAGCCAAATCAACGCAGCAACTCCAATAGCTCCGCCGATGACAGTTGTATTGAACCCAACCGACTTCGACTTTCGTCGCATGACCAACAAAGTAACGGCGACAAATGAAATGACGGTCGCCAGGCAGCCGCCCCGAGACAGGCTTAAACAAAGTGCGGCCAGCAACAGCGTGGTTATTCCAATCAGTAGCAACAAGATGGGCGTCAGACTACGGAAGAAGTCTCCGACGATTTTGGAGGCCGGTAGGGTCTGCGTATCGTTGTTCGGCGACCATCGGTATCGCCAAAGCAGCAAACCGACAGCGGCGCCCAGACACATGTTAAGAAAGCCAGCTGCGCTACTGTGATTGACGTACGTTGAGAAGATGATGGAGTTCACTTCGCAAGGGATTCCCGGAAGCAAATCATTGCGATGGTTCACCTGCTGGATTAGCCCCCAGATCGACAACGCGGCTCCGTTGATGGCAACAGAAAAGCAAAGGAACAGCTGACTGGCAACGCTTTGAAACACCTGAGAGGCAATGCAAAACGCGGCTACCCCAAGCAACAACAGGGACAAGTCTCTGCGTGTCTCTGGTTCTGCAATGGTTAGTGTCGAGGTGTCTTTGACATCCACGCCAAGTTCGGATCGCAGAGCTATCGAGTGCGGTGAGATGGTCTCGACTACGCCAGTATCCAGCGGGGCTAGTTGAAGGAATCCGATTCCTACCGCAGCCAGCAGAACAAGCCAAACAGCAGGCAAGGCGCGTGAGCCTAAGCTCAGCGATGGTCTGGCTAAGAGCACCAGAACCGCGGCTAAGCCCACCAATCTCGCAAGCCATAGCTTTGCGATGGGCTCCACTCCGCCGAATGCCCACGACATCGCACATAGAGCGACAATCAGGACAACACGCGCGGCTATCTCAGCGTAGCTTTCGCGACACATGATTGCTGAACTCGGGTTGAACGCCTCTACTTACCCAGCAATCCGTGCTGCCGTGCGGAACCATCCTGTTCCGTGGCCCGCAACAAGAAAAGGCCCACTCAATGAGTAGGCCTCTCGTCAGTATACCGAAGAGTTGGGCGTTGGGTACCCAATTCTCGCTCAGCTTAAGTTCCGTCGTAGCCTTGAACGATAGTGCGGGTGCCACCGCCATCATCATCATCAGCCAATCCAACAGCAAGTGCTGCTGCGCCAAGTCCGGCACCAAGCAATCCACCGCCACCGAATCCTCCGCCGCCACCGCCACCGCCAAAGCCGCAGCCGCCACCACAACTGCCGTAGTCGCTCAAAGGAGCTCCTTCACAGGCAGGCAGGCAGGATTCTGCCATTGGGATTGGTTCAATGATTTGCTCGCCAATGATTTCTTCGCTGATCAGCACATCGCTAATTACGGTTTCCTCACAGCAAGGAAGAGTTGACTGGAACTCGACACATTGGTTTCGACAGTCTTGCCACGCTGGCATGGCGTCGTAACCCAAGTACTGTGTGTCAAGCGTCTGCACGCACTGATCGACCTGATTCATCGCTGTTGTGCAGTTTACTGAACCGCACTGGTAATCAGCAGCAAGGCTGGCCAGTCGGACTGAAATCTCGTTGATTCCCGACTCCGCTTCGGCAGGACCAGCAACGGCCACCACAACCGGGGGAGTTGGGACATCTTCCACAGCTGTGTCAGCAGCTGCTGTGTCTGGTGTTGGCATTGAGGCGGGTTCAAGATCCTGAGTGCGGTTGGCGAAAGAGGCATCAGCCCAAACCCACGCACAAACCCCAGCAATCATTAACCCAACAATTGGTCGCATACGAACCATCTTTAAACTCCAACTTCTCGATACAAACTACGACGCCAAAAAAGTGGCGGAAGCCCTATTTCGAAGCTTACCCAATCTGAAAAGTCGTTGCAAACTACTAAACGGCGATTTGGTGCCCAATAACCACAATCCCCTAAGCCCTTATAAGGTAATGACTTGTGTCATGATGTGAGTTTGTGCGGGTTCTAACGAGAGAGTTCATTGTTCAGGTCAATCCGGTTCGTCTCGTTATTCGGCGCGAAGACGAAACCGTCAGAATAACCGGACCACGTGGCCGAAACCTTAATTCCAGACGGACAGGCTTGTTCCCGATGACAGGCTAATCCATCTCAAGCAGTTCCATCAGGACAGCTTGGTTAGCTCCCACATTACGGAATTGAGCAATGTCACGGACACAGAAGATCAGGATCCTGGGCGTGCTGGGCACGGTCGCGATCGCTTTCAGTTCAATTGGGTGCCATAGTTCCTACCAGGGCGCTCAGTACTCACACTTCCTTGACTCACACATCGCCCGCAAGCGAGCCACCATTCAGGCGTGGTATGTCTGGATGCAGTGTCGCGACCAGTGTAGCTGCGAACGACTTTGCGACTACCGTCGCGGGTTCATCGAGGGCTACTGCTGCACTGCCCTTGGTGGCGACGGTTGTCCGCCGGTGGTTCCGGCGGCGCGATACTGGGGATGGCGATACCAGAACTCGACCGGTGCCGAATGTGTCGCCGCCTGGTATCAGGGTTACCCAATGGGTGTGGCCGCGGCCACTCAGGTTGGCAGCGAATATCAAATCCAAACTATCGTGCCGGAGGGGCCGGAGTACGAGGAGTTCAATAGAGAATTCCAAACCTCCTACAACAACAACGTCGTTGTACCAACGCCGACACAGGATTCGCCCTTACCTCAGCCTCTTAGTCAGGATGGGAACTACGAAAGCCTGCCACTGGACCCCAAGCTTGAGGCGGAGACACCTGAAGCAGATCTTGATCTGAGCACGCAAGACCTCATCGACGCACCAGTCGCACCATCGCAGGATAAGTCTGGTCTCGATGCCACATCGACTTCGTTCGACGAAGACGATCTCCTCGACTCACTTGATGCTCTCGAACGAGAGACCCTGAATCGAGTTTCTAAATAGGACCAGCTACACGGAACCTCGACGGATCGAGTTTCCTTCCCGGAAAGTACACACACTGAGTTTCAGTGAGACTGACATGAACGCAACGGACTGCAACAACACGAGGGAGTTTCGTCTGGGAAGACGAGTGGCTTCGATCAGCTTTATCTGCCTGATCGGGTCAATGATGCCCGGCTGCACCTCCCTACTCTCGCCAATCAACGCTATCCCAGCCAACAGGCTTCCACCTCAGTTTCTCGCTGAACCGCGAGCGAACTACCAGGAGCTCGAACTGCACCGGCTGGGTCAGGAAGCACCTGATTCGTACCGTCTCGATACGGACGATGTGTTGGGGATCTACATCGAAGGCATTCTCCCACCAAAGGGAGCCGAAGATGTAGCCGAAGCCCCGCCCGTTCGCTTTCCTGAAGCGGGCAGCGACCTGCCACCTGCGGTGGGTTTCCCGATTCCTGTTCGGGATGATGGAACGCTGGCTTTGCCACTTATTGACCCTATCGACGTTCGTGGAATGACACTGACTGAGGTCGAAGAAGAGGTTCGGGACTCCTACACGGTCAAGAAAAAGATCCTGCAGGAAGGCCGAGACAGAATCATCGTGACGCTCATGGAAGAGCGAACTGTCCGGGTCATTGTTATCCGCGAAGACAGAAGCGACGAGCTGGCATTAGCCGGTGGGCAGCAACTCGCGGGACAACGTGAACTGGTCAGCGGAACCGACCGTAGTGGTTCTGGCTACGTTCTGGATCTACCAGCCTATAAGAACGACTTGATGCACGCTCTTGCTGAAACTGGTGGACTACCAGGCCTGAACGCGAACAACGAAGTCAAGATTCTGAGGCGGCGGCTTGCCAACGAACGTGACACCGGAGCGTTTGAGCGTTCGTTTTACGCTCAGTATGACTGCGACAAGTGCATGAACCCACCGCCGCTACCGGATGATCCTTCGACCATCCAGATCCCACTGCGATTCCCTCCCGGCGAGAGACCGCAGTTTGATGAACAAGACGTCATTCTCGAAGACGGCGACATTATCTATATCGAAGCTCGCGACACCGAAGTGTTCTACACAGGTGGCCTGCTGGCAGGGGGACAGTTCCCATTGCCGCGTGACTACGACATCGATGTGCTGGGAGCGATTGCTGTTGCCGGACAAGGTGTCGGTGGAGCCGGCCGAACATCAGGCGGAGGCTCGGCAGCAACACTGATTGGCGGCGGATTCGGTGCTGCATCACCAACGCAGCTGTATGTCTTCCGAACCCTGGATGATGGTCGCAGCGTGACAATTGCAGTCGACCTTGTTGAAGCGATGAACAACCCGTCACAACGGTTGTTGGTTAAGCCGGGCGACACGCTTGTATTGCGATACAAGCCGGCTGAAGAGATCGTCAACTTCTCTTTGGTCGCATTCTTCACCTTTGGCGTACGTGAGCTCTTCCGCTAAGGAAGGCAGAGGGTAACACTAAGCCATTGATGAGGGCCAAGCGACAGGCCGGGTGAAAACCCGGCCTGTTCGCATTTGTAGACGGAGGTAAGT
>CAZAIB010000164.1:0-11608 GCA_964485095.1 uncultured Planctomycetaceae bacterium | reverse complement strand
GGCACTTCAGAAATTGCGGCTACCGCTACACATAAAAGAGACGCGCTCTAGAACCGGTCCAGAGTACTGCTTCAGCCTGGCAACAGAGTTAAGTTTGTCCTTCGACATGACCCTGGCAACAGAAGCTACCGCCGGCCGCCACCAGACATTCTTTAGTGGACCATTCGGTTCCGTCAGCTTGATAGCAATGTCACGCTCAGAACTAAACGAGCTCTGGATGATCACCGCACGTGGCGGAATTTTCTCAAGCAGCTGTGCGGCGATCGCACCACCCAACGAGCGACCAAGTAGGACAACATCCTTTTCCGGAACAGCCGCTCGCCGAGCAAGTTCGGTTCGAGCCGCCTCGGCGTCGGCGATAGCACCCGGCACAGTCGGTATGCCTTCAGATTTGCCGTAGCCTCGGTAGTCGAAAATGAACACGCTGACTTTGCGGTTCTGCTGCAAATCACGGAGACGCCTGGTTCGCCACGACAGGTTCCCGCCGTTGCCGTGGAGATAAAGCACAACAGCGCGAGGGTTCTCTACCGGGCAGTACCAGCCGTGCAGTTTGGTTCCGTCTGCCGACTCAAAGTGGACATCTTCGAAGACGAGATTATCTGGCGTCCAATTGTCAGCATTCGACTTCCGAGGCTGAAACAGGACGAACTCATCAATCGAAGGTGGAGTCTTCAGAGTATTCTGGGCGACCAACTGAGTCGTGGCCGACAGGAAGACTACAAACGTGATGAGGTCATGACGGAACATTGTGAATACATGGTAGCGTCAGACATGTGGGCCTGAGCGAGGAAAGCGCTTGCGGACGCTTGTCGCTATTCCTCTTCACCCTGAATTCGCTCCATTCGAGCAAGCACATCTTTGTATAAGTAATCCACGGCCAGGATTTCGATGTAGTATTTTCCTGAGCTTTCCATGTCGCCTTCATCTTCAAGGATGCGTCCCAAATGGTAGTTCACAGCTTTGAATTCTTCCGGATTGTCCTGAGAACTTAAGCCGGCCGCTGCAGCTTTGAGTAGCCGAATGGCCGATGCATCCTGGCGGTCCAGGGCTTCGATGGCCTTCCAGTAGAGTGCGAGCGGGGCAGATCTCATTTATTCGGTCGCTACCGTGGTATGTAGTTCAGAGTGTAATACGCGGCTGTGTGCAACAGCGGCGACTGCTTTGCTGAACGAACACCCTTCAGGTGCAACTCATGCACATGGCCGCGCTGCAATCCATCGACAAACAACCGCACCGATTTTCCGTCCGCGCCGACAACGGCTTTGGTAATGGTTGGCTTGGTGTGATCGACCTCCGGGCTGCCGTATGACGACTGGAAAATGTACGTGTAGGTTTCGATTTCATACGACGCCAGATCCTGCACGGTGGAAGGATCGACTGGTTCTGTGAAGGTGAGTTCGAAGCCATCCGATTTGGCTCGCATTTCATGAACCTCAAAAGGTGTCTTGCCGGTCCAGACCACACGTTCGACAGCGAACGGTTTTTTACCAATCGAACCCCAGCCACGGTTGGTTCCACCCACAAACATGGAACCATCTTTGCCGAATTCGACCGGAAGACTGCCGGATCCGAATCCTTCACGAAACGGGAAGCATGCTCCCTGATAATGACCGTCTATCTTTTCCAGAAAGCACCGCATGACTGTCGAATCGTGTTGATCGCCGACAAACATCTGGTTCTGAAACGGACCAAACTTCCCGCCGCTCACATCACACGCGACACCACTGGCTGACTTCCCCATCTTGCTGTACGGAAACAGAATGACCGGCGGTTCGTACTCAGGAATCTTGTCCGCTTCGACCATAATCCGGCTACCACTGAGAGGTTCCTTTGGAGCCGGACCAATGGCCCCCCTGGATTCCGGGTACCACTTGTTGCCGCCGGGGTGCCCCTGAAACGAACCGGGCCGTAACCACTTCAGGCTACACGTTCCGTTCCATGGTCCCTGATTATCAGTGTAGAACACATCACCAGTGGCGTTGAAACCAACTCCGCCAGGCGAACGCACTCCACTGCAGGTTGGAATCAGGTCGCCCTTTTCGTTGGCTCGCATGCACCAGCCTCGAAACTTGCTGTTCGAATTGAACGAACCGGTCAGGCACATCGGCAGCCAGATGTTGCCATCCTTGTCAAACTTCGAACCAAACGTGTATTCGTGATAATCGCCGTTGATACCCCATTGGTCGGTGACGGTTTCGAACACATCGGCTTTGCCGTCACCGTTGGAGTCTTTGATTCGGCTAAGTTCGCAGCGCTGCGTGACGTACAGCCAGCCATCCTTGTACGCCAGTCCCAGAACTTCGTGCAGCCCATGCGCGAAGCGGGTCATCTTGACGTCGTCGACGGAACCGGAGTACGCGTTCTCGACCATGTAGATTTCACCGCGGCGCGACGAGACGGCCACGCGGCCATTCGGCAGTGGTTCAATCGCTCCGGCTTCAAGAACCACACCTTCCGGGATCGGCAGTGTCAGTAGTTTGTAGTAGTCGTCTTCCTTTGCCGTGTCCTGTGCGAACGCAGGGCTAACGAGAAGAAGTGACAGTACGGCTATTGTTTTCAACATGGTTTTTGAATTCTTAGTTGCGATCTGTTCTGAAATCCGCAGTCGAAGCTGGCTGGTTCTACCAACGAATTTGCTGAACCACTTTTGAAGTCACGGGAACCAGAAGTTCCTTGCCGTCTTTGATTTCACGGATCATTGGTTTTGATCCGGGGAACGTCATCTCAACAGCGTTGTTGATGAGATAGGTGTCATCTTTGAGTTGCTTCACATCGCCTGTGGCCGCTCTGAAATACCACGTCCCGTCAGGCTGGCCATTGTTGGCCGACTTGACGGTAATGGTCCGTTCGAGCCATGGGAACGGTTTTTCTCTGACCGGCTTGATGAAGTCCGCAACGACTGTTTCACCAATCGTGTAGTTAAACGTCGGCTGACCGGCGTCGTTGAGTTTGTAACCACGGAACCGAACCGACTCAGGCGCGTCCGGCCATGCGTCCGCTTGCAAATCGTTAAGAGCCGCCAGCGGAATGCCGCGAACCAAAGACATTCGGTTATCACCCAACGGTTCCTGCGGGCCCTGACCGCGACCGGTCCAGTGTTTCGCAGCGTCGATGAATGCACCGTGCCAAATGAGAGCCAGGCTCATGTCCGTCGCGTCCCACGCATAGTGAGCCTTCTCAGGGTTCCCGATCGCGATTCCGCGCGGGCTGAGACCGGTGATGAAGTTGCGATAGATGACCGGTTCCCGGAATGGCTTGAGTTCCATCTTCCCGACAACCATGCCCGCTGGAATGGACGCCTTGTCGCCGTCGGCCAGGTAAGTCCAAATTGCCTCGACCTGCGTCGCTGCTGTTCCGTCGAGAACGTTTTTCATGATAACTTTGCCGTTCGGCCACGCCTGCGGCATGCGAGTTCCTGGCCGGTAAGCTTGAGGATCAAGCAGGTAGCGGTGGAACCAATCCTTCCGCAGTCGGCGTGTCATGGTTTGCAGGTCCAGTGCCTGCAACCCCGGAGCTTTGTACTTGCCGAAGTAATGGCACTTCATGCAAGACAAGCCGTCACCGCCAACCAGCAGTCGGCCGCCGCCCTTCACGCGGTGGATCGGTTCTTTAAAGGTAACCTTCGAGACTTCTTCTCTGCGATCCGCCTTCGCGAACGCATCGACGATGGCTCCAACATGTTCCGAACCAAACTTCGGCATACGCGTCAGCATGTACGGCCGATCGTTGGCCCCGTTGTCCATGACGTGTTTAAGCCACGCAGAATTCAACTTATCACCGACCCCGTCCAACGGCGGCGGAACGCGGCCTTCGTCACCCATTTCCGGAATGGTTGTCTTGAAGTAATCGTTGCGAACACGTTCGACTCCGCCGATTTTGTTTCGAACATGACACGCGTAGCAGTTGAACGTCAGCATGGTGCTGGCGATCGGCGAAGCAGCCGGTAGTGGAGTCCGAGACGCCGCGATCAGCGATTCGCGTTGGTTCGCACTCAGGTGGAAGTTCGGAACATTCGGTGGTGGTTCGGCCGCAACACAGCCGTCAACCCGGCGGGATGGCAAACGAATGGACTTCGTTGGTGTTCCGACCAACGTGTCATTGCGTTTCACATCATGGCACGAAGCACAATTGTGTTTGGCGAACAGTAGCTGGCCCTGCTTTGCGAGTTCCGCCTGCCATTTGAACCCACCGTCGGTCTCAACCGGCGTCTTGGTCGATGTAACGAAACCGGCAAGGTCCTGCCTTTGGCCACCGGGTGCTTTGATCTTTGCGTCCAGTTCTTCTCCCCCGCCGGCTTCGAAGAACTCCAGCCGCAATGCGTGCGGGCCTTTGGATAGTTGTCGTCGTCCCTGCTTGCGAGACATCGGATGGACGCCGTCGTTCGTGATGAGCGGCGTTCCATCGATCAGAAGTCGGCTGCCATCGTCAGAAGCGATCTCGAACTGGTAATCGCCTTCTTTGGCGATCTGCAGGAAGCCTTCGAACACGATCCCAAAATTGTCTTTGCGACCAGCGACTTCCAGGTCAAACCCGGTGACTGCTCCCGCTGACTTGGGTGCCATCGAATCGAAGTCGGGCAGCTTCTGCCAGCCACCTTCGTAGTACTTGTAAGTGAGGTTCGCGGGGACCTTGATGTCGCGTAGCAGATAGCCTGCGATATCGGCGGCTTCGGCGTCTGTCAGGTTGAGGTTCGGCATCCGCCCCGACGGCCGCGCGGCGTGGGGGTTCTTGAGAAACGCGGTCAGACTGCCGACCGTGTATTTCTTTTCGACGAACGCCAACGGGACGGAACCTTCAATAGTCGCCGCGCCTTCGCGTTGTGGTTGATGACAAGCAACGCAACCAACCTGATGAAACAACTTTTCACCGCGAACAATTCCGCCAGGCAGCGTGTCTACCAGGATGTTGTCGCCGACCAGAAAGTGAGTGATCGCTTCGGCAGCTTGCTTGCGTTCTGTCTCTGACAACGCGTCCAGCATGGAAGGCATGAGCGTTCCGGGCTTGGCAACATGCGGGTTCGCAATGATGGCCTGAATGGCGTCTGGCCGAACTCGGTTCCCAATGTCCTGCAAATTCGGAGCACTCCGAGGATGCGCGGCTTTTGGGAGCCCATCGTGACAGGCGGCGCAGCGGAGTTCGTTCAGGAGCACACGACCCGCTTCGGCGGATTTTGCGGATTCGGCATGAAACCGTTCGACGCCGGGAATTAGCGGGTAATCATCTGCTTGAGTGGCGCGTCCTGCACAAAGAATGGCAGAAAAAACCGTAACGGTGAAACGCAGGCGCGTAGTAGAGAGTGAAGGGCTTGCTGTCATTCTTGCAAATCTTGATTGGTCTCCGTCCGAAGTCCTGATGGTTCTTCGTTAGGAGAGGTGGGGTCAATCAACTCGACAGCAGGTGTGCAATCAGGTCGATGACACTCGACTTGTTTGGTGGGAACCCAGAAGCATGGGCTGCTGGGTGAAGTTTTCCCGAAATCGTTTGCAGAGTTCGGGATGCAGCGGAAACAGAAAGTGGAGGGAACTCAATTGATGTTTGGTACGGCGGTTGCCCAAAGGCACCGTGCCAGTGCTGATCATCAGCAATGGAGTCGCCAGAAGCAAGCTTTGCAGGGGGGCGACTCAATGAGGCATGGAGAAATGGAAAAGAAAATGAACGCAATTCAAATGCTGGAAGAACAGCTCGGTTTCGCTGTGATCGATTCATTGGTTCAGGCCAACGTGGATTTACAGACCGTCACGCTGGAACAAGTCAAGCAAATGCTGGTGCAAGCCGGTCGCGAACGCCGCGAGAACGGCGACGGAATCAACCTGCACGGGCAGTAAAAGCCAGACGCTCAGAACCGCTATTGGCAAACCATTGAGATAGACGCGCCGGATTCGCACCAGCGATCGGTGCGCGGGACGATCTTCCTCGCCCGGGATTGGGTGCGCTTTGCAAACCAACGCTAACCGGCAGACTCCATCTCGTAACCGAACTCAGCAAACGCGCATTGCCAGTGTTCGTTTATCTTTGCGATGTGCGCCGGGTCCATGGGCTTGTGTTGGTTCTTCTTGTAGCCGGCTTTTTGCGAGATGTGTTCTTCGAGCGCTGGTTTCGCTTTGTCGAAGTCGTTGATCGAAAGGTCTGCGTACACACTTTCCAGTGTCTCCACCGGCGCTTTGGCGAAATCTTCGTAGCGAATTTCTGTGAGCTGTCCGGCTGGGATGAGTTCTTTCTGGTCGAAGTATGCGTCGTACAGCCGCTTGTACGTGTCGATGACCATGTCGGGAATTTCGTCCGGCGGAAAATACTGCAGGCCCCAGACCTGTGTGACGGCGGTTGCCATATGAACCATCGATCGGAAGACATTGTACGGGTTTCGATAGATGTGCAGAAACTTGGCGTCGGGATACAGTTCCAGCAGCAACTTGATTCGCGCGGTGTGGTTGGGTGATTTTAGAATCTGCGGCTTGCCGGTCTGGTACGACATCTTGCGCACGAATTCGTCAAAGCTGGCCTTCCATGCATCGCGATCCTGTGTCGTCGTGTTCTTAAAATCCAGGAAGCGGTCGTAGCGTTCTGCATTTTTCGGGAACGCCCAACTAAGCATATTCGAACGCTGCGACATGATGGCCAGAGCCATTTCGTCTTCGTGTGGTTCGCGCAGGTTCATGGCCATGTTGTCCATGAACCGCTTGCTTGGTGTTCCCAGTTCCAACATCGGACGCAGCCACGGTTCGCTCATGATGAACGAATGAGGAAACATTGTTTGGAACAGACTGGGCGACGAGAACTGTTGGTCCAGACACATCAGCGTGTGCAGGAACGTGGTTCCACTGCGCCAGGAACCGACAATAAACAGCGGCGTTTGTGCTTCGGTTTGCCGGATCTTCCGGCCGTGAACCAGGTGTTCGGCCGTTGCCACACACGACGTGCAGACGCTGCTGATCGACAGGTACGGAAGTTTGCCCCAGTACCTTGGCGAGACGCGAAAACGATTCTCGATGAGCAAAGACAACCAATCGCGAGCGGTGATTCCCGCCAGGCAAGCGGGGCCAAATCGATTGATCATCCAGTTCTTGAGTTGATTCATTGATGAACGGGATTCAGGATATGCGACTGACGCGGACGGTCTGAAGATTGACAACAGCTAACAGGACGACGGCAACAGGATGCTTGAGACACGTGCCTTCGATGGAACGCCCGAAGAACTGTCGGACTTTGTGGTCTCGACATGGAAGTCATCGTATGCCGGAACCATGGCTGTGCCCAACTGGTCGGCCGACTATTTTCGCTGGCAATTGCGATTAGACGAACCAGAATCCGCTCGACGCGTCACAGCGGTGTACTCCGGTTCCGATTTGGCCGGCGTGCTTATTTTCTCGCCTTACGACTTCGAAATCGAAGGCAACCAGATGCGGGGTGCTCATTCGAGTTGGTTGAGTGTCTCACCGAACTTTCGCCGCATGGGTGTCGCCAAAGCGTTGCAGTTGGGAACCATCGAGGCCTGCCAGGCCGACGGCGCTGATTTTCGAATTGGCTATATCTATCAGGGTTCCAATAAATCGCAGGGGCCACTGTTCTGGCTCAAACGCGGCAAGCCCCAGAAGCGGCAGTCACTGGGTCCGCGGGTTGGTTTTTGGGTTCGCGTTCTGGATGCAAAGGGAGCGACTGCATGGAACCTCAGCCGAATGGACCGGGTGCTGACGCGCATGGCGGCTCCTTTTATTCCTGAGCCACGTCCGAAGTCATCCGGCGGTGTTGTGTTCAGAGAATTTCAGCCGGGCGATTTATCGCGGTGCGTTGAACTGGCCAATGAAGCCAGCCAGAACTGCAGTCTGCGAATTCTGTGGAACGAAGCGACACTGGGAACCCACTTGCAGGGCTACGGGAAATGCATGGTCGCCGAACAGGACGGCGTCGCGCAGGGGTTCATTGCGTTCCACAACATCGTGATCACGGGACGGACCGACGCACTGGTCGGGATTCTTGACCTGATTTGCGTTTCGAACCTGAGTTCAGCCAATCGCAGCGGCTTGTTGGATTCCGCTGTCCTGGCTATGAAACAGGCAGGGGCTGTTGTAGCCTTGAAGTTCAGAACAGGAGACTATCCGTCTGGATTCTTTGCCAAAATCGGCTGGGTACCGAGGCTTAGTGATTCGCAGATGGTCTTCACCTGGTGTGGGGAACCCCGGGATGCTTCCAAAATCAAACGATGTCACGTCCTCTGGCGATGACTGCGCAACGCGCCCTCGCCTGGAGGTAGCGTCGTGAGTTCTGGCGAACTACTTCAACAAAGCCAGACTAAGGCTGCGCACGCAGACGATCAGGATCTGAACCAAACGTGGCCAACCGACGTCACGCTCATCGCGCGTGAGGATTTGTCTGACGATCAGTTGCAGAGCATCGAACGGTTGGCCTACCAGCACGGTTCGGCTCCGGAATCGTACAACGTGATTGTGTCAGACAGCGCTGTGCTGTTCACTCCGTGCGGCCGCGGTGTTGTTAGCGTGCTGCCCGACGGAAAATGTTGGCATATCCCTGGTGGAATCCTGGCACCAGATGAACTCAGGCCGCGCATCGTGAAGTGGCTGAAAGCCGTTTCCGACACGACTGGAAAAACGCTGCTGCTTTATTCGATCCGCGATACCTGGATGCCGTTGTTTCGCGATGCTGGTTTCGAAGTCAATATGCTTGGCATTGAACCGATTATCGAACTGGGCGATGTGACCTGGTCGGGTTCGAAGCTGAGTTGGGTTCGACGGCAAACCAGTTTCTGCCAACGAGCCGGCCTGGAGATTGTGGAGATTGAGGATGAGGCCGAACGTTTGGCGATGGCCGACAATCTAAACGAAATCCTGATGGAAGACCTGGCGGACAGAGCGTTCCCGAAGCCTTTGCGACTTTTGGAAGGAGAGTTCGATCCGCATTGCCTCAAACGCCGAAGGTTGTTTGTCGCCAGGCAGAAGGAAGACAGATCTGTCTGCGGATTCCTTGCGTGCAGTCCGATGATGGATGGCGCAGAGTGGGCGTTCGAGACGTACCGAAAACGAAAAGACGCTCCACGCGGGACCGTGGCGTTCTTGTTTAGAACCGTCATCGACCAACTACAAAGCGAAGGCGCGAAGCGGGTTTCGTTGTGTCTGGTGCCCGGCAAGTATGTCGATCACCCCGATCACGCCATCGGGCCGGCTGTTCCGCGACACTTGATGAATATCTCGTATCGCTACATGCCGTTCGTGTTTAACATCCAGGGGCAGGACTACTTCAAACAACGGTTCCGGCCGTCCGAAGAATGCCGCTACACGTGTGTCTCAACGGTGAGTTCTTTTGGAACACTGTTTTCGTTTCTAAAAACAACCGGCGCGTTGGTTCCGAATCTGAAGAACGTCAGTAAGAACATCTGGCACATGATTCGGTCGAAGTTCCGGAAGAAGTAGCTGGCTTACTGGCTTGTAGAAAGTCCGATTGACCAGTTCGACCTCAATGACACGCAGTGGTTGTCCGGACCGGCGGTTCACTGCGGTTGGTCGGTTACCTGCTGCGTTGATGGAAGTTCCAGGTTAATGTGCGCGGCGACGAAGTCGATTTCGTCTCTCGGTCGGCCAGTCATCAGGGTTAGGCCCGGATCGTCGGGGACGGTAATCACCAGTTCGTCCAGCGGTACGTTGTTTACCTCAGTGCTGCTTTGCCCGCGATCGACATGTTTGATGACCTCCAACGGCCAGGTGAACGTCTTGCGGCTAAGTACTCCGTAGCGTTCGACAGTGAGGTCGTTCCGAGTCAGCAGGATTACAAAACGTCGCGTCGTCGCAACGCGGTATCCAACAAACATGGCCGCACCACCCGCCAGGAAGGCAAAGCCGAACAGCATGTCCATCAGATCGACAGCGCCATCGAACAGGTCTGGTTGGTTCCCCGCGAACCTGTTCTGAATGATTGGGTACAGCATCACACCTGCTCCGACCAGCGTGAAGATTACGGAGATGAGCCCCAGCACAAACCATTTCTTCCAACTCGCAGGCGGAATATTGATTTGTTTGCCATTGATGGTTTCTTCAATCGTGATGGCACCAGACGCTGGTTCGACAAGGTTGCCCGCCTGCACCTGGTTCTGCCAGTTGGCGTGTTGTTGTGGAGTCTGCTGCAGGTTCGCACGCATTCTGAGTTCATGGGCGAGCCATTCGAGTTCGTCGTCTGAACGTTGTGAGAGAACTCCAATTCTCTTGCCGTCCCGCGGCTGGATCTGCAGTTCGTAGATCGCTTCATCGTTGACCGACATTCCGCTGGGGCCACTTTCGATGGACGCGAGGTTTGCGAATTCGACCTGCTGTTTCTTCTCGCCGAAAATCGATTTCGTTTTGACAAACAGTTCTTCGCCTACGACGCCGATCATCGTGGACCGGCGGCCCATGTTGATTGCCGCCAGTGCCAAACCGATTCCGATAGCCCAAAATACGGCGATAAAGATCGAGAACACGATCACGCCTTCGCCCGGCCCGTTGGCCATGCCGAACACGCTAACGGTCGTGAATAAGACCATGAACCCGTTCCAAAAGCATGCGAAAAACGCGAGGCCCTTCGAACCTTTCCACACACCCATCGCGGGAATCTCGAACACGGTGGAGTCGTTGACTTCGTGACACTGAATGCTGGAACCCGCGGGCTTTTCGGGGACGAAAGGTGTCTCCGAGTTCGCCACTTCAACTGCAATGCGAGGCTGTTCTTCAACTTCAATGCCAACAGTACTGCGAGCGAAACTGGAGACCGGGTCTGCAGTGCGTTCTACCTTCTCCAACTGCCGACCAAGTCGTTCGGCCAGTTGGTTTGCCAGCGGTACAAGCAGATCGCGCGGGTAAGCGACGGCTATGGGAAACTGTTTGTCCTGGAGATGAGCCACCACGCATTCCGCGTCGGTAGACCTTAGGAACATGGCTTCCTGACCGCGGCTCGAACGACCTTTGAAGGCACTGCCGACGGAAAGCTTGCTGATATCCTTAAGTGCTGTCTTGCGTCGCCATTTCAGCCAGCCAAACTTTTCGATGCTAGCCAGGTGATTGCGGCGGACTTCCAGAATGCACTGAGTCGAATCGCGCAGAGCCGCGATGCTGCCGGCGATCATCAACAGAGTTATTCGCAGGCCGATCAGTCCAAACAGCCCGAATGCCGCGAAGAACCAGCCCACTACTTGTCCCTGGCGAACCATCTTGAAGCCCTGAGTCATGGGCGTCGCAATCCACAAGGCGATAAAGAGCAGTCCGAAAACGCCCAGGCCCAAAGGGATAAATGCGAACCGTCGTAGTTCGCCGAGCTTTCTTCGAGGCAGTGTGAACCGGCAGACAGAGCCATCGTCTTCGACTTGAAACGGCTGTGAAAGATCACGCATGGGTTAAGGCTCGCGTTTTGGCGTCTCGGCACTTAGACGAGTATATCTACAATCCTGGGCTGTGAGGATTGAAGGCTTCGCGCAGGAAACGCGGATGGACTCCGACCGGTTCACGGAATAACGAGCCAACGTCGAAGCAGTGGTTCTGGCGTCCGCCGAATGCCACTGACTTTTCGCCACCGATATTACTGTTCGGACCGGAGACATGGGTAACAGGTGTGCGAGGACATGGGTAACAGT
>CAZAIB010000163.1:0-11646 GCA_964485095.1 uncultured Planctomycetaceae bacterium | reverse complement strand
GAGGAGACGCCGTGGTCAGCGGAATCTCAAAGTGGAGACCGTCAGAGAGTCGTCAAGCGGTCGCCATCATGGTTCGCTCAATAACGCGAACTGCGGCCTCGGTGCTTGGCTGAATGCTGAAGAAACTTCTGAGACCAGTGATCGCGAGGAGTTCCGCCACCAGAGCGTTAACGTGGGCAAGACAAACTCGGCCACCAGCGGCCTTCACACGCTTGCGAACCTTCATGAGCGCGCCCAATTCAAGACTGGACATGAATCGAATCCGCCGACAGTCAATCACGATCGCTTGCGCACCGGCATCGACCAGCGACTCCATGCACTCGCCGAAATAGTCGCAACTGTGTTCATTCAGCTGCCCACGAAGTTCCACAACGGTAATTCCTGATGGCAGTTGGTCGTAAGAAAAATCGATCATGATATTTGTTCCTCGGGGTCGGACTGCTAATTCGACGCACCTCACGACACAGAGCTTACCGGAAAAATGGTCAACTTCAGAAAATCAGGCACGGGCCATACCACAGCGGGTACCGGCTGTTTTCGCCCGGGCGCTTACAGTGCGACTCCGACCGACGCCCACCCATAAAAAGGGCGGAGTGAAAGTAGCGTCTCAGTGCTTGTGATGATCGTTAAGTTCGTCGCCCGCCGCGGTGTCGGGATCCGCCTGCGAAAGGTCTTTAAGAACCTCGCTGATTGCGGCTTTTGCCTCTTTGTCCGCAACGAGACTCGACTGCGGCGAGAAGTCTACTGACAGCTGACCACCGCGCGGGCCCAGTACTTCGAGCCCAAGTCCCCGACGTAGTTCTTCGAGATCACGATCCCAAAGGTCTTCCCACTTCATCGCCAGCAGTGGTCGCGAGTGCAGACCCATATGGTAGCCAGCAACAATGGACTCCAGACAATCCGCAAACTGTTCCGGTTCTTTCAGCATGTATCGGAACACACCACCTGCACAAATCGCAGCGGCCATGGGACGATGCGTCTGGGCAAGCTCCACCGCCTTGATTGCTATCTCCCCAAGCGGATGCGTATCGAAGCCTGTGATCACGTGCCAGATGTCGTGTGTCTGACGAATGCGCATCATCACGTAGTCGATGTCGTTTTCGACCTCGATCTTGCGATAGTAGTCGGGGTCAAACCCCATGGAGTCAAGGTGGTAGAAGTATCGGTACCCCAGAGTGTTCTTGCCGAGCTTTCCGAGCGCTTCCGTGTTGGGAACCGGCTTCAGATACCGTTCCTTAATCATGGCCAGCACGCCCGGGTCTTTCGCGGTAAAGCGAAGGAGTTCTTCAGTGCTTTTGGACTTCAACAACCCGTCTTCCATATCGAAAACGGACTGCGTCCCCTCAGGGTTGAGCATCATCCCCAGGCTGCCCTTCACGAAGCTCAGGTAGGATGGATGCTTGTGATGATTTCGATGGAAGCTAAGGAATGATTCGAACATTGTCAGATCAATCGTTGTCAGGAATCCGCTTCGATGTTTGAATTCAGCACACCCTGGAGCCATCAGTCCATGCGAGCTGCCCCTTGAGTTGCCTTTAGGCTAACCGCGGGTGCCGCACCCAGGCAACACAGGTATATTCTGCAGCGTGCAACCCAGTCGTGAGACCTTGTAAGTTGCGACCGTCTCGGCTGGCTGTTGTTTTGTGGCCGCGGCTCGAGAGAGAGATTCCTCATCACTAGTACCCGGCAATCACGTCGCGTGAACTGAACCCATGCATGAAATCGACGAACAACTTGCAGCAGCGGTCGCCGCGATCCGCGACTGCGACGCACTTCTCATCGGAGCCGGCGCGGGCATGGGAGTTGATTCGGGCTTACCGGACTTTCGCGGCAACGATGGGTTCTGGAAAGCCTACCCACCGTTCCAGGGCAAACAGTTCGCCGAGATTTCAAACCCAGTCTGGTTCACTCGCGATCCCGCGCAAGCCTGGGGATTCTTTGGGCATCGGATCAATCTGTATCGTTCGACCGAACCGCATGCGGGTTTCCGGATCTTGCTGGAGTGGGCTCAGCAGAAACCAGCCGGCAGCTTTGTGTTCACAAGCAACGTAGACGGACACTTCCAACGTGCGGGGTTTGATGAAGAACACGTTATCGAGTGCCATGGTTCGCTGACTCACATGCAATGTGTCACGCCGTGTTCGACTGAAATCTGGTCGGCGGCCGATGTCGTTGTCGATGTGAACATGGAAACCATCAAGGCCACATCCGAACTCCCCAAATGCCCACATTGTGGCGGGTTGGCTCGCCCCAACGTCCTGATGTTTGGTGATAGCAAATGGGTTGACGCACGCAGCGAGCAACAGAACGCCCGCTACCACCGATGGCTCAGGTCAATTAAAGATCAGCGTCTGACAATCGTTGAGATCGGAGCCGGCATCGCTGTCCCATCCGTCAGATACGAGTCCGAAACCAAACGCGGCCAATTGGTTCGAATCAACCCCCGAGACCCGGGCGTCCCTCACGGAGGCATTTCCCTCCCCATGGCCGGCTTGGAAGCTCTGACCAGGATCCAAAATCAACTGACCTAGCTGGGAATGGCGCGTTCGTTCGTCTAACGCGAACCCGAAGAGTGCGACATGCATTTTCTGGTCCCGCGTGTCGCCGTTAGCTCGGCCGTCGGTATCGCAAACAGCCGAAACTGGTCCCTGCCGATAAGAATCCCGCATTAGTGGGGATTGGGGGGAACAAAAGAAGCTCCACAGCTGAGTGCTGAGGAGCTTCGAAAACTAAAGTACACCCGGAGGGATTCGAACCCCCAACCCCCGGTTCCGAAGACCGGTGCTCTATCCAGTTGAGCTACGGATGCATTTGTCTGATTGGGCCACAGTTTATCGAATCTGCTGCCGCCGACAACTCAATCGGCTATCGAAGGCGATTTCTTGCACGGAAACCGGCTCTTCAGGGAACTTCGCAATCCGGGCGAGACATCCGCCGGGTGCCAGACAATAATCTTCGACGTTCTTCGTGTTGGTTCCGCCTTTGGACTTTGACTCTCAGAATCGGCCCATGTCATCTTTGCAAGCACCCGGACAAAGTCAGTTTGTCGTCCGACTATTCGTGACGTACGTCAGCGTGATGGCGCTGTCGACGTTGGTTGCACGCGGGCTGGTTGAACTGCTTGGTGGGCCCGCTGGAACCACCGAAGGCCTGGTAATGCCTCCGGCTTTCCTGTACAGCTCTGGATTGCTGATTGTCGGCAGCATGTTCCTGCATCGAGCGGTTTCTCAGGTGCGGATTGAACGCCAAAAGCCATTTCGTCAGGCACTGGTCATCTCACTCATCGCCGGGGCGCTGTTTGTGGCGTTCCAAACTTACGGGCTGTGGTATTTACTCAAGGCGTCGCAGCCGACTCGGAATGCGGAAACGGGAATCATTGGGTTTGCGTTTGTGTTCGCGATTCTGCACGCGTTTCACTTTACGGTCGCCATGATGTTTCTGGTGTTCGTGACACTGAAGAGCTTTCAGGATCGCTATGACCACGAGTACTACTTCGGGGTCAGTGTCTGCACCTGGTTCTGGCATGGCCTGGGAATTGTGTGGGCCGCGATTCTGATGGTGTTCTTCTTTTCGATCAGGCACCCACAATGACATCGACCGAGCCAGGACGAAGCGCTTCGTTGGATGCAATCCGGACACGCGTTGCCAGGGCGTGGGACGCCGATCTGTTTCGCGCATCGGGCATGCGGGTGATTGATTCTCTGGCTGCGCACCTGGCACGGGTTCAGGAGGGTGAGGGGCCGGTTCTTAACTGGAGGGAACCAAAGCCTAACATTGCCGCAGCAGCTGATGCACTGCGGAGCGCGGGGAACCCTGTGGCCGAACGTGTGGCTGAGCTCGCAAACGAAATCCTGTCACGCGGGCAAAACCTGAACCACCCGCATTACATCGGGCATCAGGTTCCGGCTCCATCGCCTCTGGCTGGTTTGTTTGATGCCGTTGGCGCTGTGACGAATCAGGTGATGGGCATCTATGAAATGGGCCCGTTCACCACAGCGGTCGAACGCGCAGTGGTTGATGAACTGGGACAGTTGATTGGCTGGGAACCGGATTCGTTTTCCGGCGTCGTGACGCATGGCGGTTCGCTGGCGAATCTCACTGCGATGCTGACCGCACGGAATGTGCAGCTAAAAAACAGTTGGTCACAGGGACACGATCCGGCAACGAAGCCTTGCATCGTGGCTAACGCTGACGCGCACTACTGCATCAACCGCGCAGCGGGCATTATGGGGATGGGGACTGAGAGTATTGTCTCTGCTGAATTGAATTCGGTCCGGAGTATTGATGTTGCTGCATTGGATACTTTGGTGGCCGGCTTGATTGATGAAGGCCGAACCATCATCGCAGTCGCGGCGAGTTCGTGTTCTACACCAACGGGTGCGTTCGACGATTTGAATGGGATCGCCGATGTTTGTGAGAAGCATGGCCTATGGATGCATGTTGACGCAGCGCATGGCGGGGGCGCGTTGTTTAGCGAAGAGCATCGGCATCGATTGGCCGGTATTGAGCGTGCGGACAGTGTTGTCTGGGATGCTCACAAAATGCTGTTCGTGCCGGCTCTTTGTGCGTTCGTGTTCTTCAGGAATCGAGCGCATGGGTTCGCTGCGTTCCAGCAGGATGCTCCGTATTTGTTTGACGAAGAGCAGCCCAGCATCAACGAGTATGATTCGGCGTTACGGACGCTGGAGTGCACGAAGCGAGCCGCGACGCTGGGGATTTGGGGGCTGTGGTCGGTGTTTGGAACCGAGTTGTTTGCGGATCTGATTGACCTTACGTTTGGGTTGACCGGACGGTTCCACGCGATGCTGGATGCCGCTGCCGACTTCGAGGTGCCCTATGAGCCCGAAGCGAACATTTTGGTGTTCCGCTGGAAACCCAGTGACGGGGATTTGTCAGACGACGCGTTGAGCGCTTTGCAGGCCGCGGTTCGTCGGAAGTTGATTCGTTCGGGCGAGTTTTACATCGTCCAAACTGAGATCAATGGGATCGTGTGGCTGCGTGTGACGGTCATAAATCCGCTCACGACTGAAGATCATCTGCGAGCGTTGCTCGACGCGATCAGAAAGCTGGCGGTCGCGTATTTAGAAGAACCGAACCGGCTGTAGAGTACCTTGCCTGGCTGGAACGCTAACGGAATCCGCTGCTTTTCATCGCTTCGCGCGTTACTTAGATACGGCGGCGGCGACGCATGCCGGCAAGCGGTCCGAACAGCAGCCCCGCTAGCAGCAGTGACGAAGGTTCCGGGGTCGACGTGATTGTGAGGCTTTCGCCAAACAGGGCCAGTTCGGCGTTAATCTCATCGATGTAGCCGGGGACAAAGGAGTCGCCAGAGCCAGTCGGCGAATCTCCGAACTCTCCGACATCGCCCGTGTAGTTGAACCAGTGGATCCCCACCAACACCGGTGCTCCATTGACAATAACGAAGGACGGTCCGCCAGAATCCCCACCAACTACCCGCGCCTCGTCTGCACCAACACCGCCTGGATCGTCGTAGTCATACGTAATGATGTGACCGGTTCCGATTCCTGTATTGAAATCGAACTCAACCCGATCAATCACGTTCCGTCCGATACGCTGGTTTTGTCCTCGGTCACTTGTGTCGGCAAGACCCAGAACATGCACCTCACTGCCTAAGGCGTTGTTCGGGTTCAGAATTGAGTAGATCGCAACATCCGCGCTAACTGCTTCGTCAAGTCTGCCCAACCACAGGTCGCCCCCGACAGATCTGCCGCCAACGACCGTCCGTGTTTCTGAGGGTCCATTCGCGTCGTTGGTGTGGAAGAAAGTCGTGCTTGCGCCGTTAGGTGCGTGGAAGTGGTTAGCACTCAGGAAGTGGGTCGGAGAGATCAGTGTTGCCCACCGCCCTGCCGATCCAGTTGCCAGGCCGCTTGAGACCCCGGACCAGTCGTAATCACTTCCGATGAACGAATCATCGTTGACGAATCGATCATGTCGGTTGGCGTCGTAGCCTTGCACGGTCAGGTCACCCCACGCCGCTGGCGCGCTGAGCGTCATTAGTGCGAAGGTGGTTGACAGAATGGCCGCAATGTTTCGTTTAGTCCCCATATGTAAATGGTAGCAGCAGCTGTCGTGTCTTGGTGGAATTTTTTGACCGCTCCCGTGAAACTTGAGGCCATTTCATTGTTTATACGCAGGATGTGGAGGAAATCTGCGGCGTTTGGCCCCTACGAGGGTAGATTCGATCTGCGCGGTTGGTGGGCTAGTTCACGATGTACAGGTTCTCCCAGTCGCCGCCGGCAGGCACGGTTTGGAACTCTTGGTTCTTTACCAGCTCAAAGAGTCGCGGCAGCCGCGCAACCACCTCTTGAATGAGAAGGAAGGAACCCGCATTCGGCGCAACCGCGGCCGGCGCGGGTTGTCGTCTTTACCAGCCAAGCGACATGTTTGTTTCGACTGCGCGTTGAGCCTCGTGGAGATCGACGCCTGTGTCGAGCATGTAGAGGCGGATGGCGTGGAGCTTGTCGCCACTGGCTCTGGCCAGGCAGTCGCGGGCTACGTCGCACGGTTCTGTTGAACCTTCAAGTCCCAGCAGTCTTTTGGAGATAACCCAAATGTCGCGAGGTCTCTTGGTGATCCGCAGAACGCTTTCTTCAGGGTAGTGCCGTTTAGCGTGATCCTGGGCGTCCGCTTCGGAGTCTGCCCAACCAATCATGATGTGGGCTTCGGTCTCAATCTCGTAAAGCGCCATCGTCTCTCCCTTCCGTTGTGTGGAGAAAGTCCCACCCCCAAGTGTACCGACGGCGGCGGGATTCGAAAAAGCAAACGGCGGTTCAGTTTGAAATTCTACAAAACGCCACGCAACCTTTGGAATTGGCATGGTCTAATGTACTGTTGGTGAACCGGGAAAGAGAGGGGTGGTTTGAGCTTCATACGCTGCGCGGGGTGCAATGCGGTTCAGAACATTGTCGAGACACCCTTCTGCCCAAAATGCAGGCGTTGTGCCATTTGCGGCATTGAACTGCCTGTTTCACCAGTCGAATGCAGCTGTGGTTACCCAAATGACCCTGAACAACTCGCTGCACTGGTTCGCCGGGAGGGTATCCGTCCGTCGGATGTTGAGTTTGAAAAACGGGTGGATGCGGCGGGAGCCAAGCTTTGGTCAATCAAATTGATTGTTGGCACCCTGGGAACATCGGCATCGATGTGGTTCTTTCGGCGGTTTGGTATTGGAGCCATAATTGTCTCCGTCCTGGTGACGATGTGGGCGTTGGAATTCGGCTTCCATGCATGGGCGAAGTGGCTCGCGGGCAACGAAGTGCAGTAGTGCTTTTTCTCGAACGCGCGTTTCCCTGCCGCTTTCCCGCTAGGTTCGACTCTCGCGGGAACGCCTTCGTGTCCTGGTGGTATTGCCCCGGCATTGCTGTCTAAGAGTCCTGCTCCAGAGACCGTTCACGCGGCAAACGACCCACAAAGCAACACTCTGAACGCCATTGCCGCACCCCGATCCAACTGGAAGTTGGCTTAGCCTTTGGGGCCAGCGTTGCGAACTTCACTGGACGCGTCGGCGTGCATGGCTTCGAAGTTTTCCCTGAACAAGGCAGCCAGCTTGGTGGCCGTTTCATCGAACGCACCCTTGTCTGCCCATGTCTCACGCGGGATGAGGATCTCGTCGGGAACATTGTTGCAGGATGTTATGACGTCGAAACCGAAAATCGGATCTGCCTTTGTAGGAGCGTCCTTGAGCTGTCCGGTATGAATCGCATCGATGATGGATCGCGTGTAGGCCAACTTCATGCGGGAACCGGTTCCGTAGGCTCCGCCCGACCAGCCGGTGTTGACCAGCCAGACGTTGACGTCGTGTTCACGGATCTTTGTTGCCAACAGATCTGCGTACTTCGATGGGCTCCACATGAGGAATGGACCGCCAAAGCATGGCGAGAACGTTGCTTCAGGTTCGTCGACACCCATTTCGGTTCCGGCCACCTTCGCCGTGTAACCGCTGACGAAGTAATACATGGCCTGTTCCGGAGTCAGCCGACTGACCGGTGGGATGACTCCAAATGCATCGCACGTCAGGAAGATGACATCCGAAGGGTGGTCGGCAATGCACGGCACCTTCGCGTTGCTCATGTATTCGATCGGGTAAGAACCGCGCGTGTTTTGTGTGATGCTGGTGTTGGTGAAGTCGACAAGGTGTTCGGCCTCGTCAAACACGACGTTTTCCAGGACCGCTCCGAACTTCAACGCGTCGAAGATCTCTGGTTCTGATTCTCGCGTCAGGTACACGGCTTTGGCGTAGCAGCCACCTTCAATATTGAAGATACCGTTGTCGGACCAGCAGTGTTCGTCGTCGCCGATGAGCCAGCGTTTGGGATCGGCTGAAAGCGTGGTCTTTCCGGTTCCGGACAGTCCGAAGAGAACCGACGAACGCCCGGTTTCGCGATCTGCTGTGGCCGAACAGTGCATCGACAGGATTCCCTGCCGTGGCATTTCGTAGTTGATGTAAGTGAAGATGGCCTTCTTCATTTCACCGGCGTATTCGGTTCCCAACAGAACCACTTCTTTCTTCTCAAGGCTCAGGTCAACGCTGGTCTTGGATGTCATTCCGGTAGTGAGTCGGTTGGCCGGGAAACCGCCCGCGTTGTAGATCACGAAGTCAGGCACACCGAAGTTGTTTTTCTGTTCTTCGGTAGGACGGATCAGCATGTTGCGCATGAACAGCGCGTGGTATGGCCGGGCGCAGATGATGCGGCATTTGATCTGGTGGTCGGGATCCCAGCCGGCGTACCCATCGATGCAGTACAGGCGTTCGCGCGTGTTGAGATAATCAATCGCGCGTTCGCGGTTGATTTCGAATGTTAGCTCGTCCAGTGCACAGTTGACCGGCCCCCACCAGATATCGGCTTCCGATTTGGGGTGCCGGACGACTCGCTTGTCTTTTGGAGACCGACCGGTTTTTTCACCCGAGTACGCGATGAGCGCGCCTCGGTCGGCGATGGTCGTACCGGGTTCGTGCCGGATGGCCTCTTCGTAGAGTACGGAGGCCGACGGGTTCCGGATAACTTGATTGACTGTCAGACCGTGTTGACTGAGATCGAAGGTCATCGCTTGTCCATTCTGCGACGGATTCCGGAGCGCCCGGAAGTTGGCTTTGGGAGTTGCTACTGAGTAGCGGATTCAGATGTGAATGCAGGATCGAGTTGAATGCCCGACACTAAACCTCGATAGATAGCAGTTTCGTCGGACGGGGCAAGGTTGAGACCGTCCACAATCTCGGCAAGTTTGTGGCTATGGCCTGTGCGAGCCAATCGGGCTCCGACCAATCGAAGTGCTTCTCGCTTCCAATCGTTGTTGCCCAGGCTCTTGGCAAAGTCAGTGGCATCCATCGCAACTTCCCCTGAGTAGCGTTCTGAGAACCGGTAAATCGCGGCCAGTCGGTCGACGGATATTTCCTGACGAGGTGACAAGAGGACAGCCACGTCTCGCGGTGAGCGATCTGGATTCATGTAACTACTGATCTCAGCCTGAAGAGCCGGCGAATCTGATTCTCCCAACTGCTCCACAATGGCTCTTCCGGCATCAGTTTTACCGGTTCTGAGGAACCCGGCCGCGATTTTCCATGGAAGCGTTGACTCTCCAAATCGTTCCTGGGCCACGATTGCGTCAGGAGCTTTCGGGTTGGCCAGCTTCCAAACAGCGTCGCCCAACCTGGATTCGGCAAGACGACCAAGGAAGTTGGACTGCAGTTCCCGCCGTTCGTCGCTGAGTGTCGCCAGGGACTTTCGTTTCCCTTTGAACTTCATGAGCGCACTGGATGCTTCGGATGCGGGAATACGCAGCGTTATCGCCAGTTGTTTCGCATCCACGTCCTCTTCCAGTCGCTTCTCCATGAAGTCTGGTGACGGGGAGAACGTATGTGTGTGGCGGATTGCTTTGGCCAGCGTGGCTGTCGCATCCTGGCCCATTTCGGCTTCCGCGCGGGCCACCTCGGCGACGGCGATCGCAGCCAGAATCGATGGTTCCGGATCAGGCGCTTTGTAGTCATACAGTTCCCGCGGTCCGCCGATTTTAGCGGGCTTGGGCTCGGGCATCATCGCCATGGCTTTTTGTGCGGCGGCCAGGGAAGTGCCGGCCGGAGCGCTAAGCTTCGCGGTGAATGCACCAAACGCAGCGGCCGCGTTGACGCGGGCGATTGTCGCTGAACCGTCTGCTGTTGCAGATTGAACCGCAGCAGCCACGGTGGCTGGTTGATTGGCAGCAGCCGCGTATCCGGCGACGGCCGCGAGCGCGTCTGTTCGAGCCAGTACTCCGGGTGCCCTGGCTGCCCAGTTTGCAGCGACGTCAGCTTTGCCTCGAGCACACAGAACCATCGCTGTGGCAACCCATGCGGGATCGGCCCAGTCAGCGACTGCTGGCAATGACTTAGTGGTCGCAGAAGTTTCAACAAACGCTGTCTGTATTGCTGCGTCGGCAGCCACCATTGCTGATGTGTGAGTGCGCTGGTCGGACAGGTCCCGGGTTGACTGTGACATAAACGCAACTGCTTCATCAAACTGCCCGGCTCCAGCCATAGCTGCCGCAACAGAGATGCGCACATCGAACTCGGTTCGTCCGAAAGCGGGCAGAGAGCCCGCACATTTTTCAGCTTCGGCGACGGCGGCTTGTGCTCCGGCTGTATCGCCGGCCCTGATGCACGCCCACGCGATTTCAGAATAACCAAACGCGCGTTGGTAATACTTAGGTTCGCCGGGCTTCCCGATGAGATTGACCTTCGCCCTGGCTTTTTCAATCTGTCCTGCTGCCGCAAGGGCTTCCGTGTTCATCCGACGACAGAAAGGTTTGTCAGCGTTGCGATGGCTGGCTGCTGTCTCAAGCTTCTCAAGAATCTGGGCTCTCAATTCGGGTAGCGGGGCAGGACCAGTGTCAGCGGCCTGCTCGATCGCGTAGCCCTGACGGAACTTCTCTTCCGCTTCTTTGGCGGCTTCAGCCCCGTTGTTCGTGGTGGCTGGGCCAAGCTTCTCTTCGACGGGTGCCTTCCGCCCCAGCACGGCCCACAGCACTCCACCGACGACTGCTATTGCCAGCACACCGCCGATAATCGCACCAGCGGATGAGCCCTGAGAAGTTTCCGGTTCGGCAACTGGTTGCTTCTTCGGTGCAGGGGCCTTGAAGACCGGCACCATGCACTTCTTGTTTGCGCAACGGATGTTTCGGCCAGCGGCTTTCTTCGGAATGAATCCCGGAGTGTCACACATCGGGCAGGTGACTTTCAGCAGCCTGCCCTTCATTGGTTTTGGGGCGGCTTGAATCGCCGAGGCTGCTTTGGATGGAGCCGCTTCAAACGGGTTCTCAGAATCGTCTTTCGGCTTTGCTTTCGGTTTCTTTTTCTTCGCCGGACCAGCTGGCTTCTGAGCGACGGGTTTGGCAGGGGCCTTGGTCTTGCCCGGTTTAGCACTCATTGACGCGCCGCAGAACGGGCAGTCAACGGCTTCGTCGTCCAGAACGGACTGACCACAGGCAGGGCACGTAGGTAACATAAGAAGGTCCATCGACAGGTGCAGACGGCAAGATCGGCCATCTCGCCACAGATCTCAAACTGTTCTGTAATAATACCCCCTAACCTGGATTCAGGGCTAGCAGGGTGTTGAAAAACCTGGTGCGTTTGTTGTCAAGATATTAAGTTTC
>CAZAIB010000162.1:0-11936 GCA_964485095.1 uncultured Planctomycetaceae bacterium | reverse complement strand
CTCTCAGCACGAACGGCCTTTACGCTGACCCGACTTAGTTCGTTTCCATCCAGAAGAACACCCGACCGCCAGGAAAGAACCGGCGTCACCGACCGCACTCCATTCATTTCGCGCAGTTCAGGCAAGTCCCCAAGCGTTAGCGGAATCACGGTCTTGCCGCGGCCAGATCGCAAAGCCATCGTCTCTGCCAGTCGCTGCCGCCGTTCGTCCGAAACAGAATCGGGGATACCAGCCGCAAACTGGTTTGTCAGCGACTTCGGCGGCGACTTCATGCCGGCCGAAACTCGAATTGTCAGCAGCCGATCACCAATGGACAGCCTCCGACCGAGCGCATCAAGAACACCCAGCCCGCCGGAGACGCAGCAAAACAACAGCATCGCCCCCAACGCGACGCCGGCCAGCGTCAGCAGTGTGCGCAACTTTTGCTGCAGAAGTCCGGCGCAGGCCGAACTGATGAGATCGCGTAACGTCATGAATCGTCAGGAACTGGAAAGCTGTCCGTCTCTGAGCCGCAACGTCCTGTTCGCGAAACTCGTGGCAAGTTCTTCGTCGTGTGTCACCAGAACAACCGTGGTCTGGTTCTCTTCAGAATACCGGCTCAACAACTCAATCACTTCGCTCGCAGTCGTCGAATCCAAATTTCCTGTCGGTTCATCCGCCAGAATCAGTGAGGGCACATTCACCAAAGCGCGAGCAATCGCGACCCGTTGCTGCTCGCCACCGGAAAGCTCAGTCGGTCGATGGTTCGCCCGTTCTTTCAACCCAACAGACTCAAGCGCCTGCACAGCCGCCGCCCGCCGCCCGGCAACATCGCGCCCGGCCAACACAAACGGCACCTCAACATTTTGAACCGCAGTCTTTGACCGAATCAGATTGAACGCCTGAAAGACCATGCCAACAGAACGCAGTCGGTAACCAGCCAATTCATCAGAATCCAGGGCCGCCAGGTCGTTGCCATCGACATGAATCGTACCCGACGTCGCTCGATCAAGACCGCCAAGCAAACCCAGTAACGTCGACTTACCCGAACCCGATTTGCCAAGCAGCGCGATGCGTTCGCCCTGCGCGATCTCAAGCGAGACATCATCCAACGCGACAACACGGTCAGAACCGGATTGGTAGACGCGGGAGACCTTTTCGAGGCGAATAAATGCTGAGACAGAATCGGACATGGAATTCAGTTATCCGATAACCGACAGCAACTCTCAAGCGGACAAGCGACAGCCGACCAACTGCCGAAGGCCTGACCTAAAGCTCGAAGTCATCGTCCGAATCGAAATCATCGTCTTCAAACTCCGCGACGAACTCGTCTTCGTCAGCATCAGTATCGTCGTCGAACATGTCATCGACGCTTTCGTCCTCGTCGATCTCATCGTCTTCCGCGAACACAGCCTCGCTGGAAGCAGGCGCCTGCACAGGCATCGGCGGTCCAGTCATTGGCTTGCCGCCAAGCATGAATCCAAGAGCCAACAAGAGCGGGGTCACCAGTGCGGCGCAGGCACAAATGAAAGTCAGCGCTGCCACGATCACCATTACCCAGTTCCACTGCGCGCCGTAGTCGATGGCGGTAAGCACCATCGACACCGCCAGGAAACCGGCCGGAACAGCGGCAATCAGTGAGACCCACCAAACCCAGTTCTTAAAGAACGAAACCGAACCGTTTCGATCAGCAGCCGACAACTCAGCTGGCTCGAGCGCGCTGCCACCTTCGCCTTCAGTCTCAAGATCTTCGACTTCTTCTTCTTCTATGAGCTCTATCACGCGACACACCTCAGGGCGGGTCACATCCCGTGGCAACGATAGCCGCCAGCCGGGGACCCTCAACCCATGGTAAGAGTCGCTATCCAGGCCTCGCAAGTTTTCTATGCGGAAATCCAACGCCGAAATCACTGGTTGCGAAGCGAATCGTCAAGAACCAACCGTGACTAACGCAACAAGGCACTATTCAACGACGGCGCGGCCAGAGCTGAGCCGAAAAAGGGCCAGTGAAACAACAGCCTGAACACGTCAAGGAGGCGCTTCCATGTTCGAATTCTGAGTTGAGTCGTTCCCGCGACCGACGGGTGAGGAACCCACAGATCTGAACCGCAGAATTTCGAACAAGGAATGTCGAATGACGAAGTGAAATGTTCACGCCCTGCGATGGGACGGATCACTGACTGCACGAAAACAGACCGAGCCATCAAGGAGCGAACCGACAGGAGCCTACCCACAAACAGCCAGTGGGCTAGAAGTCGAAGTCGTCTTCTTCCTCGTCGTCGTCGAACATCTCGTCGTCATCGTCTTCGAAGCCGCCGTCATCGTCGTCGAAATCACCAACAGACTCAGACAGATCTTCTTCCGGAGCGGACTTTGCAGCAACAGCGGCGGGAACCTTCGCCTCTTTGCCACCCAACATGAATCCAAGAGCCAGCAACAGCGGGGTCACCAGTGCGGCGCAGGCGCAAATGAAAGTCAGCGCTGCCACGATCACCATCACCCAGTTCCACTGCGCGCCGTAGTCGATGGCGGTAAGCACCATCGACACCGCCAGGAAACCGGCCGGAACAGCGGCAATCAGCGAGACCCACCAAATCCAGTTCTTAAAGAACGGGACCGGCGCATTGGGGTCGTAAGGCTTCGATGCTTTTCCCGGAGCGGGCGCATCGTCGTCGTCCTCGTCGTCATCAACAGGAGCGACATCCGAACTGGACGATGCCAATTCGTCGTCGTCGTCACCATCGAAATCGTCATCGAGATCGATGTCTTCATCGTCGTCGAAGTCGAAGTCGTCGCTCACACCGTCACCTGCGGGCCAAAGAAAGACAATTGCCGTTATGCAAGACTAGTAGCCATCGGAACAACGGGCGTTGAAAATTCACCACCACCAAGACCCTCGTCACACACTGGAGTGGTATCGACATTACAACCCAACCGGCGTGCCTTCGAACAATAACCAACGCGCAGTTTTGGCCGGGAGCAGCCGCGCTTTCGTTACGACCTGCGAGCAATGAACCAGCAACGGCGAACTGGCGCCGCTTCAACACGCATATTCAATTCAACCGGTACCAAGTGTGATTGGAGCCAGCAACAAGCCGCACCCTGGACAGGTCGGGAGCGCAACCGAGCGCACACCCAAATCAATTGGACGCGTCTAACTCAGGAATGCAGCCAGTTGGTTAAGTCCGTTCTCAATCGTTTCCATGCTGGTTGCAAACGATAGTCGCACGTATCCGGGAGCACCGAATGCATCGCCGGTGACCAGGCCAACGTGGCCGTGTTCCAACAGCGCTGTACAGAACTCTGATGAGTCGTTCGCGGTCACCCCACAGCTGAGTTCGCGACCGAAGTGACTGCTCACATTGAAGAACGCATAAAACGCGCCGCCTGGTTTCGCCATACTGACGCCCGGCATCTCGGCCAGTCGGCCCAACACGTACTCACGCCGTTCAGCAAATTCCCGGCGCATCTCTTCAACACAATCCTGCGGCCCGGTCAGCGCTGCGATTGCTGCGTGCTGACTCACGCTACACGGATTGGACGTCTGTTGGCTTTGCAACTTCGTGAAACCAGCCGTGAGCTCAGCCGGAGCCATAGTCCAGCCAATGCGCCAACCGGTCATGGCGTAGGCCTTCGAAACTCCGCTCACCACGACTGTTCGAGCTCGAACATCGTCACCGAACGTTGCAAAGCTGCGGAACTCGAAGCCTTCATAGATCAGCTTTTCATAGATCTCATCAGAGAGAACCACGATGTCGCGTTCGACTGCAATCTTCGCGATACCTTCCAACCACTCAATCGGGTACACGCCTCCGGTTGGGTTACATGGATTGTTAAGCATCACAACTTTGGTGCGATCAGTAATCGCCGCTTCAAACTCTTCCGGACGCATACAGAAGCCGTCATCCTGCGTCGTTTTCACAAGCGTCGCCGTCGCGCCGGTAAGTTCTACCAACGCGCTGTAACTGACCCAGTAAGGAGCGGGAATCAGCACTTCGTCGCCGGGATTGCAAAGCGCGGTCAGGACATTGTGGATGGAGTGCTTTGCACCATTGGAGACGGCAATCTCAGCGGGCGTGTAAGTCAGCCCATGATCTTGTTGGTACCGATTGCAGATCGCCTCTTTGAGAGCTGGAATTCCTGTCGCCGGCGTGTAGTGCGTATGCCCGGCATCCATCGCAACTTTCGCTGCTTCCCGAATGTGTTCGGGGGTCATAAAGTCAGGTTCGCCCAAAGTGAACTCGCAGACTTTGACGCCCTTCGCTTTTAGCTCTTTCGCTTTTGCCGCAGCGGCAATGGTGGCTGATGGCTGTAACTGTTGAACAACGGTCGACAAAGCGATACGGGTCGCGGTCTCCATGGGTCTCCTGCAAACTTTCTGTCTAAGCGCTTCAAAGCCGTCGTATCGATGCCGCAGCGTTTGGAACGCTCACAGTTTCGCCACGCGCGCCTGAAGCCAGCTTTTGGGTCAATTGAGCGCATCGCCACTATACCCAAATGAGATCACAAAAACGAATCGCCGATAGCCGACTCACTCGCCGTGGTACGGCCATCGCCACTATCATCGGCAGCGTGAACGAACACGGATTCATCGAACTCATTTCCGGCAGGCAGCAAGGAACACTTCCATCGCTGGCTCGGTTCGGCCTGTGGTGCCTCTCGCCGTTCTATTCAGCCGCAGTCCGAATCAGGAACGCGGCCTACACCATCGGCGCCAAACGCACACACCGCGCGACGGTTCCGGTCATTAGCGTGGGCAATATCACAACAGGCGGCACCGGAAAAACGCCCGTCGTTGCCATGATTGCAAACTGGTTGACTAAGCACGGACGCATGCCCTGCCTGCTTAGTCGTGGCTACAAAGCGATTGATGAATCAGGAAACGACGAACGGCGACTACTGGATCGGCTTTGCCCGGGTGTACCACACATTCAAAACCCTGATCGAGTCGCCGCGTCGCAACAAGCCACGAATGAACAGGCCGACGTTTTGGTTCTCGATGACGGGTTCCAACACCGCCGGCTCGGTCGCGACCTAAACCTGGCACTCATCGACGCAACGAACCCGTTCGGATACGACTTCATACTCCCACGCGGACTACTGCGTGAGCCACTATCCGGACTCCACCGTGCGGATTTGATTTTGCTGACTCGCTGCGATCAAGTCGAAGCTGCGGAACTGACCCGCACAAAGTCTCAACTGGACAATTACGGCAAACCGATTGTTGAGGTTGTGTTCGAACCCACGCGACTGGTGAAGATTGATGATTCCACTGCGGACTTTTCTTCCGTGACCGACCAGACTGTCGGCGCGTTCTGTGGAATCGGCAATCCGCAAAGCTTCCAAACAACTTTGAAGACGGCGGGTATTGAACCGGTCTTTTTCGAGTCGTTTCCAGACCATTCCCACTACGACACTTTGGAACGCAAGCAACTGGCCGGCTTAATCAGAGAACACCAGGTCAACACCGTGATTTGCACGGAGAAGGACCTGGTAAAATTTCGCCCGGACGACTTTGCTGACGTCACGCTACTTGGGGTGAGAATTGAGGCTGTGGTAACCGAGGGAGCGGTGGAGTTGGAGCGTGCGATTGAGAATGCGCTGGGGCGACAGGCAGGCAAGGCCCTCTCCCGCGGCTGAGACCGCGACCTCTCCCGCAAGCGGGAGAGGTGACATGGGTGGCGCGTCCACGCGAATGAGAAGGAGCTCCGCGCATGGAAAAACCGAGACCCTAATGGGCCTCGGTTTGTTTCCGTGCAATTGCCGAACTTTGCGTTATGCGACGCCGGCGACTGTTTTGGAGTCTTCTGGTTGCTCAAGTTCGACAGGATGATCGACAAAGCCGACCAAGTGGTTCGCTCGAGTATGGTGCTGCAGTTTCTTGAGAGCCTTCGATTCGATCTGGCGAATACGCTCGCGGGTCACCTTGAAGATACGGCCGGTTTCTTCAAGCGTGTAGCTGTAGCCGTCGCCGAGACCGTATCGCAACTTGATAATTTCGCGTTCACGGTAAGTCAGACTCTTGAGCACGTGCTCGATTTTATCTCGAAGCATCTGCTTGGTCGCAGACTCAGCAGGACTCTGCTCATGACCGTCTTCCAGGAATTCACCAAAGCTACTGTCTTCGCTTTCACCGACAGGGGTATCCAGACTGACCGGATGCTTCCATGTCTTCATGATGCGTTCGGTCTCTTCAACACCCATGCCAACAGCGTCGGCTAGTTCTTCCATTGTCGGATCGCGACCAGTTTCCTGCCGGATCTGTTCGGCCTTCGCCTTAAGAGCACTGATGCTCTGGAACATGTGAACCGGGATCCGAATCGTTCGAGCGTGATCCGCGACTGCTCGCGTAATCGCCTGACGAATCCACCATGTCGCGTATGTTGAGAACTTGTAACCGCGTCGGTACTCATACTTTTCAACACCACGCATCAGGCCGGCGTTTCCTTCCTGAATCAGGTCCAGGAAGCTGAGGCCACGGTTCCGGTATTTCTTCGCAATTGAGACTACAAGTCGCAGGTTACCACCAGACAACTTCTGCTTGGCGTCTGTCCAGCCATCGATTCGCTTGTTGATTTCCTTCAGACGATCGATGAACTGCTGCGGAGTCTCGACAAGCATCTCGACGATTTCTTCGAGTTCCGTCTGCATCAAGCGACGGTCTTCCAACGTCCGTCGATCGCGCGACTTCGACGTCATCTTGAGTTCGCGATGAATCTCTTTGATGCGATCACCGATCTGCTGCATGCGTTTGATGACAGGCTGCAGACGATGTGTTCGAACACTCAATTCTTCGCAAAGCGAACACATCTTGCGGCGACGAATCACCATGCGTTCGTGAATCTCGCGTTGTTCGACCGATCGTGACGGAGCTTCCTGGAACTTCGCGAAGTCTTCACGGCTTTCGGCCATAAGGAATCGCAAAGTCTTCAGGTTCTGTTCCATCCGCCCTTCGATTTGCTCTTTACGAACGTTCTCTGTTTCGGATGTTCGTAGAGTCCGTTCGAACGGCAATTCACCACGGTGAACTTTTTCGATGGTCTCAACCGCAATCGTTAGTGCAAAGTCCGACTCAAGGACGGTTCGTCGCATACGCTTGCGAGTGATCTCAATCTGCTTCGCAAGGAAAATTTCGCGAGGTCGAGACAACAGCGGAATGTTACCCATCTGACTGAGGTACATCCGAATCGGGTCGCGCGATGAGAGCGCGCTGGTTTCGGTACCGAGCAGTGTGCGAGCGGTGTCGACTTCCTCAGTTGGTGAAATATCCGGAGTACACTCCAAAGGGATATCCGGATCTTCAATGAAGTCGAGTCCTTCCTCGTCCAGCACGACAATCAGGCTATCGACCATCGCGGGATCGCCACCCTCGTCGGGCAACCATGCGTCAACCTGCTGGATTGTTACAAACCCACGCTCGCGGCCACGTTCGATGACCGCCTTCATCCCCTCGTCAAACCGATACACTGTCAATCCTTTCGAATTTTATCCATCTGGCATGTCACCACTTCAGAACGCCTTGAAAAAACAACCCCAACGGAACCAGTGAAGACCGGTTAGAGTTTGCTAGTGGTGAAATCACGCCTCTCTGTTTGTTAGTTGTTGTACTCAGCACAACAGAAATGTTCAAAAACCACAAAGTGGTTACGCACTTATTTGTTTCGTTCAGCTTCTTGCTGAAGGTCATTTGCAGTCCCGTCAGCAAGACGGCGCAGTTTCTCAGCGATCAAAAGCAAAGACCGCCGGCTCGTTCCGTACTTCGGAAGCCCACCCAATCCATTCGATTGGTTTCGTAATTGGGCTCAGCCCGGGAAGAATCCATGATGGGGCTCTCATGAGGCAGCATCCTTTCCAAATCGAGAACCATGCCAGATGTTGTCCAAACATCCACTCGGGGGCGACCAGCAATTTTGGCCGCTTTCATGGACACCGACTCTACCAGAAAGGTGCTCCGCAAACATGCAATTTCCAATCTTCCTCGCGTTTTTCGAAGATTTGTCGCATTCTGCGGCAAACCGCCATTGGGCGTCCTGCTGGTTAGATTATTCGAGGTCACACTACGCTGGACAACCGGGAAAACCACTACTCGCTTGACTTCCTGGCACTGAGAAGCACAACGGACGACTTGGGTAAGCCACGGGGCTTCTTCCCCGGTTCGAGTGCGGTTCTGACTACAGCGCATAGAAAAAGACGTCCCGCAATTTGCGAGACGCCTTCTTGAGCGTTAGTTAACCGACAGTCGGAAGCACTCTAGTCTGAGTAGACCTTTGTGAGTTCTTCAGAGGTCAGAGGTTCGCGAACAGAGTCACTGACCACGCGTGCTCGTAGACGTTTGCTGCCACCAGTATTGGCGGTCACAACAATCTGGAAGACGCTGGCCTTACCAGCTGGCAGTTTTTCCATAGCCTGGAAGACGACCTGTCCGTTTCGGTTGTAGTAGTTCACTGGTCCGCGGACGCTGGTCACTTTCACACCGTTTGGAATGTCGCAGGTCAGAATGACGTTTGTGGCGTCCTTTGAACCTTCGTTTGCAACACGGACTTCGTACAAGTTCTCTTCGCCAACATCCACTGGGTCGTCACGGTCCTGAATCGTCAGTGCAATTGACGCGACACCCTGGACGAGCGTCTGGAACTCAGCCGACTTAGTCGCACCCTGTTCTGAAACAACACCGGCCTGGTGAGTGAACTGTCCAAGCTTGCGAGCTTTGAGCGTCATGTTAAGACGACTGGTCTCACCAGGAGCCAACTGTCCAACAAACCACTCGATGCTGCCATCACCATTTGGTCGTCCACCGCGATCGGCATCGACGAATTCGAAGCCAGCTGGCAGACGATACTTAGCACGGATGTTGCTTGCGGCTACGTTGCCTGGGTTGCTGACAACCAAAGTGTACTTGCCGCGACGACCGGGGTGGCGAATTGGTGGACCACCAATTTCCAGCCCAAGCATTGGAGCGACAACAGCGACAGCTGCGTCAGCCGTATCATTCAAATCCTGATCAGCGATTGCTTCGACCTGAATCGGATGACGACCGGCATCAGCGGCTGTCAAAGCCAACCGAACATCTCGCGACTCGCCAGGATTCAAAGCACCAACCTGCATGGTGAGGTGCTCACCGCGGCGGTGCTCTAGCCCCTTAGGAATGCGTGCTGAGATAACAACGTTTTGAGCAATGCCTGAACCAGGGTTCGACACGGTAATCACATAAGGAGTCGCTTCGCCGACTTTGGCTTCCTTCGGACCAGCAAGAGCAACCTTCAGCATGGGCTGGACGACGGTCAGCGTGGTTTCGTTTTGACCAGAGTAGCGAACGAAAGACTGAACTTTCATCGGGCCGCTGCTCTTTGGAACCATTGAAACGCGAACAGTCTTTTCCTGACCAGGCTGGAGTTCGCCTAGTGTCCAGGTAAGAACATCTCGTTCGGTTGTGCCTGGAGTTGTACCAGTGATCTGAACATCTTTAGGAACGTAAGCTTCAAGGATAACATTGCCAGCAACACTTGAACCGTTGTTGCGGACAAGGAACGTGCAATCACTCTCGCGACCTACGCTGACACTGCCCTCGCGTTCGACCTTTACAGTCACAAGTGGCCCCGACATTGTCGTGGTGGTTGTGCCAGAGGCGATGTCCAACACGCTTGACACAGGCTGGGCCTGCATCGAACCGCCGAAGTTGGGCGTGGAGATTGTTGAGACTGGCAACCGACTCTCCCTGTTTCCCTCTGGTGGGTTCGGTGGAACCAACCCGTTTGAAAGTCGACGAGGTCGAGCCGAAGTAGCAGCGGGCTGATAAAGCGAGCGGCTGTTTGTGACCGGAGCTGGTCGCTGTTGTGGCATCGGAGCAAACAGATCTGCCTCGTTGCCGCCCGGTGCTACGGGTTGTTGCTGGCCGGTTCCAGGTGGAACTGCAGGAGCTGAGAACGGGCCGTTCTCGTCAAGCGGACCAAAGTCGATCACATCTTCCTGCGAGACCTGGCGAACGCGTTGGTTCTCACCAACTGCCGCTGCCTGAACAACACGTTTGCGGTTGATGACAGGCATCCCCGCCGGCATCTTTTCGTTGCCCCGAATCGGACGAGCACTGTGCTGTGTCACACCAGAGCGGGTCGTGGTTCTGCGAAGCGTGTTTGGTACGCTCGCCTTAGTTGGGTTTTGCCACATGGCTTTTTCAGACTGGGTCGGTCCATCGTCGGAAAAACACGCCACACCCATGCTGACCGTCAAAGCCACGGCTAGTAGAACTTTGCCGCTTCGCATTGCACTCTCCTGATTGATGTTATCCAGGCGCAGCCCGCGCCTCTTCACTTAACGTCGGTCGTATCTGCAAACCCGCTTGAGGGGATTCGTCGGATTCTTCCGGTTAAGCGGCCTATTCATGTGGTGAATTCACATCAATGAACCAAAAAGACCACAGATCGTAACCTGTTTCTGAATAACAACTTACGCTTAGTTCATGCGAACAGGTGCGAAATGTGCAGATTAGGCAACATGGGAACCACTGGAGAAGTTTGCCTCACCAGACAATTTTCCTAAAGCACAAACCTTTGCTGCAAAAGGAGTTATGACGTTGCAGATTCGAAAGTTTGTGGTTCACCCGGAAGTTGGCCGGCCGTTTGCATAAACAGCGTTCCAGTCAACTCTTTCGGGAAACACTGGGAACCCTGCTGATCTAAACCCATCAGTCCTACCCCAACCAACCCGGGCAGCAAACCTCTGTCGGCAAGACGCCGGCAGAGGTTTACTTGTGCGCGGCGCGTTCCAGGACGTACAGAGCACTATCGGCGCGGAGGTTTGGGAGCCATGCCTGATCGACTGCTCGGCCCCGAATGATAGGCCGTTCGCGAATGATCTGTAGCTCAAGGCGTTCGACCAGGGCTCGAAAGTCGGGTAGCGACATGACATGGAGGTTTGGGGTGTCGTACCACTGATAAGGCAGGTTCTCCGTCACTGGTGCTCGACCCCGAAACACGACTTCCCAGCGGACCCGCCAGTGTCCGAAGTTTGGAACGACAACCAACGCGCGGTTGGCGATACGCATCATTTCCTGCAACAGCTCGGGCGGGTGTCGAACCTGTTGCAGAGTTTGGCTTAGAACCGCAACGTCAAAGCTACCGTCCGGAACCTCCTGAAGACTTCGATCGAGGTTAGCGTTGATGGTTGGGATGCCGCGGCCGACAGCTGCATGGAACTGATCGTCATCAAGTTCCACCCCTGTGACCGAACACCCATGTGCATCGCGCAGTTTGGCCAACAGTCGTCCATCTCCACAGCCAAGGTCAATGACCCGACTACCAACATCGATGTGCTTCATGATGAGTTCATCGGTCAGCGCCACCAGCGGATCGGGCAAGCAGAACCGGGGCTTCTCTTCCGTCATTTTCTTTCGTTCCGGAGGAGTCATAAGTCGTCCCCGTAAGACAAGGCCGCTTGTTCCAGGAACGGTCTAACAATCCTGTTGAGTTGGTCCAGTTCGATGAGGAACGCGTCGTGTCCGAAGGGGCTGTCGAGCTCGATATAGCTGACGTGTTTCCGAGCCTCCAGCAACGCCGAAACCAACGCTCGACTTTGGGCAGATGGGAACAGCCAGTCGGTAGTATAGGAGGCCACAAGAAACCGCGCTGTCGTCTGTTCCAGCGCTTGGGACAACGGCATATCGTCGCCACCGAGCTGGAAGTAATCCATCGCTCGAGTCAGGTAAAGGTAGCTATTCGCGTCGAATCGCTGAATGAATCGTTTGCCCTGGTGATGCAGGTAGCTCTCAATTTGGAACTCAGTTTCCTTAAGCATGTTGAACGCAAACCGATCGCTGTCCTGAAGCCGTCGCCCAAATTTGAGTTCGATTGAATCCTCAGAGAGGTAAGTAATGTGGGCGATCATCCGGGCCAACGACAAACCGAAGCGGGGCCCATCGTCCTGGTCGTAGTAGTCACCGTCTCTAAAGCCCGGGTCGGTAA
>CAZAIB010000161.1:0-12159 GCA_964485095.1 uncultured Planctomycetaceae bacterium | reverse complement strand
GCTCTGGCACACAACGGAAGGTTTTTACGACACCGCTTCTCACCGAAGCCAACAAGCGTCGCAACACCCAACAGTTTACCAAAAAGAAACCACGTTGCCAAAGAGGCGGTGTCCGCGGCGTGGCAAACCAGAATGTGCCACCGAAGCGAACTGCATGGCAAACCAAGCGATGCTCTAACGACGAAGCCGCGGCCTTGCGTAAAAACCATGTTGTCGGACACTACACGCTGGTGTCGGGAATCGGCTCCTGCTGGGCCCAATCAGGATTGTTGCAATCGACGATAGCGCATTTGAAGCACATTTCATATGGTTCAGCTAAGTCAATTTTCTCCCAGTCGTCGGAATTGTGCACACCCATGCGCATTGCAGATCGAAACAGGAACTTTCCGTCACTATTGTAGGCCTTGACGAAAACTGGACACGCCGGTTCTTCGAACCGGCGCGTGATTTCAAACCGGTCTCCACGCTCACTGTTGATTATGCATGTGTCCTCATCAGCGTGGATGAGGATGATATCGCGTGTAAGCAGGTCGTCGCCGTCGAAGAAGGCCAATTCGGCTCGCAATGCTTTCATGCTTGTGTCCGACAACGGAAGGTTTTTACGACACCGCTTCTCACCGAAGCCAACAAGCGTCGCAACATCGAAATAGTTTACCAAATAGAATCCACGTTGCCAAAGAGGCGGTGTCCGCGGCGCGGCAAACCAGAAAGCGTCACGAAAGCGGCCAATGAGGCAAACCAAACGATGCTCCAACGACGAAGCCGCGGCTCTGCGTAAAAACCATGTTGTGCGACCACTACGCGCTGGAGTCAGTACTGCTACGCGGTTCGATTTTCTGCATAAAGTCGGTACAAAGTCGCAACGCAAGGACCTTAGGTGACCATCCGAATCGTTTGGCGATGGCGTCAAAACGATCCTTGTCGTCAATCGTATTGAAGTGCATGCAGAGGCGAGTGTTATCTCTGTGTGCGCCGAGCGCCCAAAGCTGGTCGCACGCGCCGCCCGTCGTAACGCGACAAACAAACGGAACCTGATGCAGTAAAAACTGTCGGTACGTGTAGCCCGCTGTAGCAAATGGCTTGAACTTCTCTTCGAGAAGTTCCTTCGCCTCTTCCAGCGTGATTTCAGGAGCCTGCTCGACTTCCGAAGCCAGTTTGCTTTTCCAGACCTCCGCAAACCTTTCGATGCATTCCGCATCTGGTAGTTTGCGACGAACGTCGGAGTCCTCGCCAAAAATGCGTGCGTCGCCCCATTTTATGGAGCCAATTTTGATGCGTTCGTGAATAGCTTCTTGCATGGCGTGGTCGCACAACAGGGTGATTGTTCGACAAAGTGTCGGAAAATACGGATTTGAGGATACATGTATTCGTCGGGTAGGTCGAGGCAGACGAACTCAAAGCGATCAGTCCTGTGAACGATCGCCGGACCAGCGCAAACTGCGTTAACTTCCAGAGAATTTGGGTGCGAACGTACGTTGTGCGCAGCCTAAAGTGTGGCAGCTAAAATGCTGACCGAGACGTGCCACAAAGGAGCTTGCGGAGAATTTACGATAAGGCTTCCAAGGCCAGGAAACGTGCTGAGAGTTCTCGGCGCAACAGATCAAAGAACTCGGGCGACTCCAATCTGGTTCGGCAGGCGGGCTCCAGCATCTCGAGGCCCGGAGCCCATTCATCGACGTGGGGCAATTCAAGTGGCAAGACTCTGGATCGACAGGGTTGCTGCTCCGACGTGTGTGGTTTCTTGGCCAGCCGTGGGTAGGTTCAGCCTGGTCTTCGACCACGGGTTAAACAATCGGCTGTGAACGTGAATGTTCATTTGGGATCTGAGGATTTGAGAGGCCGCGGAATGGGTTCGGATGGGCGTGTTCAAACCGAACTTTGGGAATTTGCCTGTGTCACCTAGAATCCGCGCTTCACCACAATTTTGCGATGATGGACACCAATGGCCAAGACAGCGATTCAGCCGACACGAGAAGAAAACTATCCGGAGTGGTATCAGCAGGTCATTAAGGCGGCCGATCTGGCGGAGAACTCGCCCGTTCGCGGCTGCATGGTCATTAAGCCCTGGGGTTACGGCCTGTGGGAGAATATGCAGGCTGGCCTGGACAAGATGTTCAAGGACACGGGACACGAGAACGCGTATTTCCCGCTGTTCATCCCGAAGAGCTTCCTGGAAAAAGAAGCCGAGCATGTTGAAGGCTTCGCCAAGGAATGCGCGGTTGTGACTCATCATCGCCTGGAACCGGGGCCGGATGGCGGTTTGGTTCCGGCTGGCGAACTGGAAGAACCGCTCATCGTGCGGCCGACCAGTGAGACCATTATCGGTGCCACGTTTGCGAAGTGGATTGAGTCTTACCGCGATTTGCCGCTGAAGATTAATCAGTGGGCGAATGTGGTTCGATGGGAATTACGAACGCGCCTGTTTCTGCGGACGGCCGAGTTCCTCTGGCAGGAAGGTCACACGGCGCATGCGACGGAACAGGAAGCGGTCGATCACACAAAGCTGATGCTGGATGTCTACGCTGACTTCGTTGAAAACCACATGGCAGTTCCGGTTATCAAAGGTGAAAAGACTGAAGGCGAACGGTTCCCGGGTGCCAACATGACGTTGTGTATCGAAGCCATGATGCAGGACCGGAAGGCGTTGCAGGCAGGGACATCACACTTCCTTGGCCAGAACTTTGCGAAGGCTCAGGACATTAGTTTCCAGGACGCCGAAGGGGGAACTCAGTTTGCCTGGACAACATCGTGGGGCGTATCAACCAGACTTATCGGCGCGCTCATCATGACGCATAGTGACGATGACGGTCTGGTGCTGCCTCCGCGGCTGGCTCCGAAGCAGGTTGTCATTCTGCCGGTGATTCGAAAGGACACTGACGAAGCGTCCGTCATGGAGTACTGCGAGTCGCTGAAGACGCAGATTGAGCAGACTCAGTACGACGGCAAGCCGGTTCGTGTTCTTATCGACAACCGCGATGTGCGTGGCGGAGAGAAGAAGTGGTACCACGTCAAACGTGGTGTTCCGATTCGCGTTGAAGCGGGGCCGCGTGATATTGAAAGCGGGAGCGTGTTTGTTGGCCTGCGGACGGAACCGAAATCCAGCGGTATGCCTCGAGATGAGTTTGTTGCGAAGTTGCCTCAGTTGTTGGCCGACATGCAGCAGTCTTTGTTTGACAAGGCGCTGGCGATGCAGAAGGAGAATACGCGCGAGTTCAAGTCCTTCGACAAGTTTGAAAAGTATTTCACTCCGAAGAACGCGGACAAGCCGGAGATCCATGGTGGGTTTGCGATTGCTCACTTCGTCGATTGTCCGGAGACAGAAGAAAAGCTGAAGCCGCTGAAGGTGACGCCGCGGTGTATTCCGTTGGCGGAGGAACCGGTTCCCGGTCGGTGTATTTTCACAGGCCAGGAAACCACAACTCGCGGAGTCTTCGCCAAAGCCTACTAGCAACGTCTCGTTGCATCGGGGTGCGGCAATGATGTTGCGGGGGTGCGGTTGTGGGTCGCTCGCCGCGTGGGCGCGGTTGGGAACACGAATGCGGCGTCACGCTGTCACGGTTGGCTTCACGGGCGGCTGTCTACGTTCCAGCAACGGGGGGGCGCCTGTCATATCGAGGTCCGATTCAGGTGGAACGTTCGAACCTCGTTCCGGGGTTTCACTCTGTGTCGTTCCGGCTGTTACCCATGTCTCTTCCACGTTTGCGAACGAAACGCTGGCCACGCGCCGCGGGGTTTGGCGGCCTGGCCTGTGGCCACGGGTTAAACGACTGGACCTCGCCAACAGTGACATTTGTCCAGATTTAGGTTGATCGAGCTGGTTCTTGCGTTCAAAATCTGTCGACAGTGATGGTAAGACGTATCCCTTGGGGATGTAGGTGTAGGCCACGCGTTTTTCAGGTTCGCGGAATGTCACCCAACAAAACACTTCGTCGCTCTCGCGGGTTCACGCTTATTGAACTCCTGGTGGTGATTGCAATCATCGCGATCCTTATCGCGTTGCTTCTCCCGGCTGTGCAACGGGCTCGCGAAGCCGCGCGGCGGACACAGTGCAAGAACAACCTGCACCAGGTGGCGATCGCGTTCCACAACTACCACGATACTCATGGTAGCTTTCCCTACAGTAGTACTCGGGGTGCGGTGCGACACAACTGGGCCGCGTTTCTGCTTCCGCATATCGAACAGAAAAACATCTACAAGAAGTACGACTTCAATTTAACCTGGCGACACGAGGACAATCAGGAAGTCGTTAAGACTCATATCCCAACGTACAAGTGTCCTTCGGTTCCTGGCCGCGGTTTGCAACTGGACCCGGTTAGTGCCACCAAGTGGGCGGCTCCTGGTGACTACGCTCCACCCGAAAGTATCGCGGACATCGCGATCACATCTGGTAGAGTGCCCTTCGCGGGCAACGGTTCTTTGGAACGCGACAACACAGTGACAATCGCGGAGATCCTGGACGGAACCTCAATGACGTTTCTTTTGGTTGAATGTGCCGGCCGCCCTAACCACTGGATCAGGGGTGAACGCGGTCCGGCTGAACACAGCCCTGGCCATGGTAACTTCCCCGTCACCAACAGCCGCGTCCGCGGCGCGGGCTGGGCAGACGACATCAACTCAGTGCCACTGCACACGTTCTCGAAAGACGGACTTACTGTTCCCGGCAACACGGCTATCAACGCCACCAACAACAACGAAGCGTTTAGCTTCCACCCTGGCAGTATTAACATTTCGTTCTGCGATGGCAGCGTTCGAACTGTTAGTGAAGACATGGACGTAAAGATTTACGCGGCGTTAATCACGCGCATGGGCCGCGAAGTGGTCTCCATCGACGACTTCTAAGGAAGGGAAGCGTTCCGCTTCACCGGTATGGGCGGCGGTGGTGTGTGTCTGCTGCCTTCGATATTTTTTCGACACGCCGACTGCTGATTCGTTTGCCGTGGCAAGCCAAAGAACGCAACAAGCGTCCGCTTCTACTGTTCGTGGCTGGCTTGCTGAACGCCGCTTTCGGTCGCTGGGCTTTCGGCAGCTTTCTGCGCGTCTGCAAGCTGCTGTTCCAGGTCAGCGGCTTCATTGAAACTACGCGATTTAGCGTACATTGACGGCAGGCTGTCCTCGGTCGGTTCTGTCGTTCGATCCATGAAGGGGACTCGGATTCGGTTGCCGGCGAACAGAGTTCCATTGTAAATGGACCCGCGCTGGATTGGGCCGGCACCCAGGACCCAGGTGTCTTTGGCGGAACTTCTCGCAGTGGCGATTCCTGATTGCCAAACCGGTTCGCGTGTTTCGCGGTGATAGGCGAACACAGCAATCTTGGCTGCGGCTGATTGATCGTTTCGGTTCGCCAGCGAGATTTCCGGGATTGCTGGCACCGCTGGAATGTTTGAGAGAACCGTTGCGGCTGCGTTGAGTGCGTTGCTTGCCGGCAGGCCATACGTAACGTCGTGCAGATCGGTTCCAACGGCGCCGACGCGGGCTTCGACAACGTAGTCGGCTGAAGCCGCGCTGTCCTGCAGTTTGCAACCGGCGGCAGACATCTGCTGCCGCAGCGCGCTGTTGATGTAGGAGGCGCTTGAGAAACCGGGGGTTGGTGTCAGCACGACGTACTTGGAATCGAAGAAGACTTTCCGTCCTTCCAGCGGACTGAAGTCAATCTGCGCGACGCTGCGATCGATCGCGTCGGAAAGCAAAAGCTGTTCGGTCGCGTTCCGACGAATCGAGGTGCCGCATCCACTAATCGAAATTGCAATCGCGCATGTGAGTGCGGTTCGAACAATCCAACAGTAAGTGCTGCGATATGAGACTCGCGGTTGGCGAGTGGGGACATCTTCCAGTGACACAGGAGGGCCTTGGTGTCAGTTGAATCGAGCCACAAGTAAGCGTGGCGACTTCAGGAGAGATCCCAACAGTAGTCGAATATGACGGGCGCGCGAACCTCTTGTTCGCACGGGGCGGGGGTAAATATTGTCCGTCGTTGGCAGGAATGTCCGTCCTGCGGTTAGATGCGGTTAGATGCGGTTGAGCTGTTGTTCGCGTGACTCAAGTGTGAGTTCGACTTCCGGCAGAACCAGCTTGAACGACGCTTCGGCTTCGGCAGAACCTGCCAATGATTCCGCAATCTGAGCCAGCTCTTCACTACCAAGGTGGCGGTAACATTCAGTGAGTTCGGCCCATGCAAGTTTGCGGTAAGGCGATGGCATCCGGCGAGCGGCTTCTTCCAACGGTCGGATCGCTTCCTCAAGCCGATCCATCATCTTCAACGCTCGACCAATCAGGAACTGGCGAGGTGCTTCGTAGACCCCGGCGTCGTCGATTGATTCCAGTTCGGCCAAAGCGTGTTCGGGCATGTTCAGGTCAATGTAGCCGTCCGCTGCGACAATGTTTCGAATAGTCCGTGGTGAGATGTTTGCTCGCATTGCATCGCCTTTCGTGGTGAGTGCTGGTTGAGGTTTGCGACCTCGTAATCAATCTGACACGAGACAAAAGCAACTGGTGCGCCAAAAGCGACAGCGGACCCCAGGGAAAACCGCAACTCATTTGCAGGCAGGCACTTATGCCTCAACGGCAAGGCCTGCCGGTTCTCAAAATGTGTGTAAGGATGACAATCGTCCAGAACGCGGCCCTTCCTCGCGGCAATTATTGCAAGAGAAAGGCACCCGAATAGGGGGAATCTACCGGTCTTCCGGACGTAGCGGATGGAACGCGAACCGTCGCAATACGTTCGCGAACGGTGAAATGCCTGCATTTGCGGGGCTCCAACTGCGCTCAGAGGTACGACATACGTATGCTGTGTAGACTTGGCCCGTTTTGCTCGCTCTGACCACACAATGCTCTTTTTCGTTTTCACCTGTGTTCTTCCTGCCTTTGGCGTTTCGCTGCTGACCACGGCGTTCGTGCGCAAGCGCGCCGAGTCCTGGGGGTTGGTCGATAACCCCGGCGCGCGGAAGGTTCATCAAATTCCGACGCCGATGGGTGGCGGGATCGGTATCTGGGCCGGTGTCGTGTTGCCTCTGGCGATCGCTCAACTACTGCTGATGACACCGATGACGCGTGAGTGGGCCGCGAGTTTTTTGCCCTCGGGCGTTTCGCTAACGGGGCTTATCGAAAAGTCGCGTTTGTTGTGGATCATCCTTGGTGGGGGAACTCTGCTAAGTGTGATGGGTTTGATTGACGACCTGAAGAACCTGCCATGGCAGCCAAGATTGGTGATTCAGTTTTTCGTCGCCATCGGACTGGTTTGGTCGGGCGTGTCTGCGAGTGTCTTCGTGCCCTACCCGATCGTTGGGAAAGCGATCACGGTCGTGTGGCTGTTGGTTCTCATCAATGCGTTCAACTTTCTGGACAACATGGACGGCCTGTCGTCCGGTATCGCTCTGGTCGGCGCGGTTGTGTTTTCGATTGTGATGCTGGTTTCGATTGGCGAACCACGCTGGTTGGTCGGTGGCGTGTTGCTCATCCTGTCCGGCGCGCTGGGTGGGTTTCTGGTCTTTAACTGGTCACCGGCAAGTGTGTTCATGGGTGACACGGGTAGCTACTTCATTGGTCTGATTATGGGATCGATGACGATTGTTGGTACCTTCTATGAGAGCAACCAAAGTCGTCACGTCATTCTGGCTCCACTGTTTGTTCTGGCTGTGCCGTTGTACGACTTTTGTTCTGTGCTGATCATTCGCCTGCGTGAAGGGCGCAGTCCGTTTCATGCGGACAAGAAACACTTCTCGCATCGACTGGTCGAACTCGGACTGCGGAAGTCTCACGCGGTACTCACAATTCACCTGGCGACATTGACCACCGGACTGGGCGCGTTGTTGCTGTATGAAGTCCGGGGCTGGACCGGGGCGTGCGTGATTGCCGGACTGGTGTTCTGCGTTCTCGCGATCATTGGCATTTTGGAAACAGTAGGCCGAACAACTGTTGCCAATGTCGTGGCCGAATCTGGTGCTCACGCAACGGCGGCATCAACAACAGACGATGGGCCAACCAATGAATAACCCTGCCCTCGCACACGATCAACATGTGCCGTTCGCCGAAAGGTTTGGCGCGGGCCTGGCGATCGCAGCCATGACGGCGCGATTGTTGGTTCCTACGGAATCAGCGGCCATCGGGGACACTTTGTGGATTGTCGTGTTGCTTTTGCTGGCCGCGACCATTCACGCGGTGGGCAGATGGCAGGCCGGGCATCGGTTGCAGTTTGACGGGTTCAGCGCTGCGATCACGTTGATTGTTGTGGGCCATTTGGTTTCGGGTGTTTGGATTGTCGCGACTGAAGGTCACAAGCGTTGGGCGGTCAACATCATGTGGGAGTGGGTCAGCCTGGGCGCGATGTGCCTGGTGTTGAGGCGAAGCAAAGCGGCGCTGACTGTCGCGACGACGATGCTGATCGTTTTGGCGGGACACGGTATTTGGCAGTACGCGGTAGATTTCCCCGCTTTGAGAGCCGAATACGCCGGGCATGTTTCCGGGGAAGGCTCAGCCCTGGACCAGGTGCGCAACCAGAGAGAACTGGCACTGCAGGGCATTCCGCAATCAGAGTCTGTACGGAAACTGTTCGCCGATCGTTTAGCGAGTCTGGAACCACTGGGCCCATTCGCGCTCGCGAACACGCTGGGAGGTTTGTTGGCCACGGCATTACTACTGGGTGGCGTGAGTTTGTTGGGTAGCAAGCGATCAATCGGCCAGTACGTTGTCGGCGCGTTGCTGTTGGTTCCAGTCGCGTATTGCCTGTTCCTCACCAAGAGTCGAACCGCGTTTGTTGCGGTCGTGGCCGGCTTTGTGCTGTTTGGGTTCCGCAGTTACCTGAATCGAAACAAGACCGCGGAACCCCAGCCGGCTGCATCCGGCAAAGGGCGACTGCTCACAACCGGACTTATTGGACTCATGGCCGCCGTGATTGTGGCGGCCGTTGCCACGGGCGGTCTGGATGAAGAAGTCATCTCTGAATCACCTAAGTCGCTGCAGTATCGATTGATGTACTGGCAGGGAACCATCAACACTTTGCGCGAATCGCCGCTGCTTGGAACCGGGCCTGGCAACTTCCGGCAGAACTACACTGCTCACAAACTTCCGGCTTCGAGCGAAGAGATACTCGACCCACACAACATGTTTCTGGACGCGTGGTGCAACGGTGGCGCGATTGCGTTGCTGGGGCTGTTGGTTCTCGCCGGGCTGGCTTTACGGAGTTCTTTCATACAACAGCCGGACGAGGAACCACCGCCGAACTGGACCTTTGGCTTTCTGGCTGGCCTGTGTGGATTCGGATTGGTTTTCGTACAACAGTGGCTCACCGGGCAGGAGCGAGTGGGATTGACTCTGGGTCTGGCTGGCGGTTTTGTCGTCGCCTGGTTTGCGGTTCGTTACGCTCTGATGGCGACGCGGCACGCGATGGCGATTGCGTCAATCGGATTAATGATCCACCTGCTTGGCGCGGGTGGCTTTGAGATGCCGGCCGTCATGCAGCTGGCACTGCTATTGGTCGCAGCGACGGTTCGATCAGACACGCCTGCCGCGGTACCGCGTCATTGGCGCGGGTTGGTTCCTGTCCCATTGGGGGTTGCTGCAATTGTCGCGTGCCTGATCACGGCGGCCGTGCCGGTCACTCGAGTTGCGTTCCTGCTAAGTCGTGGCGACATGAACCAGGGCCGTGCGGCTTTGAGGGACTACGGTGAAGCTGAGATGATCGACAAGCTCTCGCCCGAACCAGCGCGACGGTTCGCAAGGTTGTTGCATGCAGGCGGAGCACCGCGTCACCGCCTGATTGTCCTGGCCGCTCTTATGAAAGCCCGTCGAAAGGACCCAAAGAGCTTCGTGGACCACTTTGCCATCGGCATAATGCTGCGAGACTCACCCGAAACAGAAGAAGGGGCGGAATCAACCCAGCTACGACTGCAAAGCGCCACCAAACATCTCATCAGGGCCGTCAGTCGATACCCTACAAACCCACAAATCGTTGGCGAACTTGCCATGGCCCATGAAATGGCCGGGCAGATGGAACAGGCCCGGAAGCAGGCAGACAGGGCACTTCAACTGGACGCGATAAATCGTCAGAATGGACATATCGACCGGTATTTGCCGGATGAATTTCTGAACCAACTAAAACTGCTGTCCAAGCGTAAGAATGAGAATCAGGCTGCAGATGCGTCTGCACAGTCACGTAAGCGGAATTTGGCATGAACACTGAAACGGCTCCCGAGACTCAGGAAGAAAGCTTGTCCGAATCCAGCAGTGGCTCGGCGTGGGCGGGCATCGCCGTTGTACTTGGCTTCGTCGTCGGAGCGGTGGGACTGTGGTTCATTCAGGGCGATGACAGTTCAAATGTTAAGGTCCCTGACCCGAAGAATACCCCGTACGACCGCCCTGAAGTCTCTGAGACAGGCCCTTACCCCGAAGTGGTCGTTGACAACGTCGAACATCGCTTCGACATCATGGAACTGGGCAACACGGGCACACACACTTATGTCGTCACCAATGAAGGCGAAGCCGATCTGGTTCTGCAGCAAGGCCCGAAGAGCTGTGCGTGCACTCGGTACGATATTGAGAAGCCAAGTCTTGCCAAAGGTGAGAGTTGCAAGATCATCGTAGAATGGAAGCCAAAAAAGGCTGACCTTGAGTTTCTGCAGTCCATGAATCTTTATACAAACGATCCGAAAAACACGGTCATCCCCCTGAGGGTTGCGGGCGTGGTGGCTGCCAAGGTCAAAATTATCCCCAAGGGTGTGTGGGACATTGGAAACCTGAATGCCTCTAAGGAAGGCAAGCGGGAAGGCGTCGTTGCTTCAGGTTTCCTGAATAGCTTTGAACTGGTCGACATCAAGACCAGTCATCCGCAACTCACGGTCGAGCTCGTTCCTGCCCGCATGGAGGATCTCAAATCGATCCGGGCGAATCATGGTCTTGAACTGCATACAACATTAGGCACCGCGATCCCCGCCGGACCGTTTAAAGGAACAATCACGTTTAGGCTGAAAGACCATCCGGACCAGGAATACAAAATCGACGTCAAAGCCCATCGTGACGGGTCTGTCGTGTTCCAACAGGGCAAAGGTATTTTCTGGGACAAGCGACGTCAGTTGGTTGACCTGGGTCAGTTTCCCGCCAAGGCAGGCAAAATTGGCGAATTGCTGCTGTATCTGGATGGTGAACAGGAAATGGAAGCCAGCGAAATCACCGCCGTCCCGTCATTTCTCAAGTGCGAACTGAAGAAAGATCCGACGTTCCGTTCAAAGAAGAAGACACGCTATATTCTCAGCTTCGAAGTTCCCCCCGGAGCACCCACGGGTGGGTACAAGGGTCGGAAGGCCGCCAAAGTCAGCATCAAGACCAACCACCCTGAGTACCCCGAACTGAAACTACGCGTTCAGTTTGTCACGTCACAGTAGCAGCTACTGCTCACCAATTAGTGAAACGCTTGAAGCCGGAGAAGGATCTATGGCAACACCGAATTCGTCTGGCTTCTGGCTCCTTCTAGCCGCCACTGTCGCGCTGGTACTTTTCCTGGGCGTTGTCTTCATGGGCTTTGGCGCTGGTGCCGACCCAGGCACCGAAGATCCCATCCAGGAACACGCAAACACCGACCACTCTGACAACCCTGAGGGTGGGTTCAAACCCGACCCGATGAAGTGCAAAGAGTGGCCCGTTCCTACCGCGGCACTCATTCTGACCGGCGAACAACACGGATATATCGAACCGTGTGGTTGCACAGAGAACCAATCTGGCGGCGTCTCCCGTCGCGGCGACCTGGTGCGTCAACTACACGAACTTGGCTGGAAGACTGCGGGACTTGACCTTGGTGGACTGGTCAAACGCAACCGACTGCAAAGCCAGCGCAAGTTCGAAACGATGCTGGCTGCACTGAAAGATCTCAACTACAAAGCTGTCGCCTTTGGGGCCGAAGACGTCAAGCTTGGGCCCGACTACCTGCTGTCGCAGAACCTACCCGACAACCCAATTTCATTTCTCAACGCGAACGTCACGTTCTACGACACGCCCGATCTTGGAACACCAAATCGCACGCGCGTGTTTGAACACGGTGGTTTGAAGTTTGGCGTGACCAGCGTCATGGGCGACAGTCTTCGACTGGAAATCAAACAAGTCGAAGACGTGAAGTTTCAACCGCCGGCGGACCGGAAGACCCCAACGGTACGCCGGAAGCTATCGGCAACACGG
>CAZAIB010000160.1:0-12430 GCA_964485095.1 uncultured Planctomycetaceae bacterium | reverse complement strand
GCCGGCGTCCATAAAGTTCTTCGCCAACCCGAAGTCCGCAATCTTCGCGCTTAGCCCACCAGTCCTCTTCGCCACAAGTATGTTCTTTGGTTTCACATCCCGATGCACCAGGTCCAGCTGATGCGCGTAACCAAGCCCATCCAAAACCTGTCGAGCCAGCCCGCAGGCAACTCGGATGCGATCGTTCAGCTTTAGCTTGCCCAGCGTCTTTTCCAGGTCAACTGCGTCGACATACTCCATCGCCAGGAACAGTCGCCCATCAACGACACCCGTTTCAACAAAGCGGACAATCCGCTTATGCTTTAGCTGCTTCAGAACCTTCCCTTCACGCAGGAACGTTTGAATTGTCATTTCAGACAATTGCATTCCCGGCTGAATAAGCTTCAAAGCCACGTCTTTGCGCGAGGTCTGTTCGGTCGCCTGGTAGACAACGCCCATCGAACCCCGTCCGATCTCCCGAACGATGTCATAGTTCAGAATGGTCTGTGGAGCGTCAGGGGACGGACCCAACATTGTTTCGGCCAACGGATCGCTGCTGAGTGCGAACATCTGCGTTGCGGCAGTGTCCTGTAACCCTTCAACACGCACTCGAATTTCCGTTTGTCCACCGGAAATTGTGTCGCCGTCTTTGAGCCAAATGTCAGACACTCGCCGACCGTTAACGTAGGTGCCGTTGCTGCTTTCCAAATCAACAAGATGGCACTCGGGCGGCTTCACCTCCACACGAAAGTGATTTCGTGAAAAGTGCATGTCCTGCGGAAGTCGCAACTGCGCATTACCCGCGCGACCGACCAGCAACGTATCGTGCCCATCGAATTGTCGCGTCTCACCCTGGTGTGGGCCCGTCATTACTTCCAATGTCACCTTAGGAAGTGACATGAGTCTTGATCCTTGCTACCCGAGCAACCCAATGATATTCAGGACGATCGAGCAACTCAACGGCGACCTGAAAAAACGGGCTAAACCCACCCAAGCCGCGTGAGCGATTTCGGCGCTAGCCCTCGGCGGAACAGCTCAAGAACCGAACTATCGCTCACCGACACCAACCAGCAATCAGCGACGCTGCCTTCGGGAACCTGCGCGGCACTGCCAAAACGCGCGGCGAACCTGCCGTTGCACGTCCAAACCGCGATAGCGTGTTGCAGAACGGTTCCGCCGAGGGCTAGCGCCCTATCGCTCACAATGGTCGCCGATGGCGCTTACGGTGTCGCAGTGCGGAAGAGTTCTTCCAGCTTCCGATCCAGAGCCTTACCGCGGAGGTTCAAAGCGATCACTTTTCCGTCTCGGCCGATCAACATCTGCGTGGGGATTGATGAAATGCCGTAGTGGGCGGCAATCGGTTGGTCCCAGCCGAAGGCTTCTTTGGTTCCCGTGATGTGGTCCCACGGCAGTTCGCGATTCTCAATGAACTTCATGAACCGCTGGCGATTGCTGTCCATGTTGACGCCAAGAATTTCGAACCCTTTGGAATTGTATTTTTCATAGTTGCGTTTCATGTTCGGCATCTCCGCAACGCAGGGACTGCACCACGTTGCCCAGAAATCCACAAGCACAACCTTGCCTTCATACTTAGACCACTCGAAGGGCTTGCCGTTTTGCAGAGTTCCCTTGAGTTCAACCTTATTGCCCGGCAGTTGTAGCCGACGAACTGCTCCTTCCATCTTCGGCTGGTACGCAACCAAATTCGGGTTCTTGCTGGTGGCCAACATTGGCGCGAGTCGCTTGTAAACCCTGGCGGCATCTTTGTAACGCCCGTCCCGCTCCAACGCCCTACCAATGTTGGTATTCAGCAGGGTGAATGTTTTCGCGTCCAGCCCTTCCGCTTTCGCCAGAGCAAAAGCAGCTTCTATGAAACTAGCCTGTTCGCCCTTCGCCATTTTCAGCAACCGGCCTGCATCGCGGACCAGTCCAAAGTGCTTTCCAATCAAAGCGATCTTTGGGTTACTGTCCTGCATCAGTGTCATCGCGAATTCTGATTGAGTTGGCCCGTCGAATTTTTCGTCAACGCGTCGCATGACAGCAAGGACACCCAATTTCGCATCAGCCGCCAACACGCGCAGTTTTTCATCAGGCTTACCCGCTTTGCCGTCCAGAATTTTCGAACTGGCTTCGTAGACGGACAGGATCCGCTGTTCTGACTCAGCTCTTGAACCTGCACGCCTGGTCTTAAGCGACTCCAGGAAACGGCCGAGTTCTTCGACGGACGCGTTCTTTGGAACATCAAACGGGCTGGCGGCTTTCTTGCCATCAGTCTTCTCGTCTGATTTCGTCTGAGCCCGAACAACAGACGGCACACACAACAGAATGCCCATCAACAAGACAACGATACTTCGGCTATTCAACATCGAACTTCCCCGAGACCCGCGCGCAAACGAATGAATGATTTGATTGAACTCACAACTATCGGCAGTCTGCAACGCAGCGTCAAACTGAGACTGCACCAACATGTCGATTTTGAACAGGAAGAGTCCGAAACCACACAATTGAACACTCTGCGACCCCGACAGCGGGTCAACAAACGTGACTAACGAACGCCGGCCAGCGACTGTTCCTTCGCCTTCAATAGCTCCGGAAAATCTTCGTCGGTGTCGCCGACCTGCTGCTTTTTCCTGTCCAGCATCTCCAGCATCTGCTTTTGCAGAGCTGCATATTCTGGCTTCCCGAATACGTTGTTCATCTCACGCGGGTCTTTCGCCAGGTCATAGAGTTCCCAATGCGGCTGCGTCGGTTCCTGCTTCGCGCCAGCCGCTCCGCAGGGGAGCCCGTAGAAGAAAATCAGCTTCGCAGTCTTCGTGCGGATTCCGTAGTGAGCTGGATTGTCGTGATGCGCCATGTGCATCCAGTAGCGGTAGTAACTCGCTTCTCGCCAGTCGCCGGGCGTGTTCCCCGCAAGAACCGGCTTCAGACTGCGCCCCTGCATTGATTCGGGCACCTCGGCGCCGGCGAAGTCCAGCATCGTCGGAGCGAAGTCAGTGTTGTTAATGATCGCGTCCGATTTCGAACCAGCCTCGATGTGTTTTGGATAACGAACCAACAACGGCATCCGCAACGACTCTTCGTACATCCAACGTTTGTCGATGTAGTCGTGTTCGCCCAGCATGAATCCCTGGTCGCCGGTATACATGATGATGGTGTTGTCCAACTCGCCAGTCTCTTTAAGGTAAGCCAGAACGCGGCCAACACCGTCGTCAACACCTTTCACACATCGCAGATACTTCTTGAGGTACCGCTGATACGCCTCACCCGTGTACTGATCATTCGGCAGCGATCGATCGACAAACATGTGGTGCCCCATGTTTCGCCGTTCGTTGCGTTTTGAGATAGACGTTCCGAACAGATCTTTCCCCTGCGGTCCATGGTTCTCACGCTCCCGCATACTTTGCGGTTCAGGAATCGACACATCCTGGTACAGCCAGTCGTAGCGTTCGGCGTTTTCGAAGTTGTCGTGCGGGGCCTTGTAGTGATGCATCAGGAAGAACGGTTTCTTGTTTCCTTTCCGATTCTTCAACCAACGCAGTGACAGATCCGTAATGACGTCCGTCGAGTGCTTCGAGTCGTAGCCTGCGAACCGACGCACATTGTTCGGCCACACGCCTTTGGTTCTCTTATCGCGAAAGATCGGATTGAAGTAAGACCCCTGTCCCGGCAATACGCAGTAGTAGTCGAAGGCCGGTTCCTTTTTCAGGTGCCACTTCCCAACCATTGCGGTTTGGTAACCCGCCTGCTTCATCAGGTTCGCCAGCGTCTGCTGCTTCGGTTCAAGAGAACCATTCAGCGTGGTCACACCGTTAACGTGACTGTGCTGCCCGGTCATGATGGTCGCACGACTGGGAGTACAAATGGAGTTGCCGCAGAACACATTCGTCAGCAGCATTCCCTCCCTGGCCAGAGTGTCAATATTGGGCGTTGGGTTAAGCCCCGCCAGGCGACTTCCATACGCCCCGATCGCCTGAGTCGTATGGTCGTCCGACATGATGAACAGGACATTCGGCCGCTCATCAGCCGTGGCGAACGCCCCAAACCCAGAGAAAACAGTGGCCAAGCAGACAACGGTTCTAAGCAAGTGCATATAGATTTCAATCGCTGAAACATCAAAGGAACAAGCACATCATGATAGCTCCACACGAACCTGGAAACCAAACCCCAGAACTGCGCCGTATTAGCACTTGAGGGCGGCGCGGACATTTCAGGGCCCCTTGCGTGGAACCATTAGGTCATCGTTCCCAGCCCACACGGCCAGGTAGGGTCGCTTAGCCGGACTCTCCCTGAGCATGACCATGAAGGGCTTGTCGAAAATGAACTTCCGTGTTTCGGGCGCGTAACTGTGAGCTCCGTTTGCAAGCACTTCCAGGGCAACATCGCTAAGAATGACCGCTCCACGTTCGTCCAGGCGAAACCGAACTTCCTGCTTCGCTGTCTTCACGGGAGCTGTACCGGGCAGATTAAGTTCGTCCGCAAAATCAGTGAAGACACTCAGCTCAAGAACCGGCAACACGAAATCTTCTTTGGCAATAATTCCAGGGAGCCTGGATTGAACGCGATCGCTTACTTCTCGGATACCTGCCTCCAGTGTTTTTGGCTGAGGAATTTTCGCGAGGATCAAGTCTTCGCCACCGACATTGGCAATCGAGATCACAAAATCATCCGGTGACCGGTAGTCATGAACCCGTACTTGTGCGAGAGCCGAACGCCACTCCTCCCAGTGAGAAGTAACGCCGAATGATCGAACAGAATGCGGACCGTCTGCATCAACAAACGTAAGGGGAATGCTAAACGCATCGAAGACTCTCCGAAAAGCCAGAGCCTTCTGAAGTCGGCATGACACCGACAAGTGACCAGGCATGGGAGACTGGACATCAATCTGTACGGATTCGGGCGAAATGTCTGACGAAGAAAACGAACTGTCACGCAGCTGTCGACCAAGTCGCGTCAATGGAAGCTCGTCGGGTAATTCCTGAAGACACTGCTTCCAGCCCAAGACAAGTGTCGGACAGTAAACCACGGTCGTCCCGGGATCCAGAACCGAATCGGCGACCGGGCTGAGCCGGGTTCCGGCAAGCGCGCTAGCGTCTGAAGGTTCCGAGAAACTCTGGCCAGACCGAACCGCGCGTTCCAGGAGTTCGGCATCATCCGTCATTGGTTCGCCGTCGTTTGGGGTGAGGAGACTACGGAGTATCGATTCGTCTGTTTCCGTCGACAGCATCCGGACGTAGCCATCCGCAAACAGCATATGCGTGCCTTCGACCGACCGGCTGAATGCGTGACGTTGCCCTGCTCGAATCGCCTTAACTACGTCCATTTGTTCGACATCTTGTGGGCGGGTCCATTCAGTCGCTGAACTATGTAAGTCCACGATCAAACCTGTGTTGCTGACCCCGTCAGCAAAGTCGGCAAGGCGAGTTGGCTGACTGTAAGGCCAGGCAGTGCCCACACCGAGAACAGCCATGTAACTCGACTTGAACTCCTCAGCAACCTCAGGACACCAGTAGTCGTTGGGTCGATGCTGAAGCAGCGTCGAGTTCTGAGAACTGTCCCACGCCTGGCGTTGATTGTACGATTCGTAGAGTGAGGTCTTGCCCAACCACGGCAACATCGCGACCCGCCAACTAACGGGTATCTCGCTGTCTGATGATGCAACGGGAAGATGCCCCTTGTCTTCATTATGCCTCAGAAGAGCAGCGCCAATTCGCTTAAATCGTTCCTTGCAAGCGAGCCGCGACCTCTCAGGCTGACCGGACTGCCAGACAGCCAGCCCAAGACCGATCACCACACTGCCAATCAGAACCCACCCAACCTTGCGCATCACAAGACCTCCAGGAACAGAACACAGGACACTGATACCACAGCGGAAGAATTCGTCTATCTTTCCTGGCGACTACATAGACAAACAAAACCCAACCCTGCCACCTCTCCCGCTTGCGGGAGAGGTCGCGGTCTCAGCCGCGGGAGAGGGAACAGCGCAACCGACCGCGCAAACCAAACACGGCGGAACAACCAACAATCCAAACCAACACAACAATCATCCAGCACCGGGCCTGAGAGCCCGACCTCTCCCGCAAGCGGGAGAGGTGACAGAAATCAAAGCGTGCAAAAGAAAGCATCGCGTTAGCGCGTCTCAGCGGCGCGCACCAGAATGTTCGCACGCAAGACCTCACCTGACCGCCGAGTTTCACCAGACTTACTTCTTCAACTTCTTCCGCCGTCTGGTTTCTGCCTCAGTAACTGCAAGGTGCTCAGCCAGTACGAATTGCAGTCTCTGATACTGAGACTTCGCATCCGGGTTAAGGCTGTTTACATCCAGAGCTTGCACCTCCAGCGGATCCGCTTTCACGTCGAAGAATTTACCCGTCGCGTACAACTTGTGCGTCGCCGTGCGGACATGCTGCGACGCCTTCTTGCGAACTCCATCCCGGTGGTACCAGCAGTAAATGTAACTACGAGGGTTCCCCTTCTCACCGCGCAGCTGGGCAGCGAAACTGCGACCGTCCAAACGTATTGCGTCGTCCATCGATGCACGGGCAAGATCGACCAGCGTTGGCAGGAAGTCTGAGAAGTCAATCAGGTCTTCGCAGACTTTCCCTTTCGGAACACCCGGCCCACGCACAATGAACGGCACGTGCGTTCCCGCGTCAATTGTCGAGCCCTTCGCCCCATACATTGGCTGCCCGTTCAACGTCGATTGAATCGACTTGTAGGTTCCATTGTCACCGGTGAACAGCACGATGGTGTTGTCGGCAATCTTCAAATCGTCCAACCGCTTCATGATCTTGCCGACCATCTTGTCAGTGAACGTCACCATGTCATCGAAGTACTCGTCTTTGCCCACGCCTTTCTGAACACCCTTCGCTTTCGGATCCCAGTCTGCACTATCCGGCGTCGGTTCGAACGGCCAATGCGGCGGGATCATTGGGTAGTAGACCAGAAACGGCCCATCCTTGTGCCGAGTAATAAAGTCGCACAAGAAGTCACTAACGATATCCGGGCCGTACTCGCCGTTGGTGTAGTCGACCTCTTTACCATTCACCTCCAGCCCCGGGTTCGGGTACCGACTCGGACGCCGCGTCAACTGCCACAGACAATGTTCGTCAAACCCAAAGTGCTTCGGCGCGTTCATGCCGTCGCCCTTAAGCTGCCACTTGCCGCCAATGCATGTGCTGTAACCTGCTGCCTTCAACAGATGACCAAACGTTGTCGCTTCCGGATCCAGAATCCCGAACTTCAGGTAGTTCCGGTTGTTGTAAATTCCGGTCATGATCTGAACACGAGACGGAGTGCAAATTGGCTGTGAATGACAGTTCGTGAACCGCAACCCATTCGCCGCCAACTTGTCCAGGAATGGAGTCTGGTACGACGTCCCCCCATTCGCCCGCACACACTCGTAGCCCATATCATCAGCCATGATGAGCACAATATTCGGCCGATCATCCGCGCAAGCCGGCGCGGCCGCTGCAGCTAAGAGAATGAACAGCGATAGAACGGTTCTGGTACGCACAGCCTGGATCCCTAGTTAAGTGTGTTCTTATTGGAACACATTCAATCCCGCAGAATCCAGCCCGCAGATCAAACACCAAAGACCCGAAGTGTCCAGTGCAGAACCACGGCCGCGATAACAAGCCCCAATAGCCAAAACGCCCACGCAGGCGCCGGTTCAACAAGCCCCACCGCCAATCGGCGCATCCGCAGTAAACGGTACGGAATCTGGCCAGCAACCAACAACGCGACCAACCAGCCAGCTCGATGCACACGCCACGATTCGATCGGTCGGAACGCAGCCAGGTGAATGAAACTACGCGTCAGTCCGCAACCCGCGCAGTCAGCGTCGAACAGAATCTTGCTGGCACAGGTGTGTGGCAGCACATAGTTTGGTGCGAACAGAAAATGCACGCGGCCGTTCGGGCGCACTTCCAACAGAAACGCCATCGCCATCACAAACAACGCGACAATCAACACACTAAGATGGTAGCGTTTACTGGATTTCGATTCCGGTGTAGCAACTGAATCCACGGCAGGTCGTTCCTGAGATACGCGGCAGGATGCGACAGTCACCACCAGCCACCCTTTTGTCTTGCAGAGTGCAGCCTGTTGAACAGCAACAACCCATACGCAGCTCCCGATGATACACCAGAACCGGTTGATGGCGATCTGGAATTCCAGGTACAGGACGATCTACTAATCGCGGGTCAAAGTGTATTCCTGCCAGACAGATGCATCTTCACCAACCAGCCCACACCCTGGCGAAACAGAGTCACAACCCGCCTGTCATGGTATGGGCGTTTCGGCCAGATCGTGATCAGAACCAAACGCTGCCGGATTAGTTTCGCGCTTTGCAACGCTTCGAGAATCAGTTGGCGAATACAAAAAGGTGGCGGCGCCATCCTGTTTTTGGGCGTAGCCGTGCTACTGGTAACGGCCGTCGGAACCAGCCTGCTTCCGAAAGCAATCGCGGCCATCCTGATAGGCACTGGCTGGTTCATGAAGTACCGACTTCAATCGCCGCGGCTGAAGATTGTCCGTTCCGAAAACGGACGGTTCTGGATAGCAGGACTCTCACGCGAATTCCTGGATGAGTTGGAACGCGAAAAGAACGAAGAGGAGTTCGCAGCAACCTGAAGGAGCTACCCAGTTTCAACAGTCAGCCAGGCGCAAACCAACCAGCAACTGGTGGCTCAAAACCAACCGAACGCCACGCCACCAGCCAGCAAGGCCAGACCCACAAACATCGACACCGCCACAGCCATCAACCATCGATCGCCCGAACCCGCCGCGCGTTTCATTGATCGGCTTGAGGAGGCGAAGTAATCGTCAGTTGCCATTTCTGACAATACCGACGACGCAGAAGGCGACGTGCTTTGCGGTTCGACGGAAACCGATCCCGGCGGACTGTAGGGCGATTCAAAGTGCGGAATCACCGGTTCCGCAACGGGAATGTGTTCGTGTTCGTCATCGCCCGCGCTTTCATCAACGACCGGCATTTCAACATCAGGCAATTGTTCCAGCAACCGATAGTGCTTCGTTTTCCACTCTGAGGTTCCATGCTTTGCCAACCAGTGAGTCAGCGCCGCGGACACTTGCTGAGCCGTCTGGAACCGATCGTCCGGCTTCTTGCACATCATGCGTTTAACGATCGCTTCCAGCTGCGGCGACATGCCGGGCACCAAAGACGATAGCGAATCAGGTTCTTTCGACTGATGAGCCAGAATGCGCTGAGCCAGCGTCCCCTCGTTGAACGGCGGCCGCCCCGTGAGCAGATAGTACAGCGTTCCGCCCAACCCATAGAGATCCGAACGCGGATCGACCAGGTGGCTATCCAGCGCCTGTTCCGGCGAAAGATAGTCGGCGGTTCCAATGACACGTTCGTTGTGAGCCCGAGTCAACGAGTCGTTGCCCTCATCTTCAAACGCGGTCACTAGTCCAAGGTCCATCAGCCGGATGGTTCCGTCTGCTTCCAACAACAGGTTGGCCGGCTTGATGTCACGATGAACCAGGCCAGCCGCGTGAGCGTGAGCCAACCCGTCGGCCGATTGCCGGATGTAGTCGGCAGCCAGACTTTGACTAAACGGGCTGCTACGTTCGATGATGCGTTTAAGATCGTCCCCATCAACGTACTCCATCACGATGAAGTGAACTTCAGCGTCTCCGTCCATGACGTAATCAACGTCGTAAGTCCGAATGATGTTGGGATGATCCAACGACGCACCAACCTGCGCTTCGCGATGGAACCGGCCCAGCCACGAAGCGTCTCGCACGCGGCGGGTCGGCAGGACCTTCAACGCACACCGGCGTTTCATTACGCGATGTTCGGCCAGGTACACAGTGCTCATACCGCCTTTCCCGACCAATCCCAGCAGCCGGTACTTGCCAAGCTGAAAACTGCGATGCTTGCCCTGCAACAACTTATCCGCCTGCCAACGCGTGAGCATCCCGCGATCGACAAGTTCCGCCGCGACCTGCAGAGCGCTTTCTAAATTGCCAGCGGCAACGTCTACGAGAAACTCTTCATCCAGTTGATCGCAGTCAGCCGATTCCAGCAACTGACTTTGGCGAAGGAACTTCATCAGTTCCTCCACTGAAATCTTCGACGAATTGGTCCCCGTAGAACTCATCAGCACTCAACCTGGAAATGTGGACCAGGCTTGTCGCGACAGCTGGCCGGTGCCCTAAATCTTATGAGCCCCACTGCGAAATTGCACATTCCGATTGCGCGAACCGATGCTCCACGCGAGGGCTCCACCGGACAACCGGAAAACTACCCCTAGAGTCTCAGGAACACGACACACGCCGGTGGATCCAAGTCAGCAAGCAAGCGCCCTCAGCGCAAACTTAAAACGGGCCAGGACAAGTACCATTCGCGGTGATACCCTGTCCTGACCCGTTTGTGTTGTCAGCTGATTTGGTTCGACCCGTCAGTCGCTTAGCGCCGTGGCTCGTACTGCTCCATGTCCATCAGTGAGTGAACGGACGACAAACGCCGGCGCCACCACCAAGATCCCACAAAACTCAGGGGACCGGTGGAACACAGCACAGTTGTCATTCGATCTATGGAATTAATGATGAGTGTTCGCATTGGACTTATCTCCGATCTCCGCACTTTCGGTTGCTGCCCTTCTATACGTACCGCATGGCCAATTGGATGACAGGAAATCTGATTCCGTTCGCAGTTTTCTTCAAATCACTCGACTTGTCATAACTGTCCGTCAAACAAACTGAACGCGGCAAAGCCTGCCGATTGTGCGGAACCAACGGTTGCAAAATGAAACAACCAGTGTGCCGAACATCAACAAGACGCACCCAAGGCTCAGGACCTTACCGGCTTTCCTTGATCTATCCGGTGTTGCGTTCTGCAGCCGACATAGAAACCCCATCGACTGAGAAAGGTTCCGCAAAAACGGATACCGGCGAACTCGATTTTCGTCTCCGATTTCCGCTAAGAATTCAGACAAGATCCCGAACAGTCAGGTTCGCGCTCCCTGTCGCTCACAGGCAGCGGCGGAAGACGTACCGCGCTCAGTCGCCCAAGTGTCGCGTTCAACTCGAACCAACACTTCCAGGCGGACCTCACTCCGCCTCCAACATCTTCCAGCACATCAACTGCATGCGCGGAATATGAAACGGGCCTTTCCAAAGCGTGCCTTTGGATTCGTTCGTCAGGCGGCCATCCCGAGCCAGATACCCGTACCATTCGCCGTGTTGGGAATCCGGAAACCGCTGGTGCGTCCAGTCGTGAATCATTCGGTGCCAGTCGGCGTAGCGGCGTTCTCCCGTCAGCTGACACGCCATTAACGTCGCGATGATGGCTTCGCTTTGCGGCCACCAAAACTTCATGTCGTGCCAGTACTCCTGAACCGGCAACCCCCGCACATCACGGAAGTAAATAATGCCGCCGTGCTGTTCGTCCCAACCCCACTTCCACATCCAGTCCAGCATCGTCGTGCCAAGTTCAATCAGATCGCCATCACCGCCGCGATAGATTGCCTCCTTCAACACGAACCACGCGCCTTCAATTGCGTGACCGGGATTGAGAGTTCGACCGTCGTAGTGGTCGATGAGTTCTCCATGCGGACCAACAGATTCCAAAACAGCTTCGCGTTCGTAGTCCAGAAACTGGCGAATCTCGCCCAGGCAATCTTCAATCACCTCGCAACAGAACGCAGCGTTGTCGTGTTCGGCACCGATACAATCGCGAACGATTGAAGCCGTGTTAAGCAAGATCATGGGCACGCCGAACCCGCGAGACGGCCGCGTTGACACATCCACCTTACTCGATAGCGCTCCCGGTGTTCGCAATAGCTCAACCGTCGAACGGAACAAGCGCGACGCTTCATCACACGCCCGAGCATCACCGGCCGCTTTCGCAAACGCCGCATAAGCGATCACCGCGAACAGCTCAGAAAAAACGTAACGACGTTTCCGCAGCGGTCGCCCGTCCTGCGTCACCAAAAAGAACATCCGACCGTCGGCATCAAAACAATGCTTGCGCAGGAACTCTACTCCACTACCAGCCGCCGCCAGCCATTCGTCTTTCATCTCAACCGAATTGCACAGTTCAGACAGAAGCCACGCAAATCGCCCCTGAAACCACACCGACTTATCGGTATCGATGACCGTACCGGCGCGATCGACTGCGGTCATGTACCCACCGTGTCGATGGTCAACCGCGTGCTTCAACCAAAACGGGACCACATCATCCAGCAAACCGCCGCGGTACACCTCAATCAGCTGTGAAACTCGATTCGCGTCCATGTCGGCTCAAAGCTTTTGAAACTGCGACGCTACTCGCTGGGTGACTGGGATTGAACCGGCACAATCTCTCCGGCGCGTCAGTCATTCAAAACAGCCGGCAACATTCAGCCAGCTTTCTTCTCCGCCACAACCTTCCCGCGAGGAACCAGCACAATCCGCGCGGCGGTAGCGACACGAATCAGGTGAATCC
>CAZAIB010000159.1:0-13080 GCA_964485095.1 uncultured Planctomycetaceae bacterium | reverse complement strand
TGCTTCGTCTGATGTTTCTTATACGCAGGGGGATCATCTTTCGTGATCAGACCGCGTGCCACCAAAGCCATAAACTTCGCAATCTGCGCCGCGCCTTCGTAGTTAAGCTTGTTGGGCGTGTCGCGCGGAGTGTGGTAGTCCTTGTGAGAACCAGTGAACGCCGCAAGGATCGGCACGCCTCCCTTGTAGAACGAACTCGCGTCCGTTGGCAAATCGCAGTCATCCTGAAGCTTCAGGTTCAGGCCGACAACCGCGTTCCGCCGTTCAATTTCACCTCGCCACGCGTCGGACGAACCGATTCCCTGCAGAACTAACTTGTCTTCCATCCGACCGACCATGTCCATATTCAAACACGCCGCGACAACTGGGTAGATTGACGGACTCGCAGCCGCTCCGTGTAACTGAGCCGCAGTCAGGGGAGGAGCCTTCTTATCTGCTCCACCATGGGCCGCGCCGTCTGAGTGCGCTCCATGCCCGTGCCCGCCGTGAGCATTCGCGGCAGGGTGCGTTTCGACATAGTACTTTGAACCAAGCAGGCCGAGTTCCTCACCAGACCACGCGGCGAAGACAATGTCCCGTTTCGACTTGCCTGCCAGCTTCTCTTTGTTGTCGGCAAAGTATTCGGCGACTTCAAGCATGGCCGCCACGCCGGACGCGTTGTCGTCGGCTCCAAAGTGGATCCCGCCGCGTTCGCCTTCCTTCGCCAATGAAGACGACGCTGGGTTCTTGCCCAGGTGATCGACATGAGCACCAACGACCACAACCTGCTCACTAGGCTTGTCGCCGAACTGCAATCGACCAACAACGTTGCGCCCTTTCGAACGCGTGGCTTTCACTTCCAGTGACGCAGTCAGTTCCAAACCGTTAATCTCAAAGCCACCCATCAGGGCACCAGTGTCGAGCTTCTTCTGCAGTTCGCCCAGATCCTTGCCGGCCATCTTCAACCATTTCGCAGCCAATTCGTCAGTCACACTAATCACCGGCAGGCTGGAACCTGACGCACCGTCGTACTTCAGCGGCACCAACTGATTGCGAACCTGTGAAGTCGGCCCACTGACCACAATCAGTCCCTTTGCACCACGATCGCGCGCCAACATCGACTTGTACCTAAGCTGATCCGGCTTCGAGAGGTGCTGCCGCATCTCATCGCTGACATCTTCCGGCATGAACCGAAAGACCATCACCCACTTACCGGCGACGTCCAAATGCACGTACGAGTCATATTCTTCGATCTTGTCTTTCGGTGGAGCCGCCATGCCGTAGCCCGCGAACACAACTCCCGCTTTCTCAACCGCACCGTTCGCCGTGAACGCAACCGGTTGCCAATCCTTGCCAACAGCCAACTCACTACCGTTTGCTGCCAAACTGTTGTCCGAACCCAGCGACGCCCCCGCTGTGAATTCGAACGGCTGATACCAACCTCCATCAGTCCCCGCCGGTTTCACGCCCAGCGAATCCAAATAGTTCGCCACGTATTCGGTCGCCATTTCGGCGCCCTTTGTTCCCGTCATCCGCCCATTGAGTTCTGGTCGGCACAGGTAGTCCACATGCTGAACCACATCCATCGGAGCGAACTCAGGACGCGTTTTCACTTTCGCAATCGGTCGACCAGACGATGATGCCGATCCATCAATCCCAAGTAGTTCCCTGGCTTTCGAGTGGTTCCATTCAGCGATAAAAATCTGTGAGTTCCCAGACGACCCACGCTGAGTCGTCCAGGCAAGTTTGCCGCCGTCCGGAGTGAACACTGGCAGCCCATCGAACTTGTCCGTGTAGGTCACGCGGACGGGTTCTCCACCATCGGCACTCACCAGGTAAAGTTCGAAGTTCCCGAACCCGTGTTTGTTGGTGGTGAAAATCAGGTATTCGCCGGACGGATGGAAATAGGGAGCCCACGACATCGCCTCGATTTTTGTCAGCCGCTTCTGGTTCGAACCATCAACGTCCATCGTCATGATTTCAGCCATCAGGCCGTTCTCAGTGAATCGCCGCCAGCAAATCTTCTTCCCATCGGCCGAAAAGAACGGCCCGCCGTCGTAACCCGGCACATCAGTCAACTGCCGAACGTTCGAACCGTCAGCGTTCATGATGAAAATGTCCATCGCCCATGACGGGTCGATTTCAAACTTCTTCTTCGCTTCCTCAGAGAGCGACTTCGAGTACGCATTTCGGTTCGAAGCGAACGCGATCAACTTGCCGTCGGGTGACCACGACCCTTCCGCGTCGTAACCTCGAACTTTTGTCAGGTTGACGTACTTCTTGCTGGCCCGGTCGAAGTCAAACAGGTCGTAGTTCTCATCGTAGTCCCAGCTGTAGCGGCGTTCCTGACCCGAAGCGCGGAAGTCGAGTTCATCCTTTTGCTTCTTCACGGCGTCGGAATCTTCATGAGTCGATGCGAACAGAACACGGTCGGCTGTCGGGTGAATCCACGCGCAGGTTGTCTTGCCGGTTCCCGGTGAGATGCGGTCGGTGTCGCCGGTCTCCAGATCCATGAGATAGATCTGATAGAACGGGTTGTCGGCCTGTCGTTCGCTCTGGAACACGATTCGTGAACCAGTCGAATCGAAATAGCCTTCACCCGCGCGGCGGCCTTCGAAGGTCAGCTGCCGCGTGCGGCGGAGCAGGGCACCTTCCTTTTTCGCGGCTTCAGCAGCCGTGAATTTGGGCTCATCCGGATTCTGGGCAAAGACAGTGCCTGTCAGCACAAGCAGAAGACTAAATCGCAGCATAGGTCGCGGGTCCGTTGCACATAGTTCGTGAGAGGTGATTATAGGGTGGTCGCCGTGGAACTGTAGTGGCGATGAATCGTTTTGTACGCCAGCTATCGTTGTCGTTCGTTTCTCAAAGAACTCACTGATGACCGCAAAACCGAAAGTCTTCGTCGCCAGACAGATCCCCGCCGCCGGGTTGAACAAGATCCAGGCCGCGTGCGACGCCGATGTCTGGCCGGAACCATCTCCACCAACGCGATCCGAACTTCTCAGTCGAGTCCGCGGCTGCGCCGGAATTCTGTCGCTGCTCACAGATCGAATTGACGCCGAAATCATGGACGCAGCCGGAGACCAACTGTCGGTCATCAGCAACTTCGCGGTCGGCTACAACAATATCGATGTCGCCGAAGCCACACGCCGCGGCATTGCCGTGGGCAACACGCCCGGCGTTCTTACCGAAGCCACCGCCGATATCGCGTTCGCCCTGATGCTGGCCGCCGCCAGGTGTCTGCACGACGCCCGCCAGTTTGTCGATAGTGGCCAATGGAAAACGTGGGATCCACTGGGGCACATTGGGCAGGACTTGATTGGCAAGACCGTCGGAATTGTCGGCATGGGCCGCATTGGAACCGCGTTCGCCCGGCGCTGTCACGGCGGCTGGAACATGCGTGTTCTGTACTTCGGCCGCAGCCAGAACGTAGAAGCCGAAAAAGAACTCGGCGCGACACGAGTTGACTTTGACCAACTGCTGGCCGAATCCGACTTCGTCTCCGCCCACACATCGCTAAGCGATCAAACTCGCGGCATGTTTGACGCAGACGCGTTCAGCAAGATGAAACCAACGGCCGTGTTCGTCAACACCGCTCGTGGTCCGGTCCACGATCAGGCCGCGCTTTGCCACGCACTCTCAACGGGTGAGATTTTTGCGGCCGGCCTGGATGTGACCGACCCAGAACCAATCGATCCCGAGGACCCGCTTCTGAAGTTACCCAACTGCGTTATCGCTCCGCACATCGGCAGCGGGACCACCAACAGTCGCAACGGCATGGCCGAAATTGCCGCAGACAATTTGCTGGCAGGACTCAAAGGCGAACCCCTGCGACACCAGGTCACATCATGAACAACCTGTCACGAAGAAAACTCCTCGCACTCAGTTGCGCCACGTTGGTTCCACCGGTCAGGAGAACACAGGACGTCCAGCCGACAATCCAAGGCGTCTCGCATGCCGAAGAAGCGGCCATTGCCAAGCTGGGCGAAGACTTCCGCCGCAAGTTCAACCTGCCCGGAGTGTCACTGGCGATGTCCTTTCGCGGAAAATTGAAACTCACTGCCTGCTTCGGTTACGCCGACAAAGAACGCGCGATACCGGTTCAAACAAAGCACCAATTCCGAATCGCCAGCGTCTCCAAACCAATCACTGCGGTCGCGGTTCTGAAACTGGCCGAACAAAAGAAGCTGTCGCTGGACGACACCGTCTTCGGGCAAGGCGGACACCTGCGGCAGCTGTTCACAACCAAACTCAAAGACCCTACCCAGCGCGCGTTGGCCGAATCCATCACAATTCGCCACCTGCTGGAACACTCCGGCGGCGGCTGGACCAACCAACGCGGCGAAGTCCCAATGTTCGCACCACCGGCACTCGGCATGAGTCACCCGCGGCTTATCGAGTGGACGTTAGAAAACATCGCCCTGAGAACCAAACCCGGCACCACCTACGCCTACTCCAACTTCGGTTACTGTCTGCTGGGCCGCGTCATCGAAAAAGTGACCGGACAACCGTACGAACAAGCCGTAACAGCACTCGTGCTGAAACCCGTCAAAGCAAACGCCACTCACATCGGCAAACACACCCGCGCCGGTCGGCGAGCCAACGAAGTCGTCTACTACGACAAATACGATCCGTATGGAAAGAACATGGACGTGAGCCGCATGGACTCACACGGCGGTTGGATCTCGACCGCAACCGATCTCGTCCGCTTCGCACAGTCCGTCGATGGGTTCCCAACTCCACCAGACATTCTGAACCGCAACAGCATCAACGCCATGACCACACCATCGCGCGGCAGCTACGCTTTTGGGTGGAACACAAACGCCAGCAACAACTGGTGGCACACCGGCAGCTTCAACGGCGGTTCATCCATCCTCGCTCGCATCCACGACGGCCACTGCTGGGCCGTATTGGTCAATACACGTTCGTACGAAAACGGCTACGCAGCCGCGCTCGACCGATTCCCGTGGACCGTAAAACAAGCCGTGCAAACATGGGGCAACCAGGATTTGTTCCAACTCTAACTAAGCGAACTGACCGACCGATCCGCTTTCCCGCTTCAACCTGACTGGGCAGCAACCATGACACTTTGCAATGAATGCGATACGGCACAACAAGTCGAACCATCCGCAACCGATCGCTTCGTCGACTGCGTGAAATGTCAGTCACCGGTCTGGGTTCCCGCGGTTCACACACGATCTCGTCCCGCCCCGGCATCCAAAGATCCGTGGCTGTCGCTCGTCTGTGTCTTCGGCGTGGCCATCAGCTTGCTGCTATTCATCGCGGCGTGGCAGAGCGAAACCTCCACAGCCAGCGCCGTGTATTTTGGAACGTTGATGATGCTGGTCACAGGTGCGTACATCCGCAAGCAGTTGAGATCTCTTTCACAACAGCTTGACCACATCGCTAAAAAACAAAGCGAGTCTGCTAGCGAGACGCAGCAGCCCTGAATCATGCGATTCTAGAGTGATTCTGTAATCTCGTCGCAAGTTTCGAACGCGGTCACTATGAACGCACTTAGCGACGCGCCCGCTGGTTCGCTTGCTCTCAGACGGCGGGCGCCGGGCAAGGTGCACTCTGCCCACGACTGATTAGCTTTTCTCCGCGGCGCCGTAAGGGTAGGCTAAAACAGAGCGCCACCTTTACTAATAAGAATGACAGACCGAATTGGGCCCAACGCAAATGCATCTCCAACCCTCTTCCGTGGAACCGGATTGCCAGCCATCTCTTTGGGATAGCCGTTGGTCCACACGTTCTGTTTTCGGCGGACTGTTGATGATCGGTGCCGGAAGCGTGTGGTTGCGCTTTTACGCGGACGATCCGGACAGCTTCGGAAACAGCCTGGTGATTTGGTGCGCCTGCATGTTCGCCTCGCTTTTCGCACTGTTTCTCTACCCACTTCTAACCCGAGCCGATCGAACGGTTCGATTGACGCGACCAACGTGGAAACGCGTTCTCGTCGAAGCAGGGATCGCTGCAATAGCAACCGTGCCACTGTACTTTTTCTGCATCGCGTTTTCCGTCGTGGCCGCTCGCCTGGCACCGGATAGCCCGACGGGGGGCGAAAGCTTGCAACAGTGGTCGCAGTCAACTTTCAACTGGGCGTCGTATGCCTATCTCGCGGCCGGAATACTGGTCGGGCCAATTGCTGAAGAAGTTTTCCATCGCGGCTTCCTCTACAACGCGCTTCGCAAACGATTCCATGTCAGTTTGGCGATCGTGCTGCAAGCGCTGGTGTTTGGTCTCAGTCACCCGTATCCGGTGTTGGGAGTGGTCAATATTTTCCTGATTGGCCTGATACTGGCTGCGTTCTATCACTGGCGGAAGAGCATTCTTGCGCCTGCGTTGCTACACATGTACTTGAACGCCGCGCTATTTGCATTCGCTCTTACGTCAGCTCAACCCTTGGAAAACCCGGCTGTTATCGGCGTGGTTCCTGATACGACGCATGATCAATGCCGTGTCGCAACGTGTGTCGAAAATGGGCCGGCGTGGGATGGCGGAATCCGGGCCGGGGACATCATTACGGGACTGGGGGAGTATCGCATTCTTGACGCAACTGACTTTTACAATGCGATGTGGAACTATGCTGCCGATGAAACGGTCCCGGTATGGTTTGAACGAGATGGTGAGGATCTCTACACCGAAGTTAAGCCAATTTCACGGACGGATTTGTCTGGACTCCTACAGAAGACGAACCCTCCGTGAATTTGCCGACCCGATCGAAGCAGCGGGGGCCGGGTCAGTCGATTGATTGAACGCCCAGTTGGTATAGTCCATTCTTTGATCGATTCCATCCTGAGACTGAGTTTGCAATGTTGAATCTTCGACGTCTTCTTCCGTGCAGTTTTGCGATAGTGGCCAGCCTGTGCGCTTCGACTGCGTACGCCAATAACGGTGACCCGGTCGCTGTGCGACGCTGGCCTGATGGAGCTCTGTCGATTGAGACTCACTGGGGTCTACACGTTGTGATCGACCCGTCTGAGCGAACCGAAAAGCTGCTGCCACGAAAACCAGACCTGGTCGTTCGCAGCGGCGAAAAGACTTCGGTTCAGTTAGGCCGCAAACCGAACCAGGATAAACCGTCGCGAACGAACGACGGCAAGGACCCCAACTCAGTCACGGTGACAAGCATCTCTTCCGGCGACGGCGGAGCCCAACTGCTGTCTGTAAGGGTTGATGGAGCCAGCCTTCTGTTTGTTCCACACCAGGTGTTGGCTGCCGACAGAATCAAAGACATTGCTGTCTCTGCACAGCAGCCTGATCTTCTTGTTCTGTCCACAAGTGACGCATCAATGCTGGGACAAGCACACGTAACAAAGTTTGTTACGGACGTCCGCGCAAAGCGAATCCTGCTTAACGTGTCTGGCGATCTGGATAAATCTGTTCTGTCAGGATTTCAGACTGCGATTGGCACTAAGAAACCTGTCACTACCGTCGGGCACAATACGCTGGCGATTTCAAAACCGGTCAGACGGAGAACCCTGGACCGCTCAAGAGCGAAGGACGCGAAGCCTGGGATGGTTGAAGTCATAACCCTCACGGACAAGCCCTGGAAGATGCCCGAAGGCCTGTCGAAGCTGTTTGTCGCTATGGAGAAATCCTGTCGCGATTCTCAAAAAGTGTTCGCCAAACTGTCTACGGATCAGATGAACTTCAAACCGGCTAACGGCACGCATACCCCGCGTTGGAATACAGAACACATGATGGGACGGCAGTTGCAGTTCTTCTCGCAGATCTACAACAAAGTCGACCCGGCCATTCCCGTCCTGAACTTGAATCCAAGACAAATGCCCGAGGACTATCGCTTCGCTCATCCCGATTGGGACGGCAAAGAGGAAGCTAGGCAAATGCAACGCGTCAGCGATTTCACTCGCCGATTCGCGTACCTGCTGGACGGTGTCGATGTCAACAAGCGAGTTGCGGGTAGCCCCTGGCCCAGCTTGCGTGCACTGTTAGAGCAGATGTTCCGCCACTACACAGAACACACAGCCAACACGGTAAAGAAGTTCAGCCTGCCCGGTTTCCCTGAGAAGTAAGTAAGTGGGCGTCGTTACGAACTGAACACGACAGTGATCCAAACCCGGTGGTGAGTGCGTCGAACCACCGCCGGGCATGGCATCTAAGGCAGCCTACTCAGCCGATTCCCAGGCCAGGCGGTAAATCCAGCCAGACTTCATGGCCACAATCATGCCGCCGCCAAGTGGTTCGCAGTGCAGGCCGACCACTTCGTCATCTGTTTCTGTCGCCCACTTCATCTCGCCGTCTGAATCCAGCCAGTACAGATGGTTCTCAATCGTGGCGACGGCAACACTCTCAGAAACGAATGTTGAGTCAATCAGCTTGGGCGTCCCTTCCACCATGTACGACCCGCGGTGTGAGCCCTCGGAATCGTACATCTGCACGCCGTGATTGAAGCTGGCCAATAGAATCCGACGCGCGTCGCCCGTGATGCGCATGTCGCCGACGTTGGAGAAGATTTGTTCTTTCCAGATCTCTTCGCCCTTGAGTTCGTGACAACAAAGGTGGCCCTGATCGGCGGCTCCGATAATCTGCTGCTCCGTCGCGCTGAACCGGATGTACGAGAGAGGTCGAATCGTCTCGAACTCGCAAACGCGTTTGTTGCGCCAGTTCAGGATGAATGTCTTTCGCGTCGCCATGCCGATTGCCAGGTGGTGACCGTACGGATCGAGTGCGACTGTCAGTACCTGGCCCGGCAAGTCCGCTGACCACTGCGACTTCAACTTCACGTCCAGTCGAGCCACATGGTCGCCCTGACTCACGATGGCTCCTGACGAACCATCGTCTGCCCATGTGATGTGGCTAAGATCTCGAAATCCCCGCGTCACCGCCGCAATGTCGCCGTGGCGATCTAAGGCATAAATGCTACCGGTCTCATCACCAACGTAGGTAACGCCTGGTTCTCTAGCGTACGCAGTCCCGACAATCTCGCCCTCCGTCCGCATGCTCCAGGCAAGGGCAGGGCTGGCGCCGGAACCAGACTGAATCCATTCAGGAGTCATAGACTCACCCAGCTGCTAAGAATCAATTCACTGCTGAGACTGTAAATGGCGGTCGAACGCAAAACAAAAACAACGCTCCGGCGACTAACTTTCGTTGTCACCGGAACGTTGTTGTATTCGGTTTGGCTCACAGTCTGCTTATGGCAGCTGTGACAAACGGTTTGATACTTCCTGTAACCCACGAGCGATGTCAGGATCGTCCTGCAGTCGTGAATCAGTGCGGAAGTAAGAACGTCGCATCGAAGGATCATCGTTGCGTTTTACCGCGATGTGCGGTCGAACTCCAACCTTCGCGAGATTCCGTCCCTCTGGCGAGTAGAACTTCGCTGTCGTCAGACGCAATCCGGTTCCATCTGTCAGCGGCAGGATGCTTTGTACAGACCACTTACCGTAAGTCTTGCGACCAATGATTGTGCCTCGGCGATGTTCATGAACTGCACCGGCAACAATCTCGCTGGCACTGGCACTGTCGCCATCAACCAGAAGAATCAGCGGTACTGATCGAGTATGGAACCCGGTCGCAGAGAACACCTGGTTCTGATCGGCCGTGCGACCTCTGGTTGACACCAAAGTTCCGTCGTCAATAAACCGATCCAAAACGCCGGCAGCCGTGTCCAGCAACCCACCCGGGTTACCACGCAGGTCCCAGATCAGTGCTCGCATGCCCTGAGTCTGAAGCTCCGTGAGTGCCTGATCCAGTTCCGCTGTAGTGCTCTTCTGGAAGCCTTCCATGCGGATGTAGCCGACTTTGTTGTCGCTATCAATGATCTCAGCACGAGTGATGCTTTTGACCAACACAGGACGTCGGGTCAGACGGGCGACTCGGAGATCTTTATTTGGTGTCTCGATAGTCAGCCGCACAATTGTGTTTGGCTTGCCTTTCAGCAGCCCCGCGGCTTCGTCCGTTGTCATGTCGCGGCAGTCAACACCGTCGATCTCGACAATGTGATCGTCCGGCTGCAAGCCACCGCGTGACGCGGGGCTATCAGGAAGCACGTTGACCAGGTGCTGGCCACGGTGCTCAATGGCTTCCATCTCAATCCCGATGCCGACGAATTCGCCATCGATGTTTCCGTAGAGTTCGTCAAGACGATCAGGAGTCAGGAAGTTGCTGTAGTCATCAAGTGCGTTACAGCCGCCGCACAGGTATTCCATGATCACGGCACTTTGTGAGATGCCAAGTTCGCGGTTTGCCATGTCGGCAACTTCAAGCACGATATCACGAGCGGCAAGACGGTGTGGAACAGCTTTGTTCCAGTAGTCGTTGAGTAGCCGCTGACGAAACATGCGAACCTGATCCTGGGCAGCGTAAGGAACATTCTTTGGACGGAACTTTGTAAGTTCACCCAAAGCCATGTACAGACTCTCGGTTCCATGAGCCACAAAGGATGTCGTGCGGAACTTGCCGTCAACGTAGTAGTCCTGAACTGTCGAGAGAACTTCTTCGTACATCGCAATCGCACGTTCGCGTGATTGCGGCAGCAGGATGGTTTCAAAACTTCTGTCTGTGTATCGACGATCAATACCAAAACAAATTCGGGATCGTCTTAGTGCGTACGTTACGTCCGCATCTTTGTCCCACTTCTTGAGGGCCGCTTCGTAAAGCTGAATCGCACGGATCCAGTCGCCCTTCTTTTCGAGAGCCTTCCCCTGACTCACAGCTTCTGAAACTGTCGTTGCTGTCAGCGTTCCCTCACCGGCATTCACCGTAAGAGTCACAGCTAGCAAAACGGCAGTTAAGCCCATCCGCCTCAGTCCCTGGCTTCTCATTTGATTTCCCCCAACGCTGTTGAAACAGCTCGTCCTTATCTCGCGGCGTCCCCCTTCCATGACTACACAGCGTCCATCCATGAAGTCCTGAGCCCTCTCAAACTCAAGACCCGCGTCCGACACACTCGGAACTCGCGTCAGACTCGACTATAAGTTGGTAAATCTAAGCGGTCAAACGGCAACTTCGCTCTTCGAACCGTGCAACCCGCACGCCCGTTAAGGTTTGACATTTCAAGTCGGGTCATGCGGAACAGTGACCCTGCAGACAATACAAATTGCGAGAGGGAACGGGGAATTGCGTATTGGAGTCGCAGTCACGAAACTGTCTATCCGCGAAACTTTGCCGCCGGGGCAAACTGGCTAGCGTCACAATCCGCAGAGTCGACAGTTGGCCGCACCGATTACATGAGACGGAACAGTCAACACCGGTTCCCGTCCGAATCACCCACTGAGAACGCGTCGCTCGCATTCACATAAAAATCAGAACAACAGCTTCAAGACAACAATGACAAACCCTTTCCGAGTTCTCATCACAGACAACCTCTCCCCTGCCGGATTGAAAATCCTGGAAGGCATGGACGGAATTGAACCTGTTGTCCGTGGCGGACTAAGCCCGGAAGAAGTCAAAGAAGCACTCGCAGATGCCGACGGCATCATTGTTCGCAGCGGTACAAAACTGACGCCAGAACTATTGGCTGATCAAAACCGGCTGAAGGTTGTCGTTCGAGCGGGAGTCGGCGTCGACAACATCAACCTGCCCGCAGCAACGCGCGAGGGCATTGTGGTGATGAACACGCCGGCCGGTAACACAACCAGCACGGCCGAACACACCGTCGCCATGATGATGGCTTTGTCCCGCAACATCGCACCCGCTGCAGCCAGCATGCGAGATGGCCGCTGGGACCGGAAGAAGTTCACCGGAACACAGCTGTCCGGCAAGACGCTGGCCGTCATTGGGCTGGGCCGCATCGGACTATCCGTCGCCAGCCGCGCGCAGGCTTTGGAGATGAAGGTCATCGGGTTTGATCCGTTCATGTCCGAAGAACGAGCGGCCGAACTCGGCATCCAGTTGTATTCCAACGTCGATGAAATCTGCCCGCTGTGCGACTACATCACAGTTCACACACCACTGACCGACGAGACCCGCGATCTGATTAATGCCGAACGCATCGCCACGATGAAGAAGGGCGTTCGGATCATCAACTGTGCCCGCGGCGGAATTGTTAACGAAGAAGACCTCGCTGACGGCGTCGAATCCGGACAAGTCGGTGGAGCCGCGTTGGATGTGTTCGTCACTGAACCGCCGGAAGGAACGCGTCTGGCCGCGCTACCGAGTGTTCTCCTGACACCCCACCTGGGCGCATCAACCGATGAGGCACAGGAACTTGTCGCTGTCGAAGCCGCGGAACTGATTTCAGGATTCCTGCTTCGCAACGAGATCCGCTGTGCGGTCAACATGGCTCCGATCTCGGCCGCAGAAATGGCGGACATGCGACATTACCTGGACCTCAGCTATCGGCTTGGTCTGTTGATGTCTCAACAAGTCGGCACACAACGCGTGACTGGCGCGAAGTTGGAGTTTCGTGGTGAGGCGGCAGCCAAGAAAACAAAGCTGCTAACCTCGGCGTTCACCGCCGGACTGCTGGAAAGTGCATTCGACGACATCAACATCGTGAGCGCTCAAAGCGTGGCGACTGAACGCGGTGTTGCGATCGAAGAATCAACATCGCCTGAACCGGAAAACTTCGCCAGCATGATTGCAGCAACGGTGACAACCGAAGACGGCGACCACCATGCAGCCGGCACCCTGTTCGGCAAACAGTTCCTCCGCCTGGTCAAGCTGGACGGCTTCAACATGGAAGCTTATCTCGACGGCCAGCTGCTGATCTTCCGGCACAAGGATGTCCCGGGACTCATCGGATACATCGGAACCAAGTTGGGCGAACACGGCATCAACATCGGCAACATGGCTCTGGGACGCGGCGAAGCCGGCGGTGAAGCGCTGGCGGTTCTCAACGTTGACAGCGAACCGTCCGCCGAAGCAATGGCCGAAATTGGGCAACACGCAGACGTGACCAGCCTTGAACTGGTGAAGCTTCCCGTCGCCGGCGCAACGCTGCCGTGGATGGAATCGCGCGGCTAACTGACGGCAAAGTTCTCCGCCTCCGACTTTACGTCGGAGGTTTAACGGCTTCTGCACTACAGCGCACTAAGGACCGGTTCCATAGTGCAAAAGCCGTGGACCCACCGATGTAACTGTTCGGACCGGAGACATGGGTAACAGATGTGCGAGGACATGGGTAACACA
>CAZAIB010000158.1:0-13083 GCA_964485095.1 uncultured Planctomycetaceae bacterium | reverse complement strand
CGCCTCTATCAACACTTGATGATTGCAAAACGGCCTTTTTCAACAGCCTGCTAGGTACCAACGGTGCACGCAGGAGCTCAAATATGCGTGCACCGCAGCCGTTGCGGCAACATTTGCAGATCTTCAAGCCGCTGACTCATGCCTTACCGCTACATTCGGTAAATCCGTTGACAACGACGTAAGACACTTCGCCGTGGCGCGTCAATCACATGATAATGTCAGTATGTGCGGCTGTTGGCCACCGCGTGAAGACAAGGACGTTGAATCATGCACACACAAAGAATCACCTCGCGACTTCGCTCATCACACCTGGTCGCTTTACTGGCGATCGCGTCGGCAACCGGATGCGGGCACGATTCCCGGTTCGCTCGAAATGATTCGAATTCTGTCGAACCGCCAACAACCGTCGCGGCCACCACACCATCGCCGAAAGCTGCGATGGCATCGGCTCAAGAACACGGCATGGCGAAAGACATGTCGGAAGGCGTGGTCCACGCTGTTGGTCGACCGGTCTCAGATGACGTCGACCTGTTCGCTCAGATGGAGAACCGAAACGACGTTGCTCTCACGGCATCAACGACAGCCGCCAAAGCCAACATGAGCATGCCCACTCTAAGAACACTGGGGGCCACCGAAGATCTTCAAACCGCTCTGAACAACGCTTCCGGAATCGTCCTGGTTGACTTCTACGCAGACTGGTGCGGACCCTGTCGCCGACAGGCCAAAGTTCTGCACGAAGTGGAAGCGAAAGCGAAATCCATGGGCGCCGAGATCATTAAGGTCGATGTGGATAAGCACACGAAACTCGCAGAACAATACGAAGTTGGCAGCCTGCCGACGCTGATTGCATTCCGAAACGGAACCGTCGTTCACCGCAAGTTGGGGCTCACCGACAAGGCTCAGATCCTGACGATTCTTGGCAAGTAGTGGACTATTGCTGCAGCAAGACGGCCGGTTTTGAGTATCCTTAGTGTTCTGTCAGGCCTTCGGTCCGGTTGCTCGCTTGCGACCGGATTGGTTCGAACCGCACTTGCGAAGACTGACGCAACACTAAGTGATAGAGAGAAACCCATCGGCGTGGCCGGTGTTAGACTTCTTTCTCTAACACCATAATTGGTCACTTCAATTGTTCCGAATTCGCCACATCATCGTTCTCGCCTCAGTCGTTGGCTCACTGGCCATCGCTCAACAATGGGGCCGCCAACAGGCCAATCGCGCGGACTATCCTCAGTGGCAAATTGATAAGATGTTCGAACGCGACGTCTTCACGTTCGCCCGGATTCAGTACGACTCGTACGGTGGTCGTGGACGTGGTGGTGGCGGTTGGAAAAACGACTACCCGGACTGCGACTGGAACTTCTCCGCACGACTGCAGGAACTGACTTCGCTGCAAGTCGATCCCAACGGCGAAGTCATGCGAATGGACGACGACGAACTGTTCAACCATCCGTTCGTCTACATGTCCAACTGCAACAGCATGTCCATGAGCGACAGTGAAGCGGCCGGCATGCGAAAGTATCTGCTAAACGGCGGCTTCGTGATGGCAGACGACTTCTGGGGACCAGATTCCTGGAACGCGATTAAGGACCAAATGAAGCTGGTATTTCCGAATCGGGAACCGGTTGAGATTTCGTGGGACCATCCCATCTTCCACATCGTCTACGACTTGAAAGTGAAGCCGCAGGTTCCTTCCATCCGCGCGTGGCGTCGAGGTTACACCTACGAGTACTGGTACTTCAACGAACCAGACCCACCGGACACAGACCCCCACTTCTGGGTCTACCTGGACGACAACGATCGCATCATGGCGCTCATGTGTCAGAACAATGACATTGGCGATGGCTGGGAACGCGAAGGTGAGGAGAAAGAATTCTTTGTGCGGTACTCAGAGAAAGTCTCATACCCACTGGGCATCAATATCATCACCTACGCGATGACCCACTAAGCGCCGCGAGTTAAACGGCTCCCGGGAATTCCGAGATCTTAGACACCTACGCCGCGCGAGCACCCGATACGGACTCCAACATCTGCAGCATGTTGGCAACACGGAACGGCTTTGCCATGAACCCGGAGAATCCGGCGGCAACCGTACGCTCTCGTGTGGCATTGGTTGCATCGCCAGTCAACGCGATGACGGTCGGTGGGTTCGCCAATGATAGCTCGTTGATGTAATCCAGCATCTGGTACCCGGACATTTCCGGCATCTGTAGATCCATGAGCACCACGTCAACGTGTCCTGACAGGAGAACCGCCTCGGCTCCCGCCCAGTCCGCTACCGCTTTCGCATTGTGCCCAAGCCGGGCCAGCAGCATTTCGATGGTCTCACGGTTCAGCGATTCGTCGTCAACAATGAGAAACGATAGCTTCCCATCAGTAGTAGGAGCAGCGAGCTTTGCAGGCGAGCTTCTCTTTGCCTCGACCGGTTCAAACGGAATCGACAGCGAGAATGTTGTGCCCTCGCCCAATCGCGAAGAACACTCAATCGTCCCACCCATGCATTCCACAAACGCGCGAGATATGTAAAGACCCAACCCCGTGTTCGAGCGTTCCGAGTGGGTCTTGTACTGGCTAAATACCGATTCCTGGTCAGCCTGGCTCATGCCTGAACCAGTATCGACCACCGCCAGAACCAAACTGGGTTTGGCACCTGTTGCCCGTGGTTGAACGACCCGACATTCAAGCCGAACGTAGCCGCTATCAGTATGTCGGGCTGAGTTCATTGCCAGATTGATGAGAATCTGACGTAACTTGGCCTCGTCCGCCCGGACCTGCAGTGGGATGTCGGTGCCCATTAACACCTGGAGTTCCACATCGTCCGCAAGTTTCGTCTGGGTAATCGATCGGACCGTTCCCATCAAATCGGAAACTGAGAACACACTTTCACGCAATGAAAGTTCGCCCGATTCAATTTGCGTGAAATCCAGAATGTCGTCAATCACATCCACCAGACTTAGCGAACACGCTGTAATTGTATCGCCACACTTTGTCACCACCGGGTCGTCACCCAGATGATCGCCCAGTACCTCGCAACTGCCAACCAGTGCCGTAAGCGGGTTGCGCAGTTCGTGATTCACCCGCGCCAGAAAGTCAGTCTTCGCTTTGTTGGCGGTCTCTGCAGCCTCTTTCGCAAAACGCAGCGAATCAGTCTGTTGATCAACCCGTTCCTGCAAACGTCCCTGCGCGATTCGGTGCTGACGTGCGCGTTCCCAGAACCAAATACAGATCAGACCCAACGCAGCGCCGATCACCAACTGAGTGTTGCGGGCCTGCGACCTGGCAAGCGTTTCTTCCCGACCGTGTAGCTCAGCGCGCAACTTGCGAGCCTCCAACTCGTTCGCAAAGTAGTCGTCGGCTGACGCCGTGAGCGATGTTAGCAGCGCGGCGTCCTGTTTTACTTTGTATGCATCGGCTTTGTTAAACCATTCGTACGCCGTGTCTGCATCCCCACCCTTGCCGGCCTGCCTTGCCAGGTAGGCGTAAACTCGACTCAGTTCTCCGTAGTGTTGGATCTCCTCTTTGTGATCCAGGAATCGGCGAGCGGCTGTGATCGCTTCATCAATCTTGCCCTGTCGAGCCAGCCCTGCGCCGCGTTCGACATAAACGGACTGCACATCCGATTCACTCTGCAGGTTCATAGCACAGCGTTCTGCAATGGTGAGATTCGCTTCCCATTCGTCCCACTCTTCGCGTTCCATGTAGTACGTCGTCAGGTACTTACTCGCCTCCAAACCATCAAGGACATCCTGCAGCGAACACGGCAGGTGCGTCTGATCGTAACCGGCTTTGATCTTCACAACCATTTCCTTAGCCACTCGGACGCGCTGGGCAGTAGGAAGATCTTCAAAGGCGGGTTCGATGCTTAGCTGTTGACTTAGTTCTGCCAGTCGTTGAGTTCGAGGAGCATCAGCATCAAGGCGTGTTCTAAACGCGGCTGCTCGCTTAAGCGCCGCGAATTCCCACCGCGACAACCCCGCTTCCCGCGCAAACTTTGAACTGCGGCGAAGACACTCAAAAGCCAATCGATCCTGCGCGTCGTATGGCAGGACTCTGCCCAATAGATAGAATGCCTTGGCCAGCAAGTTGTCATCCGGCAATGCCCGCGCAATGTTGATCGATTTTTGCAGCCGAGCGATGCCTTCCTTGGTCCGATGGAAGTACATGGTATCCAGGTAGCCTTCGAACATCATCACTTCTGCTCGAGCCACATGGGCGGGTGGCAGATCAGCAATCAGTTCTTCCGCGCGACGGCGCCATTGCCCGACGACATCGCCCCAGTCGCCAAAGTGCAAACTTAGAAAACCCATACGGATCAAACCGCGAGCTTCTATCGCCGGGTCATCTTGTTCGACACCAAGTTGCCGAACCACCTTGGCCAGAGCAAGCGCGGCTTCGCGATTATCCGGAACCATGATCGCTTCATCCGCCGCGTGAATCGCCTGGACGATCTTGTCCGACGCCTGCAGATTTGAGCTGGCGATCATCACCAGGCAAACCGCGAATAGAGACGATTTCACGGGACCCATTTTTGGAAGAAGAGGCATGACATTCTCGGTCGTTCAGCAGATCAACAAACGGCCGCGCAGTAATGTCGCCCGCATAGGTAGGTTCGTATACCTGGGCTGACAGCTATCGCGATTCACTGCAAATCCCAATCGCCACACACTGCGGAATTTGGGGTCAAAGAGACAACCGGCGAGATAAGCCGATCGGTGGCAAGCGAGGAAACCTGGTGGGAGAGCCAACGCTGACCGAGAGGCTGCATACTCAAAGGCCCGTTATGAGCACGCAAGCCACTCGATCAGCCAACGTTTCCTGTCGACTCAAGATTGTCAGCAACTCAGTAGCAGCGTTGGTACTAAGAGTTTCGTTCACAGAACGTCCGCATGCTGCGTAGAACCTGGTCCAAAACCAAAAACAACATGCTTTCACAGCCAAAACATAGACGTTGTTTAGCTGTCCGTTGAAATTGGCACACCGCCTGACGCAAACAGAATACGGTTGCTGTTCAACGCGTGAGACACATGTGCTACGCCAAAATTTCGACTAGTACGTTGCTCGTAGAACAAGAATACTAGCCCAAGCGCCGCCTGCGTTTGCGACGACGCGAACGCTTGCGCTCAGAGGCTTCAATGTTCGCCTCGCACGCGCCGGAAGACGTTTCGAATCCGTGCCACCATGTCGGTTTGGCACATCGTTTTCGTTCGCGCGATTTGGCTTCCTCGGATGACAGTTCGTTAGGCAGGTTCGGATCCAGCCAAATCAGACTACCGCAGTTCGGGCAACAGGCATCGGCATCAAGTGATGGTTCCAGCCGCACCGGTTCTCCACAGACACCGCAGCAGTCCGGGATGCCTTCAGGGGTTCTTGATGAAATCGTTACGGGAATCTCCTTCGCAATGTGTGAGGGTGTTGAGTTACTCTTTCAAAATCGACGTCTGTCGTTAGCTGTTATGACTTGTGGCAAAGTGCGGTTAGCTCCATACACAGGACAACCGCCACGCGTTGGCAGGTGGGAAGAAGATGCCAGCAGCTTCGACAACATCAACAAGTCGCCGCAAAGCACCGATTGCACTGCTGTTTCCGCTAACCGCAGCCTGGGTTCTGGTCCCTCAGCTAACGCCGTTTGCAGCCATGTGCTGCATTGCGTTGTCCCTGTTTGGACTCATCAAACTGCACACGCTGCTCCACCACACTGCAAAGCACCAGGTGCCAACAGTGTCCGATCAGATCGCGTGGTTCTTCGCGTGGCCGGGCCTGAACGCATCCAGATTCTTCACGAGAACCGATTGCACCACTGCAACGCCACGTGAATGGGTATTCGCATTCGCCAAAACAATCTTTGGTGGTTCTTTATTCTTCTTCGCCGCGCCGGCGATTCTGGCAAATCACCAGCTAACTGCAGGCTGGGTCGCACTTGTTGGCGTCGTTTTCATGCTGCACTTCGGCAGCTTTCATTTGCTGGCCTTGTACTGGCGAACCCAGGGCCGCAACGTTCGACCGATCATGAATGCTCCGATACTCGCCACATCTGTCAGCGACTTCTGGAGCAAACGTTGGAACCTGGCGTTCCGCGATTACGCTCATCCGTTCTTGTTCAAACCGCTGGCGCGAAAATGGTCGCCCGTGTCCGCAGTCATCGTTGGTTACACATTTTCCGGACTCGTGCACGAACTGGCAATCTCAGTTCCAGCCAAAGGCGGCTATGGGCTCCCTACCCTGTACTTCACATTACAGGGCCTGGCGATTTTGCTGGAACGCAAAGCAGGACTGAAGGGTGGAACACGCGGTTGGTGCTGGACCTTCGTGGTCACCGCGCCCGGAGCACTACTTTTGTTTCACCCACCGTTCGTCAAGACCATCGTCGTTCCTCTGCTTACGACACTCGCCGGTACTTGAGAAAGAACCAGAATGCCACCGCTTGAAACGCTCATCATCATCTCAGGCATTCTGCATCTGGGAACACTGTTCGGCAGCGCCCAGGTTCCGAAAGAACTTCGGTTCAAAGAAGACCTGCCGAAGCTAAACCCAATGCTGCGCCACTGGGTTCTGGTCGCTGGCGGCTACCTGGTATTCAACATTGTCGCGTTCGGAATCATCTCGCTTGTGTTCCGGAAAGAACTCGCCGCCCAATCCACCATGGCACGCGTCTTCTGCGGTTACGTTTGTTTGTTCTGGCTAATGCGACTGATCATTCAGTTCTTTTTCTTCGACGCCAAACCGTACCTGCGAAACTGGTTTCTGAAGGCCGGATACCACGGCCTGACAGTCGTGTTCACATGGCAGACGTTCGTCTACGGCTGGGTCGCGTTTGGCCAATAGCCAGCAACATGCCACCTTGTTGCGGGAGAGGCTTAGCTGAGATCGAAAGGTCACTCCTCCCATCGAACCACAGAGTGGCCAAGGAACCCTCCTCGCGGTAAGCGAGACAACGTCGCCACACCGATACAACCGGCAACGTTTCAGGGCTGGGACAGACTCATCGAAAGCAAAACTTGAGTAGAACAGTTAAACAGTATGGGCAACTTGATGACCAAACGAAGGTAGAGTTTCAGAATTGGGGATACTCTTGATGGGCCACCACCCTGAGCCTTGATTGACTGAAAGTGGGCGGATTTACGTCTTGCCCGAACCGCCGTCGCGACCGACTGAGGTGTCATGGCAACTACCGACTGTTGCCGTTACAGCCCAGCACTTCCATCAAAGGTACAAAAATGCTTCGCCGGACCCGCCGTATCCGCCGCCGTGCTTCTTCAGCAACACCCACCGAAACACTTGAGTCACGCTCGCTGCTGACAACCTTCACCGTGACCAGCCTGGCAGACAATCTCGATGACGATGGTGAGATGACACTGCGTGAGGCGATTGAAGCGGCCAACGATAACAACGAGAACGACACGATCGTCTTTCAAAGCGGACTCAGTGGTACGATAAGCCTTGATGTGAACCTCGGCAGCCTTCGGTCGAATAGTCGCGGGCACATCGAAATCCATGGCAACGGTCGTGAGCAAACGGTCATTGATGGGTCTGCCGTCCCGATCATCTTCGAGGATCGGGGTGAGGGCGGACTAACACTGCGTGCGATGACTCTTCAGGACGCCCAGTTCACGGCTGTTCGGCGTACTGGAGCTTACGGCTATCCCACGACGCGGATTGAAGATGCACTTATCACAGGCAGCGGCGGGACGGCGGTAAGTGGTTCTTTCAGTTACTCCGGGGGCGGCTACGACGTTCAGATCGAAGTGGAAAACTCGATCATTACCAACAGCGGCGGGCCGGCGATATCCCTAAGCGGCGCGGCAAATGCCAGCGTTACGAATTCCACGCTGTCCAACAATGAGAGGGGCGTCTCGACTAGTTCCGACGGATACGGATCGCCGAACGTGTCTATTGAAAACTCCGTAATCCAGGGAAATACAACGAGCGGTGATGGCGGGGGCGTCCGCTTCACCGGAGATCAGCTGACAATCAGAGACAGTCTGATTTCTGGCAACAGCGCTCGAAACGGCGGTGGCATCTTTGCGGGTACAGACCGCGCATTCCACCTGTCGGGAAGCACCGTGAGTGGAAATGTTGCAACGGAAGAAGGGGGAGGCATCCAACTTACCTTCACGCACAGCGGTGAGATTGAGAACTCAACAATCTCCGGAAACACGGCTGAGAACGGGGGCGGAATTCACTTCACTCAGAACCCTGGCGTCGCTGTTCGCAATAGTACGTTCACTGACAATATGGCGACCGACAGCGGCGGCGGTGTTTTCTTTGCCGTTCAGCCCAACTTCCCGATTGAAAGTAATATCTTCGCCGCAAACCAAGCCACATCGGATGGTACGGACTTGCTGCTGGAATCCAGTACCGGCATTACCTTCCTGCGAAATCTTGTTGGTTCAAATCGGGGAGCGGACCTTGATGCAACCGGCAACACGCCGGACAGCGATGGCAATCTTGTCGGCACTAATACCAGTCCCTTGGATCCTGAACTCACTGCGTTGACTGATGTCGGCATCCTGAAGGTTCATCTGCTTTCACCTACAAGCCCGGCGATCAACCGCGGTTCTAACCCTGAAGCACTCACGACAGACCAGGTTGGAAACCCACGGCAAAACGGAGCAGCAACTGACATCGGAGCAATCGAAGTTGCCCCGACTGGCCTGGTTGTTTCCAACCCCGAAGTCACTGAAGGCAACTCCGGAACCAGGACGCTGGTCTTCACCATCGAAGCTGTGGCAGACCTTGGTGGTCCACTTACCTTTGACGTTGCAACACTTGATGGAACTGCCCTCGCAGGCTCTGACTATACAGCACTCGCCGACACGCTTTCTTTTTCCGGGGATTCCGGTGAGAGCCAACAGGTCACGATCACCACGAACACAGATACTGTGTCTGAGCTCGACGAAACGCTGTTCCTGCGTTTGAGCAATAGCAGCAACAACCAAATTGCCCTGCCCGGCGACGCAGTCGGAACCATTCTCAATGACGATTCTGCCGACGGAATTACTCTGGAGAACGGCGTCCTGCACGTTCAGGGCACACAGAATGCCGATCTCATTGAGTTCACGCTCGAAGAGTCTGTCATCAAGGTTCGATTGAACGACGAGGCTGCTGAGTTTGCAGAAGGTGATGTCGATTCCATCACCGTTTTTGGAGAAGCCGGCGACGACTCCATCATTGCGACCTTCGTCACGCAGCCGATGTTCATAGACGGTGGCGACGGCGACGACACCGTCAAGGGTGGATTGGGTGACGACAAAATTCTTGGCCGCGATGGCGACGACAAGCTCCGAGGCACACAGGGCGACGACTCAATACTCGGCGGCGACGGAAACGATTCCCTACAAGGCCAGGTGGGCAATGACACCGTGATTGGCGGCAACGGCGACGACACAGTGAAGGGCAACGACGGCGATGATTTCATGCGTGGCGATGCCGGTGTCGATTCCATGCAGGGCGGCGAAGGCGACGACACAATGCGAGGCGGCGGTGGCAACGACTCGATGATTGGTGAGAATGGAGCCGACCGGTTAAACGGCGGTGGCGGTGCCGACTTCCAGGACGGCGGAGCAGGTGACGACAGAGCCGGCGGTGGTAGCGGGGCAGACACCCTGATCGGTGGTGACGGAGCAGACTACCTCAACGCAGGCGCCGGTCCCGATCAACTGATTGGTGGCGATGGTGATGATACACTGCTGGGTCGTGCTGGTGATGACATCATGCTGGGCGAGAACGGCGACGACTACATTAAAGGCCTGACCGGTCGCGACATCACCTACGGTGGTAACGGAGCTGATTCCTTCTTCGCTAACAGCCACGATGACATTCTGATTGCCGGCGTAATAACTCCCGCCGATGGAATGACAATCCTGGAACACCTCTCCGGCACACTGTTCGATGAATGGCGTTCTGGCCGCAGCTATGCCGATCGCGTGGAGAACATCCGCAATGGCCCCAACGCAACCTCCAACAAGCAAAACGACGTCTTTCTTATCGGAGCTGGACGTACGGGTCAGAATGTCTTCGATGACAATGAAGCTGAAGACGATGTCCGAGGCGGGAACGATTCGGATCTGTTCTTCGCAAAGATCGGCAGCGACCTACTGGACAGGGATAACTCTGAATTCATTGAAGGTCTGTAGGCATCCCGCGTATCCGATCCTTCCAGATGCAACGACCGCAGAAAAGTCTCCGATTTCGCAGTCAGCAACGCACAGGTAACAGCCAATTCAGGCAATGGCCATCCACTTGGGCATCTGGAAAATTGCCGGGCTGGCGTGTTGGACGATATGACCTATCCTATCCGCCAACAACGTTCTACCTGCAGGCTTCGGAAACCATGGCTGACCGCGACTATTCCAAGTTCCAACAAAAAGTCATCAAGGGCTACTACGACAATCGCGAACAGATTGACGAAGGTAAGCTCAGCGAACTTGTGACCAATCTGTACCTCGCTGAAACGGACAAGAAGAAGGCGAAGCTCTGGGAGAACGCAACCAAGCTCATGGAACGCCTTGAGGTTCCCCCCACTCGCATCGAACACGTCGTCGGCACCCAGGACCCCGCGATCCTGGCTGCTGTGGTTCAGGATCTGCAAAAGGGCGTCATCGGTCCTGGCAAAGGGAAGAAACCGCCTGCCAAGTCGTAAGCACGACAGCACTGACAAATGAGAATTGACAAATAGCAAATGACAAATCCGTCACGCGCAATTTGTCATTTCTTGTTTCACATTTGCCATTTGCCGCAGACACCCGACAACTCTCCCGACGACCACCTGCTCATCGTCCCCGCCTTTCGCGCATCCCAAAGAACCGTATCCTCGTCCCGACAGGATCGACTAAACTTCCAGGAACCGCGAAATGTCGCGAACCTGAAACCGATTTGCCCTTCCCAGATGTGCAACATGCAAACCGTCAGAGCTGAGTACGATCCCGACTACTTCAAGCGATTCCTCTGGCTGTCGCTGGGCTGTCTGTTCTTCGGATCGTGGTTCCTGTTTGACGGATTGGTAGGCTACCCGGCTGAACTCAAACGCTGCGAAGCATATTGGCAGGAGTCGCAGGATCCCAGAAAACCGCCAGGCAGTTACGAACCAATCGACAAGGCCGCCTGGGAAAAAATCTGCGCCGAGAACAATTGGTCAAAGACGCCGCCAAAAACAAAACCCGACAAACAGGCGGGCAAAATCGGAACGCAGTTTTTCTATTCAGTCCTGTGCTACCTCATCACCATTCCGTGTCTCCTGAAGTGGTACCTGCCACGCGGCACGTGGGTCGAAGGCGACGACAAAGAACTCAAAAGCAGTTGGGGCAAGGAGTTCAAGTACAGTCAGATCACACAGATCAATAAGAAGAAGTGGGAAGAACGCGGCATCGCCAAGATCAAGTACGACAACGATGGCATTCCGTATTCGTTTACGTTCGACGACTACAAGTACGAACGCGAAGCGATGGGCAAGATCATGATCGCGATGGAAGCCGGCCTGAAGGACGATCAAATCATCGGAGCCGAACGCGAAACCGTCCGAATCGCAAAGCTCAAAGAAGCGACCGAACGCTCCAAGGCGACAGCGGCAACACAGGAACCAGACCAGGACGATCCGGCTACTGAAGACGTGTCGTAAGCCATAGGATCTGTCGGCCAAAAGTAACAAGAGTCGCAGCAGGTTTGGAACACCCTGCTGATCTCGGTATTCTCAAGGAGTCCCACACCTCAATGGACTCCACCATGCCACGCGCGACACTTTGCCTGCTATCGCTACTCGCACTCACCGGCTGTGATTCCGGCGCAACTTACACGTCAGAATCAAAGATAACCATCGATGGGGTCGAGCAACCGAGCGAGACCGCGACTGTTCAATCCGATTCGCTTGCATCCACAGCGCCGACGACGGAGCCTCCCAGGGCGAGCCTACTGTTTGACGGTTCGTCCTTCGCAGGCTGGGAAGGCAACCTCGAGATCTTCCGCATCCAGGACGGAGCCATCGTTGGCGGCACCCTAAACGAAAAAGTCGCGCACAACGATTTCCTGACAACAACCAATCAGTACAGCGACTTCGAACTCCGCCTGAAGTTCATGCTGAAGGGTGAGAACACAAACGCCGGCATCCAAATCCGCAGCCAACGCATCGACAACCCGCCGCACGAAATGATCGGCTACCAGGCGGACCTCGGACAACAATACTGGGGCTGTCTCTACGACGAATCGCGGCGCCGCAAGGTTTTGACCGGGCCCGACAAAGCACAACTGGACAAGGTTCTCAAACGCGAAGACTGGAACGACTACCGTATCCGCTGCGAAGGCAAACGCATTCAACTTTGGATCAACGATTTCCAAACCGTCGACTACACCGAAGACGACGACACCATCCAGCAAACCGGATTCATCGGCCTGCAAATCCACGGCGGCCCACCCGGCGAAGCCTGGTACAAAGACATCGAAATCGAAGACCTATCAAAGTGAGGAACACGAAACCACGAACCTGACACCTGCCTTTGCCGTGTCAGTTTGTGAATAGGAGAACACGTTCACCCCGGCCACCTGATTCATGTATTCTGCCCAACGAGCCACCCTGCTTGCCACGTGCGTGTTCCGTTGCACCTTTCTACGTGAAGCGGTTAACAATTAATTGCGGCGTCGTACTTTCATTGGCAAAACTACGCAAGCAGTCAAACATTTCCGCTGTCCATGCATTGGTTAGCGCCTTCAATGACCAGAAGATACACCTCTTCGAATATCATGACTGGAATCTGTCGGAAGCACTTTCATGTCTGATCACGCGAATACGCTTCTGAATTCGACTGGGGGTTCCCCGACCGATTCCGCATCGGACTTCTACGTCGTCGGTGTTGGAGCGTCGGCTGGTGGGTTGGAAGCGCTCGAACGGATGTTTGATGCGATGCCGGCCGATACCGGGATGGCGTTTGTCATCGTGCAGCACCTCTCGCCTGACTTCAAGAGTCTGATGGATGAACTGCTCAGTCGGCACACGCGGATGGCGATCCATCGTGTGGAAGACGGGATCGTGGTCGAACCCAACTCCCTGTATCTCATTCCGCCTCGGCAGGAAATGATCATTGCCGACGGGAAGTTGCT
>CAZAIB010000157.1:0-13106 GCA_964485095.1 uncultured Planctomycetaceae bacterium | reverse complement strand
AAGCCAACCCGGAAAGACTCCCGCCCGCCCCTTGCGACGCCTTCGGTTGACCTGCTCTTTTGGACGGTGGGGCAGATTTCATTATGCTTGTACCCATGCCGCGATCTTGATGCTCGTTGACTGCAGTCGGTCCGCCAACGTTTGCAGTGAGGTTCCCACCTTGTTGTTGGTCTGAATGTGGCGAGACTTTGCCACGAAATCGATGAGTACGCCGGCTACTGCATGCAAGCACCTTGCGAGAGCATGGCAGGTGAGCCACCTTCGAGCATCACCCCCAGCCCTCCTTAACACCTAAAAGGATCAGCCACCTGGCAAGACGGTGATTTCCCCATCCACATCGACGTCATCAGCAGTAGTGCCAGGAAAGTCCATGAAGATCCGCACATTGAAGCTGTCTGCTTGGCCCTTCCTAATGTTCAGTGTATGGGTCACCTTCCTGTACACCGTCGTATTTGCCGGACCGTTGTACGAAGCGATTTCGTTCGGCCAAACGTTTGAGTTGTCATAGTTCGACTGAATCTTGACCGTACAAGCCGTCTTCCTGTCGTTCTGCCACGCAGCCGTATAACTCAACTTGTATTGATTAGACCCCTTGAACAGAGGGTCTGGCGTCAGTGAAATGTCGTATATTTTGGCCCTAGTCTTGGTCGGGGTCGTCAAGGTCAGAGACGAGACTACTTCATCCGGTTCCTCAAGCACGCCCGCTTTAACGACAGTGAACCTAACCCCCTTGCGCGGCAATGGAACTGCGCCGACTCCGCCGCCAACCTCGCCAACCTCGCCCCCAACCCCGCCGCCATCCTCAAACACGGGTACGCTTCCACCGCCATACAAGTTGACAGCGCCCTGCTTAAAATCGGGGACATCCATGTGCAATTGTACATCCGCAGCCATTAGGATGTAGGTTCCGGGGCGACCAGAGTCCAGTCCGCTAGCCGCGGCAGACACAGGCATTTTGTCACCCTGCTTTGGATTCAGTTTCTCAGTCACTGAGGCCCGCGTTATCGTGACAGTATTCCCTTCTTGACACACTGTTGGTGAAGCCTCTACGAGATTGAGCGGGAGGCTTGCGCAGACAAAGCAAATAGAAAACGTGAGCAGTATCCTTGAGAGCATTTTAACTTCCAATCGAAAAATGAACGGTTGAGCCACGATACGATTCTAGGATATCGTGGAGCCACTAGCACGTACACTCTAGAGCCAGTTTCGAAGCATACGAGGCGAACGTTGTTTGACACCGAGTTGTGTTGTTTCTCTTTGAAAGAAGTCGAGCACTGTTGCGTAGCCTGTCGCTATGATGGCTAGTCCTGGAGGGACGTTCGAGATCGGCACCATCGACATCCATGCCAGGATTGAGACTACGTACCGGCTGGAGAGTGCTAGCAACGAATGCATGCACCGGAACGCGGAAGTTCAGCCTAAGTCCAATGGTGTGACGCGGTCCATTGATGCCAAGCGTCAGCAGAAAGAAGGCAATCGCATGCTGAGTTCGACGCGACTCGATCAGTTTGGAATTGCAGATTTCACTGCATGCTTCGATGCCGAAGAGCTGAAACTGTGTCCGGGGTCGTACCGTGAATCGTGGGACTTTAATAGTATTGAAGGGTGTACCCACCACGGTGCATTCCATTTCGCCAACCTACCGAAGCCACTTGACTTCTGGCTCTATCTCCCAGCAACGGCATCAGGGGTTGCCGCACGGCACATGCAGATGTGCCAGCGCGTTCTGCACGCACTTAACCGCTTGGATTCACGCGCGAGAGAACCATTCGACGTAGAAAACGCTCGGATGATGGAACAAGACCAGAGCGACTTCAACCTGGATCGCGACGTGATGTTGGACTACGTCCTGATTGAGGACTACGGGGCAGAGCTCCACTATCAGTGCAACCGTTGGAACAATGAATATGGGTCACACTTCAAATACCTTGAACGTGACGAATGGGAATACTCAGACCTGATCTAGATCACGTAGCCCTGTCTGTGAGTTCCTGCCAACAATTGCATACACCAGCCAGTAACGGCGGACCCGGCACGAGGGAGTTTCGCGGTGAGGTTCAGTCTGTATCGACGTAGATTCGAGCGATTCCAAGCAGACAACTGCGAGCCCTCTCGTTAGCAGACTATTGCCCCACACCTGTTCGCCTGGCAGCAGACGCCAGCTGTTTCAACTGATGCCTAATGCGCTGGCTGCCGGGTATCGGGGCGGATGCCGACAGCAGTTCTCCTCGTGTCCCGAACAACATGTATCGAGGGAACGCATCGAGCGCGAAGCCTGTCATCGCCCTCGCTTCATCCTCTGCCGAAGCCGGTTTCCACTGCAGATAGGTTGACTTCTTACCGGTCACGAACTTCTTCCAGGATTCCGCCTCGTCCGCAAAGTTAATCGCAACAAATGCAATGTTAGCATGAGGCGCGAAGTCTTTGGCCAGCTTCTCGTAGTCCGGTTGCTGAAGCACGCACCCCTTGCACCACTGGCCCCAGAAATCCACGTAGACAATCTTGCCCTTCAAGTCGCCGAACGAAACGCGATCTCCGGCACTGTTTTGAAACGAGACAGCCTTGTCAATCGCTTTGAGATTGATGCTACCAGTCCGCGAGTACGCGTTTTCAAGTTCCGGCAGGTACTTTGATGTTGGGTGAGTCTTTCGCAAGTTCTTAAGCGTGGCCGTCGTTGTCGACCTTAACAGGTACTGGTTCATGAACATGATCTTGTCTGCAAGAAGAAGTTCATTTGTCGCCGGATGATTGACTAGCTGCGCCGCTTGAATCCTGAGTCCTTCCAGTGCCCATCGGTCCGGATTTTCGACTGGATCAATGCCCTCGCTTTCCAAACGCCGCGCGGCGAACGAACCAAAACGCTCTCCTAACGCGGACTGGTAGCTGCGAGACACCAAGGCAGCCTCGTCACCGAGCAGCGGCAGAGATTCGCGGAACTTGTAGTAGTCCCGGGGAATATCGCTCTTCTTCAGCTTCCCTTGAGCGATAAGAGCGCCCGTGTAGTTGCTCTTTCTGTTCGAGCCCGAGCCAAGAATCTGAGCTTGCGCGTACAGCCGGAACCGCCCTGATGTCCTGGCTGAGCTGGTGAGTCCGTCAAGACCCTCCAGAAGTCGCCTGGTCTCCGCATCGACCTTCCGCTTGAACGCAACGAGGTCCGTTAGGGCCACGTTCTTCTCCACTGTGCGAGTCGCGAGGCCATTGTTTAGCAGGAATAGATTCGCCTTTGACGATCGGCCAGTAAGACTCACCTTGCCTTCGCTGCTGACAAACCCAAGGTGACCACCAGGTTCCGCCCACAGGCGGTGTAAAGATCGACCGCACGTTAGGCAAACGCCTGTCCCTTCTTGAGCTTCAGGTTCACTTCGAACCGTCCGTGCGAGTCGGTCTCGCCATTGGCGATCGTTGCCCCGTCTACAGGATTCCCCGGGGCGTAGTCCGATGAAACGCGATACGGTGTATTCGGGTGTTGGGTGAACTCCCCACTGAGTTTGAACGGGCCGGCAACCTGTGGAGGTGTTGGCGGACAACACGTCATGGCGACAGTAATCAGCGAGTAGGCAAGACTCATGCTCATGTTGCTTCCGCAATTTGGTTGAAACGACTTCGACTCACACGTGGTTTACACTCAAAGAAAGTCCAGACCTTTCACAGAATCCGTGAATCTGAGAAGAATGTCAGCTGACCGACACCGAGATCTCAAGCTCGAAGAAGTCGGCCTGAACGTGACAGGACCTGTTTTGGTTTCAGTGAGTTGGTTCTCGTGCCGCGTCATGGCTTGAGTGGATAACCAAAGCAAGACGCCGGTACATGGGTCCTCCACTCGTAAGCAGACCGGACGCTGGCCTCTGTGGCTTGCCGCTAAATGATCTGTTCCACCAGTGGTCAACGCGTGTTCTTATTCACACCCCGCATATTTGAAAATACCACAAATCGCTACAGATTCAGTAGCGTAGGCGGTCGATTGTGAGCCGACATTGCTATCGGTGTACTGAGTGCGTGCTGGTAGAATGAGGCGAAAGAAAAAAGGAGACCACGGATGGTCCAGACGATACTGACGACTTGCTGTTTTGTTTTACTGTGTTCGACAAGCTTCGCGCAATTCGACATCCCCGCCGCGCCGACACTCGGGCAGGATGCCGCTCCGGTAGCCGGACCCTTCGAACCCGAGGAGCTCACCAGAGGTCCGGTTCACGAAGCGTTCGCCGAGCAAATTAACGCCGACCCATCGCTCGGGATTTTGGTTGCTCAGGCACCGCCGGCAACGATTGATGAAATTCCGCCGGAATACAAACCGGAAGGCGACAACATCTCATGGATTCCAGGTTACTGGTGGTGGGATGAAGACGCGGGAGAGTATCTGTGGGTAAGCGGCGTGTGGCGTGCGGTTCCTCCGGATCAACAGTGGGTTGCTGGGTACTGGGCTCAGGCCGACGCCGGAGTGCAATGGGTGTCCGGGTTCTTTACCAGCCAGAAACCGGATCAACTTGTCTACCAGGAAGCTCCACCGGTTTCCCTGGACAGGGGACCAACCGGACCGGCTCCGTCGGACGAACACTTTTGGTATCCTGGGTTCTGGGACAAGAATTACAAATGGAACGCCGGTTACTGGCATCCGCTTCGTGAAGATCGTGTTTGGATTCCAGCGCGCTGGGTCGCGACTCCGCACGGTTGCTGTTTCGTTGCGGGTCACTGGGACTATCAACTTGCAAAACGCGGTCAGCTGTTCGCACCGGTGCGTTTCAGGGGGCGTCGTCCTGCGAAGTACGTGTACCGCCCGAACTGTGTCATTCAGCCATCGGTGCTGGAGCTGCACTTGTTTGTGCGGCCGCGTTGGCGAACCTACTGCTTCGGCGACTGGTACGACGAAAGTGCTTCAAGGCGAATGTACTCTTACGCCAACTATCACACAGGCCGCCACGGCTACTGCCCGCTGTTCGCTTACAGTCGCGCTCGTTACGCTCGGCGAGGAATCAACCTGACCGTTCGACTGGGCGACTGGAACCGATACTTCACCAAGAACCGAGGATTCCGCCCACGCCGAACATTCGCCAACCAGCGCGTGTTCGATCGGCAGCATATAAACAAGCCGTACGCCAGCTATGTTCGCATTGGTGTAAACCTGCTGGACCTGGCTGTCCGAGCAAGCTCCGGACGTGGCGGTTCAGCCGGAGTACGACTGGTCAAGATTACCGACCAGCAAATCCGTCGCGAGCGCGAACGGTCGCAGATCATTCGCACCGTTGCTCGTGAACGAGCAAAACGTGAGGCGGTTGCCTTCCGAGGTGGCTCACCAGGACGTGGCTTTGGTGGTTCCAGCCGTCCGGGCGGCAGTCCGCGAGTTGACATCTTCCGCGACCGTTCTCCCAGGTCCGTGGCGTCCAGGCCGCAGGGGTTGCCGAGCAAGCGGCCACCTTCCAGCGGTGGCGACCGGAACCGCTCAAACGCCGGCTTACCACCATCTTCGCGGGGCGGTAGTGACAGATTCCGATCATCCAATTCACCCTCATCTCGTAGTCGTCCGGGTGACAGCGGCAGTCGATCATCTCGCAGCGGCGGAGTTCCGCCATCCAACCGCGGTGGCGGCGGTGGCGGCAGCAAGTCGTTCCGACCGGGGGGATCGTCAAAGGGTCCAGGCGGATCCTCAAGAGGCTCCGGTGGCGGACGCGGTCCGGGGAAGAAAAAGTAGTCATGAACCCCTGCGGTCGGGTTTCGAGTACCGAACGCGGTTCTAGTCAACGCAGCGCCTGCGGCTTGCTGTTAAACAGGCAAGCCGCCGGCAACTGACTGGGCTGGTTCCAGACTATGGCATCTTCACGCCGTCGGGCAGAAAGGTGACATCTCGATCGTTCGGAACCTTGTTTCCCGTTGTGCAGCGGCCCTGCTGAACTTCGTGGGCAAGTTGTTTCAGCAACTCGTTGACTTTGTCTGGGTTGTCGCTGACCAGGTTCTTGCGTTCGCCGCGGTCGTCTTTCAGGTTGAACAACTGCATCGGAGGCAGGTTTTTCTTTTTCGCTTCGGGTTCACGCGGTGAACTCCAACCGCCACTGCCGCCCGACAGGCACAATTTCCAATCGCCTTTGCGGATGGAGAACGAACCGCCGATGGAATGGCTGACCAATGTGGTTCGATCGGTTGTCGATTCGCCTTTAAAGGCAGGTGCCAGACTGAAAGAATCCTCGCCGCCCAGATCTTCAGTTGGCTGGTCGGTGATGTCGCGCAGAGTCGCATAAAGATCGGTCAGGCACGCAACCGCGTTCGTCTTCTGTCCGCCCTGAATGCCTTTTGGCCATCGCGCGATAAACGGGACTCGGTGGCCGCCTTCGTAGATGTCGGCTTTGTGGCCTCGGTAACCGGCGCTTGGGTGGTGGTCGTGTTCTTTGAGGACACTGAAGTTGGCTTCCGGCGAACAGCCGTTGTCGCTGGTGAAGAAGATCAGCGTGTTGTCGTCGAGACCGGCTTCCTTCACGGCTGCGAACAATTCGCCCATGTGGTGATCGACCTGCATTACGAAGTCGGCGTAGGGGTTCATTCCGCTGGCGTCTTTGAACGGCGGTACCGGAACGATGGGCGTGTGTGGAGCTGGCAGCGCGAGATACAGGAAGAACGGTTTTCCGTCCTTCGCATCGGCGGCACGAGAATTTACGTGAGTCACTGCTTTGTCGAACAGATGCGGCAACACTTCGGGAATGTTGAAGTCCGGGCTGATGGGGCCTTTGCGGTACCAGCCGTAAGGATTCTGCTTCTTCTTGACGCCTTCCTGCCGAACAGGAATCGCGGTGCACTTACCGGTATCGACCCACACATACGGAGCCATGTCCAGCGAACCGCAATGAGCGTAGTAACCGTCGAACCCATTGATGTTCGGTCCGTTTTCCACAGGCTTACCGAAGTCAATCTTCTTCCAATTATCATTCGCACCCTTGGCCCAATCCCAGCCAAGGTGCCACTTGCCGATCATCTGCGTGTGGTATCCGCCCTTGCGAAGCATGTGGGCCACGGTTGGTCGTTCAGCCGGAATCAGATGCTGGCTGGTTCCGGAAAGCACGCCTTTCGCCAGACGTGATCGCCAGTTGTAGCGACCCGTGAGAACGCCGTACCGAGTCGGCGTGCACACCGCGCTGGGTGAATGGGCATCCATGAACGTGATGCCTTCATCCGCCATCTTTTGAAGATGAGGAGTCTTGATTTTGCAGTCCGGATTCGTCGGCGAAACATCGCCAATGCCAAGATCGTCAGCCATCACAAAAATGACGTTCGGCTTAGCATCAGTTTGAGCTTGCGCGAGGGAACCACAGAGCGCGATTAGCCCTACAGCGAAAGTGATTGTTCGAATTTGAAGTTGAGACACGTTGCAGGGGGCTCCGTCAGTGGGGTCGGATGTCAGGTTCTATTGAACCAGGAATGGTCACCAATTGACACGATCGTTTTGCGGTCGCGCTATTCCATTTTCGGTTTGGCGGCTTTCCAGCCCTGCTTAAGTTGCGCCGCGAGGTCGCCGATCAGAGCCTTGTGCTTTTCGTTGCCGCTGATGTTTTGGTTCTCGTCGGGATCGACTTTGTGGTCGTACAGTTCCGTCGCCTTCAGTTCGCCTGCGATGCCTTTGATATGGTCCCACGTTCGCCATTCGACGTAGTGGTAGCGGTCCGTCACCATCGACAGACCCATGTAGCGGCCCTTGTCAGGAGTGATTCGAGGTGCCCTGTGGAACTGGCTGAACACAGCTGACTTCCACTTGCGATCGGGTTTTGACATCAGCGGCTTCATGCTGGTGCCTTCCATGTTGGATGGAATCGGCAGCCCGGCGACGTCGCAAACTGTTGGGTAAAGATCGACAAGTTCAACCAGCGATTCGGTTTTCGAACCGGCCGCGGGATGATTGGGAATTCGAATCATCAGCGGCACCTGAACATCAATGTTGTAGTTGGACTGCTTGCACCAGCTGTTGTGTTCGCCCAGTTTCCATCCATGGTCGCCCCACAGAACAACGATGGTGTTGTCCGCCAGGCCCATCTCCTTCAAGCCCGCCAGTAGCTTGCCGAAACATGCGTCGACAAAACTGACCGAAGCAAAGTAGCCATGCCGCAATCGCCGAGCGGTGGGTTCGTCGAAGGTAAACTCCGACGGGTGCTTTACGAACTCAAGGTCGTAGCATGCTCGCAGTTCGTACATCGAATTCATTGCCATCACTGGCGAGTCTTTCGGCAGGTACGGATTGTCGGCGAGCGAAAGTTTGTCGCGGTCGTACAAGTCCCAGTACTTCTTCGGTGCTACGAACGGCAGGTGTGGTCGGTAATAACCGAGAGCCAGGAAGAACGGTTCGTCTCGCTCTTTCAGTTCTCGCATCTTTTCGATGGCAAGATCCGTTTGGGCTCCATCGTAAAACTGATTGTCGGGACCATCGAACGATTCCGTTGCGACTCCGTACGCCCAGCCGTCCGCGTACTTGTTTGGATTCTCTGCGAGCCGACGTTTGCGGACCTCGGCAAGTTCGCGATTCAGTCCATCGTCGTGGTAGAACGATTCCGGTTCGCGATCAATCAGTTCCGGCGTCATGTATTTCGCCGGTCGCAGATCCGGTTCGTCGAAAGAAACTCGATCCGGCATGTGATTGTGGAAAATCTTGCCCATTGACACGGTGTGGTAGCCGTGTTTCTTGAAGTGCTGCGGAATCGTCACCACGTCCGGCATGTTGATGCGAAACTTGCCTCGCAAATCCCACACCCGAGTCGAATCCGGACGCAGCCCCGTCATGACGCTGGCTCGAGACGGAGCACAAACCGCCGCCTGACAATACGCTTTTAGAAAAGTCGTCCCGGTTTCAGCGAACGCATCGAAGTGCGGCGTTTTGATTTCGTCGTTGCCGTAACAACCGATCTCCGGTCGCAGGTCATCAACGGACACAAACAGGACATTTGGCCGGTCGTTTGCCTGGGCATTAGCCCCCACAAGTGCAGCGGTGAGTATAAGTACGTAGTGAAATCGCATAGCAGTTGTTCCAATCGGTTGGCTGGCAATTGTAGCCAGACTTGTTGAAAATCTCGCACGCTAAGCCATGCCGAATCACTTCACCGCAATACGGCTGCGGACGCGAACGCTTTCGCCTGGCTACTGCGCATACCTCCCTTTTTGTTTGTGCGCGACCGTAAAGAGTGGCTTAAACCCTCGTTAATCGCTTCAGCACTGCGAGATTTGTGGTGGATACAGCAAGCGAGATGGCGGAAAGTGAAGTGATCCAAGACCGTGCACATTGCAAGCTGGAGGCAACTATCAAGACTCGCATCCTTCTAACGCTCATCTGCCTGGGCACTACGGTTGGGTTCGCCCAGCCGGGTGGAGGCCGACAGCAACAACGTGGCGGCAATCGGCTTCGTGCCGTGGGTGAGAACCCACAGGCTGTGGGGACCGCTGGCGTTGCCTGGTTTACGACCTGGGAAAAAGGGCTGGCTGAGGCCAAGCGGTCAAATCGCCCCATCTTTTTTATGTCGGCAGCAGCTCAATGCACCGGCATCTCGGGCGTGTTCTGACCAGGCTACACACGCACGCAGAACAGTTTGTTCTCACAGAAAGAGTTTATCGACGTCTCTCGTTCGTTCGTTTGCATTCGCATCGAAACCTACGAGAACAAGAAGTCGGAAGAGATGGTTCGGTCGTTGTTGAACGGTCGGTACGCCAACACAGCTTTTTGCATGTTTGACCCACAGGGAACCAGGCGGCTCTCTCGTTCAGGCCGATCACCCGGCCAGGTCATGGGCCACCGCGCTGAAGACAGTGACGCCGCAGTCATTAGCGAAATGAAACGCATTGCAAAGCGGTATACGGCTCGCGGAGAAAAAACCGACACCGTGCTGCAGGATTTCCTCTCGTTTCGCCAAGCACTAAACGTTGCGTCCGCTGACCAACGTCTGCTGGTTTTCATCAACGCAGACAAAGACGCGGCACAGAAACTTTCGACGACTTTGAAGCCACTGTTCGCGGACGAAGAAGTGATTGGTCGGTTCCATCTGGACTTCCTTGATGACGACGACAAAGAGTGGACTAAGGCCATCATGGGTGCCGAGGCCAGTCCGGCGATTAACATTATTCGCTCCGGCACGTTTGGCCAGGAAGGAACAGTCATGCAGCAGCTGCCTTTAACGGCCTCTGTTGACACGATCAAAAAGACCCTGCTGGCTGCGAACAAGGAGTTCAGTTCGTCCGAGAAACGGAAGACGTATGCTGAGCACGTAATGGCAGGCAAACGTCAGGGGATCAAGTACGAGACGGAGATCCCTTACGGCGAAGATCGTGATGGGGACGGACAAGCGGACCGACGTCGCGGTCGTTCAGGTGGACGCGGTGGACGGAGAGGCGGCGGCAACCGACGCCCGTAGTCCAGTAGTCAGTCGTTCCAGTTAACGAATCACCGTTGTGCGGTTCAAAGAAAATGACAGCCCGACCACGCTACTTAGCGTCGTCGGGCTGTCTTTGTTCCTGCTCTTTTTCCTCACGACTCATCGTCAGTCAGTCAGCAAACGACACTGTCACTCGATCCAGCACAGGCGTTGATCGATTCTCCGTTGTGTCTTTCAGTTTGACTTCGAACCGGAATCCGTATCCCTCCGGCAGCGATGACAGATCCAGCGACGCCGGGGTTCTGGCGACTTGTTTCGCAAACCCTTTGACATAGTCGTAGCTTTCTTTGACCTGAGTCCACTCGGTCCAGTCATCAACTTGCTTGTCATTGTCTGTATCGACACCAACGCGAACATGCACATCTTCAACCCACGGACCTGAACTCACAAAGTCCATCGGCTGTTGAGTCGCAAGGTAAAAGCGACCTTCGGCAAACATGATGTCCGGGTCCGGATGCCCTTTGCCGACATTGCCACACCATTCGAAAGGTTCGTCGATACTGCGCGAGGTGAACCAGCCGACGCTCATCTGCTTCGTGTCCTTTGGGTCGTAGTCGCAGAATAAGTAGTACTGTCCGCCAATCGAAATTGCGGCCCAGTCGCCGTACGCGTTTTGTTCTGGTTCGTGAACGTTGTATTCGGCCACATTCGTTTTGAACCGTTTCGGATGTTCCTTCACCCAGTGCGGATGCTTGTAGGTCGCCTTCTTACCCGTCGGTTTCGTCCGTTCATCAACAGGCGGCGCGACGGCCTTGAAGTCGCTGACTCCGTCCGGGCTCACCGCGTGCGCGGCCAATGGTGAATCCCACGCGTGCGTCCGCGCGTTGATGGGGCTCCAGTCTTCGACGATCAGATGAAACTTCCCGTCCAGGTCACGAATGATCGCGCAGTCAGAACCGTGCGATGGATCATCGTAGGCCATGCCTTTGTCCTGACCTGGGACACCGTCAAACATGTCGGCATCAACGTAGACGTGAGGGTCCTGGTCGTTCGGGAAGTCGTAGTAGAAATAGGCTTTGCCATCGGCGAATTCGGCGGTGGTCATCCACTTGCCGGCTTCCTTCGTAATCGAACCGTGGTGAACCCAGTTGACCATGTCTGTACTTTGCCACGCGTGGTAACCGCCCATCCGCTTCTGTAATCCACCGGACGCGTCGTACTGGTTTGGAAACGGTGTGGTCTTAAGCGGCATGTCAAAACCTTCAAGCGTCGCGTCCTTCGCTTCGAAGTTTGCCCGCTTGCCTTTCCCGTAGCGGCCAAACATCCAGTAGTTGTTCGGCCCCAACTGCAGCATGACCGGAGCGTCACCAAGATTCGCCGGGCCGAGGTTCTTAGTTGGTTCCCAGTTCAACCACTCGGGCGACTGATCGATAACAATCGACTTCGCCGAACGCTTCGAATCAAACGACTTCATCGCACTGCGAAACGTCGCCTGCTTGCCTTTCGGCCGCGCCATCCCATCCTTGAACCGCAGACCGTCCTGCGACTTCGTGTTGTTCTTCCAGTCAGCCTGACTGTCCACAACCCACATGTTCCCAGCGACATTTTCTGCCGAACGATCCTTGAGTTCCGGCAATCGATAGGCTGACTTCTGCTGTGCAGGCTTCTTCTTTGCTGGCGCAGCTTTCTTCTTCTTTCGCTGGGGCTTCACAATGTTGTTGTGAGCCGGAATTTGACTCTCATATCCAGCATACGCTTCCGGTTTGATACCTCGCGCGTGCCACTGGTTACCGAACGTGTTGGGCTTGAACGGACCAACGATGGCGATGTTCGCGTCTGCCGTGATCGCGTCTTCCATACCCATCGACCAGAACATCCCGTTCACCAGCAGCCGACGGTAACCATCGTTGGTAATGTCTTCCGACGTACCGTACAGCGACGTGAACACACGCCCTTCGGTTCCGGATTCCGACTTGTAGGTGCGAGTCCACTCAGACGGCATTGGCGGCTGTGTCTTTGACGCCGGCGAATCAGGTTTCATTCCGTCCAGCGGTTGAGCCATCGTAAGTACCTCCCCGCTAATTGGCTTGCCGACGTAGCCACCAGCCTGCACCCACACGTCTTTGACGCCACGCAGAACCGGATGAGATTCCTTGCCCTCAACGAGTGTTATCCGCGTGCTCTGCTTGTGGTTCCTGCCATAGTGGCCAACCCACGTTTGCCCCAGCACCTGATGGCCAAACCCATTCTCGTAGCCCTTCACCTGGCTGCGAAACGAGTACTTGGCGTAAGTCTTGCCAGCTCTGATTTGAAACCCGTGCGTGGCGGTTCGCATGCCGACAACCGGTCCGCCGCGTTTGAGGTACGCGTCCAGGTGTTTCATCTGTTCGTCCGGCAGATCCTGGAACCGCAGAAACACAACCGCCAGGTCCGCAGATTCCAAAGCTTCGAGGCCGGGAATGTTTGATGGCTTGCCCGCGACAATCTCGCCGGTCTTCGGATCGATATCAAACAGCACCGTGCACTTGAACCCATGATGCTTTGCCATAATGCGGGCCAGCATTGGGAGTGACTCTTCGGATCGGTATTCATGATCACCGGCAATGAAAACGATGTGCTTTCCTTTGCCGGGGCCGTCGGTACCGTCGTAGACCAGCGAGTCCGCAACGGCTGCCGTCGCAAGCGAACTCAGGGCAAGCAGACAAATAGTGAGTTGTTTCATGTTGGCGTCCTGAAGGGCAGGTGGTGCCCTGGTCCTGGTTGTGAATCTATTAG
>CAZAIB010000156.1:0-13120 GCA_964485095.1 uncultured Planctomycetaceae bacterium | reverse complement strand
GGCAAGTATTGACCCTTTGTGGCGTGACTGGCAGGCGGTTGTCTCCGGCACACTGCCCACGGAAAAGGACAGGCGCGACCCGAACTATGTTGGCGAGTTGGCAAAGTTTCTCCTGAATACCGGACCTGCATCCATCAACAGGATGCGTGACGACCTGCCCAAGGCCAGTGCGTACACAGTGAAGCTGGTAATGTGGCGTCTGCCGATGATTCGGAACTACCACGGCAACGATCAGGAGAAACACAAGAAGGTCATCGCGTGGCGAGCAACGCCTGAGGGCATGGCCGTGACCCGCCTGTTGATCACAGCATCCAATGATCAGCGACGTCAGAAAAAAGATTCGGCCAGTTTCCCCGAGTACCGCGTTTGCGATCAAGCCGCCCTGGAACTCCGGAAGCTGCTGAAGGATGCACCGATCGCACCGGCGCCACCGCGGCGCAGACCAGAAGATCCGGAAGACCGCGAAGCGGCACAGAACGAGCTTGATCGGGAGTTCAATGAGTACATCCCGTTGATCCGGAATCTTGCTGGCCAACTGCTGAAGTAGATTGGCAGTCACTCGTCAATCGGAGAGATTCACTGGCCCCGGATGATGTGGAAGCGACAGGAAAAGGCTCTGGGGGAATTGCCCCAGAGCCCGCTTCTGGATTTCCTTACCAAATCATTCATAGAACGCTTTCCAGGCTCAGTCCGACCCAACAAGCGGCGCCAGTCGATTTACCTGGTTTACCCGGCTTGGTCTGTGACGAAGGTGCAAACAAGCGAAGACCCCCGGGGGTCTTCGCAGGCGCGACCTAACTAAATAGAACCAAGCCGAATCTGACTGCTACAAGGGCAGCGGACTCAGCTGTCCTTGCCGTCATGATTGTCGAAGGCATTGAGGATTTCCGTCTCCAATTCATCGAATCGCGCTTCAGCATCCTCAACACCAAAGTTCTCAACCCTGCGAATGACTGGCCGCGAATTGGTGTTAGCGTCCGTCACCTCACCGTCGTCGTTCCCCGAACCGCCGTTGACGACAACACGGCGTCCCACGTTGACGTTGTCAGCAAAGGCCTCATCGTTTCCGGCCCCGAGTATCAGAGTACCGTTGTTTCCGATGTTGGTGTCTCGAATGAAGACATCGTCGTCGCCACGACCAGTAGCGATCCTCAAGTTGTTGTTAAACTGACCGCCTGCGATAGCGAGTTCATCGTTGCCACCACCGGTCGAAATCGACGCGTTACCCGAACCGGAGAAGACACCGATGTTGATCTGATTGACGTCCACTTCGCCAAGTCCCACCTGATCGTTACCACCACCGGTTGTAACGGACAAACCTCCCACGAACAGCTCGCGCAGTCCAACAATGTCATCACCTGCCCCGCTGCTGATCCTGAGGTTTCCCGCGGTTTCAGTGTCAAGGACACCGACAAGGTCATCACCACCACCGCTGCGAACGTCGATTGCGCCGACGACGTCAACATTGTCAATGGTGACAACATCATCACCCTGGCCCAGGCTTACGCGGAGGTTACCGTCGATAAAACTCCTTGGCAGGATGAACTCATACTCGCCATTGATGGTTGTGCCTTCGTGCCCCTTGACTGAGATGAGTCCGTCTCCATCCCCTGTAATGGAAACTACGTTGTCGTCACCGTTCCCACGAACAGTGACGTTGCCACCTGTAACTGAAACGGTGACGTTACTAAGTAAGGCTCGGGTTTCCAGCGTTTCAGTATTTTGGACGCGGCTTGTAGCTCGCCGCCGTGTGGTCCGGAATCGTCGTAGTAGTCGCTTCATGTTTTGCCCTTGCCCCGAGTGTGTTACGTATGACGGGGTCCCGTCTGTGCATAGAAACGCGGCTGGAAGGCGAACCGGACAGAGATTTCGCTTTCTTTTCAGAAAACTGCAAATCAGCGTAGAACACGCAGTGGTAGGGTGGCCGCGACTGGAGCGAGGTCCGAGTAAAACCGAGAACGCCCAGCCGTAGACCGGTTTTTCCAAAACCGGTCCCGCAAGCGTCGCCAACGCCTTAGACCGCATGAGCGCGGTTTGGCAGACCGACGCCGTTAACACGTCGGTCGGGTTTCGGAGAAACCCGACTACGGTTACACGGATTTACTTCCGCCGGAATAGCCAGAGGAAATCGGCTCGCTCAATTGGGTCGGCAAGAACCGCTCTGGACTCTGCGCTTAGCGTTCGATACTTCGCCAGCAATGCTCGGTATTCTTCAGTGCCTTCCAGCTTCTCCAACTCTTCCTCTCCCTCGGCCGAATTCTTGAATTCTTTGAACTTGACCCAGGCAGCGTCGGCGTCCTTCTTCAGCTTCTTCGAGAGCGCGAGGTCCTCTTCGGTTGGTTCTTTCTCCGGGCCAGTCAACCATTCAGATCGACCGCCGACCAGCAGATCGAGATCCCCGTCACCGTCGTAGTCGACCAACTCGATATGAAACGATGAGCCGGGCGCGACGGGGGATCCATCCTTCGCGAGCACTCGTTTGATCTGCTTGGAACCTGACTTACCTGGCAAGGCCGCAACAAGCGTGGTCATTTCGGGGAACTCTGGCTTACCTTTCGAACCGGCATTTCGGAGCAACACAACTTCTCCGCGGATCGTGCCAATCACGATGTCAAAGAGCCCATCGCCATCCCAGTCAGCGATGCGCGGTGCGCCCATTCCGCCAGGGAATCCGACAGGTTTGCCGCCGACTTTTACAACTTGGTTCGTTGTCGCGAATTTCGTCTCCGTCGCGCTTCCTTCGTTGAGTCGCAGAAACAGTCCTCCAGCGCGGTAGCCGCCAAGAAGCAGGTCCATGTCGCCGTCGTGATCCCAGTCAACAGCGGCGACAGTCGAGCAGTGTCCGCTGGTGCCGCAGCGATCTGATTCAGTCCACTCTTCGGCTTCAAAATCCCAATACTCGCTGAGCATCACAGCGTTTTCATTCTTGTCCAGAACAGCAGTCGATTCGCCGTACCCTTCTTTCGTTCGCACGATCCACTGCGGTACTCCGCTAAAGCTTCCGATCAGGATGTCCTTAAGTCCGTCGCCATTCATGTCCACAAACTGTGGACTCGCGCCCACGCATCACCAATTGGACGTTCGAATGCTATTGCCTTTGGCATCTTCGAAATCTTTCCACGGGCCCCAGACCGGATCACCTTTACCGGTGGTGTTTTGATTTTCGTAAACGCCAACACTGCCCATGAGCGTGCCGATCATCAGCTCGGCTTTTCCATCTCCATCGACATCGAAAATCCCTGGTGAAAGGAATCTCTTCTTTGCGACTGTGTTAAGTGGTTTGCCGTTCACATTGATGCGGACGGGGCGTTCGAAGATGTTCGCACCGGCCGAGCTACTGGTTGGGACCGCGATGCTGACGGTCTTCGTCTGCGGCCGATTGCAGAATGTGTCTGTGCACGCCTGATACGAAACGACCACGTCGATCGTCTTGCCACCCGCAGCTGGTTCGATGACAACGCTCCTGGAAAACGTCACCTTCCCAACGTAGAGCTCTGAATCGTGTTCGTTCCGCTCGCTGCCAACGGGATGTTTCCAGGCTCCCGCCGATTTCACGCCCTCTGGTAATTTCATTTTCAGTGACGTGGCGATCCCTGAACCGTCTCCGATTTCTCCGTAGGTATGCCAACCTTCTTTGATCTCGAATTGAACGCGGACGGTGTAGTGACCCGCTTTCGAAACGTCGGGCCGCATCGTGCCCTTGACGGTAACGGGTTTCTCCGGTGCGGGGATCGTTGCCGGAGAGCACACCATCAAGCTGGCAAGCAGGGTCGATGTAAGGTAGCTCATCATGGATGGAACAAGTCCTGAATAGCGACCTATGCGAGGGCTGAAATCCGACTCATAGGACTCGCGTTGAAAGTTTCCGGGCCGCGGTTCCGTGTGTTTATGCAGAACCAATCTGACTTAGAAATCGATGATACCCGGTTGTGATCCGTGTGTCACGTTTTTGCAGAGCTCAGATTCGGCGGCACAGGGAAAGGGACTCCACCCGCGTGCCTTTACCGTCTTTTCGGTTGAAGCACACGCACAACATGAACGCAGCTGCCTGCCGTTTGGTTCCGGTCACTTCTTTACGCGGCGGGTTGCGGGTTCTGCCTGGCCGCTGTTGATCACTCGGTCGACGGTGTCTTCCGCGCCGGAGAGAATCCAGCGGTCGGCGAGTTTGACGGCTTCCCGGCTTCCTACGCGCCGGAGTTCGCTGGCGCTGTAGTCGGCGGCGTCGATGGTCTTCTTGACCAGATTGGTCCCGAGATAGGAGCGGCCGCCGAAAGGTGTCGAGACGACCTTGTCAAAGCTGCGAGTCTTCTTCCACGCCCATTTGGCGACGTTCTTTGCTCGACTAAGATTACCTTCTGATCTCCAGCTGTAGTCGCCCAACGCGATCTTGTTGAGTTGGAGTTGGGGGACGTCCAGTGGTCCATCGTCAAGCCGCTGCCGCTCTCGTCGGTAGAGTTCCTGCAGCGGGCGGTCTTCGTGAGATCGCTGTTGCAGGATGCGCGTCATGACGAAGCGGCTGGTGTCGTCGAATACGCGGTTCACACTCACCTCGCGAATGCTGGCGGCGTTGTAGGTCAGGTTGCTGAGGTCCCAGAAGTTCATCGGCTGGTTGACCGACTTCGGCTGTCCTGGATATTCAAGTCGCGGGTTCCAGGCGATCGGTGCCCATGCTCCCAGATCGATGTCCTGCCAGTACAGCGGCATCTGTGTGACGTGCGGTTCCGTACGTGCGGATTGGTAGATCGCTCGAACCGGTTTCCCGTCGAAGCCGAGTCCCGCTGTGTTGACTCCGACCATGTCCAGAATCGTGGGCGTCAGATCAATCGACCGCACCGGTTGAGCCACGATGGCTCCTTTGCGGATGCCTGGCCCCGAGACGAAGAAGCTGTTGTTCATCGTTTCCTGAAACGGATGGCCGTGAGCCGAACCCGGTTCATTGCGAGTATTGAACAGCCAGCCCGCCTGAGCCGTGACGACAAGGTCGACTCCATATTCCTGTGCGCGACCGGCAAGTTCAGGCTTCCACAACATGTGCCTCGCCATGGCGACCACGCTGTCCGGATACAGGCTGCCCATCGTGATCCGCAACCACGTTTCTTCATCGTGCCAAACATTGAACAAGCAGCAGTCAACTCGACCAGCCAGCCGCAATGGATCCACAGTCGGTTCCTTGACGACGTCCCAGACAATCTGCTCACGACCCTGGGGCCGCAGGCGAGTGATGGCAGAATAGCGGTACTGTCGCTGCCCGTTGTCACCGACGGATTGTTCGATGACTCCGTAACCGCGACCGTTGCCGCTGATGAGAACTCGGTTGGGATCGATTCGGGCGAGAATGAGATCCACCGGCGCGACGTTCTGTGCGATTGCGGTGTCGACACGAATCGCATTCAGTGCATTGAACAGGTTGACGGGTTTGGCGAGCCCACGAACCGGGTAGCGGAACAAAGTCTGAATGTCGTTAACGCCGGACCAGTCGCCGCTCCCGTAGCTATTCCTGGGCAACGAGATTCGAGCAACGCCATCAGCGACTGCATCCACAAACACGAAGTCGTCACGACCATCGCCCTTAGTCCGGTTCACGTACCGGTCCTGCCTTACGGTCACACCAAGACCGCCGCCCACGCGTTGGTTGTCCCCATCGATGTCGGCTGGAGCGTGAAAGAATTCGTTGACGACATCGAAGCGTTCCAGATGTTCGGTGCGTCCGCCGAGATGCCCATGGTCGCTGACCAACACCATATAAGTGCGATCAAGAACTCCCTTTTGCTGCAGCCGGTCTGACATCTTTCCGATCGCGGCATCGGCTTCCGCCAGTGTTCGTCGAGCCATCCCGAATTGCCCTCGAAATTCGTGGTGACTGGTCGTGTCATTTTCAGGGAGCCACACGACCGTCACGTCCGTGAGATTCTCAAACAGGTTTTCGATTGCGTAGCTTGTGTTCGCTTCGTCCACATAGCGGTCTGCCAGGTGTGTGCCGAAGTACGGAACTTCATCCGCCAGGTACCGAGTCCACAGCGCTGGTGAAATGTTCGACATCAGCGGCATGACTCCGGACGAAAACGTCTTGCTTGCTGACACCAGTCGGGTGTTGAGTGTTGGAATTTCGCTGGTCTTGCGACGCCGTAGTTCTTCGCCAGCGCCGTCGCCTTTGGTGATGTCGGCGAACTTCGATCGAGCGTTCAGAAGAGCTCGGTCGAGTCCCTTTGGTTGCAACAGCATGTCGTTCAGAACCGGGCCAAACTTGCCCAGATAGTTTTCACTCGTTTTGGTACGTCGATTGAATCCGACCTGCGACTTGATGCCATGCCGATCGCTGAACATACCCGTCCACAGACTGCCGTTGGCGGTAATCGTGTTCGCTGGGAAAGTAGTGAATGAGTTCTCCAACTGGCTGCCGCCGTCCAGAAAAATTCGCGTGATGTTTGGCAGGTGTCCCATCGCGGACATCTCGCGAACAATGTCCGGTCGCAGGCCATCGACATAGAACACAACGACCCTCGCGCCGCGAACGGGTCGTCCGGACGGACCGTCAAACGCGACTCGCTGACGAATCGCTGACGTATGAACCTTGCCGCCAACATCGACGACTACGTTCAGTTCGCCCCGGTTGTCTTTGAGATTGAAATCGTTGATCCCCAGGAACAGTTCGCCGCTGGACTGTGCGACCACGCTGTGTTTCTCACCGACATAGAACGGCGTTCCGTTCTCACCGATCCGACCAATCAGGCAATAGCACGCAGCCGGACCGGTCCCGGCTGCTGGCAGCGGAAACGGTTTTCCGACGACGCCTGATTCGAAATGGAACGTGCCACGCGGCCCAACCTGAATGGCAGCGCGATCCTTGTTCGCCGGGCGAACTTCGTAGGTTCCCTTCGCCCAAACCGTCAGCGGTTGACCTGTCACCACCTTCAAACCAGTGCGGGTCAGCGGCGCGTTGGCCGGCACGGTGAACCGACTGCGAAGCGGCTCGTCCGCATTCGCGAATGGCAGTGGACACAACAACAAAGTCACGCATACGAAGCGCATCCGCTTAGCGATATTCAGCATGAGATTCCCTTCTCGGCGTATTCGGCCCGGAGTCTCGTGAACATCGCAATCTGACGCCAGCCCATGTTGCGGGTGCTGGCAGCAAACCCCCAAACTTCATCCGCAGATTAGCAACCTGCGAACGTGCGGACTCACTGATGAGTACCGCTCGTCGCAGCTTTTGGAATCAGAACACGGACCGGTTTAGCGGCGTGATCCTGTGGAACCGCCAGAACGATCGGTCGTCCTTGTGCCCGTTGCAAAGTCCGCTCGAACGAAGACGACCTGATTACTCTCCAGCGTCTTTCCTGCACCGGGCGAGACCCAACCAGCCGAAAGCAGGCTGATTGATTTGCCGGGATTGTTCTTTCTGAACCCCATCGCGACCTGTTGAACTTCATTCGAATTCGTCAGGTAATCAACGGAGCAAACTCCAACAATCTGGCCATTCTGCAGCCACGCAATGGGCAGTCCCGCATCCGAAAGTGATTGGATTGGGTTCTTCGAATGCAACTCCGCCAACAATCGAACGATGATCAGACGCCTTAGTATGTCTGCTTCTGATTCATCTCGATTGGCCATGTAAATCAGCAAGTCGGAGTGCTTGATGCCAGCCAGCTGCTTGTACGATTGCACGAACGTCAGCTTTTCCAGCAACGTCCATTTTCCGGATTTGACGAAGGCATCTTTAGCAGGTGCCCAGGTGCCCATTCGAGTGAGCTCAGTATCCAATTCCTGTAAGAGTTCATGAGGGCTTCTGGAAGCCACAATGTCGCGCAAGTCTTCCATTGAAGCCAGTGTGCCCAGCCCTGGTATCGCCGCACTCAATGCGAACTTGGTGGCCGAACTGCCAACGAATTCCCTTGCCGCCAATTCCGAAAGCAGGTGGCTCAACACTGGATTCCTTGTTTCGGAATCGACTCCCAGGTTCGCTGCCAGCTTTCGTCGATGGGTTGAACCGGCGCGTCTGCTGACGGGGTCGACAAAGTTCGCCGCCATCTTCCTGATTCCTGTTGGAGCCCGCTTGAAAGTCCCGAACGGATCGGTCAGCAAATGCTCAGCCCCCTGCGGCGTGCGCTTGAGCGTCGCCCAGGCACTGCTGACGGCAACGGGCTGACTGCTGAGTCTGCTCGCCTCTTCGATGGCTCGCAATTCAGACAGTCGCTTCTCCAGCAAGGGAATACCCGTCACCGGGAACGTTCCGTATTTCGTCTCAATATTGAATTGGAACTCGTGGTCACGCAGCAGGACCGTATCGGCAATTTTGTAGGTACTGGTTTGCAAAATGGAAGCGGGCAGAATGCTTGCCGCTTTGAATCGCAACTCTGCCTGTTGTTGCCCCTGCGCCACAGAGCCGATTAGGCCCATGCAAACGGCGAGTGATGAAATCCATTTCATGCTGATTCCCTGCATCCAGATTCTTGTAAGCGTTGTAGGCCGCTTTGCGGGCGGCCAAGCCGGAGTTTCGTGAACATCGCAATCTGGCACCACCCCATGTTGCGGGCGTTGGCCCCAAACCCGCAAACCGCGCGCAATAAACACCTCTCGAACCCAAATTTGTTAAGTGCAATACTCCATCACCAGACGCGAATGAACTGCAGGAACCGACAATAGGCGAATCGGATGCTTACATTTTCCCCAGACGAAATCATCATCATCGGTGCGATGTCTGAAAGCCGCGCCATTGGCAAGGGTGAAGGCATGCCGTGGAACGTGCCTGAAGAGTATCAGCACTTCGTCGATTCGGTTCATCACCAAACCGTGATCATGGGTCGTCGTTCGTACGATATTTTTGGAGCCGACTTTGAAGCCGACACGTTTGTGATTTCTCGGTCAGCAAAAATCGACGGAGTCACGGTGTGTTCCAGTATCGATGATGCGATGCAGCAGGCTGCCAAACTGGGGAACGCGATCTTCATCTCCGGTGGCCGAAGTATTTATGCGATGGGCATTCCGCTGGCGAATCGCATGCTGCTAAGCACAATCAAAGGCGACTACGAAGGCGACGTGCAGTTTCCGGAGTTTGACGAGAACAACTGGACGCTGGCAAACGAAGAAGATTACGACCGATATATCCTCCGCGACTGGAGACGTGTCACCGCGTAGTGAGGCCAATCTCAGCGGATCAGTCGCTCAGTTGCAGAATCAAGCCAACGGTCGTTTGTGGGTTGGATGGATCGAGCGTAATTCGGTTGGCAATCCAGCCTGCTTTTTGATGCAGGATGCGATCCTCTGCTGAGTCGGAAAACAGCTCTGGAATACCAGGCCGATCAAACGTGGTACTCATTTTATCAGGCAGGGTATTGATGCCCGTGACGGGATCGTCGCTCACCCACGCTTGCCCGTCGGAATCCGTAACAAGAATCCTGGCCGTACTTTGTTCAAGTTGCTCCAATGCCTGAACGACTCGACCAAGCAAATCCAGTTCAAGTGTGACTACGCCAAATAGATCACCCGTTGCTTCATCGAACACCGGAGTCGATGCCAGCAAACTCACCTGCTGTCGTTTCGTCCCAGCCAGTTTTTCCTGCACCGATTGCTTTCGGTAGCGAACGGTTAACAGGATGTCGGCCACGGACAACTCACCAATCTCCGTGAGAAGTTCCTGATCATCCAGCGGTTGCTGACGATTGGCGGGCAGACGACGGACGAACCCCAGTTCGCCAGCGTGTCGTTCCACGCGGACGATCGTGGAGGCCTGCCCGTTTTCGGTCGCGGCGTAGTAGGCGGCACGGTAACTCGGGTTTGCCCGGAGTAATCCGATAAGGATCGAACCCAAACGTTCCTGCCAGATTTCTTCGCCCTCATCAGTACCTGGATTGCCGGCTCTGGCATCAGCAATCGCCTGGATGGGAGGCAACGTCGACATGAACCGCGTGTTCCGCATCAGCTCGATGGCTGTCGACTGAAGCTGAACCTCCATCTCATGGCTGTAAGCGTTTAACTCGTCGAACTGCCGCTGCTGTTCGGCAACATGGTTCTGGCGAACGGCAACGGCCAGTGTCGATGCGGCAACGAAGCCGATGATCAGACTTGCCGCGATGATTTGCGACCAAACCTGATGATGTCGTCGCCAACGTTTGAGTCGCTGCACAGAGGTTTCTCGTTGAGCGGAAACTGGTTCACCAGCCAACCACCGGCGCACGTCTTCAGCCAGGTCCATTGCCGTTTGGTAGCGTGCATATTGCTTCCGAGCCATCGCCTTGCTGCAAATCGCTGCCAACGCATCATCCACATTGCTGTCAGTTTCCAAAGCGTTGGGCGTTGGACAACTGGCGATCGCGGACAGCATGTCGCGAGCTCCCGAAGACTGTGATTGTTCGCGGGAGCCTTCGTGAGGTGCATTGCCGGTCAGGATCGCAAACAGAATTCCGCCCAGCCCATAGATGTCGGTTCGCTCGTCCAGATCATCAATGCGCCCGGCCGCTTGTTCGGGAGCCATGTAAAGCGGCGTGCCCAACACCTGCCCGTGCATCGTGCTTTGCGAACTTATCTCTGCAGAATCGAATTCACCACCGGTCTCACCAGGATTGGTTTCGCCAATGACTTTCGCGATACCCCAATCGATCACGATGACTTGCCCAAAACTATCGATCGCAATGTTCTCAGGTTTCAAGTCCCGATGAATCACATGGCGAGAATGAGCGTGACCGAGCGCCTGGCAGACGCTGACAAAATCATTCAACAATCGGCGTATCAGCATGGGGTCGTCGTCGCCTTCGGCGCGGCGCTCGTGGTACTCCATGATTGCGTCATGCAGTGTGGTCTTGCCGAGGAACCGCATCACGTAAAAAGATTTGCCGGTACTCTCTTCCTTCCCAAGTTGATGAATCGGAACAATACCAGGATGCGCCAGGCGTCCGGTGATCACGGCTTCACGATCAAACCGCTCGACGGCGACCGGTGAATCGGTTCCGCAAATTTCCTTGATGGCGACGTAGCGTTTCAGGCTTTCGTCGAACGCCAGCCAAACGCGCCCGAGTCCGCCCTGGCCAATCTTTCTGATCAATCGATAGCCATGCATCGCGCGGCGATGATCGGACGAATCAGACGCGCCGGTTCCTGCAGCGGCCTGGATTCCCAATAGACGAGCGATGCGTCCCGAGGGATCAATCGCTTCCAGCGTCTCGGAGATCAGACTTTCGCCTGTGGAATTGATTCGGCCATTCTCCATTGACCTGGTCAGTAACTCGGTGACTTCCATTGTCAGGTCATGTCGAGTTGCATCGTCGATCAGCTTGACGTTCACCAGGTGGTCAAGCATTGGCACGCTGCCATGGATCGTCCAGCTGCGAATCGCTTCCGATAGTTTTCGTTCGCTGACGGCAGAGTTCCGCAGCACCACAACAGCCGCGGCAATGTCTTCCTGTTCTTTGGGGAACTGAGACTCGTCACCGGTAACCGTCTGCATGAGCCGGGCGTCGTTGTCAGAAGGGTCGGGAACCATGCCGTTCGTTTTTCGTTATAAACATTGAGTTGGCGATCTGAACCGGTTCGTCGCGTCCTTCGCCCTACAATCAAACACTTTGTGCCTGCTTGTGCGTTCGCGCCGTGAGCCGCGAATCAGTTCCCTTTTTCAACGCATCACCTGGTAAATTATAATTCAAAGCAGAGCGAACACTTGGTGTTAATTTGTCAAACCGGCAGCCCAACCATTGAGATATCGCATGCACAACCAAACCATTCAGCCTGTCCGGAACCTCCCGGGCACGGACCACCGAAAAACAGGTCGAATAGACCCCGTTTCGTGGAACAGCCCATGCGGTTAAGATGAACCCGAAGTCACATTGGTCCTCAGACGATTTCCGACGCGGAAAGTCGTTTTTCATCTCAAACAACAACAAGTTTCAATATGGACGCTTCTCAACTTCTTGGCCTGCTTTTCCGCTGGCTTCACATCATCCCAATGGCGGTCCTCGTAGGGGGGACGATGTTCATGCGACTTTCGTTGGTGCCGGCAGCTAGTGAAACGCAGGCGTCTGCAGAACTGAGAGAAGCCATGCGCAAGCGCTGGGCCAAATGGGTGGGGATCTCGGTTCTCTTCCTGCTAATCTCGGGGTTGTATAACGCGGTGACGAAAATCATGGCATTCGAGTTGCCACCGACGTACCACGCACTTGTGGTGGTGAAACTGGGACTTGGATTTGTCGTCTTCTTCTTCGCTTCGTTGCTCTCAGGGAGAAGCGCGAAAGCTCAGAAAATTCGACAGCAGGAAATGAAGTGGCTCAACATCCTGTGCGGCCTCATGTTGGTTTTGATCCTGATTGCAGGCTACATGAAGCTGCTTGCAACCGGAGCTCCAGTCAAAGACCGGACACCAGAAACCGCGATGCTGGCTCCGACGAACCGCTGATATGGGCGTACGCTCGTGGCCGGGCTCCGATTCGAGTGAACGTTCGAATCAAGTCCGGGGTTTCACTCGCGCCTCGCTCCAACCCCGGCCACCCAATTATGCACAGCCTCGGAGCGCGCGGCCGGCACTTGTTGCGACTCTGCAGGAACACAAAGCGCTAGCGGTATCGAGTGGTCGTTGCCGGGATCAGCTGAGCGGAACTCGTCGGGCGCAACTCAGACGTGGGTTGCTGTTGAACGGATTCCTCGGCCGGCGACCAGTTTGGTTCTGGCCATGTGAAGAGCCCAATGACGCACAGCAGACAGATACTTAACGTGACCACCATGCACCTGCGGCGCACTTGGGGCGCGGGATCGGCGTCGGAATCAACTGGTTCGAGACTCACTGCTTTCGTCATGCGCGTTGGCCCTTCCTGCGCTGGTCTAAATGGAATCCAACCTCATGTCAGAATTCGCTCCGTAGATCTTAAATCGGATCCGGGGGCGAACCGTCTCATTGAGAATTCACTGGATTCCCTCGCGAGGCCTGAGTTCCCGTCGAGACTGAACAGATAAGGGAAACTGGGCTATTTTTGAGACGGCTGTACAACCGGCGCAGCTTCCACAGTTGGATTCATTTTGGTGTACACTTTCTGTCCCAAAAGGACCATCAGCAGGCATGCAACAAAGAAGCCAATCGTTGCAGTGACCAGGATTGGTTTTGGAACCTTCCGTGCTCCCGTGAGTTCTGGCCGCGTCC
>CAZAIB010000155.1:0-13150 GCA_964485095.1 uncultured Planctomycetaceae bacterium | reverse complement strand
TTCAGGATGTCCATCACCTGGTTGGTGATTTCGTGTTGGCTGGCTTCTTCGCCCGTGAGTTCCATGATGGCCTGGCTGCCGAGGTTGCTGGTCATCACGACGATGGTGTTGCTGAAATCGACGGTACGGCCCTGACCGTCGGTGAGTCGGCCGTCGTCCAACAGTTGCAGTAGGACGTTGAACACGTCGCGGTGTGCTTTTTCGATTTCGTCCAGCAGCAGCACGCAGTACGGGTTGCGGCGGACGGCTTCGGTTAGGCGGCCGCCTTCTTCGTAGCCGACGTAGCCGGGAGGGGCTCCGATGAGTCGGGCGACGGAATGCGGTTCCATGAATTCGCTCATGTCGATGCGAACCATGTTGCGTTCGTCGTCGAAGAGGAACTCGGCCAGGGCTTTGCAGAGTTCGGTTTTGCCCACGCCGGTTGGGCCGAGGAACATGAACGAACCGATGGGTCGGTTCTGATCCTGCAGGCCGCTGCGTGATCGGCGGACGGCGTTGGAGACGGCTTCGACGGCTTCGTGCTGGTTGATCATTCGCTGGTGGATGGCGTTTTCCATGCCGATCAGCTTTTGGCGTTCGCTTTGCATCATGCGAGCGACGGGGATGCCGGTCCACGCGGCGACGATTTTGGCGATGTCTTCTTCGGTGACCTCTTCGCGTAATAATCGGTTCTCGGGATTCGCGGCTGTGTCTTCGGAGTGTTCTTTTAATTGACCGAGGCGCAGTTCGGCTTCCTTGAGGCGTTCGACTGCTTCGTGGGCGGCGACGTAGTCGTCATTGCGGTTGGTCTGTTGGGCTCGGGAAAATGCCTGCTGCGATTCGGTTCGCAGACGTTCGATTTCCTGCTGTAGCGGTTTCAGTTGCGAGAGGCCGTCCTTTTCGTTCTCCCAGCGAGCCTTTAGGGCGTTGACTTCTTCTTCGCTGTCGGCGATTTGCTTTTGCAGAGTTTCCAGGCGGTCTTTGCTGTCGTCGCTGGTTTCTTTGGCCAGGGCGGCGGCTTCGATTTGCATGCGGGTCAGCGAGCGAGTGGCTTCGTCGATTTCGACGGGCATGGAATCGATTTCCATCCGCAACTTGCTGCCGGCTTCATCCACCAGATCGATGGCTTTGTCGGGGAGGAACCGATCGTTGATGTAGCGATCAGACAATGTTGCGGCACTGATCAGAGCGTCGTCGGTGATGCGGACGCCGTGGTGGGATTCGTAGCGTTCTTTTAAACCACGCAGAATCGAGATGGTGTCTTCGACGTTGGGTTCCTGAACCACGACCGGCTGGAACCGACGTTCCAACGCCGGGTCTTTCTCGATGTGTTTGCGGTACTCGTCCAGCGTGGTGGCTCCAACGCAGTGTAGCTCGCCGCGAGCCAACGCGGGCTTGAGCAGATTGGACGCGTCCATCGCTCCCTCGGACGCGCCGGCTCCGACGACGGTGTGCAATTCGTCGATGAACAGGATGATGCGCCCGTCGGCGTCCTGGACTTCTTTGAGAACCGCTTTTAGCCGGTCTTCAAATTCGCCGCGGTACTTGGCTCCCGCGATTAGGGCTCCCATGTCGAGAGCGATGACTGTCTTGTCTTTGATGTTCTGCGGGACGTCGCCCAGCACGATGCGATGTGCGATGCCTTCGACGATGGCGGTTTTACCGACGCCTGGTTCGCCGATGAGAACCGGGTTGTTTTTGCGTCGACGGGAGAGAACCTGGATGACGCGGCGAATTTCAGTATCGCGCCCGATGACGGGATCGATCTTCCCCAGTCGCGCGAGTTCAACCAGGTCTTTCCCGTACTTTTGCAGCGCCTGGTATTTGTCTTCGGGTGACTGGTCGGTGACGCTTTGTCCGCCGCGAACCGATTCCAGTGCGGTCATGATGTCGGCTTCTTCGATGCCGTTCAGTTCCAGCAGTCGCTGGGCCTTGTCTTTGACTTTCGACAGAGCCAGCAGCAGGTGTTCTGTTGAGACGTACTCGTCTTTCATTCCGTCCGCGATGTCGGCTGACTGGTTGAGAACCTTCATTGCTTCCGGCGACACGGCGATCTGCATTCCGGTTCCGCTAACCTTCGGGATGCGTTCGAGTTCTCCGTCGACCATGTTTTGCAACTGGCCAAAGTTGACGCCAATCTTGTCCAGCAGCGGCCGCACGACGCCCTGTTCTTCATCCAGCAACGACTTCAGCAAGTGCAGAGGTTGGACGTACTGGTGTCCGGAAGACTCAGCCATGTGCTGTGAATTCTGAACAGCTTCCTGAGCTTTGACGGTGAGTTTGTCAGGTCGAAATGTCATGAGGTTCTCCCAATATCCGCGCGCATGTTGGGCGCGGTTCTGTCTGGTTTCTGTCAGCTAGCGCTTTAGCTTGCCAGTCTGCTGCCCGCGCTTGCCGGGGGCCGACTTCGGTTCGGGTCCGCCTTGAGTTGGCCGCGGGGCCGGTGGCCTTCCGAATCGGATTGAGTAGGTACCGTCCTTGTGGAGCGTGACCGATTTTGCGTCGAAGAGTGGCTCGTTCCTGTGTCGCCGGCTCGGATCGAAAACGAGCACGCGTAGGCCAGTGATTTCGTCACGACTGAGTGAGTGCAAGACGATCAAGCCAAATCCGCTTGGGTTGAGTTCGATGTAGTCCCGCCGATCGTCGAAGTCACTTTTCATGAGTGCTTCGGCGGAGGCGCGAATTGCAGTTCCGTCTTTCTTCAATGCGACTTTGAGTTTCGAAACCTCCTGGCCGATCGCAATCTTGATATCGGCGGGTCGAACTTCAACCGGAGCGAACATCGCAGCCAGCTTCGCTTCTTCTTCCGGGGTGCGTTGCCGTCCCTGTTGAAAACCAATGAATGCCGCGGCGCCTGTTACTGCAAGAATCAAAACACGCATCAGCCACCTCCGTCACCTGGTTGATGTTCGTCCCTCGTCTGAAGTCTCTTGTCGTGAGCGGCACTCCCGGAAACGGTTGAACCGTTTCCGGGCTGACTGGCCTGCTTACTCTTTCTTTTCGAACTCAGCGTCGATGACGTCGTCGTCAGAACCACCACCAGCGTCGGCGGTTGCTCCGGCGGTTTCAGCTTCGCCGCCAGCGGCACCTTCGTCGCCTTCGTACATGTGCTGAGCCAACGCGTGGGCTGCTTGTTCGAGTTCGCTGATTGCGGATTCGATTGCTGCGGCGTCTTCGCCCTTTTCGGCTTCCTTGACCTTTTCGACCGACGCTTCGATGGCGGTTTTGGAACCTTCGTCGAGCTTGTCTTCGTGTTCTTTCAGAGTCTTTTCGACGGTGTAGACCAGGGTCGAAGCCTTGTTACGGGCCTGAGCTAGTTCTTCCTTCTTCTTGTCTTCGTCGGCGTTCGCTTCTGCATCCTTACGCATGCGTTCGATTTCTTCCTCGGACAATCCACTGGAGTCTTCGATGCGAACACTTTGTTCTTTGCCGGTCGCTTTGTCCTTTGCGGATACGCTAAGGATACCGTTGACGTCGATGTCGAATGACACTTCGATTTGTGGAACACCACGCGGAGCCGGCGGGATGCCGTCCAGGTTGAACTCACCAAGCAGGCGGTTGTCGTTGGCCATCTTGCGTTCGCCCTGGAACACTTTGACGGTCACGGCTGGCTGGTTGTCAGCAGCGGTGGAGAACGTTTCGCTCTTCGTAGTCGGGATCGTCGTGTTGCGTTCCACCAGTGCGGTCATGATGCCGCCTTCGGTTTCGATTCCGAACGACAGTGGCGTCACGTCCAACAGAACAACGTCTTTAACATCGCCGGCGATGATACCGCCCTGGATGGCTGCCCCCAGTGAAACAACTTCGTCCGGGTTCACGCCCTGGTGAGGGTCTTTCCCGAACATCTCTTTGACGAACGCCTGCACCTTGGGAACTCGAGTCGAACCACCAACCAGAACCACTTCGTGGATTTCCTTCGGTGACAGTCCCGCGTCCTTAAGTGCATTGGTGACGGGGGCGCGACAGCGTTCGACAAGCGGATCGATGAGCTTCTCGAAGTCCGATCGCGTGAGACTCAACTGCAAGTGCTTCGCTCCGTCGGCGTTGGCCGTGATGAACGGCAGGTTGATGTCAGTTGACTGGGCGGTTGAGAGTTCCTTCTTCGCTTTCTCAGCGGCTTCTCGCAGTCGCTGCAGAGCCATCGCGTCTGATCGCAGGTCGATGCCGTCTGACTTCTTGAACTCATCGGCAATGTGATCGATCAGGACTTCGTCGAAGTCGTCACCACCCAGGTGTGTGTCGCCGTTGGTGCTGAGCACTTCGACCAGCTCGTCGCCGACTTCCAGAATCGACACGTCGAATGTTCCACCACCAAGGTCGAACACAACGATCTTTTCTTCGGCCTTCTTCTCCAGGCCATAAGCCAGAGCAGCGGCGGTTGGTTCGTTGATGATTCGAGCGACTTCAAGACCGGCGATCTGGCCACAGTCTTTGGTTGCCTGGCGCTGGGCGTCGTTGAAGTAGGCTGGAACCGTGATGACGGCCTTGTTGACTTTGTGACCGAGGTAGCTTTCCGCGGCTTCTTTCAATTTGCGGAGAACGAGCGCCGAAATTTCCGGCGGCGTGTGGTCCTTGTCGTTGACCTTCACCTTCACGTAGTCGCTGGGACCACCAACGATTTCGTAAGGGACGATCTTCTCTTCCGACTGCACTTCGCTGTGCCGACGACCCATGAATCGCTTGATGGAATAGATCGTGTTGTGTGGGTTGGTCACTGCCTGGCGTTTGGCCGGTTCTCCAACCAGAGTTTCGCCCTTATCGGTGAAGGCCACGACGCTGGGCGTGGTTCGGCTGCCTTCCTGGTTAGCGATGACTTTTGGTTCGCCACCTTCCATGACAGACACAACGGAGTTGGTTGTTCCGAGGTCGATGCCGATTACTTTTTCGCCTGATGCCATGATTGGTCTCCGTTATGTTGTTCCGCTGAGTCTTTATGTGATTCGCTGGCCCAGAGGCTGGCGTGCGTTGCAAGTCGATGATCCCGTATAAGGCAAAGGCCGTGCCAAGATTTGCAACATTCTTAAACTACTGAAGTAAAACGACTTAGGGTTCGCCGTGATTCTGGCAGGTGCCAATTCGGCACCGACATTGGTCGGGACACTTCCGGTGGGAAATGTCAAGATGGCAGACTCGTGCACCGGTTGGTTTAGGGAGTCTGGATACTGCAGCTATCGTTGTAAGTCTTTATTTTCGAACGCTTTAACGCTGTCTGCCGACTGCCTGCATAGGCTCCGGTCGGTTGAAAACACAACTGCGCACCGGTACAAGTGCTGTTGCGGCCATGGACGGTGAGGCGCCAGAAGGATCGAAGCCGACACGCATTGTTTTGTCAGCTGAAATCCGGATGCGAGCCCCTGATCTCGGGTGCGATCGAACCGGATCCTACCCACAGAATCCCTCCGCCGTAAGGGTCCCCATGGCCAAGAAGACAACAAAATCTCGTGGAAAGACGGCCAGCAAAAGCGCTCCCGCGAAGAAGAAGTCGACGACTAAGAAAGTTGCAAAGAAGAAGGTCGCCAAGCCCGCTCCAAAAGCTGCGGCTAAGAAACCTGCTTCTCCTCCGACTCCTCGGCCAGCTCGAGCAAAGAAGCCAGAGACGTTGGCGGCCGATATCCGCAAGCTGGACGCGGAGCTTCTAAAGCTAATCAACAAACGCGCGTCGTTGGCGGTGAAGTATTACGAGTCGACTCCGAACTCGAATTCATCGGTGTTCTCAGCAGAGATTGACCAGACGCTGCTTTCCAAACTTGAGGTCTCAAATTCCGGGCCGCTGTCACCAGTTCAGTTGCGATCTGTGTTCCGCCCGATCCTGAGCGCCGCTCGGCAGAAGGTGAAGAACACGCGAGTCGCATACCTTGGGCCTCCGTTTAGCTACACGCACATTGCGGCGATTGACCGGTTCGGTGAATCGGCAGATTTGGTTCCGGTCAACACGATCGCGACCGTGTTCGAAGCCGTGAATCGTGGGCATGCCGAATACGGAATGGTTCCGATTGAAAACAGTACAGACGGACGTGTTGTCGATACGCTGGACATGTTCACGCGGCTGCCGCTGACGATTTGTGGGGAAGTGCAACTGGCCATCCACCACAACCTGCTGGGTCGATGTGCGCGTGGTGAAATTTCAGAGATCTACAGCAAGCCACAAGCGTTTTCGCAGTGCCGCGATTGGTTGGCCAAGAACATGCCACAGGCGCGGCTGATTGAGGTAACCAGTACGTCCACTGCGGCTCAGCTTGCTCGCGACAAGCCGGGCGTCGGTGCTGTCGCCAGTCAGCAGGCAGCGCTTCAGTACGACCTTGGCATCATTGCGGAAGGCATCGAAGACAATCGCAACAATGTGACTCGATTCGCTGTTATCGGCGAAGAAGCCGGCGAGCAGACGGGTCACGACCGAACCGCTTTGCTGCTGCAGATCGCTCATAAAACGGGCTCCCTGGCGGACTGCCTCATGGCGTTCCGGCAGAACAAGTTGAACCTGACTTGGATCGAATCGTTTCCGCTGCGGGAACCAGAAAAGGGTTACCTCTTCTTCCTCGACTTCGAAGGACACATGCGAGATCGCCCCGTGAAGAAGATGTTGGACGAACTGGAAAAGAAAGCAGTGAAGCTCCAAATCCTCGGCTCCTACCCCCGCAGCACCCCCATCTAACGAACGTTCCGTTCGATCGGTATCCGGTGGGGGTGGTGGCTGAGGTTGCTGCCTGGCGACCCGGTTGAACGGTTGGTTGAGACCCATCTGGTGGGCAGAGGTTGGCGAACACGCAGCCGGTTGAACATTTTTCGGAAGCCTGAAGCCGCAGGGAGCTGGGTTCCAATCACTTGGCATTACGGTAGTATTCCGCGCTTGCCATCTACATTAATTGAATGAGACTGACATGAGACGCCCGCTGATTGCAGGAAACTGGAAGATGAACACCAACCGCACCGGCGCGGTTGAGCTGGCGAAGGCTCTGGCTGATGGCGTCGGAGAGACAGCCGCGGAGATTCTTGTTTGCCCTCCCTTTACCTGGCTGGGCGAAGTTGCCGCAGCGGCCGGCAGTTCACCGGTCCAGGTGGGTGCTCAGAACTGCTGGCATGAGCCTTCTGGTGCGTACACCGGCGAGATTTCAGTGGATATGCTGAAGGATGTCGGCTGCGATTACGTCATTCTGGGCCACAGCGAACGTCGGCACGTCATCGGCGAAACCGACGAAATGATCAATCAGAAGGCAAAAGCGGCTCTAGCGGGCGGTTTAAAGGCAATTCTTTGCGTCGGCGAGCTGCTGGAAGAACGGGAAGCTGAGAAGACTGACGAAGTTCTGACCACTCAAATGGCGGGCGGTTTGGCGGGGATCACTGATCTTTCGAACGTTGTGATTGCTTATGAGCCTGTTTGGGCCATCGGAACCGGAAAAGTGGCTTCTCCAGAACAGGCTGATGCCGCCCATGCCCATCTTCGCAAATGGGTAGAAAATAACTACACTGCAGAATCCGCCGCCGGCATCCGAATCCTCTACGGAGGGAGTGTGAAGCCGGACAACGCAGCCACGTTGCTTTCTCTCGAGAATGTTGACGGGGCTCTTGTTGGCGGAGCCAGCCTGAAGGCAGATTTGTTTCTGCCAATTATTGCTGCAGCAGGCTAACGAAACAGTCGCTGCCCAAACTTGAAACACTGAAGAAGTCGGAGTCGTCCCGTGGACGTATTGTTGATGACACTGCTGATGTTTGTCGGTCTGTTCATGATGCTGGTCGTGCTAATCCAGCGCGGACGTGGCGGCGGGTTGGCTGGTGCGTTTGGTGGTGCAGGTGGATCCAGTGCATTTGGAACCAAGGCCGGCGATGTGTTCACAAAGATCACCATCGTCTGTGCATTGATTTGGTTTTGCCTGGCTGGGTTCAGTGGCATGGCATTGCGAGCCAAGGAATCGCGTTTCGGTGGCGGAGCCAATGCTGAAACGGAAAAAGCCGACGATGAAGGATCGACCGACGATGGTGGGACCGCTGTACCAACACAGTCAGCCACCGACGATGGCGACATGTCTGGTACAAATGATCTGACTCCTTCTGGCGACGAAGTCCCAGGCCTTCCGTCAACACCAACGCCTGGCGAAATTGAAGCGGGTGGAGACGCTGCTCCCGCTGATGGTGCAGACGCTGCTGCTCCCGGTGATGCTGGAGACGCCGCTGCTGGTGAGGAAGCTGCTGGCGACGGACAACCCGAAGCCGAAGCGGCTGGCGACGGACAACCTGAAGCCGAAGCGGCTGGCGGACCAGAGATCCCCAAAGAATCTGGTGCAGAGAAATCCGGCGACGACAACTAAGTCTAGTCGTTCGGTTCACTCAATCAGCCACCTCTAGAATGATCGCCGCCTGGATCGCAGGCGGCGAGTGCAGGAACCCCGCATGCTCCTAAGCATGACCGGATTCGGCGAAGCCCGCCGAGAAACCGATGCCATCAACGTTACCGTCGAAGTGCGCGCGGTTAACAATCGCTACCTGAAAGTGATGACCCGTTCGCCGGACGCTTATGCCGCCTACGAATCGGAAATCGAAAAAGTTGTCCGCACCAGGGTCGCTCGCGGTACGGTCAACGTCACCATCCGGGCGTCGCTGGTTGGAAAAGCCGCGGCAACTCAAATCAACGCTGACGCATTGTCAGCCTATTGGGAACAGTTCCAAGCGCTCTCCGGGAAGCTGGGCGTTGCGATGCCCGAGGATTGCAGTGTCCTGCTTAGCCTCCCGGATGCTTTGTCCGAAGGCACAGACAAGACGCAGTCACTTCGCGAACATTGGCCGGTTGTTGCCGAGGTGATTAGCGAGGCTGTTGAGAACCTGAATAAGTTCCGCCTGACTGAGGGCGAATCGATGGCGACCGACCTGCAGACCCAGTGCGGGGTACTAAGCACTGAGCTGGCCGGTATCGGTGACAAGGCTCCAGCCGTAGTTTCGGAATACCGTGATCGCCTACTGGAACGCGTTCGTGAAATGATCTCCGGAGCCAACGCGACAATCGAGGAAAACGATCTCATTCGCGAAGTCAGCGTCTTCGCAGAACGCTGTGATATCAACGAAGAGATCAAACGGCTGGAATCGCACCTCGGCCAGTTCGACGCGTTCTTGAATGAGAGCACGTCCCAGGGACGAAAGCTGGAGTTCCTGATTCAGGAGATGTTCCGGGAAACCAATACAATCGGCTCGAAAGCAAACAACGTAGAAATTGCTCACAGTGTCGTTGAAATGAAATCCGCAATTGAAAAGATGAAGGAGATGGTGCAAAACATAGAGTAATCGGTTGGAGCGCCGCCGACTTTCAGTCCCGCGAACGGAACTGCGAAACCCAAAAGGCTGGCTGCCCGATCGCTATGCACCATCGCCCTGACAGGAGCGGTTTTATGTCGTCTGAAGGAAGTCAGCGAGCCGGCATTTTTGTGCTGTCGGGCCCCAGCGGCAGCGGCAAATCAACAATTGTCGGCCACCTCATGGACGAAAATCCGGTTCCGCTGCTGAAATGTATTTCCGCGACCACCCGGCCAGCCAGGCCTGGCGAAGTGGACGGCGAGGCGTACCACTTTCTGGATGCAGATGAGTTTCACCGGCGAAAAGACGCTGGAGAGTTCATCGAGACTGAGGAAGTGTTCAAATCGGGATACTGGTACGGGACGCTGAAATCAGAACTGGACCGTGCTGCTGAGGCCGGAGCGTGGGCTTTTCTGGAAATCGACGTCAGTGGAGCCCTCAAGGTCATGGAACAGTATCCAAATGCTGTTACGATTTTCCTGAAGACACCTTCTCCGGAAGAGTATGAACGTCGCCTCCGCAGTCGCGGCACGGAAGACGAAGCTAAGATCCAGCGCCGAGTGCAAACGGCGAAGGAAGAACTGAAATACGCTGATCGCTACCGTCACACAGTGATCAACGACCAAATCCCCAAGACTGTCGAAGAGATCTCGGAGATTCTCAAGGCCGAGGAGAGCAAAACGAATGCTTGATGATTTTCGCAACGAAGAACTCGTCCAAAAAGTTGGTGGACGATTTAAACTCACCACGCTTATTCAAAAGCGAATGGTCGCCCTTAACCGAGGCGCGCGGCCGCTGATTGATCTGGCGACTAAGAACCAGATGGAAATCGTCGTCGCCGAAATTCTGCACGACAAGATTTACCTGGACACTGCCGGCAACGTGCAGGCTGCCGAAGCCGATGCAGTTGAAGCGGTCGACGATGGTGGTCCATCACTATCGGACATCGTCCCCGAGTAAGTGTGAACTCACCGAGGTGCAACGAACTTCGGCCGAGCAACATGAACGGAATTCAGAAGCCCGGCTTTTCACAAGCCGGGCTTCTAGCTTTTTGCAGGACTGACCAATGAAAGGCAAACAGATTCTCGTCGGTGTGACCGGCGGCATCGCAGCGTACAAGACTGCCGATCTGGTGAGTCAGCTGGTTCAAAAGGAAGCCGGCGTGTCGGTCGTCATGACCGAATCGGCCACGAAGTTTGTCGGCCCAACAACGTTCCAGGCACTGACCGGTCGACCGGTTCATTCAGAACTGTTCAGCCCACAGGAACACTTCCAGGGCGAACACATCGGGCTCGCGCGGCGAGCAGAATTGCTGGTCATTGCGCCGACGACCGCCTCAACACTTGCTCGACTTGCCAATGGCATGTCGGACGACCTGTTGTCCACATGCTACCTGGTCACCACCGCGCCGGTTCTTTTGGCTCCCGCGATGAACTGCGAAATGTGGGACAAACCATCCGTGCAAAGAAATGTGGAACTTTTGCGAGCCGACGGCGTCCAAATTATTGAACCCGGTTCTGGCTGGCTCAGCTGCGGACAGGTCGGCGCTGGGCGGATGGCTGAACCGAAAGAGATTCTGGAACACATTGTCAAACACCTGGGCACGTGATGCGTCGAATACCATTTATCCTCGGAATTGTCCTTCTGCTGTTCGCTGGCTGCGAGAACAATCCGCCGGCCAAGTCGAAGCCCATCCCGCCCGACGATCTTTCCAATGGTCCATGGAAGCACCAAACTGCCGATCGAGCTCGGCCACCGGAATAGGTTGCGACATGCGAATTCTGATTACCGCAGGGCCCACTCGCGAATACCTGGACGACGTCCGTTTTCTATCCAACGCCAGCAGCGGCCAGATGGGATACGCCATCGCAGCAGCCTGTGTCGCAAGCGGACACGAAGCAGTTCTCGTCTCTGGCCCCGTGAATCTCGAACCGCCGCAGGGCTGTGAAGTGCATCAGGTCGAAACCACTTCGGATCTGGAGGAAGCGTGCACGCGATTGTTCCCCGGCTGTGACGGAGTCATCGCGGCCGCCGCTGTTTGCGACTACCGTCCTAAAGAACGCGCGCAGGGCAAGCTGAAGAAGACGGGCGGCAAAGTTGTGTTCGAAATGGTGGAGACCACGGACGTTCTGGCGGCGCTTGGCCGCACTAAAACAAACCAGCAATGGATCGTGGGCTTCGCCCTGGAATCACAAAACCCACGCGAGAACGCACTGCGAAAGATCAAATCCAAGAACTGCGATTTCATTGTGCTCAACGACACCTCAGCGATCGGATCGCCACAGAACTCTGTTGAACTCATCAACGCTGACGGCCGGACAGAAGCCACCCTCAGCGGCCCCAAGCCAGAGATTGCCAGCGAATTGGTTGCGTGGCTGACAAAGCAATTTGCTGTCTAATCAAGCTGCGTAGTGGAGCTTGTTAGAGCGTCCCGCGAGCGTTTACCCGAGGCCTTACGGCCTTCGGCTCACATGTGGTCTCGCCCTTTTCGGTCCTGAGCTTCGGTGAGATACACGACACAGTTTTCGATATCTTCTTCCGTGTCCAGGAATTCGATGTCGCCCTTGCTTGTCCAGACGGGGCGCGAGTTCCAGATTGCAAAACTGCTGCGTAGTTCCCGCGTTGCTTTCGCCTTCAGCTGATCTCGGACGAGTTCCGGGGCGTACTCGGGTGCTGTCACCACGACATGTGCATGGTTCGTTCGGACCGACACAGCCCACAGATGCCAGCGTCTGAAGTCGCAGATCTCTTCGATTGCTGCTTCCGCAACGCCACGCATTGTATCGTCGAGAAGCACGATGTCATGTTTGAGTTGGCTTTGGGACCACTGTTCAAGTCGAGGTTGCGGCAGCTTGCCACCTTCTGTGCGATGCCTCCACCCGCGAGCATCACCGGGAAGAAATGTCCCATAGACAGTCCACGTGACAAAGAGCGCAAGCGGTGTATTCATAGCAAGTGGTTCATACCAGTGAGCCGAAGGGCGTAAGCCCTCGGGTACGACGTCACCGTTGATCTTAATAGTTCTGGGGACGTGGTTGCGGGTCTCCGTGCCCGAGGAATGTGCCTCAAAGTTTGGATACGCCGCCCCGGCATTTTACCCGAGGCCTTACGGCCTTCGGCTCACAAGACGAATGTAATCCAATCCAAACATGTATCGTTTGATGGCCTTTGGGTTCGCGCCGATGATCTTGGCGGTCAACTCGTGCTTGCCTGTTTTGATGGTGCCGATGGGAATTGTCAGAACGCCGGTTGTGATGACTTGTTTGTTGTAGAGGTCGATGGGGGAACCGATTTCTTTGCCGTCCAGCATTAACTGGAACATGCCGTAGTCGACGGCTCGGGTGAGGACGATTTCCATGTCGTAGGTTCCCGTTTCTTTAACCGGGAGTTCCAGCGTCAGCGTGTCGCCGGGTTTGCCTTCGGTCCACCACATGTGATCGTTGTTGCTCCAGCGATCGGCTTTGAAGCCGCCCATCGGTTGGCCCGTCGCGCGGCCGCGGGTGACTTTGACGATACGCATTGACTCGCCTTCGATCGCGTTGGGGACGCGACCGGTCTCGGCGTCGATGGGAACTCGGGGACCTTTCGATGCGACTTGAGCCGGGCTGGCGAGGTAGGCGATCAGGTCGCGTACTTCGTTCTCTTTGAGCGAATCAAGCAGACGTTCGGGCATGAGTGAGAGTTCGGACTGTGCCTGATCTTCGATGTCGTCTTTGGCGACGACGATGGTGTCGTTGATGGTGCGAACCGTCAGTGCGCTGTCGGTTTCTTTTTGAACAAGGCCGCTGACGGACCGGCCGTCTTCCAGAACGAAGGTGCTCATTCGGTAGTCGCGGCCCATGACGGCGCTGGGGTCGATGACGTTTTCGAGGATGTAGTCCAGGTTGGCTCG
>CAZAIB010000154.1:0-13212 GCA_964485095.1 uncultured Planctomycetaceae bacterium | reverse complement strand
GGGCGGACGGTTCTCCATCAATCCGAACTCGGGCCAGTTGGTGGTTGCCAACACGAACCTGTTGGACTTTGAGGACATGACAACTCATACCGTGACCGTTGTTGCCAGCGATGGCCTTAACAGCAGCACTCCGGTAACGGTCACGATTAATCTAACTGATGTCAACGACAACGCCCCCGTCATCGACTCGGGTCAGGTGTTTGTGATTAGTGAAGCTTCATCCGTCGGGCTGGTTGTCGGTCAGGCGACAGCCGATGACGTTGATACCGCGACCGTGTTGAGCAATTGGTCGATCGTTGGTGGTAGTTCGACTTTCGCAATCGACAGCGGGACGGGGATTATTACTATCCTGGATCCAACTGGTCTGGATTTCGAGACCGCACCTTCGCAAACGCTGACGCTAACGGTGTCAGATGGCACGCTGACGTCGGTTCCGACGGACGTGACCATCAATCTTACGGATGTCAACGACGTGGCTCCTACGATTGTCCTACCAGTACCTGCGCTGACAGTTGATGAGAATGCACCACCGGGAACCCTGGTTGGGACGTTGGTGCCGAGCGACCCGGACACGGTTGGTTTTGCTCAGAACTGGAGGATTGTCGGCGGCGATCCGGACGGGGTATTCCAAATCGATAAAAAGACGGGTGAGATTCGAGTTGTGGATCCTACGTTGCTCGATTTCGAGGTTCAGTCGTCGTACACATTGGATATCCAGGTAAGCGATGGTGTTCAGGATTCTGCTCCCGTTGGAATTCAGATTGACGTGGTTGACGTGTCGGGAGAGTTGACTCTTGCCGGTGAGATTTATGAAGACATTGATGGCGATGGTGTTCTGGGTACGAACAACCTTGTCGGCGGCGTCCGAGTCGACCTTTATCGTGATACTGGTGACGGGATTGCAAACGCCGCCGACGTTCTGGTTCGAAGCGTGTTCTCAACAGACACGAATGGCTATAGGTTTACTGACCTTGCCGACGCCACCTACTTCGTGGTCGTCGATTCCAGAACCGTTACATCGACAACGGACTCGGCACCCCTTGGGGCCATCTGGGCAGAACAAACCTATGGCAGCGCGGGTAGTCTCCTGCGAGATAGCGGCACGACAACGACCGACGGGCTCCTGTATGGCGGTCGCTACGCTAACCGCTCAGATGACGCTTCGGCGCTTGATACAGCGGAGCATGTGACTCGCGTTGACCTAACTGAGAACGAGACGGGAGTCACTTTCGGGTTTAGTTTCAACGTCGTTACTAACACGCTGGGAGGCGATACCCAGGACGATGATCTTTCCAGCGACCGAAGTGTGCAGGGGAGTCTGCGGCAGTTTATCACGAACGCAAATGCTATCGATGGTGGCAATCGGCTGCGGTTTGTTCCTGTTGAGGGACCAAACGACCGAGACGGCGCAAATGAATGGTGGAGGCTGACGGTTACACATGCGTTGCCAACGATTACCGGTGCCGGGACCGTGATCGATGGAACAGCATGGAGCGCCACTGACGCCACTCAAATATTGAATCCGAATGACCAGATTCTTGGGCGACAGCAAGCGGTCGGGCTTGGGGTAGATGGAATTGCCGGGACTGCCGACGACGTATGGCTGAGTGGTGTCGATGCTCCCGAATTAGAGATCGTGAACGACCGGTCTGTGAATGTCGTTAGCGTCGGCCTCAACGTTCAGGCAGATGACGTCGTCGTGCAATCGCTTGCTGTAAATGGCTTTGGCTTGAGTACGGAAGAAGACTCCGGCAACATCAAGATTGGCACAGATGCAACTACAAACTACGTCGGGGTCCAGATCCGGGACAATGTGATTGGTTCATCCGCGGGTGAGTTCGCAAGACCGGAGTTCCGCAACCAAGGCAGCAATATCGTGATCCAGGGAGCCGACGGAGGTATCGTCGAGAACAACCTGATCGGCTATTCCGATGCGTGGGGGATCAAGGTCGATGGAGACGCTGACCGTTGGACGTTCCAGAACAACGAGTTTGTTCAGAGCTCCGTAAAAGCGGCTGCCCATGACGCCATCGACCTTCTCCGAGGGTCGGGCGATGCCATCGTTGTTGGCAACTTCTTTAGGAACACTGGTGGTATCGCCATTGACAGTTTCCAGAGTGACGGTGGGAACCTGATCAGTGACAACACGATTCTTAGAAGTGGCCAGCTCAATAGCGAAGTCGCCGGTGTCCGGCTCTTTGGCACAGGCAACATTGTTCAGCAGAATGTGATCGATGGAAACTTTGCCGCAGACGGTACCGGTGGGGCAGGCATCATTGTTGTCGGCGATACTCCGGACTTCGGGGCATCCCACGGTAATCGGATAAGTCGAAACTACTTTGGAGACAATCAGGGCCCATCAATTGATCTGGTTAGTGGCGGACTGACCACGCTGGAGAATAGGCGCGGTGACGGTCTGACATCGACGGTTGGATTCGATCCATTGTCAGGCAACGAAGGAATTGATGCTCCCTTGCTCTCCGCAGCGACATCTGTCGGAGGCATCGCGACTGTGACCGGCAAGGCTGTACCGAACTCAACTGTGGAGATCTATACTGCAGTGCGGGTCGGGGTCGGGCAGCAGTATCTCGGTCAGGCAACAACTAACGGCGGCGGCGAGTTTACGTTTGCATTCGCGGTCAAGTCAGGGGTAACAGCAGTCACTGCGAATGTGACGGATCCGGCTGGCAACACGTCAGAGTTCGGCGACATCCTTACTGTCAACGCGGCCCCGGAAATCACTACTCCGTCTGTCGTGAGTGTGGATGAAAATAGGACAACCGTCACGCAGTTGACTGGGAGAGACGTTGAGACGGCTTCTGCGGATCTGACGTGGCGAATCACCGGCGGAGCGGACGCCGGGGCGTTCACCGTGACCCGAAGTGGCCGACTTGAGTTCATCAGTCCACAGGACTTTGAAACGGGGCAGAACCTGTTTGAAGTTGAAGTGACGATAACCGACGCCGTGGGGGCAACGGATGTTCGAACTCTGCAGGTTGAAGTCACGCCGGTTAACGACAACGCCCCGGCCTTCACCACTCCGGCAACAGTTCGTGTCTCTGAATCTCAGACGGACGTGATTGACGTCGATGCAACTGACAGTGATGCACCGGTTCAGACCGTGTCGTACTCGATCGTCGGTGGTGCCGACGCTGCGGAGTTCGATATTGACCCGGCAACTGGCGAATTGGAATTTCGCGGTCCACGAGACTTTGAATCACCCGCCGATGTCGGCCAGGACAATGTCTACGAGGTGCAAGTCGAAGCCAACGATGGAAGCGGCAGCACGACTTTGCAGGACATCGTAGTGACCGTGGCTGACGAGAATGACAACGCTCCGGATGTTGCCCGGCAATCCATGTCTATCCCGGAAGACAGCTCGAATGGGACAGTGGTGGGGACCGTGCAGGCGTCGGACGTTGACACCGTCGGCGGTCCGCTGCAGTACAGCCTCGCTGACGATCTGGGAGGTCTCTTTGCAATCGACAGCGCCAGCGGTCAGATAACACTCGCTGACAACAGCAGCGTTGACCACGAAACGACACCGGCCTACACACTTACTGTTGTTGTTTCTGATGGAACCAATACGGCTTCAGAAACAGTAGATATCGCAATCACAAACGTAAACGAATCTCCGACGGGGCTGACTCTAGACAACGCAACGATCGCGGAAAACTCGGCTGGGGCCGTGATTGGAACTCTTCGCTTCGATGATGTCGATGCCGCAGACACTCATGCGATCACTGTTAGTGGTGACACCCGTTTCGAAGTCGTCTCTGGTGAACTAAAGCTGAGGGCAGGGGAATCACTTGATCATGAGAATGATGCTGATCCAGAACCAGTTGTCACTGTAACCGTTACAGACGCTAATGGACTCAGCACATCGGAAGTGTTTGAGATCACCGTAACAGATGTTAATGAAGCTCCCGGGCCGATATCTCTGGAGGGTTCGACTGTCGTGGAACATGTCGCCGGCGCCGTTGTCGGAGCCCTGACAGTGGAAGACAGTGATCTCGGTGATACGCACCGGTTTACTGTGGAAGCAGGTTCTCCATTCGAAGTAGTTAATGGTGAGCTTCGGCTGCAACCAAACCAGAGTCTCGATTTTGAAAGCAACCCGACCGTGGCTGTTTCTGTTACCGCTACCGACACGGGAGGGAACTCCGTCACTCAGGAGTTCGTGATTACCGTAGAGGATCGTCAACTCCAGAGTACCGACCAGTCCGTCGCTGTCCAGGAAGACGCGCCGGTGACCGCGTACGATCTGACTGCTTTCTTCTCGGGTATGCAAGACTCGGGACCAATGACGTTCACTTTGCTCTCCGCCGGTCAGGAGGTCGAAACAGTGACTAGCGACCTTAGCGAATTCAGAGTTGAAGGCGACCAGTTGGTTGTTGACCTGGTTCCGGACGCGTTTGGTTCTGAAGCCATCACTATTGTTGCAACGTTGGCCAACGGGGAATCCGCAAGTGCCAGTTTGGAGTTGCAGGTTGTTGCGGTGAACGATGCTCCTCAGGTTGAAACCACTGCCGGCGAGAATCTGACATTCGGCTTCGAAGCAACGGACGTTGATAGTGCTGATTCGGAATTGGTAGTCGTGAACGTAGTCCAGCCGGCTAACGGAACGGTTGAGTTCGAGAACGGAGAGTTCATATACCAGCGTGCGGCCAGCTTCACCGGAGGATCAGACTCGTTTGCCTACCAGGTGCAGGACTCGGAGGGTGCGATCTCTGAGGTTGTGGAAGTCGAAATTGACGTTCCAATACTGGGGGTTCCAGCCCCCACGACCGTTGGCCCGACAGAACCAGTCGAAGTAGAAGAGCGACCGGTTGAAGACGATGCCGACCAGTCTGTCGGAGACGACGCTCCGCCCATGGAGTTCACTGACCCTGGATCACTGCCGACTGACGATACGGGGAGCGTAGACGCAGATGCTAAGGACGGTATCTTCAACCCTCTGCTGGTTGAGTCTGACACCGATCAGGAAGACGGAGACTCGTTCGTTCCCAACTTCATTCCGTTCCAACAGGTAGCGGAAAATGAAGACGGAAGGCGGCAGGATTCACGGACCGATCTTTCCGGGGAAAACGCACAAGAAACCGAAGAGGACGTTCGGGGCACTGCTGACAAGGCTAGCGAAGACATCGCCAGAGCCAGTCGTGTCATCTCAAAGAAGCTGAAAAACACCATTGAGAAGTCGGTTGCAGCGATTTCCGAGGATCTTGCTGAACCTCAGACGGATCAGATTGTGCTAAACAGGGGTGCCGTCAGTTTGGGGGGACTGTCAGTCGGATACATCATCTGGTTACTCCGAGGCGGAAGTCTGGTGGCGAGCATGCTGACTTCCATTCCCGCGTGGCGGATGGTTGACCCGCTGCCGATTCTCGATTTCCTGGATGCCGACGACGACGACGGAGATTCTCTCGATGCGATGATCGACCGAAACCAAAAACTGGTTTCCGGCGAAGTCTCAGCGCCAGGTCAGGAAGGGTAGTCCTATGTTTCGTTTCTCTGCACGAACCAAACTGGCGTTCGGCCTGACTTCTCTCATGTCTACGGTGCTGATGGCTTCATTGGTGCTTGGCCTGTTGCCGGACCCTACATCAGAGAAGTTGGAATCTCGAGGCGAACTGTGTACTGCAATCGCGGTAAGCAGCTCGATGTTGCTGAACACGAAGGATCGAGAAGCTGTCGTCGAAATGCTGGAGGAGATCGTCAGAATGAATGACGAAGTCCTGTCGGCAGCAGTCCGCCGGGCCGACGGTGACCTGATTCCCATTGGCAACCACGTGGAGCTTTGGGCCCCGGAGACTGAAGATCAAAAATCAACGGATACTCATGTATTTGTTCCTCTCCATAAGAGTTCTGAGACTCAATACGGCACCGTCGAGATTAGGTTCAGCGGTCTCCAGCCAGAGGGCATTATGGGCTGGCTGACTCACCCGATGGTCAAGCTGGCTGCTTTCGTGGGCCCCGCCTGTTTCCTGCTGTTCTTTTTCTACCTGGGTAAAACGCTTGAACACCTGGATCCATCTCAGGCGGTTCCGTCACGCGTTCGTAGCGCGTTGGACACCCTGGCTGAAAGTCTTCTGGTCGTCGATGACTCCTGTCGGATCATGTTGACCAACTCGTCGTTCGAGAAACTCACCGGTCAGACAGCGGCTGAGACAATGGGAATGCCAATTTCAGAACTTGACTGGTTGGATCCTGAAGAGATGGAACGACCAGCCGCGTTTCCATGGGAAGAGACCCTGAGCACAGCGGTTGCCAAATCAAACTCAATGCTTCGCTTGCGGCTGGACGAGTCGATCCATTCGTTCGTTGTGAACTGCTCGCCCGTATTCGGACATGAAGACAACCTGCGTGGTGTTTTGATTACTCTGGAAGATGTCACCCAGCTTGAAGAGAAGAAACAGGAAGCACTTGCTGCGACTGAGGCCAAGAGTCTGTTCCTGGCAAACATGAGTCACGAGATTCGAACTCCGATGAATGCCATCATTGGATTCACCGACGTTCTTCGACGCGGAATCGAAACCGACGAAGGCAAGCAGCGTGAGTATCTGGATACGATTCATTCCAGCGGACACCACTTGATTGGTTTGATTAACGACATCCTGGACTTGTCAAAAATCGAATCCGGCAAGCTGGAGATCGAGAAACGCGACGCATCGCCTCATGCGATGATGCTGGACGTAGCAAACGTCATGCACTTCAAAGCCCAGGAGATGGGGCTTGAACTCAAAGTTCTGACTGACGGTAGGATTCCGGAAACAATCGTGACTGATCCAACGCGGCTGCGACAGGTTCTCATGAATCTGCTTAGCAATGCCGTCAAGTTCACCGAAAAGGGTGGAGTGACGATCATGGCTCGGTTGGACAAGCGAGAGTCCGGAACGCTGCTGGCGTTCGATGTGACGGACACAGGCATTGGTATTCGCCAGGACCGGATCGATCAGATTTTCAGTCCGTTCGTGCAGGCCGACAATACGGTGACGCGTCGATTTGGCGGAACCGGTCTGGGCCTGGCAATTAGTAAGCAACTTGCCACCGCGCTGGGAGGCGAGCTGACCGCGTCCAGTGTCTATGGCGAAGGAACAACTTTCAGTGTGACAATCGATCCAGGCGCGATCGAAAACGTCGAACATCTGACCATGGAAGAAGCTCGTCCGCGGCTGGCATCGACATCAACAATCAGTCAGAAGCATACCTACAAGCTGCCTCCTGCACGCATCCTGCTGGCAGACGACGGCGAAGCGAACCGCCAGCTGGCATCGCTGTTGCTGACGCGCGCCGGACTGACTGTCGAAGAGGTGGAAAACGGAGCCGACGCGATAGCGAAAGCCACGTCGGAAGACTTTGATCTGATCCTGATGGATATGCAAATGCCAGTGATGGACGGTTGGTCTGCAACACGCGCGTTGCGGCAACGGGGTTACGAGAAACCAATTATCGCGTTGACAGCCGCCGCGATGGTAGAAGACGCACAGCGGTGCTTTGATGCAGGCTGCGACGACTTCCTGACCAAGCCAATCGAACTCGACAAGCTCATCTCCGCCATCGGCAAGGCGTTGGATGTGGAACCAGAAGTCGTTGGACCCGGAACACCAGTCGCATTGCCAGTTTCTGGCGATGCAGAGTCAGGTGCCTCAGCGGAACCAGTTGCAGCACTACCCGCTCCAGCCGTCTCACCGGGCCCGGTTGTTTCACCAAAGCCAACTGCAGACGTCGTGATCCCAGCCGTTGTAGCGGAGAGTCATCCACCGCGGCCTGTGGCACCTATGAAGCCAGAGCCGCCTGCGAAGCCCGCACCGTCTGTGGATATCGGCACACCGGCCGTGGTGTCGGCTGAGCCCAAGCTAAGGAAGGTGACGGGGCCTCCGATCATCTCTACGTTGCCTACTGAAGATCCTGAGTTCAGGCAGATCGTGGTTGGGTTCGTTGAGAAGTTGCACACCGAGATGGTCAAGATTCGCGCGGCAGTGGCGGCTGAGGATTGGGACGACCTTGGCAGAAAAGCTCACTGGCTTAAGGGTTCTGCGGGAACTATGGGTTTCCACGAAATGACTGAGCCAGCGTTAAGACTTGAGCAAGATGCTAAGACTGCCGATGCCAATGGGGTTTCGAGTTCTATGGCGGTGATTGAGGGAATCGTTGACAGAATCGTCGTTCCTGGCGAGACGCTGGTCGGTAGCTAGCCGTCGCGTCGATAGCAGAACTGTGCGCCCTATAGTGCAATCTGCCTAGAGCGTCTTTGAGAAGGTTTGGCACTGTAAGCCGGTTGTGTGGGCTGGTCGATTTAAAAGGAATGATCCTGGCGTGTCGCGTGACGATTGTGTTGCGGTTTGGCAATCGGGTACTTGGACGAATTTACCCTCTTCGCCAGCCGATGCTGACCTACCTTTCAAAGTCAGATTCCCACGGAACCAGTGATGTCTTCGTTGACTGAACAATATTCGTCGAACAAGCCCGATGCCGGGGCTGCGTCGGCAGCCGGCTCTACTCTCGATCAGGCCATCCGCGCCTCGACGATTGTGATTGTTGACGATGAGTCTGCCAACTTCATGGTGTTGCGGAAGGTACTCGCCGAAGACGGTTACTCGCGTGTTGTGACGACCAGCGATTCCACAACTGCGATGGAGACGATACGCCAGTCGAAAGCCGATCTGGTTATTCTGGACATCATAATGCCCGTCGTTGACGGAATGGCGATCCTGCGTGAGCTGCGAAGAGATCCGGTCCTGAGCGACACATCCGTGGTCGTTCTCACGGCCTCAAACGATCCGACGGTTGAGCAGCAGGCGACAGATCTTGGGGTCACCGATTTCCTGCGCAAGCCGGTTAATCCCCGTGAACTATGTTCCAGGGTCTACCACGCATTGTCCGCTGATCTGGATTTCGAAGAGCCAATAGCTGAAGCCGTCGAAGTCAAACAGACTCCGCCGCCGGTACCAGTTCCTGCTCCATCTTCACCGCACCCGGATATGCGGGCATTGAAAACGCTGGAACGACAGACCGTACGTCCCAAGCGGACGGCTACAGGTCAGCAGCCAGACGAAACATCAATCGACGACGCCAAGATCAGGAATTCCACAATCGTCATTGTCGATGACGAACCATTTAACTTCATGGTGCTACGGAAGTTTCTGGCCGACGGTGGCTACACAGACATTCAAACCACCAGTGACTCAACAACTGCGCTTCAGACAATCATCGAGGCAGGCCCCGACCTGGTCATCCTTGATGTTGTTATGCCGCAAGTCGATGGCATTGAGATCCTGACCGCGATGAAAGCCAATCCGGATCTTGCCCACATCCCGGTCCTCATCCTTACAGCGACAGCAGACGCACGAGTTAAGAAAAACGCACTTGATATTGGTGCGACGGACTTTCTAAACAAGCCTGTTGATTCCAACGACCTGCTGCCTCGAGTTCGGAACTCAATCCTGTACAAGCTGCAGCGAGACCAGCTACGAGACTACGCGGGCTACCTGGAAGATCAGGTTCAGGTTCGTACCTCAGAGCTGATTGAATCTCGTCGTGACATTGTGCGTTGTCTCGCGCGTGCTGGTGAGTACCGTGATACTCAGACTGGCTACCACGTTCTCCGAGTTGGAATGTACGCGGGTCTGATTGCCGATGAGTTAGGTTTCTCGCCGGCCGAAGTCGAAGACATTGAACTTGCGGCTCAGTTGCATGACCTCGGCAAGATTGCGATTCCGGATTCCATCCTGCTTAAGCCGGGTAAGCTCACGAATTCGGAAATTCGCGAGATGCAACGACACTGCCGCATCGGAATGAAAATCATCCAGCCGAATCCCGTTCTACCTATCGCAAGTCGAACCGGCTCCGGGATGAACCCAAACCGCCTGATTCAAATGGCGGCGATGATTGCGTCCACTCACCACGAACACTGGAACGGAAGCGGCTACCCGTGTGGACTGGCTGGCGAGCAGATTCCAATCGAAGGTCGAATTACAGCCGTCGCAGACGTGTTCGACGCGCTGAGTTCCAAGCGGCCGTACAAAGAAGCCTTCGACTTCGAAGAATGCTTCGCGATCATGGAACGCGATCGTGGAAAGCAGTTTGATCCCACCGTGCTGGACGCTCTAACGGTTCGACGCGACGAGATCATCGAGATCCGCCTGTCTCACGAAGACGGCGCCGTGTAGCTCCTGCAAAAGCGTGGATGGACATAAGGCGTGCCTGCCACAAACTGTTCCAGTGCGTGCGTGCTGAACTAGTCGGAAACAGTGCTCTCAGCCCATTTGTTGTCGTTCATTCGCCGCCGACCGCAGTTACGTCGATTCTCAACGTGTGGTCACTCACTGGCGTACCCCGCGCTTGCGGAGAAAACACGTCAACCGCTGCGCAGTCACCCAGTCGCCGTATCGCTTCACGGTACAGTGGGAGCATCCCAGCACTGCAAAGACCTGCAGTGGAAAACACCACGGCTTCAGCTCCCTCTGACCACGCGTGGTACAACGAGAGCGCAGCGCACTCGGACTGCCGCAAACGGCCTACGGTATCAGCACGGACCGATGTGTGAGCGACGGTCTCCTCGATCAGCGCATTGGACATGCCGATGGATTTCGCGTAGGCGAGAAAGGACGTACCATGCGGCAACTGAAAAGCAAAAGGACTTGGCAAGACAGAGACCTTGCCATGGATCCGACAGCCTTTGACGTGTCCCGCGCACATTTGCATGCACCGCAGCCAAGTCGTCCCGTAGTCACCGTGGAATGCGCAGCCTAGAAAGTCCGACTTGGTTACTTGAAAGGCTGGAACCTGAAAAGTACCGAGGGAGAAGCTCTCCTCTACTTCAATCACAACTGTACTCATAGCCCTGAATCACCTTGCTCAGGAAGCAGCGATGGCCTGCGAAAGCGGACGCAGAACCTGATCGATTACATATTCGTCCATCAACGTATCAGAGTGCTCTCGAAGTAGCTTGAGAGTATCTTCGTAGGACCGATCGTGTTCCAGGCTTCCGTACTGGCGAACGGTAAAGTAAACGCTGATTTGTTCTTCCGGGTAATCGCCTCGGCGAACTTGGTATGCGTTTGTCCGAGTCTCAATCAGCAACCGAGCCTGCAGTCGGCAGCCTTCGTCCAGACTGATTGTCATGGAAGGCTCGAAGTTAAGCACCTTTGCTCCGGGCAGTTCGACCAATCCATCAAGGCATGAACTTGTGCCAAGCGTTTCGGCGATAAGCTGATCGTGGTTGCCGCGATAGCTGAAGTCGAACCCCATCATGAAGTCCAGCGCTTCGCAGTCCAGCGGGCTGACGGTCAGCATGTATGGAACCAACTGCAGCACGAGATCATGCTGCGCCATGGCGAGGTCGGCTTCGGATGGGTTTACATATCCACTGCAAATTCGTCGCGGTTCCAAAGACAGCCAGCGTTGGTGACCCTGATCTTTGTCTTCTTCCAGAACAAAGTCACCATTGTCGCGGGTGTAGAAATTCCGCATGGACGGATAGGTTTTCTGAACGCGTTCGAAGAACTCCAGCACCGTGTCGCGGCCGTTCGGCAGCTTCATTTCGGTGTTGAGGTTCATGTTGATGTAGAAGTCATGCGCGAGGGCACTGTACTTGAACATTCAGTAAATCCTGGTGGGATCAATGCGAAGCTGGAACCTCAAAAAAGGCCCGCCGACATCGGCTGTGGCTGGAACCAGCAAGCCGCGGATTGTATTGAGCGAGGTGATACTGGTCAAAGCGGGACCCGAGTCAGGACCACTTTGGCTGCGTATTCAGCCGTTCCATGTTAATGGCGGTAAAGTGCTCTCCCATGCAATCGGCTATCATGACGCCAATCTGGTACTTGCATTTCCAGCACACTTGGTTGTATTTGTCGGTCCGGCTTGGCCCACAGCAGCCTTGAAATCGGAACCCATCATGGTGGTCGACCAGTAGCAGGCACGTCGTGCTTACATAGTGCGTGATCAAAACCGGTTCCATGCCTATAAACGACGACATCAAATCGATTTCGTCGGCCAAGAGGTACTCGCCATCGCTAAGGAGCTCTTTGCTGTCTCCGCTACCGGCAGAGTTCAGGTTTGCATGGGAAAGCGGAGTGCGGGTCAGTTTCGCGTCACATCGATCGCAAAAAACGTCCATACCAAAGATGGCCTATGCTGGTGAACCTTCGTCGCCTGCGCCGTCGTCCTCAGAAGCGTCCGCAACTTCCAGCTTCGGAGCCGTGTCCTTGAGCTCAAAGGTATACAGCGAGTTGTTGCCGAACTTGCCATTGCACTTCGGGCACTTTGCTCGAGACAAACCTCGACCGGACGCGCCACCGATCTTCTGTTTCTTTCGAGTCTCCTCGCTAACAGAAATTCCGCAAGCACCACACGTCCGCCCAAGTAATGTCATCTCGACATGGCGGTCAACTTCCAGGTACTCAGTATCAGTCAGAGCATTCAGGATCATGCCAGTGTAGTGACATTTCGACGCCGACCGTTTGTCTTCCTGAGGAACACCCTGGTCCTTGCCAAAGTCGGCCACATCGAACAGTCGTTCAAGCTGGCTCGCGAAGAACCGGAAGTCGGTGAGACCCATGGACAGGAATTCCTGTTCGGTTCCCTTACCTGCTGCCGGGACACGAACGGCGATGCGGCCTTCACCAAAGACCGGGACGCCCGCGAACATTGATTCATGAGCGTGCTTGACTGGTTGTGCAACCAGCAGTTCTGAAATCTTATCCGCCGGCACGAAGACAGTTTTCTCAGACGGAGCACCACTAATGGAACCGGCACCAGCCAGAAACGCCTTGATGCTCTCTCGTTTCTCGTCTGCACCGCCGGCTGCTTTACCCTTGGAACCAAAGAGGCCGGCTTTGCTTTTACCAAGCAGCGTGCAGATGGCGATTCCATCCTGCGAGAGAATCACGTCCACCGGCGCGGCATTGCCAGCGACGCTCCCGGCCTTAAGCCGAAGATTGCCTGGGTCAACGGTGACGTAATCGACGTCCATCATCCAAGGCAGATTGACATCGACCTTTTCTGGTTCGCCTTCTGTCTTCTTCTTGAGCAACTGCGGTACGGGCAGCATTCGGCTGCATTTTCGGCAGCGGACAGTCTTACCCATCTGGTGTTCTCGAACACGCATCCACGCTCCACAAGAGCAGGGGATGAGAACTCGGTTCGCCTTGTTCTTGCGTCGTCGTTGTGACTTACGTCGTGACGATTCGCGTTCGTCCTGTTTCGCGA
>CAZAIB010000153.1:0-13287 GCA_964485095.1 uncultured Planctomycetaceae bacterium | reverse complement strand
GCTTTCACTGGCTGCGTACAAGTACACAGAGTCGATGATTACTGAGTTCGAGTCGGCCAGTATGTATGGTCGACGATTGCAGACTCAGGCCTTTGCGGACTCAGGCCTTGAGGTCGCCGCCGATTTGATTGGGAACCGTACGTTCGAACCCGAAGAGAACCTGATCAACGATGAAGCAATCTTTAATGGTATCAGCCTGCAGGAAGGTGAGACCGCTCGGGACAATGGGTTGTTTAGTATCGTTGCTGCAAACGAACGTGATCCCGATGCGAAGACGGTCCGGTTTGGTCTAATTAGCGAGTCGGGAAAACTGAACCTGAACTACCTGCTTGCTTTGGAGCAACAATTCGTCGCTGTGGATGAAGACGGTGGTGACACAGGAACGATTAGCCCCGAGTTCTACGAAGTGCTGGCCAACATTCCAGGCCTGGACGATCAAACCGTTGTCGATTCGATATTGGATTGGCTGGACGAAGACGACGATCCGCGACCGATGGGAGCAGAGAGTCCGTACTACCTTGGTCTGTCGGCCGGCTACGAGTGCAAGAATGGCCCGATTGAATCGTTCGATGAACTCATGCAAATCCAGGGCATGACGGCAGCGATTTTGTTTGGCGAAGACGGCAACCGGAATGGCTTGCTGGACAAGAATGAAGACGACGGAGACACGACGCTGCCGGCCGACGACGAAGACGGTGTTTTGAATCCGGGGCTGATTGGCTACTGCACGATTCGCAGCACGGAAACGAACCTGCGTGGTGATGGTTCGGACCGCATCAACCTGAATCAGGGATTGATGACCGAACTTTGGGATGCGATTGCCGAAGAGTTTGATGACGAGACAGCCACGTTCGTAGTAGCCTGGCGGTTGTATGGTGCCGAAGACGCGACTGAGGATACAGATGGTTCCAGTCTGACTGTTTCCCAGGAAGAATTCGCGACCGCTGTCGGTAGTGCGATTGGGGGCGACGTTGAAGGCGACGTGACCCGTGGTGGCCTTGATCTGACACAGACAGCACAGTTCGAATACACCGCCTTGTTTCAGTTGGTGGACGCACAGGTTGTCGCCGTAGTGAACGGTGTTGAGACGACTCTGGAAAGTCCCTGGGGTTCGGGCGATCTGAATAGTCTGCTGCCGGTTTTGTTTGATACGTTTTCACTAACCGACGACGCGTTCATCGATAATAGAATCGATCCGAATTACGCTCGACGCGAAGTCCTGCTGACGGTCCCCGGCATTGAACCAGAAGCGGCCGATGCAATTGTCGCTAGTTCTGTCGTGATGCCGGATGGGACAGCGGACACAAACCTGCTGAGTAACCACTCGACTCCGGGTTGGTTGTTCACAGAAGACATTGTCGATCTTCAAACCATGCGGGCCATTGAGCCGTTCCTGACGACTCGGGGCGATATCTACAAGGCGCAGATTATTGGCTACTTCGAGGAGAACGGGCCGTTCACTCGATTGGAAGCGTTGATTGATGGAACCGAGCACCCGGCGAAAGTGACGGCTGTTTCTGATTTAACGGGGCTCGGGCGGGGCTACTCCGATGATCAGTTGGGTTTAGAGTCGGACACGAGTTCACGTTGAGAAAAGTCAACATTCCAGTACGGGAATGGGGGCAGAATAGAGGTCCAACAAGCGTTTTTTGGGGTTCAATTACAAGTGTTCTTGTCGTGAGCCGTATTCAGAGCGAATACTGAAGGCTAGAGAAAACAGAGTTTCTGAGGTGTGATGTGAGTGATTCACTGGCGATCGAGTGGGGCGACGAGCAGCTTGTTCTTCTGCAGGGCAAGGTGTCCGGCAAGCATGTCAGCGCCAAACGCGCGGCGGTTCTGAATTGGCCTGAAGGGATTGACCCCATCAAGGATTCAGAACGGGCTTCGGAATGGCTTAAGGGCGAACTGACTTCCAGGGGCTTCAACGGCAAGGCGATTGTGTCTTTGCCTCGCGAAGGCGTTGTTGTACGTCACCTCGAACTCCCCAACATTCCGGATGACGAACTGCCTGGAATGGTGAAGCTTCAGGCGGCGACCAAGGTCACGCAGGCGGCAGACAAATACTTGTTGGACTACGTACCGCTGCCACCGCGTGGGTCTGACACTCGCGACGTTCTGATGACGACCGTGCCGACCGAAGTCACGGGTACGATCACGAAAATCCTTTCGGCCGCCGGCATTGAACTTGGGTCGGTGGGTGTTAGTTCGTTTCACTCCGCCGAACTGGTCCTGCATCAGCAAGACAACAAGACACGAGCTGCGAACCAGTTACACCTGTCAGTCACGTTAGCAGGCAGTCGTATCGAACTTGCCCTGCTTCGAGGCAAGTGTGCATTGGCCACGTCTTCGACTCGGTTCGACGGCGATGGGGATGCGCTACAGAAAGCTGTGAACGCAGAGATCAACCGTCTCCGACTTTCGGCTCAAAACCTCCATGGCGGGTTGCCAATCTCTTACGTCTGGGTCACCCCGTCTGATCCGCGAGCTGATTCGCTGTGTGCGTTTCTCAAAGGCAAGTTGAACTGCGAAGGTTCATGTCTTGATCCGCTTGGCGGTACGGGTGACATTGCAGAAGCTGATCGTGGCTACTTTACTGCGACGGCCGGTCATCTGTTTGCCGAACACAGTTCGTTGGGTGAATGTGTTAACTACCTCAGCCCGCGGAAAGCTGTTGCCAAACGAGATGACCGCAAGGTTCGCCTGATAATGCTGGCTGTTGGTGCCGCACTATTGTTGGGTGTTGGCTACTGGCTGTTCCAACGGAACCTTGCCCAGCGGGCTGCAGACACGCAGCTTGTGCAGGACAAGATTGATGCTATCAAGACGAAAGTCAGCCAGGGCAAGGACGATTTGGAGTCTGCGGCGGAGGTCGATGAATGGGCACTCCGCCAATCCGACTGGCTTGCTGAGATGGCCAAGTTGCAGGGTCTCATGCCTGGTGGGGAGTCGCTTCTGGTTGAGAAGTTCAACTTCCGGCCGGGACGACAAAACAACAGGGCCGCAATTCAGATCGACGGCGTTGCACGTAATCGCCAGCAGGTTGACGATCTGACCAACTTGCTTCAGCTTAGAGGCTATCAGGCTTCTCCACCGAACTTCCAGGACAGTAGTCGTGACGAAGACTACCCACTGGAGTTTTCGTTTGTCGCAAAAGTCCCTCTCGACGAGTCGTAGAGAAACTTTCGCCGCACACTCACGAACATTGATTGATTGAGTAAAAACGATGCAGGAAAAAAATCGAACAAAGCTACTTGCTGGCTTGCTTGTCGGAACTCTCGGTTTTTCCGTTGCACGCCCGGACAAGATGATCACGGAACCGTTGAACCAGGCTGACGCTGCGTGGGTCAATGCCCAGGCGGCGTATCAGCTTGCCGAAGTTGAAGAAAACGACCTGCATGTCGCACAGGCCAAACTAAAGAAGTGGGCATGGCAAAGTCTGCCTCCTGACCCAAACACAGCCATGCTGAAGTATCGCCAGTGGATCAATGATCTGGCTGAAGAGTGTGGGCTTGACCAACTGGAGGTTGAAGCAGGATCCAAATCGCGGAAATCAACCAGGAAGTCGGATGTCTTTTGGGCAGTGCAGGTGAAGGTCAAAGGCGAGGCGACCCTGGCTGAACTCTCGCGGTTCCTCTATCGATTCAAACGAGCCGACTTGTTGCAGCGCGTTGTGAATATGAGCATGGAGTCTGAAGACCTGGAAGGCGATCCGTACATGGCCATCGATATGGTTGTTGAAGGGATTTGCATGCAGTCTGCTCCGACACGTCTGGACTTGTTCAACCAGAGTCCGTTGGTGGCTGAACTGGACGCAGAAGCCACGCAGCTGGCGGTCTCTGACACAGACGGATTTCCAACCTCGCCTGGGTTTCAGGTGAAGGTGGGTGAAGAATACATGGAAGTCACTGACGTCGCTGAAGATGGTACGTTTACGGTCAAACGCGGCATGGACGATTCTGAACCGACTGAGCATACAGACAAAGCCAAGGTTCTGTTCATGCCGGTTGCCCAGGAAATGGCCGATACAAGTTTCGATCAGTTCGAGGACTTTCTCGCCAATAATCCCTTCGTGAAGCCTGTGATTCCGCGAGAGCTTGATCCTCGGATCAATCCCATCAATGACAAGAAGTTGATCGTCGGTGACGATCTGAGTTTTAAGGTCACCACAGCCGATTTCGACAAAGAAGTCGGCAAGCCTGCGTTCGAGTTGGCTGATGGGCATCCGGAAGGGATGAGCATCGACAAGGAAACCGGCGAAGTGAAGTGGGCTCCTGGTGATGATGTGAAAGTTGACGAGTACAGTGCGGAAGTCCTTGTCACGCAGGCCAACAACGACGAGCTTGGGGAACTGAAGAAACAGTTCAAAGTCAATGTCGTCGTGGAGAACGACGAACCAAGACTGACAGTGCCTCGGCGGACTATCACCGCCTGGTTGGGGCAACCGGTTACTGTTGACCTGAAAGTCGAAGATGAGACGCCGGCTGACCAACTTGAGTTTGAGATCGATGGCGTTGACGGCGCTTTCATCGACTCAAAGACGTTGGCGTTCAACTGGCGTCCTGCTGAGGGTATCGATCCAGGTGAGTACGAAGTCACGATTAAGGTGAAGGACAAAGGCGGCAAAGAGGCAGAGGCAACCCTCCGATTGATGGCTCGTGACGATGCGGCCCGCTACACGAAATTTACCGCGGCGATTGGTGTTGGCGATGAGATGGAAGCTCTGTTCTTCGATCAGATCAACAACAAGCCGATGAAATTGAAAGTTGGGAGTAAGCTAAGCGTGGCCGATATTTCGGGTGACGTGAAGACCATCGGTGACCGCACCCTGGTTCTCACGACCGAAGAAGGTGACATGGATGTCGTTCTGGGCAGAGATCTTCGCACGATGCAGCAGGAATTTGCCGAAGAGCTAAAGCAGAATGCGCCAGCCAGGGAAGAGGAAGAAGGGGCGACGCAAGAAGGGGCGACGCAAGAAGGCGAACCAGCAGCTGGTGGAGCTGAACCAGTTGAGGGTGAGGAAGCCGCTAAAGAAGAAGCCCAGGCTGAAGGCGATAAGGAAGAAGCTAAGAAGCAAGAAGCCGACAAGTAGTTAGTTGTGTCGGGCACAGCTACGGACTTCGCTGCCCAAGCCTGGTCGGGCAAGGCCCGGCCTAATGCACCTGCTCCATCTCAACCCGCGTCAAGTCGTTGCCAGGTCTGCAATCATCTTCCGTGTCGCAGCTTCGACCGCTTCTTCCCACCGGTCGGCTCCGAACTCCGTCGCGAACGGTTCCTTCGAATGAGCGAAGTTGATTCCACGCGAGCTGTTAATCAGTGCTCCCTGGCCACGCTCATCGACAGCTGACATCACATCTTTTGCGGTGCCGCCCTGGCTTCCGTATCCGGGCACCAACAACAGCGTGTGCGGCATTGCGGCACGAAGCTGCTGGAGTTCTTCCGGCCAGGTCGCTCCAACAACAGCCCCTATCTGTCCGTAGTCACCGTCCAGCGTCTCGACGGAAAGTTGTTCGATTAGCGACGCGACGCCCTGGTACAGAGTCTGACCATCTGTCTTGCGATCCTGAAAGTCCGCCGCGCCGGGGTTGCTGGTTCGAACCAACACGTACAAGCCGGCTCCGCGTTCTTTCGCGACCTCGACAAACGGCTGCAGTGAGTCGCGGCCGAGGTACGGGTTCACAGTAAGGCAATCCGCAGCCCATCGCGCGGCCGTTGGATCTTCGCCGGCCAGCCATGCGTCGGCGTAGGCAGCGGCTGTTGAACCGATGTCGCCACGTTTGGCGTCTGCGATGACGATTAAGCCCTGATCCCGAGCGTGTTGGATGACGCGAGCCAGCATTTCCAGGCCGGCGGGGCCGAGTTGTTCGAAGAACGCAACCTGCGGTTTGACTGCGGGAACCAATGGCGCGACGACGTCGATGAGTCGGCGGCAGAATTCTTCTGTGGCGGCAACGCGGACCGCATCCTGGTTCCCACCGTTGGCCTGAGCGGCGTGGACGATGGGTTCAGGGAGTAATTCGAACCGTGGATCAATGCCCACCAGGGCACAGGTACCGGTTTCAGTGATGCGAGCGGCAAGTCTGGACGAGTACGATTTCATAGTGCGGAGATTCTGCCGTTCAGCCGACTCTGAGTCAAAGCAGTCGCATCCCGGTGCATTCCTGCTCCGCTCTGTACAAACTTCGTGGAATCGTCAAACATCAGTCATGAAAATCTCCTTCCTGGGCGCAGCTGGTGAAGTCACCGGTAGCCAACATCTGCTCGAAACCGATACTCGCCGCATTCTGCTCGACTGCGGACTCTTCCAGGGCCGCCGTCAGGAGTGCCGCGAGAAGAACGAAAAGTTCCTTTGCGACCCCAAAGAACTGGACGGCGTCATTCTGTCGCACGCCCACATCGACCACAGTGGTCGGCTGCCCGCTTTGCACAAGGCCGGGTACAAGGGCCCCATCTTTTGCACAGATGCCACCGCCGACATCGCGTATATCATGCTGCGGGACAGTGCGAAAATTCAGCAGGAAGATGCCAAGTACCTCAGGCGGCGCCGGCGGAAAGAGGAGCAGGCGAAGAACAAAGGGAACTCAGGTTCTAAACCACAAAAGCTCCCGCCGATTGAACCGCTGTACGGCGAAGACGACGTGTTGAAGATGAGCAAGCAGTTTCAACCGCTGGCGTTTTCTGAGTGGCATCAGCTTGCTGACGACTTTCGGTTGCGGTTCCACAATGCCGGGCACATTCTCGGATCAGCGATTGTCGAGATCGAACTCGAAGACGCCGGCGAGACGCGTCGAGTGGTCTTTAGCGGTGACCTGGGCCAACGCGGAATGCCTCTGCTGCGAGATCCAGCGATAATGGACGGTTGCGATGCTGTCATTTGCGAAAGCACTTACGGCAATCGCACCCACCCGCCGATTGCCAACATTCGCGTTCATCTGGAACGCATCGTCAAGCGTGCAATCGCGAATGACGGGCGAGTTGTCATTCCGGCGTTCAGTCTGGGTCGAACGCAGTTGGTTCTGCACATTCTGAACAACATGTACAACGACGGCGAACTTGGTGACATGCCGGTGTTTGTCGATAGCCCGCTGGCGACGCGACTGACCGACGTCTACCGCGACTACCAGCGCGAGCTCAATGATAAGGTGTTGGAAAAGTTGAAAGACGACGACGATGTCTTCGAGTTTCCGACGCTGCGGTTCGTACAGAATCGTGATGAGAGCATGAAGTTGAATAAACGCAAAGGCGCGTTCGTGGTGATTGCTTCCAGCGGCATGTGCGAGTTTGGTCGCGTGGTTCACCACTTGAAGCACGCGGTTTCTCACGAAGAAAACGAGATTTGCATCATCGGTTACCAGGCGGCTCATACGTTGGGGCGTCGGCTAGTCGAGCGGCAACCGAAGGTCCGGATTTTTGGCAAAGAGTACCCGCTGCGTGCGAACGTCCAGAAAATCAACGGCCTCTCAGCGCACGGCGACGCGGATGACCTGAAGTGGTGGTTTGGCGAACTCGCAAAACGCGGCGGCGCGGACAACGTGTTCCTGGTCCACGGCGAAACCGACTCAGCCCAGGCACTCGCGCGGTTGATTCGCGACGACTGCAACTCTGATCCGGTGATTCCGGATTTGTATGAGACGATTGAGTTCTAAGTCGAGGGAACTGCACCGCCCCCAGTCGAATGCATCCGCTCGGCTCATTCCGGGGCGGCTGGTTTGTTTGCTTCCGGTTCCGCGTTGTCTTCTTCTCCGGCGGACTCCGGTCGGAACCACTTCAGCAAGAGTCGCATCACCGGATAGGTGACCAGGCCCGACAGCGGAGCGACGATGGCGGTGCCGATAAGCAGCGGTGTTCCGATATCGACAAACAGTCCGGTGATCGCGTTCCACCAGCCGTCGAAGCCATCGTAGTGCAGGATTTTCTCAAAGTCCTCGCGCGTTACTGAGCCTTCTACGAAAAAGGTTCCGACCCAGTACAGGAAATAGTAAATCGGAACCATGGTGACGGGGTTCGAAACGTAGACCGTCAACACGCCCGCCATGCGATTGAAGTGGAAGAAGGGTTTCGCGATGAGCGCGACCAGCATCACGATGATCATCTGAATCCCGACGGTCGGCGACATTCCGATGGCCATCCCGATAGCGGTTCCCAACGCGATGGAGTGCGCCGAGTCGTTGATGCCCAGGATGTTACGGAGTAACACCTGTGGGTTGAGCCACGACTTGATTCGGGACACTGGCATGTTGGCGTGAGATTCAGGACGATTGGGCAGGGCGGAAATCATCGAACACTTTGCTGTTCGATGTTCGAACCTCAATCCTGGCTCGCTTGCTCAGGATTATAATTCCGGGATGGGAATCCCCAAGTCCCGGAGTGCGTTTTCAGGAAAGCTGCAGATTAGCGACCATCGATGAACGAATACTCTCAGTACGGAATCCGGTTCGAATATCCCGATGGCTGGGACGTTGACGACGGCGAGGCCGCGGATGCTCGCACGATTACCGTTAACAGCCCCGAAACCTCGTTTTGGTGTTTGAGCCTGTTTCAGGGGCGACCGACCGTGGATTCTGTGCTGGAAGCCGCCGTTGGTGCGTTCCAGGAAGAGTATGACGAGGTCGACGTCTACTCGCCGGAAATCACACACATGGATGACCTGTGCGATGAAGACGTCGAAGGTCGCGACGTCGAGTTTGTTTGTCTGGAACTGGTCAACACGGCCTGTTTGCGAGCGGTAACGACTCCGGCGTTTACTCTGCTGGTTCTGTATCAGGGGACGGATTTTGAACTCGCCAGCACCCGACGGACGCTGGAGAAAATTACCGAGTCGCTTAGCCTGACTGAGTAGGTTCAAACCGACAGTCGGCGAAGTCAGCATACGGCAAGTGTGCTAACATACTCCAGAACCAGTTCGTCCGAGAGTTTGCCTAAATCAGCAGAGGCCAGCATGCCGAAAGTCGCCGTCATTATCCCTGCCGCAGGCCAGAGCAGTCGATTCAAGCTTGGTGAACGCAAGAAAGTCTTCACCGAACTCAAAGGCCGCGCGATTTGGTTGCGGTCGGCGGAACACTTCGCGAATCGCTCTGACGTCATCCAGACCATCGTCGCGATCGCGCCGGGTGACGATGAGTTCTTCAAAGAGAAGTTCCGTCCGAACCTGGCCTTTATGGCTGTGGACATTGTGCACGGCGGCGCCAGTCGCGCGGAGACGGTGAAGAAGGCTATGGCAGAAGTGAACGCCGAAGCTGAGTTCATCGCTGTTCACGACGGCGCGCGGCCAATGTTGACGGGACGGTGGATCGATCAGGTCTTCAACGCAGCGTTTGATAGCGGTGCGGCCATTCCCGCGGTCCCGGTCGCGAGTACGCTGAAGCGAGTGGACGAGGATAGGAATATTACTGAAACCGTCGATCGTTCCGGGTTGTGGGCAGCTCAGACGCCGCAGGTGTTTCGTCGCGATATCCTGGAACAAGCCTACGCAGCAGCCGACGATTTCTCTGCCACGGACGAGGCTCAGATGGTGCAGAACGCGGGGCATGCGGTGCAGGTCGTGGAAGGTTCGTCCATGAATTTCAAGATTACCACGACCAGCGATTTCAAAATGGCGGAGGCGCTGATCGATCGATTGCCGAAAGAGAAGCCAAACCTGCTGCACCCGTTCAAAGACGAGCGCGTGTGACGTGCGGCGTTGATGGCACGCCCACCGCGGCTTGCTAACGGCCTGGTCGGGGCTTTGTGGTTCCATCCAGCCGCAGTAGTGTCATGGCTGGGTCGGCCGGTTTGATCTCGAACTGAAAGTTCTTCAGGAAGCTCATTCCCAACAGAGGTGAGGCGAATCGGGCTTCGGGCCCCAGGATCGCGGCTTCCACTTTCTCAACAACGAATCCGCCAACGCGGACAGAATCCAGCACGACCAGCGTACCGTCTATTGTCCGACCATCTGCAACTTGTAGTTTGATCGGTTTGTCTGACGGCTTCACTTTCACTTTGAGTTCTTTGGCGATCTCCCAGGGAATAACAATTAACGTCGCGCCGGAATCGACGACCATGTCCCGAGCCTGCCCGTTGATGACAACCGATGCGTACAACGTGTCGCCGTCTTTTCTTAGTGGGATGGACTCAGACAGAACCGTCTTTTCCAGTTTCGAAAGTTGCTTCAGAGCGGTTTGGTACGAACGCGATTCCTTGAGCTCGTATGTCTTTCCGGTCAGCTTGCCAAGTTCTTTGATGAGCGACTGGATGGTTTCGTCGTTTGGCTTTGTTTGGTAGGCAGCCGCAACTTTGTTGGCCGTCTCGCGGAGACCAAGGATATGTCCGACATAGTCTTCCCTGACCTGATTCGCTGCCTGCCGGATTTTTGAGTATCCCTTGTCGAACTGACCGCGCTGATTGTCCAACAGCTTCAGTTGAGCATTGTTGGTGTTAATCATGCCCACCAGTTTGTTGTTGGCCACTACGTCTGTTGGCGAGATTCGGGCCAGGCGGGCATTGAGTTCAGCGTTCGCCTGCGTCAGCTGGGTAGTGGCCAACTTGTTTCGCGAAACCTGAAGTTTGGCCGCGGCGAGTTCTTTGTCAGCCTTGATCAATGCTCTTTTAAGCTTGTTGATCTTTGAGAGCCCCGATCGGAGGTCCGATTCGCAACTCAGGGCAACGTATGTGGCTGATACGCGGACGCCTCGCGTTTTTAGTTCGCTTTTGAGCTCTTTAAGCCGGCTCGCTTCCGAGTCCTGGTAGCTCACGAATGCGGTCAGCAGCATTATCGAGAGCATGTTGGTTCCGGATTGTGGATGGATCGAGGAGGGAAGCGGCGGTAGGTAAACATAAGACGATCAAGGAACCGGGAGTCTAACCCTCACCTCAGACGCAACTTTCGCCGAACTGCGACGCTGTCTGGGCCCCAAATCAGGTTTCGCGGTCCCAGTAACGCGAATCGCGCCTCGTTTGGTTGACGCAGTCTGAGGTTTGCTTAATAATCCCGCCGACAATTCAATTTCCGGAGCCTTGCTTCGGGGCCTGATTTTCAGGCGGGTGTAGCTCAGTGGTAGAGCGCCACGTTGCCAACGTGGCTGTCGAGGGTTCGAATCCCTTCACCCGCTCTTTTTTTATTGGTATTTTGCTTTGCGTCGCCGAACGGGGCTTCGGCGACCTCTCACTGGGTTTCGGGGTGGGCTCTCTGAAATCTTCCACCTGTCAGCAGCAGGGGTATATCAGCCATGACAGATGAAGTCGTAACCGAAGAAGCGGACACAGCTACGGAAGCTGAAGAGTCCGAGTACCGGATGTCGCTGACGGTCGACATTGAGGAAATCGGTCCGTGTCGCAAGAAGGTGAAGGTCGTTGTTCCACGAGCCGACTTGGATTTCTTCCAGGGTGAGGCCGTTGAAGAACTTTCCGGGAAAGCAGAAATCCCCGGCTTCCGACCTGGCAACGTTCCAAAGAAGTTGGTTCTCAAGCGATTTAAGTCTGAGATCAACGATCAGGTTAAGCAAAACGTGTTGATCAGCAGCCTTGAGCAGCTAGCTGAGGAACACGAACTGGATCCGATTAACGAACCGAACCTGGACGTCGAAGATCTCGATATCCCGGACGAAGGCGATTTCGATTACCAGTTTGAAGTCGAAGTTCGACCAGACTTCGATCTTCCTGAGTACAACGGGCTTTCTATTGAACGCCCCGTTCATGAAGTGACTGACGAAGAAGTCACTAAGTTCATGAACCAGTACCTGTCGCAGTACGGCGAACGTAAGGTTGTTGAAGAACCTGCTGCGGCTGGTGACTTTGTCACAACCGACATTAAGTTCACCAGCGGTGACAAAGAACTCAACGCTTTGTCAGGCATGACAATTGAGCTGAAGCCATCGCTTCGTTTCCAAGATGCTGAGCTCGAGAAGTTCGACAAGCTAATGGAAGGTGCGAAAGCAGACGACCAACGCGAAGCGAAGGTCAAGGTTTCAGCTGAATCAGAAAACATCGAGATGCGAGGCGAGGATGTCCTTGTTTCGTTCGAAGTGCAATCTGTGATGCGACTTGAGCTTCCTGAAATGAACAAGGAGTTCTTCGAGCGAGTCGGCGTGGAGAACGAAGGTGAGTTGAAGGACAACATCCGCGACATGTTGGAACGTCAAACGACATTCCAGCAACGCCAGTCTGCTCGCGAGCAGGTCCTAAGCAAGATTACAGCGGCCGCTGACTGGGATCTTCCGGAAGATCTGGTTCTCAAGCAAACTGAGAACGCTCTACGTCGCGAAGTCCTCGAAATGCAGCAGGCTGGGTTCACTCAGCAGCAGATTTCGGCTCGCGAGAACGAGATTCGGTCGAAGGCCGTTTCAACTACTCGTCAGGCTTTGAAAGAACACTTCGTTCTGGACAAGATCGCGACCAAAGAAGACATCGTTTGCGAGCCGCAGGATATCGAGATGGAAATCACGATGATGGCGATGCAGCGTGGTGAGTCCCCACGTCGTGTTCGAGCTCGCATGCAGAAGTCCGGCATGATTGAAAACCTTGACGCTCAGATTCGTGAGCGAAAGGCAATCGATTTCATTCTGGAGTCGGCTGAATTCAAGGACGTCGAAGCTCCAAAAGAAGACGAGTACACAGCCGCGTCCATTTCGGCGTCGGTTTGCACAACCGCTGCTGTAACAACCGAGGTCGAGACCGCTGCCGAAGAGGAATAGCGTTCGACTTCTCGGTATGATTCAAACCCGGTGGCTTTGGCCACCGGGTTTTTTTATGGCGTGATTTTCAAACTGAGGCTGACATGACACGTTCCGTGCAGGTTCTACTCGGGTTATTGGTTGTTCCTTCAGCGCTGTTGGGTCAGGAACCGCAGCAGGTGAAGGCTGACAAGCTAGGCCAAACCGTCAACGTGATGTCTGTCGGCTCGCTTTATCTGGCTGGCCAACCACAGCCGGATGATATCGCCGTCATTGCGAAGAAGGGCGTGAAGCGAGTCATTACGCTTCGCACCGATCCTGAAGTGAAGTGGGACGAGGCGAAAGCTGTTGGTGATGCTGGGATGGAGTTCATCTCGATCCCGGTTCGAGGCATCATTGCTGACGAGAAGTTTACGAAAGTGCGAGAGCTTCTTCGTGAGAACACGCCGACGCTCTTGCACTGTGGATCAGCGATTCGCGTCGGCGCCTTGTGGTTGCCATACCGAGTGCTGGATCAGGGAGTTGATTTGGAAACGGCGGTCAAAGAGTCGGCGACCATGGGGCTTGCCAAAGGCGGCTATCAGGCTCAGGCATTGGCTTACATCAAACGCAATGAAAAAGAACGCAGCGTTAAGCCCGGAAT
>CAZAIB010000152.1:0-13464 GCA_964485095.1 uncultured Planctomycetaceae bacterium | reverse complement strand
GCATCGCGGCGCTGGAACATCGCCAGACTTGTGAATTGAACCAACAACCAATCGCCATATCGGTCAACCGTCAGCCCCGACAAACCGTCTGCTTCACTAAACACCAAACGATACGCGTCAGTCGTCGAACCAGAAAACAATTGCTCGCGCAGACGGATGGCCTGGTCCAACAACGATTGCCAAAACACGTCGTCCAGCGGTTCGTCGTCCCAACAATAAAGTCGAACACGAATATTGCTGTGATGATTCAGCAGCCCCCGCGCGATGAACTCGCCTTTGGACGAGTGCACCGTCACTTCCACGCCCGGGTCAACAGCCACGCCGTCTTCAGCTTCAATCCGCTGTATCGCTCCGGCAAACACCCACGGGTGCCGCGAAAAGAACGGCTGCGCGCGGCGCGGTTTGAGAATGACACGTGGAACAGACATGAGCGGCCTTCAGCATTTCGTTCGTAATATTCAGCATGTCACCTCGCCCGCTTGCGGGAGAGGTCGCGGTCTCAGCCGCGGGAGAGGGTTTTCAAGAGGGCAGCACAAAAAGAACCCGAGTTGCCCCAGCAGCCACCACACAAAAAACCAAGCGCACCCGAGCCGCCCCGACAGAAGAGACAACCCTACACCGCCAGCTAACTTTTCGCGCTGCGTTCTACCTCAGCAACGTACGCCAGCAGTCGATCGCGTTCGTTTTGCAAATGGCGAACTCGCAACAGCGATCGCACTCGCGTCTGGAGTTCCAACCGATTGACCGGCTTTTTGAGGAAGTCGTCGCAACCTTTTTCGATGGCTTTCTCAATGTCGCCCATCTCATTCAGAGCGGTCACCATGAGCACAGGAATCGATCGCGTTGCGGGGTCAGCCTTCAGGCGTTCGCAGACTTCATAGCCACTAAGCCGCGGCATCATGATGTCCAGCAGAATGATGTCCGGCGCCTGTTCGGCAACGCGTTCCATCGTCTGCTCGCCGTCGCCAGCCATGATAATTTCGTAGCCCTCGTCGTCGAGGTACGCTTCCAGCAACTCGCGATTCGGCTGATTGTCGTCAGCGATCAGAACCCGCGAACCAGAGATGTCAATTTCCGAACCAGCCATGCTGCACCCGTAAGTTTGATGATTCGCGGAGTATAGAGACTATGGCGATTAGCCACAGCCATGTTTCGAATGAATCCGATTCAGCTGGACGCGAACAGCTGTTCCAAAAGCACCTGCGTCTTCGCTAACCCACAATCGCCGGCACCAGAATACGCCGCGGCGGCTGTGTGAGCCCACAACATCCGTGCATCTTCGACGTTGTCGATGTCGTACCACACCGGCAACAGCCCCAGCGAAGCCCCCGCCTGACGAACCCGCGCCGTGGTCTGTTCAAACACTTCCGGTGAACTCCAATCAGTGTCTTTGAAGATGTCTCGAGCCGACTGGCGCTGACCGATCAGGTAGTAACCGCCATCGCTGGCTGGCCCGATGACAACATCGTTCTCTCCAAGCAAACCGAACGCGTTCTCAACATAGTCGGGCGGAAGGTTCGGACTGTCTGAACCAATCAAGATCGCTCGTTCAGCTCCCGCGGCAAACGCGTACTCGAAGAACGACTGCATCCGTTGACCAAGATCCCCCTCCGGCTGCGGCCACGAACCGAATGCAGAACCGCCCACTTCGGCAGTCCACGCAGCAGCGGGTTCTGTGTTCGGCGCGAAGCCAAGGAATCGCATGTCGGCAGTTTCGGCGTGGATTGTCGTGAGATCGTCGACAAAGGCGGAGTAAATCTTAGCGGCGGTTTCTGCACCAACGCCCGCGGCCAGTCGAGTCTTCACGGTTCCTGGAATCGGCTGTTTGACAAACATTCCCAATAGAGTCGTCATGCGTTCTCACCCTCCCCGTTTTTCCTGGCGGGCAAGTTCTCGGTTCCATCCATCAGACGCCGAAACAGCATCTCATCAATGCGGCCACGAAAGCGAACCTTGCCGTCAATTTCAACAACCGGCACCCATTCGCCAAACTCGGCCGTCAGTTCGGCATCGTCGTCGATGTCCACTTCGTCAATACCCGGCAACCGAGCCCGATATTTATTGAAAACCTCTTTCGCCTCGTCGCACAACGGGCAATCCGACCGCGTGTAAAGCACGACGCTTGAAAACGGAGAACTCTCAGCCACCGATGTCGCCGCCCCGGCCTGTTTCAGACACAGCATCCCGACCGCGACCATTCCCCCACCGGCAACCAACCACAAATCACGGTTCTGATACAGAAAGCGTGGCAGAGCGATGGTCGATTCGGGTGATCGAGCAATCATCAGAAGGAACACAAACCCTGCTCCGGAAAACAGCAGCACGGTTCCGAGCACGGCCATGGCGTTGGACGATTCAGAAGTCGATTGTGTCGCGTTGGGTTGTTGTTCGTCGGACGGCATGGACGGAATAGCTTGACTCAAAGCACTTAACGGCTGAGTCATAAGCGATTCGCCATCGCTTGCCAACGGATGCCGAATCAGCCGGTTCCGGGCGACATCTCGAACGCGGTTGAACCCGCCGACCGGCTTAGACTTCGACCAGGTCCATCGCCAGCGGCTCAATATCCAGCAGTTCATGTAACCGCATATAGCTGAACACTTCCAGGCTTCCCGAATGAACCTTGCGCAGTCGCAGTCGCCCACCACGGTCGCGCAGCTTCCGATCGACCGTGATCACGGCACAAATCGCCATGCTGGAGAGGATGTTGACTTCCGACATGTCGAGTTCAATTTCCGAAGCACCAGCATCGACCAGTTCCATCAGGCCCTGCTGGAACAAAGTGACAGTCTGTTCGTCAATTAATTCGTATGAAGTGACCCGTGCGTTGCCCAGGCCGTCTTTGAGTGTTGATTCAACGATTCCGTGCATCATTGATTTGTCCTTATCCAGTTGGTTCTCACGACACCTTCCTGACGTCGCGGCGAACATACGCATTGAACTCCACAACCCGGCCCGAGTTCCGCAGTTTCTTTATAGACCTCTGAGTCGTCGCACAAACCGCATTTCGTTGAACAATCCAACAGAAAAACGAAGCTTCTCGATTACCGGAAGCTACACGCGGATACAAATGTAATTCCTACACGACACATGGTTCCGAAACACTGCGCAGGTTTAGTCTTCAGCGCAGAAAGAGACTCAGTCACAGGAGAACAAAGCCGGGCACCACGCGGACGAACGACGGTTCAAGACGAACCCTTAGAATGGGCTGCCTGGATCGTACGCTTCCAGATCGTCTTCGGTCACAAACTCATGACCTTCAGTCTTGAGAACCCGCAGCGCCTCGTCCACGTCTTCGACGTAAACAGCGATCGCTGACCGGCCGTTCCGCTGATAGCACAGCGGGTACGTGTAGTGGATACTCACTTCCGCTTTCATCAACGACGCGCAAACCGACACGTGTGGCTGGTCAGTCTGTGGCAACAACACGCCGATGACTTCTGTTTCGAACGCCTGAAGCTGAGCGAACTCAAGCAGCTCCAACCCGCGTTCGTAACTACTCACCACCAACCGCGCAACCGCGCAGTCTACGGAATCAAGAACAGTCAACGCGACAATGCGCAGGTCATCGCGTTCAACAGCTCGCAACAGGTCTCCTAAAGAACCGACGCGGTTCTCAAGAAACACATTAAATTGTCGCAGGCATGGCCAGTCGCGTCCGCGCGCGGTTGATGATTCAACCGATTCGCCACCTTCGTAGCCCATTGACATTCGGGAGTCGCCTTCAGAAAGTTGGTGCGTCGCTACCGGCCAGGCCCTTGGCGGCAGCTATGATCGCAGGAGTATAACAAAGCTCCCAAGAACCCGGCACGGCAATTTTTCGACCTACAGGATGTGACGCCATGGCAATCAAAACATGCCTGTTCGACCTTGGAAACGTGCTTGTTTTCTTCTCTCACGAACGAATGTGCCAGCAAGTCGCTGCGGTCCTGGGGCAGGACGAAGCCGCCGCCCGGTCGGCTCTCCTGGATTCCGGTTTGCAACTGGCATTCGAATCCGGCCAGTGCACCGCGGCTGAAGCTCACCAGCAGCTGGACAAACAATTCGGAACCAAGACCACACTCGCCGACTTCGAACACGCCGCGTCTGCCATCTTCGAACTCAACGAACCGATGGTCCCCATCCTGGATGAACTGAAATCGGCCGGCGTCCGTCTGGTGCTGCTTTCCAATACCTGCAGTTCACACTTCGAGTACGTTCGAGACAACTTCGACCTGCTTAGCCGGTTCGACGACTTCACACTTTCGTATGAAGCCGGAGCCGTAAAGCCATCAAAGGTCATCTACGAATCGGCGATCTCAAAAATCCAATGCGAACCGTCGGAGTGCTTCTACACAGACGACATCGGCGAATACGTCTACGCCGCGCAGGACTTTGGTATCGACGCCGAAGTTTTCAAAGACTCCAACCGAACACGCCAGCACCTCACAACCCGCGGCGCGCTTCACTAAGACGAGTGCAACTCCGACCACAGATCGCCGTCCGCAACAAACGGCTTTAGCACCCCCGCAATCTGAGCCGTCGCGCTAAGCGCCGCAGCAAGCGGTTCCGACCACGGCCCGTTAATGGCCCGTTCAAAACCAGGCAGTGCCAACGCAACAGCAGGATCGTCGGTATCCGCCATCGGCGATTCCGGCAACGCGTCGTAGTACTTCCGAAAGTTCGTAGTCGCCGCAAAGAACGCGCGCAGGCCGTACGGCTGTGTCAGCGCCGCCTGCAATCGCAAGCAGGCTTCTTCATGAACGCGCTGTGAGGCGTCTGTGATGTCCAGGCCCCAGTCGGCCTTGTGAAATGCATCCGGACCTTCAACCAGTGCATGACACGTTTCGTGCAAGATCATCTGAGCCAGCGAGTCGTCCGGATCCAGCGTGTGTTGGGTTCCGATTCGCAGAGTCCCCTGCCCGTCCCACGACGCGAAGACTTCAGAATCGCGTTCGACGCGCATTCCCATCGCCGCAGCCGCGTGGAGCCAAATGACATCCATCGGGTCCTGGTATTTGTGAGTAACTTTTCGCATGGCTTCCCCTGCAGGTGGGCAAGGATGCTAACGTCCGCGAGCAAATTTCAAATCCAAAATTTCGGATTTCAAAACCCTCCACCTTCTAATACGCCTCCAACAACTTCTTAATACTCAAATACTGCGTCCGCCACGCATCCGGGCTGTACCCGCCAGACAATGTGAACACAACTGGAAGCCGGCGTTTGACACACTCTGCCACGATTGCCGAATCACGTTCAACAATGCCTTCCGGAGTCATCTGCAACGAGGCCAAGGGATCGGTCGAAAGTGTATCGCAACCGGCGACGATGAAGCAGATGTCAGCATTCGCCTTATCCAAAACCGGTCCGAGAGCCTTGTTCAGAATCTCCATGTACTGCGCGTCGGTGGTTCCACTGGCGAGTTCAATATCCAGATCGCTTGTCGATTTGGGGTTCGGGTAGATGTTGCCCTGATGGATTGAGAAAGTGAACGTCGTCGGATCGTCTGGCAGGCATTCGGCGGTTCCATTCCCCTGATGGGCATCAACATCAATCACAACCGCGCGCTCAATCAGATTCTCAGCCTGCAGTTTTCGGATCGCGACCGCCACGTCCGCATAAAGACAGAAGCCTTCCCCGCGATCAGGCTTCGCGTGGTGATATCCACCGCCAATGTTGATGCCGATTCCATTCTCCATCGCCAACCGCGAGGCCAACAGTGTTCCGCCGCTGGCTGAACGAAACGGAGCCAGCACGGCCTTATCAAGCGACACCGGCGCCATCAAAAGCACTGGTGCTTCCAGGTATTCGGCGGTCTTCCAACGTGACGTCAAATCCTCAAGGTACTGCTCCGTGTGAACCAACAGCAGCTCTTCGCGTGTGATCGGTGCTGGCTTGTAAGTCTGCTCTTCAGTCAGCAGCCCGTCCGCCAGAAGTGCCTGGTGAATCTTTTCGTACTTCCGAATGTCGAACGGGTGCACCTTCTCCAACCCACCGATACTGATGAGATACGAGGGCGAGTAAACAACCTTCGCGCGGAACGGCTCTTCAACGTTCTGATCTGTGATCAAGATACCTGACGGTTCAAACACAGTGGGTTCAACCTGCGGCGTTGGCAAGTTGATCACAATGATCCAGCCACCGACCACCACCAATATCAAGACGGTCAACCAACGGCGACGCAGAAACGACTTGCCAGAACCTGTCTTCGCATCTGCCATTAGGATTAGTCCACCGTTCGAGTCGCAGGAAACGCGGTAACGCACAGAAGCGAAGCCAAATCACAGATCAGCTGACGTTCTATTTGCCGCACTGGAACCATACCTCGCTGACACCACAGTCCGAGGGTAAATCGCCCGATGGTCGACCGACAAGACTGAAAACACCATCGCAGTTATCATGTTGAGCAGTTGTTAGCCTACTCGGAGAGCGAAAAATCATGCCGCATTGCCGCCTTCAACTTTGCTGTTGCTTCCTGCTTGGTATCGCCATCGCGCAGTCGTGTTCGCCATCGCAGGCTCACGCGAAAGATTTCTACGTGTACTACCTGGGCGGACAATCCAACATGGATGGCTACGGGTACTCCAAAGAGCTACCGGAAGAACTCGCGAAGCCGCTGGACGCTGTGCCGATTTTTCACGGCAACACTTCCGAAGACGATAAGCCGGTCGATGGCAAAGGCATCTGGTCGACGGTTCGACCGGGACACGGTGTGGGGTTTAAGTCCGACGGCAAAGCCAACACGTACGGGAAACGGTTTGGCGTCGAAGTCACGTTTGCTCGAGCGATCCGAAAACAATTTCCCGACCGAAACATCGCCATCATCAAGTACTCGCGCGGTGGAACCTCCATCGCGGCGGGAGCCAAAGGCAACTACGGTTGCTGGGAACCGGACTACATGGGCCGCAACGGAATCAACCAGTACGATCATTTCCTCGCCACAATCCGACACGCTTACGCGGACACGGATATCGACGACGATGGCGAAGCCGATCGGCTCATCCCCGCCGGCATTGCCTGGATGCAGGGTGAGAGCGACGCGACGGCGACTGTGGAAATCGCCAACAAGTACGAAGCCAACCTGGCTCGATTAATGAACCTTATTCGAGCCGCGCTTCGAACGGATGACCTGCCGGTTGTGATCGGTCGCATTTCGTATTCAAGAAAGACACCGCCAACATGGAAACACGGCGAGATTGTCAGGGCGGCTCAGGCTGCGTACGCGAAGAACGATTCGAATGCAGCAATCGTCACAGCAACCGACAGCTACGGATATTCCGACTTCGCCCACTACGACTCAAAAGGCTATATCGCCCTCGGCAAGGAATTCGCCGATGCTCTGGCCGGGCTGGAGAAACGCTAGTCACCGAGTCCGGCAAACGGTTAACCGGGTGAAATCACTTCGCGAACCGGGTTCCTAACTGATTGCTGAGTGTACATCGGAGGTTGACTGACGGTAATAAATACGGGACTTTTGTGTTCCTCCCGTTTGAAGAATCGCAAACGCTGTTTGGCCAACTGGGCATCTGACCCGATACTAACGTTGGTGAACCGGTTCCATTCGAAGCCAAGAGACCAAATATGCGACGGATCTTTGCAGCCCTAATCCTGATCCTGCCGGCCACGATAGCAACGGCCGATGACCTGACGCCGGACGAACTGAAATTCTTCGAGTCGAAAATCCGACCGGTTCTGATTAAGGAGTGCTACGGATGCCACTCCAACAAGTCCGGCAATGTGCGCGGCGGGCTGCGGCTGGACACGAAGGAACTCATGGCGATCGGTGGCAGCACTGGTCCGGCCATCGTTCCCGGCAACCTCGAAGAGAGCTGGCTGTACAACGCGATCAATCACGAAGACTACGTGATGCCGCCCAAGCGCAAGCTTCCGCAGAACGTCATCAACGACTTCAAGACGTGGATCGAAATGGGCGCACCTGATCCCAGAAGCAATGCCGTTGCCGAACTGAAGTCGTCGATTTCCGAAGAAGATATTCAGCACGCAAAGGAAAACTTCTGGGCCTACAAACAGCCGGTCAAACAAACACCGCCCAAAGTAGAGAATGCGGACTGGTCGCAAACGGATATTGATCGGTTCGTTCTGGCGAAGCTGGAAGGTTCTGGCATGCATCCGGCTGACGACGCAGAAGCCGGCAAGGTTCTCAGGCGACTGTGTTTCGATTTGGTCGGCCTGCCACCAAAACCTGAGCAAGTCGATTTATTCAAACAGATGTGGAAGGACAGTCCCGAAAAAGCTGTTGCCGGTGTCGTTGATCGTTTGCTTGAGAAGAAGCAGTTTGGCGAACGCTGGGGCCGCCACTGGCTGGACGTTGTGCGGTACGCTGAATCAACCGGTGGCACGGTGAACATGACGTACCCACACGCCTGGCGATACCGCGACTACGTCATTGATTCGTTCAACGAAGACAAACCGTTCGACCGCTTCGTTCAGGAACAACTTGCCGGCGACCTATTGCCGGTTGATACGGATGAGCAATGGGCGCAGAACCTTGTAGCCACCACGTTCCTGGCGGTCGGAGCGAAAAACGTAAACGAACAAAACCGAATCCAGTTCGCCGCCAATGTTGCGGACGAACAAATTGACGCCACGACACGCGTGTTCCTGGGAACGTCCGTTGCGTGTGCTCGCTGCCACGATCACAAGTTCGATGCGATCCCGCAAACAGACTACTACGCGATGGCTGGCGTCTTTAAAAACATGAAAACCTATTTCGGCAACCCGCCATCGGACCTCGGTCAGTTCAGCAGCGCTCAGGCAAGGCAAAACAGCAGCTTAATGATTCTGCCAATCGACGATCCAAACCCGTACGACAAACGCTACACCAAGGAAGAAATCGCAGAATTCAGGCAACAAATCACCGACACTCGGCGCGAGATGACTCAGGCTCGCCGCAACAAGAACAGCGGCGGCAATACCCAGCGAACACGAATCCGGTTGTTAAACGAACTAACGCGAATCAACAACAAGCTGTCAGTGGTCGACGAAAACGGCAAGCCACGAACGTACTCAATGGGCGTCCAGGAAAAGGGCGCCGCCAAGGACGCGCGCCTGCTGGTCCGCGGTGAAATCGATCAAGCCGCCCAGACGGTTCCGCGTGGGTTCCCCGAGGTTCTGTGCAGTTCAGAACCGCCGGCGATCAAGAGAAGATCCAGCGGCCGACTTGAACTGGCTCGCTGGATCGGCAGCAGCGACAACCCGCTGACCGCACGAGTGATGGTGAACCGAATCTGGCAGCACCTGCTTGGCAACGGCATCGTGACTTCAACCGAAAACTTCGGAGTCACCGGGCAGGCTCCCAGTCACCCGGAACTGCTGGATCATCTGGCCGTGCAGTTTGTCGAATCCGGCTGGTCGGTGAAGCAATTGATTCGCGAAATCGCGACGTCGCGTGTTTATCGCATGCAGTCGAAGTTCAACAAGAAGTTCCACGAACTCGATCCGGACAACGCACTTGTTTGGAGAGCCAACCCACGGCGACTTGATGCCGAAGCGATTCGCGACGCGATGCTGCACGTCAGTGGCGAGATTGACTATTCACGACCCCGCGGTTCTGAAGTCGCCAAGGCCGGCTACATTCGTGTTCAAAACGGAATCCTCGGCCGCGCCCGAGACATATTTCGCGGTGCAGCCGGCTCTCGCGGCGGAATGAACCGTGGAGGCGGAATGAACCGCGGCGGCCAGGGTCGCGCGGGCGGAGGCCAGGGACAAGGTGGCCGCAACGGAGCCCGTCGAGGTCTAGGCCAGGGCGGCGGGCAGCGTCGGGGCGGTAACAGACAAGGCGGCAACCGCGGAAACAACCGCCGTGGTGGCGGGCAATCAGGATTGGCCGCGGCGATTCGGAAAGTCACCAACCAACTGGATATGGAAGACTCAAAATCACGCAGCGTTTACCTGCCGATCGTACGCGACGAAGAACCGCGTTCGCTGGAAGTGTTTGACTTCGCGGATTCAAGTTCCATCATCGGTTCGCGCGAAACGTCAAGCACAGCCAACCAAGCGCTTTACATGATGAACAACCCGTTTGTCATTCAACAAAGCGCGGCGTTCGCGAAACGAGTTTCCAAAGATCACTCACGACCGCTGGACCAAATTAACCACGCGTTTCTTTTGGCCTACGGTCGCCAGCCAACCAGCCGAGAACGCGCAGCGGCGATTAAGTTCGCAAAAGATTACGCACCGTCTGCGCGATCCAGCGACGTCGATACTCTGACGGCTTTGTGCCAAAGCCTGTTTGCGTCGGCCGAGTTCCGTTTCATCGACTAACAGTCTGACCAGCAGCAACCACCGGGCGCGCGATTGATTGTCAGTCGCGTGCGATTCACAGGGAGTTCCAAATGTTCTCACGACGCGAGATTCTCAAGAGCACGTCGGCTGGTTTCGGCTACCTGGCATTCGCCGGTTTGGCGTGCGGGCAGGATGAGGAATCAAACAATCCGCTTGCCCCCAAAAAGCCACACTTCGAACCCAAAGCGAAGCGGGTCATTTTTCTGTGCATGGGTGGTGGCCCGTCGCATGTCGATACCTTCGACTACAAACCGAAGCTGGCCAAAGATCACGGGAAGCCAGGCAAGTACGGCGGCAAGTTGCTGAAGTCACCGTGGAAGTTCAAGCAGCGTGGCAAAAGCGGGCTGTGGATCTCTGACCTGTTTGACAACGTGGCCGAACACGCCGACGACATCACGCTGATTCGTTCAATGCAATGCGACCAGCCGGTGCACCCCGGTGCGATGGTGCAGATGCACACGGGAACCGCTCAGTTCATTCGCCCGTCACTGGGTGCCTGGACTCTGTACGGACTGGGAACCGAAAACGACAGCCTGCCCGGTTTCATCTCATTGAACCCGCCATCCGGCAGTTCGCAAAGCTACGGCAGCGCGTTCCTTCCCGCAGTCTTCAGCGGTTCAAAAGTCGGCCGCGCAAGCCGGCGACAGCGTGGAGCCGCACCGATTGGCGAAAGTTTCCCGGATATTAAGAACCCGGCCCTGACGACGGATCAACAACGAAAGCAACTGGATCTCGTTCAGGCATTGAACCGCGAAAAAATGCGACGCGACAAAGTTCAACCCGATGTCGAAGGCATCATCGAATCTTACGAACTCGCCTTCCGCATGCAGGGCGCGATGCCGGAGTTGATGAACACCGCCCAGGAAACGCGTTCGACCCTGGACATGTACGGCATTGATGGCGGACCAGGAGATGCGTTCGGAAAGCAATGCCTGCTAGCACGTCGGTTCGTCGAAGCCGGTGTTCGATTCGTGGAAGTCACCCACGGTGGCTGGGACCAACACTCCAACCTCACCGCCGACCACCAGGCCCGCGCCGATGGATGCGACAAACCGATCGCCGGTCTGCTGAAAGATCTCAAACAACGCGACATGCTAAAGGACACACTAGTCGTGTGGGGCGGCGAGTTTGGCCGCACACCCGCCGGCCAAAGCGGCGACGGTCGGAACCACAACAACAAGGGCTACACAACCTGGATGGCCGGCGGCGGCGTAAAAGGCGGCTACAGCTACGGACGCACAGACGACTACGGCTACGAAGCGGTCGAGAACAAATGTCACATCCACGACTGGCACGCAACAATCCTGCACCTGCTGGGCCTGGACCACGAGCAACTCACCTACCGCTACGCCGGCCGAGATTTCCGTCTAACCGACGTCCACGGAGTCGTTGCCAAGGACATCATCGCGTAGGCGGCCGGCCCTCAGAATGGCTCAATCTTGTTCCGCAGGATCTGCAACTGAGTCTCGGTAAGTAACTTCTTGAAGTCTCGTTGCACCTGCACCGGGAAATCACCGTAGCCGTTGAACATAAGCAGTCGGGGTGACTCGCGAAGCATTCTGAGTAGTTCGTCCCGCTGCCAGGAACGAAGCCGCATTCTATGATCCTGTTCCCATACAAGCTTTTGAAGGTGCACTTCTTTCTGAAACTTACGTCTTTCTTCGAATTCTCTAACGTACTCGTCGTGCTGCGACTCTGTCAGCACCTTCTTTGTCGCATTCTGCCAGCACTTCAGCGTACTATCGAACTCAAATACGTCATTAGTGGCACAGATGTCCTTGAAGAGTGCAATCAATTCGGGACGTACGTCGTCAGCCCCCTTGTCGACCGCTGTTCTCGCGTCAGTGACACGATCAACATCACTCTTGTAGTGTTGCTTCTGAGCTCCGACGATCGCCAACCTGAGGTGTTTAAGCTGCGATTCCTCTAACTTGTAAGCATGCTTGAGCCACCGCAATTCGCGTTCTAACTTACTTTTAAAGTACCGCTGCGAACTCTCAAGTTGTGCCTCACAGGCGAGTGCAAACCTTTCGTTCGAGCAAGTCGCTACTCGTCCCTTAACGAACTTTCTGGCCCTGTACACCGCGGAAGACTTTTGCTCTTCAGACGGGCCGCTGCCCTTATCCTGAGCCATGGACAACGGACCCGTGTGCCCATGAAGAATTAGTGCAAACAAAACTGCAGCAGTTCGAAAATGCATCACTTTCTCCTTACTGTACCGCGACTAATCTTCTCGTGTGGTACAAGTCACGGAATAGAGCTAGTTGACGTAGTCATCATAGCTAAATCTCCAAGCGGCTCCCGCATAGTTATTGCGACAACTATGGAACAGAACTCAAGTAAGCCTACTTCCGTTCTACAGATCGCCATTCAGTGCCTGATCGCAGTATCGCTTCTCGCATTCGCCGTTGAGACCCTACCCGGGCTATCGGCCCAACAGCGGCGAGTACTCGATTGGTTTGAGATCTTCACAATGGCCATCTTCACGGTCGAGTACTTCGTGCGGATCGCCTACGCCCCGGACCGATTCCGTTTCATTTTCAGCTTCTTTGGGTTCGTGGACTTACTCGCGATTCTACCCTTCTACGTCGGCACTGGCCTGGACCTCCGCTCGCTTCGAGCCTTCCGCATGCTCAGACTGTTCCGGGTTCTTAAGCTGGTGCGATATAGCACGGCCATTCGCCGCTTTCATCGAGCGTTCCTGCTGGCCAAGGAGGAAGTCATTCTGTTCTCGGCGCTGACGTCAATTCTCTTGTTTCTTGCCGCCACCGGAATCTACTACTGCGAGAACGCAGCGCAGCCGGACAAGTTTAGCTCAGTCTTCCACAGCCTTTGGTGGGCAGTTTGCACGCTGACAACAGTTGGCTACGGCGACATCTACCCGATCACAACCGGAGGCAGGATGTTCACATTCCTGGTGCTGTTGATCGGCCTTGGGATAGTAGCTGTGCCTGCAGGCCTAGTGTCATCCGCTTTGTCACAAGCTAGGGCGATGGAAGAATCTTCAGCAAGCAGTTCGGAGTAGTTAAGCAGACAACCCAACCAACACATTTGCCCACCGCCGGGGCAAATGAGGGCGAGTTGGGCTCTTGCCCAGACCCCGCTTAGTGGTCCCTACTGGATTTGAACCAGTGACCTTTCGGATGTGAACCGAACGCTCTAACCAACTGAGCCAAGGGA